>DAOLZQ010000007.1:0-71066 GCA_035426385.1 Saprospiraceae bacterium
CCCCCGACCAGCTGATTACAAATCAGCTGCTCTGGCCAACTGAGCTACACTGGCAATAAATTTTTGGCATTTTATCGGGCTTTCCCGAAAAACGACTGCAAAGATAATATTATACGTTGGATTTTTTTAATGTTTTTTGAAAAAATATTTGAGAGTTTCTCAGATTCTTCCGGATGCTATAAGCGAAGTTGAGTAAAAATAGTTCCAAAGGTGATATCTCTTAACATAAGTTGTTGATTTCCAGCCACCAATTTATTAAAGTGCTCCTTATAAACAATTTCTAAGTCCCTGCTAGAAAAGATAAATATAAGTAAATATTTTATGCATTACACTGTAAAGTTTAGCAATTTATGCCATACCTCACCCTAACCTAAAAATCGTTTCCCTGAATACAAACTATTTTCGAAACTATGTAAATTAAAAATTTGGGCAGAGTAAACATTTTTATTTAAAAATTAAAGGTACCTAAGTTATAAACTACGGTTATTTCACAGAAAAGCAAAAAATATTTGGGCAATAAAATAACAAACCCTATCTTTAGAACGTATTATTACTGTAGCCGAGTTATAATCTTATTTTTCATAGTAATCCCATGACATTTTGAACCGATGAAAGGTTTTGTAAAAGTTTTAATTCTACTTGTTTTAATGGTTGTTGCGTACATGATATATGTACAGCAAGTGCCAAAGGAGGAAGTAATCATCAAAGTAAAAGCAGAAAGGTCTGTTTAATCCCTCCCCGGAATTCTTCATTCGTTTTTTCTTAATTATAAATGATTTCTCCTTCTTCCAACCGAAGTTTAACCTGAGCATCTGTTGATGACTCCTCTACCCTGCCAATTACCGCTGCCTCAATATTAAATTCTCTCGAAATAGTGATCAACTCCTGAGCAACTTCCGAATTAGTATAGATTTCTAACCGGGTACCCATATTAAATACCCGATACATCTCCCGTAGATCAGTATTGGCCTCATCGCCTATTAACTTGAAAATTGGCGGCACAGGTAATAGATTATCCTTTATTATACTCACCGGTTCATCGAGATACTTTAGCACTTTGGTGTGAGCACCACCTGTATTGTGGATGATACCACCCAGTTGACCCGGATATAGTTCTAATATCTTCGCAAGGAGAGGTAAATAGGTCCTGGTAGGTGAAAGTACCAATGATCCCAGTGAATAAGGGCTACCATCTATTTCCACTATTTCCTCCACACTCCGCTGACCGGTATAGACAACCTCTGGATCTGTCTGAGGTGCATAAGTCTCCGGATAAGTCTTACTATACTTACCACCTCCAAACAGTTCGTGGCGTGCCATAGTCAGTCCATTTGAACCGATCCCGGAATTATAACTTTGCTCATACGTGGCCTGGCCATATGAAGCAAAACCAACGATAACCTGACCCGGCCGAATGCGGTTGATCACCAGCCGACTTCTCGGCATACGTGCAAATGCGGTAAAACCAACATCAAGAGTGCGGACGATATCACCGACATCTGCAGTCTCACCGCCGGCCAGATGCAAATGAACACCATGCGTGCGCATATTCTCAACAAATGCAACCGCCTCATTAATAATTACCGAAAGTACATCACCATCTATCAAATGCTTATTGCGCCCTACTGTGCTGCTCAGGATTATGTTATCAATACATCCGACACAGGCCATATCATCCGTGTTCATCACGATGGCATCCTGTACTATACCTTTCCAGATATTAATGTCACCTGTCTCCTTATAATATAGATATGCCAGTGCTGTCTTGGTGCCAGCCGTATCTGCGTGCATGATGTTGCAATAGTCGTCAGAGCCGCCTATATAATCGGGTAATATTTTACAGAAAGCAGTAGGATACAGGCCCTGGTCCAAATTCTTTATCGCACGGTGTACGTCTTCCTTTCCTGCAGCCACACCGCGACGTGCGTACTTATTTTGATCTTCCATCTCTTACTTTTCAAACAATTTACTACCAATTCGCACCATGGTCGAGCCACATTCCAGGGCCAATTTATAATCAGATGACATCCCCATAGAACAGTGGGCAAAGCTCGAATGATCTTTAAAAAATCCCATTTTTAATTCGTCAAATATTTTCCTCAACGAGATAAATTCACCTTTGATCAATGACTGATCATCTGTTAATGTAGCCATTCCCATGATGCCACACACTTCAATATCATCGTGCGACGTAAATCCCGAGTCTATCCAGTCAAACAATTCTGCAGGTGAAAATCCCGATTTAGTTTCCTCTTGAGCTACATGAAGTTGCAACAATACCTTCAGAGGTTGCTCACGCAATTCTATATGACTTAGTAAGGTCTTGTACAGCTTTGCGCTGTCCATGCTCTGCAGCATACTGACCTCAGTGATCACTTGCTTCACTTTATTGGACTGCAAGTGGCCGATCATGTGCCATTCAATATCTCCGGGCAAATCATCTTTTTTGTGCAGTAACTCCTGCACCCTATTCTCGCCCATTATCCGTTGGCCGGCCTCGTACAAAGGCATGATTTCAGTAGCACTGTGGGTCTTTGTAACTGCCACTAGAGTCGTCTGAAACGGCTTTAATTCATCTAAAATTTTAAATAATTGCATTCGATATATTAAAATTAATCATAATGTGTTATCTTTGCTTTATTCATCTGTTACACAAAAGTTAAAGATAAGGTGTGACGGACGGAAAGAATACAATTCGGCGTTTTATAAATTATAGTCCCTTTTTTAAAATTCAATTCCATGCATCGATCCATTCCACAACTGCAATTAGAAAAGCAAAACAAGAAATCGGCCTTAATTACTTATCTGATATTCATCACATTACTATCTATATTGGTTTGGTTCTTTGGCTTTCAGCACTCATTTCCAGCTCAATATGATGATACCAGCATAGTAAGAATGCCCTGATCAACTGAAGAGACCATTTATTTCACCATCCACCATTTCTATAACTCGTGCCAGATCTTCTTGATTTTCTATAAAATTTAGCTTATCTGCATTAATGATGAGCAGCGGCCCTTCTGTATAATTATCTATCCAATCTTCGTATCTCTTATTCAATTTTTTGAGATAATCCAGGCTCATACTACCCTCATAATCTCTCCCTCGGGTCTGAATGTGCGATACCAGCGTTGGAATTCCGGCGCGCAGATAGATGAGCAGATCGGGTGGCTTTACCTGTGAAGACATGGTGCGAAACAGATCAAAATAATTATTAAAATCTCTTTGGCTCATCAGACCCATCTCATGCAGATTGGGCGCAAATATGTAAGCGTCTTCGTAGATCGTCCTGTCCTGAATTACAGGCAGGTCGCCCTGCTGTATATTAAGTACCTGCTTGTAACGACTATTGAGAAAGTAAATCTGGAGATTGAAAGACCAGCGGTGCATGTCATTATAGAAATCTGCGAGGTATGGATTGGTTTCAGTATCTTCATAATGTACTGACCAGTCAAAATGACGGGCCAGCAGAGCGGTTAGAGAGGTCTTTCCGGCGCCAATATTGCCCGCTAAGGCAATATGTTTGATCTTGTGTTCTGCTGAGGACATATATAAGGTATGGAATCCGAGCAAAGATAAAATAATGGCCGGAATCAAAGTGTGCTTACCCATTTTCAGCGCAATTTTATGCCGGTATCCTACAGTTCCATCACAATCAAGATCACATTATAAGCGATAAACCGCCATTGGGCTATGATATAGAGCAGAATATCGAAAAAATGTTTCTTAGGCTTTAATATGCAGTAATATTGTCACTTGATCTAAGATGACATATGAATCAGGAAATTATCTCTATTAAATCCTTGTCCAAGGTATATTTTATGGGTGACCAAAAGCTGATGGCGCTGCGGGATGTGACTTTGTCTATTACTAAGAATGAATATGTCGCGCTGATGGGACCTTCGGGTTCGGGTAAATCCACACTCATGAATATTTTAGGTTGTCTGGACTCTCCCACCTCCGGTAGCTATACACTCAATGGCATCAACGTAAGTCAGATGATAGATAATGACCTGGCGGCGGTTCGAAATAAAGAGATCGGGTTTATATTCCAGACCTTTAATCTGCTACCCCGCCTCAGTGCACTTGACAATGTGGCCATACCACTCATATACGCAGGGATGTCTAAGAAGCAAAGGGTAGAAAAAGCAACTATCGCACTGGAAAAAGTGGGGCTTACGGATCGTATGAAACACCGGCCAAATGAACTCTCAGGTGGTCAAAGACAACGGGTCGCTATCGCACGTGCTATCGTCAATGATCCGGCAATAATTCTCGCAGATGAACCGACCGGTAACCTAGACACTAAAACCAGTCTGGAAATCATGGCCATCTTTGAAACCATGCATCAAGCGGGAAACACCATTATAGTCGTAACTCACGAACCTGATATCGCAGAGTATGCACACCGAATCGTCAGGCTGAGGGATGGTAATATAGAGAGTGACCAGGTAAATCCGAATCCGGTCATACAGGGCGTGGTAATGTAATATTTAGATGGAATTTAGAAAAGAAATATCAATTTGAGAACTGAGACAGATACAGTTATTCTCAATTCTGTTAAAATAAATACAAGATTAAATGCTAAAAAACTACACCGCAAAATCTACATTGGATTAAGATATATATATTACTTTTTTAATACAACAATTTATGATGTGCAAAAAAAATCACCATATAAGTATCTGAAATAAGGCAAAGAAACCTATTTCCTTACTATTTAGATTGATATAGATATTATTGAATTAATTCAAAGTACCCCATTTTATTAATCTAATGTAAATCGTATGACATTTAGACTCTTTTCATTCAAATCTACATACTAAATAATATATAATCCAGGACTTAAAGATGGAATTTGGAATTTTATAAATCTTAAATCCTCGTATTGATCTAAAGACAACTCATATAGTTTTTCCCCAAGAAGGGAAAATAAAGCCATTTTCTGTCCAAACTTAATTGCCTGATCAAATTCTATTTGAAGCAATTTATTTGTTACAGGATTAACGATTTTGAAACCTAAGTTTACTTTCTTATTTGCGACCTTGGCACTTCTTTCATTGGAATTGAATGAAGTGAGCTTTGAGATTAATGGGTTATTATATGTATAAATTAATAATATAGTATTATCATCATCTTTAACTATCGGAAGATTTAAACGACGTCGCTTATCCTCCACCATACTCAAAATTTTATTGTATAGATTAGAATTATACACCTTAATAAAATAGTCATCAGAACTAAAGTCAGGTGATAAATCAAAAAAATTAAAAGCGCTGGAATACCGATTATCAATGACTACACCGGTGAGCAATTCAAGCAAAACTCCGCTCTGCTTATCATAGACATAGTTTCTAATCTTATTTTTAAATCCCGAAGATATGACCAGATTGTCCTTATTGTTATGGTAAGAATTTATCAAATAGTTGGTATCAATTAGAATAGCGTCTGCAACCGGATCATGAATCTGATCTAACTTATCTTTTATCATCTTATTATCTACTTTAGAGGCAACAATTGTATATTTATTAATTATGCTGCCATCGAATGAAATTTCAAATATTTCACCTGAATATAGATTACTATACATAATAAGTCCTCTTTTCTCATCGACTTGTAATCTATTAGAAATCTTAAAATTGTAAGCGGAATTAAATAAATCATTACCGTTTTCATTTAATTCCTTCTTAGTTATTGTTGAAATTATAACACCATTGCTATCTGCAATTAAAAGCGCCTTGGAAAAATACTCGGGTTTATCTGAATTGAAGGGAGTATAAAACACAAATTTCCTACTAATTGAAGAATATTTAAAATCCATCACATTATAAGGGAGTAAAACCCGACTGATCTCCTGATTTGAAGGAATATCAAATTTAGCAAGGGAACTAATAGCGGTATTCAGTATATATAGTTGATTATCTGATTCGGAGACATTAAATTTAAAATCATGTCCTGAAGTATTCATATCCAAAACACCTACTGAACCAAGAAAGCGACCTTCCAAATCAAACTTGAATACCAGCCCACCATATTTATAATCAGTCAGGTAAATGAAATGAGGTGTCATTTTCAAGTCTAGAATGTAATTAAGTCGAAAAGTATCAGATCTGTCCAATGCTACATAACGGGGTAAATTATAAGGAAGCTCAAAATTTTCACCGTTTTTATAAAACTTATACGCATCTTCTATAGGTAACTGTTGGGAAAATACCTGGTGGATGGAAAATGAGCAAAAGGCAATTGAGGCATATTTAAGAACTACGGATTTCATGAGTTATACTTTTATTTTGAATTAGAATCAATATCAAATGTAGCAGTACATGATCCGCACAAACTAGCACAATCGGACTGTCTTGTAATACAATCCGTGCCCGGATTGCACCAAATAAATCCTCCAAAATGACAAGTATATATATATGTCTGAGTGGAGAAAAATCGTTGATTTCCATCTTCGCAGCAGCAAATCAGACTACCTATTATAGGTCCACTCTGACTATTACAAGCGTAATCCAAAACCCAAATCCAAACGGGGGCAAGTTGGTTGCAATATCCAGGAATAACAACGTGGATCTTTGATATTATTTGTAAATCATTTCTTTCTGGAATTGATGCCTTAAGGCTAAAAACAGATAGAATTAATAAGAAAAGAATAAGATTAACAATTTTCATCATAAACATTTCCTTTATAAAAATATAAGTATTTTTATAATTTTTAGTTAATAATATGTTAATATTAAAAACTTTCCATCACTCTAGTACCCCAATCTCCTTTAAACCTATAACTCGGGTGTATGCGTCACCGTGTTTTTTGATAGCTTCTCTTCACCCTTTATGGCTGTGCGCAGATATTGGAGTACTTGATCTTCCTCCAACTGCATATTCAGATTACCACGATAAGCGTGAGCAATTGTACCACGCTCCTCAGATACGATAAACACATGCGCATTGCTAACTTCGCTTAGGCCGAGTCCGGCGCGATGTCGCAAGCCCGCATGTGGCGGCAGAGTTAAGTTGTCGGATACCGGAAGGATACAACTGGCTTTATATATCTTCATGTTGTAAATGACCATAGCTCCGTCGTGGAGCGGTGATTCTTTATTGAAGATACTGACGATCAATTGCTTGGTTACTTCCGCATTGATGAGAATCCCACTATCCTCCAGACCTGGAAAATTGAGGTCTTCGGCCAGCACGATGAGTGCTCCTACCCGTTCTTTGGCCATTCTAAGCATAGAACTATGTAATTGAGCCACCATAGGAGATTCTTCCAGAGGGGCCTTCATAATTCTGAAAAAGCGACCATTAAAGAAGGGTATGTTACCCTTGACGGCGTTATTTCCAAGCACAAGGAGAAACTTGCGTATCTCCGGCTGGAAGATGATAACCAAAGCAATCACTCCAACTGATACAAACTGGCCCAGTATCATGGTGAGCAGCTCCATTTTTAAGAGAGTGACGATCCACCAGGCAATGAAAAGAACGGTAATCCCGAGAAAAATATAGAAAGCAAGCCCACCCTTCAGTAGTTTATAGATCCTGAAGATCAGATAGGCAACAATGATGATATCCAGCAAGTCCCAGAGCCGGATGGAAAGAAAACCTATATCGAATAAATGATTAATGTGCCAGTAACTTTATTGTGAATTATAACTGCTGTGGTTATGCACAAAAGTAACTACTTTTCATTCAATTTCGATTCAATATAGTATGTTTGCTATAATTAGCCGTTCCTATAGAATATAGAATGAAACTAAAAATTGACTTGTTACTGATATTGGGATTCCTAGCATGGGCACACCTTCTTGTTGCACAGCAAGTAATGACCAATGCGCAAGGGGATAAAATCGTCCGCTTCGATGATGGTTCCTGGCGCTACTATGAAGTCGCTGATTCTGTTCTGGAGCAAAATACTAAAGTAAAAGTAATCCCAGATCAAATTTCCACAGAAGATAGTAAATCAACTGAAAAATTAAAACCTTCGACCTCCGGAAATGAGGAAATACAAATTGAAAGGGAAAAAGAAAAAACTAATCGTAAAACAGCACCCACCTCCATTAATAAAAGTTGGAAAGCACCTGACTTGTTGGAAAATCCACCGCCTTACACCTGTCCAGTTGCCTTTTCCGGCGTAGATCCCTTTACAAACAAAAATCGCACAGATCTGGAGAAAGAAGTTCTACTTACTTATACTGACCCCGAAGTAAAATCCTATCTCCTGGGCCGAAGCTATATGACTATGGAAGCTTTTATGACAGAGTACATTGGGAGTCTGCGCTATCTCTCTATCAAGATAACGATCGCTTCTAAAACAGCTCGTGCAGAGTACGGATATGTCAAATCAGGTAGCTTGCTCACTATAAAATTACTTAATGGAGAAACTGTAAGTCTATTTACTACCAGCAGTGACATCGGAATCATCGACGACACCAAGAATCAAACTATTTTCAAAATATCATTCCCCCTTTCGAAAGAAAATCAAAAGTTACTTCAGAATTCGCTTGCTGATAAGCTGCGCCTGACTTGGTCCACCGGTTATGAGGAATATGATATATTCAATGTGGACTTCTTTTCAAATCAGCTCAATTGTCTAAATAAAATCTAGCCCGATGTTGGGATTAAAGTTACCCACAGATCCCCGCTGGGTTGATCTGACCCAAATTTCACTCGAGGAGATACTGACTGATCATGCTTATTGTGAGCAAAAAGCAGCTTCCTCTTGTATCAGCCTAATCCAGAATAATCCACATAAGACAGAACTTGTAGAGCAGGTCGCTCCGGTGGTCACCGAAGAATGGGGACACTTCCGTCAGGTGCTTGCCATGTTGCAAAAGCGGGGTTTGTCCCTCGGCAGACAACGAAAAGACGTATACGTACTGGCACTGCGTGAGTTCGAGCGGAAAGGTGGTAGTCCGGGTGAGCGACTCATCGAAAAGTTATTGGTGCAGGCACTGATTGAAGCCCGCAGTTGTGAACGCTTCCGAATGCTTTCACTCCACCTCGATGATGAAGAACTGCGCAAGTTTTATCATCAATTTATGATCTCAGAAGCCGGGCACTACCGTATGTTTCTCGACCTGGCTTACTTATATGGTGAAGAGAAGCAAGTCTCTACTCGTTGGCAAGAGTATCTTCAATACGAAGCGGAAGTAATCCAATCTCTTGAAGTGCGGGGAGACCGCATTCATTGAGGCGATGGACTCACCGTTAATTCTGACAGCGTAGAATGCAAGAGCTATCTCGATACAACGCTTGGATATCATTAAGCATATTCCTGGTCCTCTTTTCAGGGTGTAAATCAGGTGAGTTCTTCAGAAATCACTCTTCTTCGGTTGAAATACCTTTTGAAGTAAACAATAACTTCATCATACTTACCTTCAGTGTAAATGGACTAAGCGACAGTAAATTCATTTTTGATACAGGGTCGGAAAATTCGCTCTTTTTTGAAAAATCGGTAGCAGAACTAATGGGCTTTCGAATGGTTCGTGAGGTAAAGATCATGGGATCCGATCTGACACAGGAGATTCGTGCCTATATCGCCATCGGCGTGAAGTTTAACACCATAAATAATGAGTTTAAGGGGGATATACTGGTGCTGGATGAAGATATTTTTCGATTGGACGAATATTTTGGGTTCCGGGTGAGTGGCATCATTGGCAATAATATGTTCAAAAATAAGCAGGTAGAAATCGATTTTGACAAGCGTGTACTGCGACTTTATGAAGAACATCCTACCCCTCCCCTCTCTTCCTACACGCTGACAGAAAGTATTTGGCAAAATGGAAAACCATATGTCTTTCCAAAATTAGTTAGTCTGCCTACCGACTCAGCACTGGCAGTTAAATTGCTATTTGATACAGGGGCCACTCTGGGCTTACTGATTTACAATGCTGAAAGTTCAGGACTTTCCTATCCATCTTCACTGATTCCGGGCAATCTGGGCATGGGAATAGGAGGTCCTATAAAGGGATACATCGGCCGTATCCACAGCGTCGAACTGGGTGATTTTAAATTAAATAATCTGGTGACTCATTTTCACGCTCTTGACTCTACTCTTCGTATGGCTGACAAAAGCAAAAAAGACGGGATCCTCGGAAATGGAATCATCAGTAAGTTCAATGTCTATCTGGATTATGTCAATTCGAAGGTCTATCTCAAACCAAATAAGAGCTATTCACTACCTGTAACATCTGATCGCAGTGGTATGCTGGTCATCTCAGGTGGAATAAATCTGGATCAATTCATAGTCAGAGAAGTTATTGCTATATCTCCGGCTGCTGAAGCGGATATCAGACCCGGTGATATAATCCTGAAAGTCAATGGCTTTAATGTTAAATTTATGACTTTGTCTCAACTGAATGGCTTGCTCAGCAATCCAAAAAGAGAAAAAGTAAGACTTATATTGATGCGTGGAGCAGAGCGGTTGGAAAGAGTGGTTTTACTTAGGGATCTGATTTGAAAAAAATACTTATTACGGATTTTGTTAATTGACCAATAGAACCTATCTTTGCCCGATTTTTAAAATAAAAGAATATAACTATGTTTGCTATTGTTTCAATAGCCGGTCAACAGTTCAAAGTCGAGGAGGGTCAGCAGATCTTCGTCCACCGGTTAGATGCAAAGAAGGGTGACAAGATCACCTTCGACCAGATTCACCTCACAGCTGATGGTGGAAATGTAAATGTCGGTACCCCTACACTGAAAGGTATGGGTATCCAGGCTACTGTAATAGAAGAGATGCTCAAGGGCGACAAGGTCATCATCTTTAAGAAGAAAAGACGCAAAGGCTACAGGCTGAAAAAGGGACACAGACAACAATACACAAAATTGGAAATCAACTCTATTTCAGGTGTTGCTGCAAAGTCTGAAAAGGCGCAAAGCACGAAGGTAAAAGAAAGTGCACCCTCGACTCAGCCCAAGGCTCCTGAAACGGTGCAAATGGATGATCTGACTATTGTAGAAGGAATAGGACCTAAGGTTCAGGAACTATTTAATGCCCACGACATCCATACCTATGCTCAACTTGCTGCTACAGATATAGCTGATCTGAAGAAAATACTGGATAATCAGGGTGGAACTTATCAAGCTATGGATCCGGGTACCTGGCCTAAACAAGCTGGAATGGCTGCCGAAGGCAAAATGGACGAATTAAAAGCTTGGCAGGATGAAATGCAAGGCGGTAGAAGCGAAGCATAATTATTTATAAATAAATTAAAATTCAAACAAAATGGCACATAAGAAAGGAGTCGGTAGTTCGGATAATGGCAGGGATAGTTTAAGTAAACGCCTTGGTGTTAAATTATTTGGAGGTGAAGTTGCTATAGCAGGCAATATCATCATCCGTCAGCGCGGTACTAAATACCATCCAGGTACAAATGTAGGGTTAGGTAAAGATTTTACCATCTATGCACTCACCGATGGCACAGTTGCCTTCCGCAAAGGAAGAAAGGACAGAACATTTGTGGATATTGTAGCTCAATAATCCCGATTAAAAATCTATAGAAAGCCTCACTGAAAACAGTGAGGCTTTTTTTGTTACTTTTTTGACTGTTCAAAAAAGTAAAGAAATTCTATCGAAGCTATGCGTTTTTTAAAGCATGAGAGTTGAGTATAAGAAGAATGACTAAACTCAAAGTTTACAACTAGTACAATCAGAACGAATGAGGGAAAAGTGTCCCTACTACGGACAAACCTAGCTCTAGGAAGTAACTTTAGCGAAACTTTTATCCTTATGGGATTAGTTATCTTATTAGTTGACTTTTCTACCAATGGCATCCCTAAGGGATGAAAGGCTAGGCCGGTTTAAAATTCCATCTATTTTCTGGATTTCTTGCGAGTACCAGTAGTCTTCTTGATCTTTTTAGGTTGCTGTTTTACCGCTTTTAGAACAGCAGGCTTTACAGAAGTATCCAATTTGTCAGTAAGTTCGACCGCAAGGACATTAGCACCTTCGTCACGCATCTGCTGAAGGCTAGTAGGTCGTCGGGCCACTTCCCAACTGAACCCTTTCAACTGAATGTCGGCATGATTCACCTTGTTCATCGGATAGTACTTCCCGTCATTTTGCCTGTAAAATCGGATGCGATCTAATTTGTTATCCATAAACCAGGCAGTAAGATGGGCACAGTCCATAGTATTGACACCAGTATATTCTTTCTTGTCATTTTGTGTATAAAATACAGTCCTGGCATTACCATTTACTGTCATCTGAGCTAATTGGCTATCATTCATGTATGCGTGAATATCCGCTCCGGCGATTTGATTGAAATATACCTGCTCAGGAGTGGTCAGAACAGATGCCTTATCCTTAAGGTGTAGTTCAGAGAGCTGTCTGTTCTTCATATATACGTAGATGGTATCTGCCTTATATTGATTGATGGTATCGCTCCAGAGTATGGGTCTATTAAACAGTCGTAGCGTACTATCAAGTGATGAATAGTACAATGAATCACCTGCACCCTGGAATTTATTAGAGAAGATCTTCACCTTGTGATATGCCTGGATGATACGTGTACTGTCAGTAGACTCCGAGATTGAAATCGTGTCCTGAGCTAGTTCCGGAAAGGGCTCCGGCTTTGTCACCGGGCTGGTATCCCCCTTAATCACAAAATCATCGACAGAAATGGGCTGAGTTCCAGCCGGTTCTTTGGGGTCCATACCCTTAGTCTCTTTCGGTTTTTTGACCTCGGGTTTGTTTCCCTTTGAGTTAGGTGTCGGCTTCTTTTTTACTACGTCTTTGACATTTTTCTTTGGAGCAACAGGTGTTTTGCGATCACTATTCTTTAGGGTGGTACTGTCAGTATCCATTACATTACTCGAGTCAGCGGAATTTAATAAATCTGATTTTTTCAGTACAAATGATTTCAAAGTATCTGCCGACAGATAAATGGTATCTGCGGCATCTACCAGACTTACCATCGCCCGCTTGCCATAGGCAACCAGACTGCCCGCCTTACGATCTGTAAGTGCTTCTTCTGCCCAGATGGTGGACTTATCCTTGATACTATGCCATACTACATTGCCTCTGGAGATGCCCTTGCCGGTCTCATTATTGAATTGGTTAAATTCGGCACTCAGTATATTGTCCTTGCTGACCAGCCGTGAGCGACCTTCAGTCACCACAGAATTATTTCGCTTGTCAAACTTTATTCTCGCGCCGTTGAGTGTAGTCTCCGCATCTTGAAAATAAGCATTACCACTGATATCATAAAAATCGATATTTTCATAATACTTGATCTGTTCCCCTCTGACATATCGCAACGAATCCACATACCGTGCATCTCCAAAAAGTCCATAGTACCCATTCAGACCATCATATTCCATTTTACGAGCCATCGCTCTGGCATCTCCGGCTTGATACTGAGGACTGCCAGTAAAAACACCCTTTCGTGCATCTATGTCATAATACCCACTCTCACAGTACATCTTGGTACCATTGGACTGGGTGATTATAGTCGGACTTAGGAAATTGACCAGTCGGGTCCTCAAGTTGTAACTCAACTTCAGTGCCTTTATGTTGAAGTCAGGATCATTTACGTATACATTGCCACTGAGTAGCGCATCTTCGCTAGATGTATTGTACTCGCAGGAGGTACTCTTTACCCAGGTCTTACCATTGGTTACTACCCCACCCTTGTCATAGCGGGCTATCTTTGACCGGATATTGTACGACAGCTTTTCAGTATAAAGGCGCTGATCGCCTTTGAGAAAGGCCACCCGGGAATATACCTCGCACTGCTTGGTATCGCCATTATAATACAGCGAATCACCAAATATGGTGAGAGTATCTCCTTGCTGGATGAGTACATTGCCTTTTGCACGCACTGTATTGTCCGTCTTGTACACCGTGTCGGCATAGAAATATACTCCCTTCTGACTAAACTCTACCTTTCCGTAAAACAAGCTCTTCTTACCCCCTTCCAGTACCACTCCATATTGAGCCTGGTCAAAATTTATTATGTCCGTAGTATCTGCTTTTTGGGCATAGGAAGCCATGCTACTCAGAAGGATGATCAGGAGGATACAGAGTACACGGTGGGTGTATGGAAAGTGGAGTCGGTAGTTCAGTGAGTTTATATTTTTATATTCATGACGTAAACTTAAGCACAACCTGCTATTAATAAAAAGTTAAGATGTCATATTGAGAAATAAAAAATTCAGAGGACGTGCTCTACCCCGCCATATATTCTATATTCACTAAAAAATTACAATGAATATCCATATCAGGACTGCAGTGAAATCAGACTGCCCGCAATTAATGAAGCTCATACGCGAACTGGCAGAATTTGAAAGAGCTGCAGACCAAGTTACAGTCACTCCACAGCAATTTGAAGAAAGTGGATTCGGTGACAATCCGGTTTGGTGGGCCTTTGTGGCTGAAGTAGATGAAAAAATAGTGGGCATGGCGCTATACTATGTGCGGTACTCTACCTGGAAGGGAAGACGTCTCTACCTGGAAGATATCATAGTGACTCAAGAGATGAGAGGCCATAAGATTGGTTCTCAGCTCATGGAAGTCATCATCAACGAAGCAAAGGTCGGTGACTATACCGGACTGATGTGGCAGGCGCTGGACTGGAATCAACCCGCTATAGAATTTTATATTTCCTTAGGTGCCAAAGCGGACAGTGAATGGATCAATTTTCAAATGGATGTATAAGATAGGTTATTTACTGATTGTCTTAAATTAATCCAATTAAATTTGATCTGCAAGCAATTGTGCCATTTCTTTGGCAATCTCGCATGCCTTTTCACCTGCCTTCAGGTCAAAATCATCGCCTGAGCTTGCATAGATAATCTGGCGGGAATAATTGGCTAATATGCCAGCTTCACCCGGAACCAGAATGTGACTGACATCGCTCAATTTGCCTCCCTGCGCCCCAAATCCGGGAATCAAAAAGAAATAACCGGGCGCTATTGCCCTGATCTGAGTAAGCTCTTCCGCATTCTGAGCGCCAACTACAAACATGATTTGTTCAGGTGACCACTTGCTGACGCATTGGGCTACAACCTCTAAGTATAAGGGGCGGCCAGTAGATAATTCAAGCATTTGAAAATCATTGCTACCTGCATTCGAGGTCTTTGCCAGGATTATGGCCATTTTACCCTTACGAGTCAGAAATGGTGCTATGCTATCAGCGCCCATGTAAGGCGAAAGAGTTACTGCATTAAATTGCATGCGCTCGAAAAAAGCTCTAGCATAAGCCTCGGCGGTGTTTCCAATATCACCCCGCTTGGCATCTGCGATGGCAAAACATTCTCTTGGAATATACTCTATCACACGTTCTAAACTGGCTAATCCTGCCGACCCATTGGCCTCGAAGAAAGCCAGATTGGGCTTGTAAGCCACTGCATATGGCAGAGTAGCGTCGATAATCCGTTTACAAAATTCAAACATTGGGTCAGCAGCAGATAAAAGCGAGACCGGCAACTTCTCCACTACAGGATCCAATCCAACACAGAGAAAGGATTGTTTGCTTCTTATTTGATCAGTTAATATTGATAACATCCTATTGATTCTATAATTTAAAATTTCGCAATTGCTCGATAAAGTATCCCCATAGTTCCGGCTTCAGCAGTAAGGTAAAAACAAACCCAAAGATACCACCGGTCAGGTGAGCCATGTGATTGACGTGATCACGCCGACGACGATCCGCCCAAAAGCTGTAAGCGATATACAGAATGGCAGCAACCACTGAATAAATAGGGATCACACCATACAGGTATAGCTTGTTCCAGGGATTGAATATGACATAAGCAAAAAGTACTGCAGACACTGCTCCACTTGCTCCCAAGCCTCGGAACCCCGGATTATCCTTATTCTTGAAGTACCCTATAGCATTGGGAACTATGACCCCAAGCAAAAGTAATAGTGTATAGTAATAATCTCCAAGTGGGCCAAAGATCTCTGTATACTGTTGCTCTACGAACTGTCCGAACTGGTATAACACAAACATATTGATGATCAGATGCATCCAGTCAGCGTGTATGAAGCCACTACTGAGCAATCGGTACCATTCATTGAACCGCTTCTCACGGTAAGGCCAGTCCAGTAGTTTCAACATTAAAGGTTGGTTGGAAAAAGCAATATAAGAAGTGATGCAACATAATATGATGAAAATCAAGTTAATAGTCATGTCTGCTTTGATTTATTCATTGTGATAAGGATGCTTATTTATGATCGTAAATGCACGATATAATTGTTCTGTAAAGAGTAACTGAATCAATTTGTGTGAGAAGGTCATTGAAGACAAGCTGATCTGATCGACAGCTCTCTCATATATCTCACCGCTAAATCCATAAGCACCTCCACAGAGAAATACGATTCGCTTTGATGAACCTGTGAATTTCTTTTCTATATACTCAGCGAATTGGATGCTGTTCATAGACTTGCCTCTTTCATCCAGTAGAATCAATGTGTCTGTAGGTTTTAATCGATCAAGAACGAACTGTCCTTCTTTTAGTTTTATGATTTCAATGCTTTTATCTCCTTTGTATGGAGACAAATGTACCGTTTCAAACTTTACAAAACTCTTTATGCGCTTGATGTACTCTTGGACAGCGCTATCAAGTTCTTTTTCAGGTTTCCCAATCTGCCAGAATTCGATCAAATTTGACCCATTTTAATATGATTGAATTCTTGAGATCAATTCCTTCCTGTCTGAATACGACTTAACAATATGAGACTTGATCAATTTCACTTTATCAGGGAAAGAATTGAAGAGCATTTCCTTCAGTAATTTTTCGACCGACACATACGACTTATCACCAAGATGGCTGGTGAGAAATTGATCTACAATATGAACTATATCCTCATCAGATATGGTAATTTGCTGTCTGGTCAAAATGGGGAAATATCGCACCAAGCCTTCCATATTTAAATATTGGCAAATAAACAGTCCTGCGCGGCTGTATTCTTCATTTAGCATCAATATCATGAGGAATAAAGAGGAAGGTTCAAACTCATTCTCCGAAGTAAAAATTTGTAATAATGACTCGACCCATTGTTTCTGTTTGCGGGCTTCATCAAATTGGATAATTTTCAAAATGGAGCTATCAGCCCACTTCCCTGAATTCATTAAGTACTTAAACAACTCGGTATAAAGCTGTCTATTCTCTGATAGAATCAAGAAATTGCTAAACTGATTGAGCAACGCTTCAGAGCAATTTGCGAAATTGCGGCTCCCCACAGCTTTAATTATCTCTCTGGTCAGGCTCGCGTGAAGTGTCTTGCTCTCTTGTATGAAGGTCAGTACAGCAGATAGAAAGAAATCATCTTGTAGATTTCCCTGCAAAACATTCAGGAACTTAACATCCTTTTTATATTCGGTGTAATAAATCGCATAATAAAGCCAAGCGCCCTTATTGCGAACATCGTTCTCCTGCAATTTATCAAGAAAAATCTTCTTGATCTCTGCATGTCTATCCGGAAAAGCATGAGATACTAAAAATTCAACAGCATTATACTTTTTAAAATAATTGTAAGCGTCCTGTCTGATCAAGTCAAAAAATAACTGTATGATCTGCCTGTAGAACGAAGGCGCCAGCTTCATATTCAGATAAACATTCAAAATCTTGTGTGCCTGAACGTAAAAATTATTATTAAAAATCGAGAAATTGACTGCGCTTTCCAATTTCAATGCATGTAGAAATAGTCCTCGAAGGACCATGAAGCTCTCTACGAATTCTTCATTTTCCAGCAATCTATCACAGCGATATAGGTGGATATTGAAAATATTTTCAATATCATATATCGCCTTTTTATTTTTTGATCCATCATTCTTGATGACCACGCGTGCATACTTGTCCAGATATTCTGAGAATAATTGCTCATCACCTGCCAGCTTATATTCAAAAAACTGCCGAAACTGGTTCTTAAACTGCACATTAGCCGGGACATAATACCTGATAAAGTCAAACAACTCATCTGAAGTGACCATTTCAAGTACCTGCTCAAAACTAAAGCGAACCGGATTTCGCATGCTGATCAATCCTTCTGTGGGGGGATTGAGTAGATAGAGTACAGCGGGAATATGCACACAGCCTCTGTCTTGCTTGAAGTCCGGACAACTGCAGACAGCATTTAGGATATATTTCTGAGTCTGAAACAGTTCTAGGCTGTATTGCCTGTTTTGTGAAGGCTTATACTTAGCTTCGATCTTATCCTTCTGTTGTATTACCTCCCAGTCACTGCGTACTGCGGCCAATTCTCGTGCGTTCCTGAGCCAAGCATCAGGAAATGACTCTTCAAAAGTTGACTTTTTGAATTTCAAAGCGGATTATAGATATTAAAAGATATTTTTGCCTTCGTGATTAATTGCCACAAATGAACATGTTTTAGTTTTTGCCGTTCCAAATTATAAATATTTTGAATAAATGAAGAAATTGTATCTCATTCGACACGCCAAATCAGTAAAGAGTCCACTGTATGAAAAAGATTTAGAACGTCCTTTAGACTCCAGAGGCAACAAAGATGCTTATCGGATGGCATTATATTGTAAGGAGAACCTGAATGCACCTGATTTGTTTCTGTCAAGTGATTCAGTTCGTACCATGCAGACAATGGATCCATTTGAAAGTTGTTTTCCAGACACACCAGTACGTAAAGAACATCGGATATATGATGCGCCTATGGAGCGTCTGGAAGAAATCATTTCTGCTACTGACGAATCAGTAAATGTTTTATATGTCTTCGGACACAATCCGGGTCTACAAGAGTTGGTCAGTAAATTAATTCAGAATGCAGGTAGTTTCCCTACTTGCTCTGTAGCTGTCTTTGGCTCTGAAGGCAAGACATGGAAAGAATTCTTTGAAAAGCGCACCATGCTGATTGAATTTCTCACTCCCAAGATCGTATGACCTACAAACATTCCCGGTGGTTAATAATTTGTCTGGGATTGATTTTAATAAGTTGTCACAATACCGGAAAGAATCTTAGTAATGAAGATCTCAGGTTTTCTCGGGCTCTAGCCAATGTTTACATGGCTAATGCCGCAGCTAACTTAATTCAGCAAGGTAATAAAGACAGCTCCAGAAGAGTATTGGTAACAAAAGCGTTGGCTTTGGAGGATATGGATACACTTTACTTTAATAGCCAATTAGAGAAATACAGCAAAAACCCATCACTACTTGAAACAGTGTATGATTCAAGTACCAAATTTATTGAAAGACAACAACGCTAAGCCTTTGTTTATTTAGTAAGCTATCAGAATTTCACCTTATCTTAAGGTACTTTCAACTATTTAGATATCTACGACTTACCAATTTTGTTTAAAGTTATACTTTACCTATGAGTAAGAATTGTTTTTAATCGCTAATTTGCAGCATTATAGAGTATAAGAGTCTTCTCATAAACATTCTTTATGGCTAAAATCAAATCGACCCTTCCTGCAAAAGTTTTGATTGTAGATGATGAACCTGATATCCGCGAGATCATCAGTTACAATCTCACTAAGAGCGGGTTTGAGACAGAGACAGCACGAGATGGAAAGGAGGCACTCCTTAAATTAACTTCCTATCGGCCAGATTTAATTTTGCTAGATGTAATGATGCCAAATATGGATGGAATAAATGTCTGTCGCACCATACGTGAAGATCACCAATATGATAATATGTTGATAGCCTTTCTGACCGCAAGAGGCGAAGATTACACTCAAGAAACAGCCCTCGATAATGGCGCAGATGACTTCATAATAAAGCCAATAAAGCCAAATTTGCTCGTCGCTCGAGTTAAAGCTTTACTTCGAAGAGCTTCCAGCATTGGTCCTCCTGAAGATACCCACACTATCGAAATAGGCAATTTACAAATAGATAAAGAACAGTTCACAGTGAAAGTAGATGGAAAGACTATAGACCTGGCGAACAAAGAGTTTCAGTTGCTATTGCTTATGGCTTCTAAACCGGGGAAAGTTTTCACACGCGAAGAAATATTCCGTAAGATATGGGGTAATGAAGTTATGGTGGGATACAGAACCATTGACGTCCACATCAGAAAGGTACGAGAGAAATTGGGAGAAAATATAATCAGAACTATTAAGGGAATGGGATACAAGCTCAATCTATAGGGCCTGACATTAGCTGTTCTATCATTTTAAAGTTTACTTTTAAAATGATATTTAATCAATTGATTATATATTAGTATTTTTGCAACTATGTTCAAAAATATCACACCTCGTCAGGTCGCCATCTATTGTACTACTCTAATCGTATTTCTTGAGATCCTGGTACTGATGTTAATATTCTTGTTTACGAAACCAGATTATCCGATTCCAATTATAATCATCTTTTCACTCTGCTCGTGGGTACTTTGTTTTCTAATCACTAACTATTTCATTAGTCGATATGTATATCGTAGGATTAAGCCCATTTACAAAATTATCCATGATAAGAAAGTAAGTACGCAGCAATCCATGTTTGATGATGATCAGGCAGATGTTTTCAACATGGTTGACGAGGATGTATCCAGCTGGGCTGAAGAAAAGCAAAAAACGATAGAGCATCTGAGACTTTTGGAGAATTATCGTCGTGATTTTCTGGGTAATGTATCACATGAGTTGAAGACACCGATATTTAACATCCAGGGGTTCCTGCATACTTTGATCGATGGTGCTTTGGAAGATAAGGATTTAACTGTAAAATATCTGCATAGAGCATCATCCAATGTAGACAGACTTCAGACTATCGTAGAAAATCTAGAATCGATATCTGCACTGGAATTGGGAGCCACTGTACTTACCACCGAAAAATTCGACATTCGTAAATTAACTGAAGAAGTATTTGATCACCTAGAACTAAAAGCCCGTGCCAAGCATATAAAGTTGATTCTAAAAGATGGAGCAGATCAGCCATATAAAGTAGTAGGAGACAAAGAATATATCAGACAGGCACTAACCAATCTTGTTGCGAATTCGATCAAGTATGGTAAAGATGGTGGGAAGACCCGGGTGGGATTCTATGATATGGCTACTTACTTACTTGTAGAAGTAGCAGATAATGGTATAGGAATAGAGCATCAGCATCTCAATCATGTCTTTGACCGATTTTACCGCGTCGATACCGGAAGAAGTCGCACCGAAGGAGGCTCAGGACTGGGACTGTCTATCGTAAAGCACATAATGGAGGCACATCAACAGACCATCAATATTCGGAGTACGCCGGGTGAAGGAAGCACTTTCGGATTTACACTCCAACTCTCATCGGGAAAAATCTAATCAGGATAGCTGACCACGATTGACGTTTTGTCTTTTCGAATGGAGCCGTCAGGATGAAGGAAACTGACCTCTATGATATAAATGCCGGCCATCACTTTTTGATTTTGATCATTATCACCCTCCCAGACAAAATATCCCGAAGCACCTGTGAGTTCTGTCTGACCGTTAGACTTGACTTGTCTACCTCTGGCATCATAGACGCGCCAGGTTAGTTTATAGCCGCCTTTGTCCAACTGATATCCCACTAATAATTGATCTAAGTATCCGTCGCCATTGGGTGAAAGGTACTCCTGCTGTACATCAAGTATAGAAGTATTGGCTGAAATGTTCCTGGTCTGTGAGTTTTGTCCCGTAGGTGTTCCTTTCAATGAGGTAGAGGCCGACTGCCAGGTCGATCTGTCAGTCGAACTGAGTGCAGGTGATAAACGCTCCAGTGAAATACCCTTTGTGTTTTTGATAAAGCTATTGTGCATTTTCTGATCGTAATCCATTGAGTCTAGCAGAATGGCAGCGGCATCGTTACCATAGAATAAACTCACATTTCCTTTGTCCTGATTGAAAGCTGGAAGCTTAGTAAGCTGTACTAGGTTGGTAGGCTTGGGTACCACGTATTGGGCCAAGATAAAATCTCTATCTGCAGTAAATACCACCAACTCTTTTGGTTGTATATATATATTCCTACCTATTGAGACAGCTTCACTTTTTTGTGTATTCCTGATGCTCAGCGGGGCTAAATCGATAATACGCTCGCCTGTATTGAGAATCTCTACATAATCAGAACCGCCGGTCAATGGATCGAACAGGATTTCATTGATCAATAATTCCCCCGGCGTCGGCGCTTCAAAACGACCAAAGCAAATAGTATCCATTTTATAGAGGACACTACCGATACAGTTCACCGGTTGATCGATATATATGCAGTTCAACTGATTCGCAGGGGGATTCTCCACAAACTTCAACTCTGCGCAGCTTGAAATTCCTGTTGTAACCAAATTATAACTTAGATTCTGATCATTACTAAAAGCACTTCGTGTAGCAGCAGCATCAAAATCCAGAGTCTCATTGAAGCATATTTGCAACGATCCCAATGAATCAGTATAATATGAGCGGACCAATGGCAAGTCGAGCTCTGTGCTATTCAGAGAATTAACTCTGCCTGGTGTGCCCCCCGACAGATTGATTGAAGCCTTGAAAGGATCTTGCAAGCACAATGCACCTTCGCCTGATAATTCCAGTGTCCAGCCACCTTCTTTCTTGGTATCATCCCGATATGATTTATCTGTAAAGGACACCATATGGATGACAGTGCCTGATGTGGATTTAATTGAGAAAGAATTTCCTGTATTATTTATGGACGGAAAAGAAGGCACCCCAATAGCATTCGAATAAGCGGAAAATAGAGGGAGGCTTCCGGTTGAGGTAAGTATAACATAACTATCCGCCGATAATTCATAAGCAGGCAGAGCAATGGCTGTGGTCTCCTTGAGAAGCTGCAATTGATTTAGATTGATAGGTGAATCACTGCGATTATATAGCTCTATGAATTCAGCATTTGGCAGTGCAACCTGTGGAGTTGGATCAGCCATGATTTCATTTATGAGTACGTCAAATGGATGAATAGTCTGTAGAGACAGTATGACTTTAATTTGAGTTTTGATTAAAATATTTCCGACCTTATCAGAAATATCTTTGATAATTAAAAAATATGGCTGGTTTGGGATAAGCGGATTTGCCGGAAAAAGAGATATAATATTGTCCTGGGTTGAAATATCTTCAAAAGGTACCTGATTCCCCATTAAATTGAGCAGTAGAAAATTAGAAGTATCTAAAGTTGCCAGTGGTTCATCAAAGACAAGTGTGATCCGAGAATCTATATCCACCGTTGAAGAGACCAGTTCAGGAGGTTTTGTATCTCTGATGATTCGATTGATATAGATATTATCAAAAGTATAATTCTTAATATTTGAGACGGTGTACTCCATTGAGCAGCCGAAGTATGTATCTTCACCTGTACTCCAAGTGGGCACTTCAGTCTCCAGGATAGGAATAGTAGTATTCGACAGATCGGTAAAAGTAATCGTGATCAAGTGATCAATTATATTACAAGTCAGAGTTCCTGCAGGTTTAGTCGCAAAGACTCCATCTCCACCACGCGCCAAAAGTGTCTCCATGCCATCCACTACAGCAATAAGCTGTATACCATCATTGCTACCCGTCTCTCCGATACGGAGCAGGATTGCATTCTTTCCCTTGAGTGAGGCTGAGTCACTTTGAAGGCAGATTTCAAGATAATTTTGAGTAGAAGGAGAGAAATTTAGTTTTAAAAAGCACTGCAACTGCATCGAATCAGTATAGTTTACAATAGTCGAAAAATAACTTCTTCCAGCTGCCGGAGCATTCAGAATAGCTTGTTTTTCAGCATTTATAATAAAATGCGTGGTCGTTCCCATCCACAGGCCGGAGGTATTGAACTCAGGTCCGTCAAAATTTTCCACCACCTGAGCTTGTGATACAGAGCTCCACCAGAGTATAATACCCAAGATCCCTGCAATAACTCTGACTAAATTCATAGGACTTAATTTATATTTGTGCCAATTCTAAAATTAAAATTAAATAAAAATATCAAATGAAGGTCGCAGTCTGTGGAGTAACCGGAATGGTAGGTACTGTCATGTGTAAGATTTTGGAAGAAAGGAATTTTCCTGTAACTGAGTTTCTTCCTGTTGCTTCAGATAGATCTGTCGGTAAAGAGGTATTTTTCAGAGGGAAACCTTATAAAGTAATCAGCATGACTGATGCTGTTGATGCACGACCTGACATCGCCTTATTTTCCGCAGGTGGAAATACCTCATTGGAGTGGGCACCACGGTTTGCAGCAGTGGGTACCTACGTGATCGACAACTCTTCAGCCTGGCGGATGGACCCTGATAAACCACTTGTAATTCCAGAAGTCAATGGTGAATCTTTGACTGCTGATGATAGATTAATAGCTAATCCAAATTGCTCAACTGTCCAACTTGTAATGGTGCTCAAACCCTTACAAGATCGATATGGTCTTAACCGCATTGTGGTTTCTACCTACCAATCAGTGACAGGTACCGGAGTAAAAGCGGTAAAGCAAATGGAAGATGAACGAGCGGGGATCTCAGGAGAGAAAGTGTATCCATATGATATAGATCTAAATATCATTCCTCAGATAGATGTATTCCTGGACAATAATTATACTAAAGAGGAAATGAAAATCGTCAATGAGACTAGAAAGATCTTAAATGATGATTCAATATCCATTACAGCTACTGCAGTTCGGATCCCGGTCATCGGAGGTCACAGTGAATCAGTTAATATTGAACTAAATTCTGAATTTGACATTAAAGAATTGATATATTTGATTGATTCTTTCGATGGAGTAAGCGTAGTGGACAATCCTCAAATGATGGAATATCCGATGCCGAAGACCGCACATGAAAAAGATGAAGTTTTTGTGGGACGCATCAGAAGAGATGAATCAAAGGCAAATACTTTGAATTTGTGGATAGTATCCGATAATCTTAGAAAGGGAGCAGCTACTAATGCAATACAAATAGCAGAGTTGCTGTTGAGAAAAGGTATATTAAAGGCGTGAAATGTCCAAGAAGAGACAAATTGGAATATTTTCCACCTTTAATTTGTTATGATTTAAAATTACTAATGTTTAATCTGAAACTTTTATACGTATGAAATCTAGAGTGATTGTTTGGGGCAGAGATAGTGAGCAGCATAAAGTACTATTGGCACTTATGTTGAATCCTGTGGAGAATAAAATACAAGTCTTATCCTTTCCCGAAGATGTAGTAACCGCTGAGTTTGAAAATCTGCTAAACAACGAATGGAAAGCAGAGCATGAAATGACATTCCCAGAAGGCTATAAACAGATGGAAGTCGAGTTGACTGCTGCCGGCAGTATTTTGCCTGAGGGATATTCTACCGATCAGGAGGATTTAATCAATCGTACTCAGACCGAATGGCAGTTCAGGGTGCTTTCTACCAGACTAAGTGAAAACTATAAGTCAGAACTAGAAATGATGAAGGACAAGATCGGATCAGTTACTCAATATGAGCAGTCATTATGGAATGAATTAAAAGGTGTTTGGGAAAAAATTCAAAATCAAATCCGTGAGAAATTCCTCTTACCTGAGCATATAGATCATTTGAGAAGCTCCACAAATGAGTTGTTTGGCCAACTGAAGGAAAAAAGAAAAGACCTGGATAAAGTATTCAATGATAAGTCCACCCAATTTAAAGACGAGTTTTTCGAGGCAATAGATTCAATAGAGGAAAGATTAAATAAGGGACTAAGTTTCCAACCCATCTTCGAAGAACTGAAACAGATTCAACAACGCTTTAATCAAACTAAATTTAGCAATCCTGATAGAAGGTCAGTTTGGAATAAACTAGATGGTGCTTTTAAAATACTGAAGGAGAAAAGGTATGGAAAGCAATCTGAAGGGACTCAAAACAATGCATTAGATAGGCTTAACAAACGATATGAAGGTTTGCTAGGTGCAATCAAAAAGATGGAAAAATCCATCCAATATGACGAAAAAGAACTTGATTTTCAGAGTAAGCGCTCTGATGATTTCAGCGGTCAGCTAGAGGTTCAGATCAGACAAGCCAAAATAAAAATGACAGAGGAACGGGTCAACTCCAAAAAGGAAAAGCTGGCTGAGATGGTGCGTACAAAAGAAGAGCTGGAAGGCAAACAAGAAAGAATACAACAAAATGAAAAGGCACGAGCTGAAAAAGATACCGCTAAGAAAGCCGCCGAAGAATTAGTAGCGGCACAAATAGCAGCGGCAAGCGCTGCTAGAGCCGAAAATGAAAACGAACTGGAAGAGAAAGCCAGAATGATTACTGAATCAAAAAAACCGTTTGCAGAGCCGGAAAAATTAATAGAGGCTGCTGCAGAACCAAAATTAATTGAAAGCCCGGAAGTAGATCAGAATGCCTCTTCAGAAGAAAAGGTCGAAGCTACTGTAGATCAGAGCAATCCTAATATAAGTAATGCGGAATTAGATATAGCAGATGATGTAGCAACATCAAATGAAGCACAAATAGAGGAAGAGAAAATGAGTTCAGCATCTACCGGACCATTGGCGGATGAGGAGCTCCAAAATGAATCTGCTCCTATAGCTGAATCCCCAATAACTTCTGAGGCCGGTGATGAGTCAATTGAAGCAAGTACTCCTCAGGAAAACTCTTCAGAGGCATCCGCAGAAGGTGAAAACACCTTCATGGAGAATGTGACCCATTCAGTAGAAGATGCCATAGACACCGTCAAGGCCGTAGCGTCAGTACTTGGAGATAAGTTAGATGATATGCTGGAAAGGTTTACCGATAAAAAAGAGGAAGAATAGTTTTTGTAAACATTTATTATAATTTCTCCTTTACCTAAGGCAATATTTAAAATTTACTATGCTTTGCATTGGAAATAAATAGCATCAACAATTTACATGAAGAAAGAAATAAGGATTGGATTACTGGCTGCATTGGCTATCACCATATTAATCGGTGGTTTTAAATTTTTAAAAGGGAAAGATGTATTCAATCGAAATCAGACCTTCCTAGTAGAATACAAAGATGCGAATAATGTTACGGTAAGTACTCCGGTCTATATCCATGGTTTTCAGGTAGGTATTATTAAGGACATCTATTTAAGTCCAAAAAACATGGAATCCATTATTATTGAGCTGGAAGTAGCAAAAAATATAAAAGTTCCAAAGTGGGCCGTAGCTGAGATAATAGATGTAGGTCTGATGGGTAATAAGGCGGTAAATCTTCAGTTTAAAGGGATGTGCCAGGGAAATGACTGTGCAAATTCGGGAGATTATCTTGTAGGTAGAACTAGGGGGATGCTATCTTCAATCATTGGTGATCCTGATGAGTTAGACCTATATATGAGGCAACTGAAGGTGGGAATATCCGGGATATTAGATACTGTAAATTATTACTTTAAGAATGCAGATAAGAGTACTGGACTTGGTCTTGCTGTAAACAACATTCAAAATACACTTCAAAATCTGGAAAAGATCACCAACCAATTCAATATTCTGCTACAAGCATCAAATAAGCAGTTGCAGGGTACTTTTAGTAATTTGAACTCAATCACCGGCAATATCAATTCAAAAAATAAAGAAATCTCAGACTTACTCAGTAATCTTAATGACATCTCCGTTCAAATAAAGGGTGCTGAGATAGATAAGACACTGGGCGTGGCGCGCACGACACTCACCTCAGCCAATGACCGCATTGAAGATCTAGATAAGACAATCAATGAAGCAAATGAGGCCATAAATAAAATATCCAGGATAGTCACCAAGGTGGATAATGGTTCGGGCTCACTTGGAAAGCTCATTAATGACAATGATCTTTACAATAACATCGAAAGACTTTCAAAGCAAGCTGACCTTTTGGTGCAAGATCTCCGTTTGAATCCAAAGCGGTATGTTAATGTCTCTATAATAGGACGCAAACAAAAGACTTATACCCTACCAGCCAATGACCCCGCCGAAAAAGTACTCCAAATTACTACTGAACCAGATTCTACAAAAATCTCACCTGAAAATTAATTTCATTTAAGGTATACTTTTGGTCGGGATAGTCGTTTATAACCCGAATGTCATTACAGAACATTATCTTTGCGCCCTTATGAGATATTTGATCATTATTAGCTTGTTCTTTCTTGTCTTATTCAGCACCGGATGCAAGTCCGAATTTGAAAAAATGCGCGCCAGTAATGATACAGAGCTCGTATATAAGAAAGCTATCAACTATTATAAGGATAAGGACTACTACAAAGCTCAGGTGCTGCTGGAACAGATCCTAGGTAGATATAGGGGCAAGAAAGAGGCAGAAGACCTATATTTTAAATACGCTTATACCCATTATTATTTGAAGAACTATGTCCTTGCGGCCAGTTACTTTCAAAATTTTGCCAATACCTACATAACCAGTGATCTAAGGCAAGAAGCGGCTTATATGTCAGCCTATTGTAACTATCTGCAAAGCCCCGACTATAAGTTAGACCAGACCTACACGTATAAGGCTATAGATGAATTGCAAAATTTCATCAATAATTATCCCCAAAATGAACGGGTAAAAGATGCGAATAAACTGATAGACGAGCTTCGCGCAAAGCTGGAGCATAAAACCATGGATGAAGCGGATCTATATTATAACCTCCGTCAGTACCAGGCAGCGACCAATACACTACAGAATATGCTAAAGGACTTTCCTGACTCTCGCAATGTGGAAACTATAAGGTACATGATTGTCAAGTCAAACTATAATCTGGCTTCTAATAGCATATACAATAAGAAATTGGAGCGATTTGAAAATGCCCAAATTTCTGCAGAATTTTTTATGTCTAAATTTCCGAAGAGTAAATTGAGAAAAGAAATCTCACAAATATTAAGAACTACCAAACAAAATATTAAAAATTTGAATGATGGATATCAAAACAAAAGCACAGGGAATAGATCCTAATTGCCACGCCAGGGACATAAAAAATATGGCCGCTCAGACTTCAAACATTTATGAGTCAATCTCAGTGATCACTTTGCGTGCACGCCAGTTGCAAACTGAGTTGAAGCGCGAATTAAACCATAAACTGGAAGAGTTTACTGTATCTTCAGATACTATTGAAGAAGTACAAGAAAACAAAGAACAGATAGAAATATCTAAATTTTATGAAAAAATGCCCAATCCGGCGATTATTGCAACTGAAGAATTCTTAAAAGGAGAATTAACCTTCAGATATAAAGATCAGGATCAAGATTAATCAAACATCGCTGATTATCCAGGCTACCTCGCTATGGATCTGAAAGGAAAAAAGATAATACTAGCCGTCTCGGGAAGCATAGCTGCTTACAAGTCGATTTATCTTTGCCGACTATTGGTCAAAGCAGGTGCCGAAGTGCGCGTGATTATGACTCGTGCAGCAGTCGACATGATTGGTGCTGTTTCATTTTCAACATTATCTAGAAATCCTGTGATTTCCGATATCCACGACGGAAATTCATGGAATAATCACGTGGAACTTGGCTTATGGGCTGATCTTATGGTCATAGCGCCCGCCACTGCGAATACACTGTCTCATATGGCTAATGGCATATGTGACAGCCTTCTGGATGCAGTCTATCTCTCAGCTAAATGTCCTTTACTCTTTGCACCCGCGATGGATTTGGATATGTGGCAGCATAGATCTACGCAAAATAACATTGAAAAATTAATTTCTTTTGGGAATATCCTAATACCCGTCGAATCCGGTGATTTAGCTAGTGGCCTGACCGGGCCAGGCAGAATGGCTGAGCCGGAGACCATATTTTCATTTATAAGTATGCAACTGCAGAAATCCAGAGATCTTTCTGGTAAAAAAGCACTTGTAACTGCAGGGCCGACCTACGAAAAGATTGATCCTGTCCGATTTATCGGTAATTATTCAACCGGAAAAATGGGGATTGCTCTTGCTATTGCGCTTTCTGAAAGAGGTGCGGATGTAACCCTAGTATTTGGACCAGGTTCTGCAGATCTTAGTTCTGTAAGCGACCTGAATATCATCAGGGTTGAGTCAGCCCAAGATATGTATGAGGCTTGTGAGCAGCATTTTGTTCAGGCGGATATAACCATCATGGCCGCCGCAGTGGCTGATTATAAACCTGCCGAGATGGCCCATCAGAAAATAAAGAAATCCTCCGGTGCACCGGATTTAAAACTTATCAGAACCATTGACATAGCAGGCACACTCGGTCTGCATAAAAAAGCACACCAAGTATTGGTTGGATTTGCACTGGAAACCGAAAATGAAATCTACAATGCCCGCGAGAAGATGATGAAGAAAAACTTTGACATGATCGTACTCAATTCTCTCAGGGATCCTGGTGCGGGATTTGGTCATGATACCAATAGAGTGACCATTATGTCAAAAAATGGCGCAGAGCTAACAACTGAAACAAAGTCAAAGCAAGAAATCGCCGGAATAATCGTTTCTGAAATAATAAAATCGATTAAAAAATCATAGGATGAACAAACTATACTTGTTTTTACTATTTATCTGCTGCTCGGCATCACTTTCTGCTCAAGAGATACAATATACCATTAATGTCAATACACCCAAGTTGCAGACTGCAGATCCTGCCACTATCGAGACATTCAAGAAGACGATAATAGACTTCCTGAATAATCAGGCATGGACCGACGAATCAGTTAAAGATGAAGAAAAGATCAAAGTGAATCTTCAGATTACGATAAGCAATGATCCTTCACCCACTCAGTTCGAAGCCTCTTTGGCTATTTTAGCTACCCGCCCGGTATATGGCTCTACTTATGAATCTGTCATCTTTCAATATGTAGATGATAAAGTCAATTTTAACTTCGAACCAGGAAATAGTTATACTTTTAATATCAATACTTATTCGGACAATCTCACCTCTATTCTCTCCTATTACTCTTATCTGATCTTGGGTCTGGATAAAGATTCATTTGCTGATCATGGTGGCGATGCAATGTTTGAAAAAGCACAACAAGTAGTCAATGTGTTACCTACTGGAATTTCTCAGGGTGCTACAGCAGGTTGGGATGTGAATTCTGCCTCTAGAAATAACCAAACTCGTTATTATTTGATCGAGAACCTAAATAATAAGAAACTGAGTGCCTTCCGGACCGGATTTTATGAATACCACTTACACGGTCTGGATCTATTCTCTTCAGATATATTAGGAGCAAGAAAAAATATGATTAATGCACTCAAATCCTGGGAAAAGTCATACGATTCCTATAATACGGCTCTTATCATTTCGCTTATGGCAAATATCAAGACTGATGAACTCGTCGATATATTCAAGCCTGCAGAAAAGACAGAAAAAGAAGAGGTCGCACGCATTCTATCTAAACTCAATCCATCAGGAAGACAAAAATTAATAGATCTTCAGCGTTAACCATGGATACTACATCTGCACACCTGGCCATATTTGCTTCCGGAGGTGGCAGTAATGCATTGGAAATAATCAAATACTTCCAGTACCATCGCACTATTCAGGTTAAACTTTTGGTAGTCAACCGTAAAAATGCAGGAGCGATACAGCATGCAATAGAAAACAATATCCCCTATATTTTTTGGTCAAAAGAAAAGTGGAGTGATCAGGTGCGAACCCTTGATATCTTGAGGACTTATGACATAAATGGAGTAATCTTGGCTGGTTTCCTGGCATTAATTCCGCCCTACTTAATCGAAGAATATCAGAATAGAATACTCAATATCCATCCCGCTCTGTTACCTGATTTCGGAGGAAAAGGCATGTACGGTCAACATGTCCACCGTGCAGTGAGTCAAAGCAGAAAACAAGTGACCGGTCTCACCATTCACCTGATCAATACTCAATATGATGAGGGCAAGATATTGGCTCAATGCCGAATTCCGATAATTGCAGGAATGGATCATCAGAATATTGCCGCTAAAGTTTTAAAATATGAACATCGACTCTACTCACCCGTGATAGAATTCTTTTTCAAATGTATTTCAGCTGAGAAAATCCACCCATCTGATTAAATTTAATTGAAATCCTGAGGGTATAATTATACATTTACACACTCAGCAAAATTGACTGGGTTTCACATATCCAATTCATTTATAAATTATTTCATTTTGAAAAATACAATTCTGTCCCTCCTATTTATATTAGTAGTGATAACCATCGATGGTCAAACTAAACCTGAAGCAAAGAAATCACCGGTTGAATACAACATCAATCCTAAAGATACTTCTCGATTTGATCGAAAGATGAATATGGATTATAAAGCAGCTAAAGATGCTTCTGTAATGATCAATGGCAAGTCTGTCCCATACACTGTGACTGCGTCTACCACACCTGTATGGGATGATAACGGCAAGACCATAGCCGGTATTTTTTCAGTTTATTATGAACGAACTGATATCACTGATAAAACTACCAGGCCGATCGTATTTTCCTTCAATGGTGGTCCAGGTTCGGCTTCTCTATGGATGATGATCGGATACACTGGACCCCGTCTGGTCAAAATAGATAGTGAAGGCTACCCAATTCAACCATTCGGCTTAAAGGACAATCCCAATTCGATTCTGGATGTTGCCGACCTAGTCTATGTAGATCCTGTCAATACGGGTTTCTCGAGACCCATCAGTGATAAATATGCCAAGGATAAATTCTTTGGGGTAAATGCGGATATTGAATACTTAGCAGAATGGGTAAATAGCTTTGTGACTAACCATAAGAGGTGGGCTTCTCCAAAGTTTCTTATAGGAGAAAGCTATGGTACAGTTAGGGTTGCAGGTCTGGCTCTGGAGTTGCAACAATCACAATGGATGTATCCAAATGGAGTGGTACTAGTCTCCCCGACTACTCTAGGCATAGATCGGAGTGGACCAATCAATGATGCACTAAGATTGCCTTATTTCGCAGCAACTGCCTGGTATCACAAAGCGCTTGCACCTCAGTTTCAAAATTTGGATCTTAATAATTTTCTGCCTGAGGTAGAAAGATTTACACTTGATGAATTATTGCCAGCAGTCGCTATGGGTAGTTCACTGGATACTGATAGAAAGAATAAAATAGTCAGCCGTTTTGCTGCATACTCAGGCCTTTCTGAGCAAGTAGTGCGGGATTACAACCTTCAGGTACCATTCAACTTTTATTGGAAGGAATTACTGCGTAGCAGAGGTCAGACTATTGGCCGTCTGGACTCGAGATATGTCGGTATAGATAACCAGGATGCGGGGAATAGTCCGGAGTATAATGCAGAGTTTGTAGCGTGGTTACAATCTTTCACTCCTTCCATCAATATGTATCTCAGGGATGAATTGGGATTTCAGACCAGTTTAAAGTATAATGTCTTTGGTTCGGTGTACCCCTGGAATAATAACAACAATAATACAGGCAGTAATTTGCGTAGCGCCATGGCTCAGAATCCTTATCTACATCTCATGGTACAGTCGGGCTACTATGATGGCGCCTGTGACTATTTCAATGCAAAATACAACCTCTGGCAATTGGATTTTAATGGACGCGTAAAAGATCGGATGAGTTGGAAAGGATATCGAGGTGGCCACATGATGTACCTGCGTCAGGAAGATCTTAAGTTGGCTACACAGGATCTTAGAGATTTTATCAAGCAGAGCATCGATGCCACCTCAGTACCTGCCAGATACAAGTAAATGTTATAGACTGGTTTATTCCGAAATTTCTTCATTGGGCAATGATTTGTCTCACGTAGTCGAAAAAATAAGGTATTTCTCTCATAACGGCTATCTTTGCCGCTATTAAATTATTCAGCAAGTGTGGTTATTAATCTTTCTATTCCTTTCGTACCTATTATTAAGTATAAGTCTTCAAAAAATATTTGTAAAGGCTGGCTATAATGCCAAAGATGCGCTCATTCCAGGTAAGAACTTTGGTATCTGGGCAAAAATAATTGGCCGAACCCCTGCTTACGCCTGGTGGTTGCTTTTCCCAATAGTCAATATTTTTATATTCTGTGGGATGGCAGTAGATCTGGTACAGTCATTTGGTAAAAATTCATTTTTTGAAAGTGCCTTGGCTGTTATATATGCCCCTCTTGCATTTTTCAGAATCGGCAATGATGAGAAATCAAAATATATTGGTCCAAACCTTCAGATGGAGAGAAATTATCATCAGGAACTGAAGGCAGCTTATGACAGAAAAGATAATTATGCTATAAAAAAACTAGAGGCTAATAATCCATTCAAAAAGACCAAAATTCGCGAATGGTCGGAGAGTATCATTTTTGCTGTATTTGCGGCAGCTTTTATTCGGATGTTTTTGATAGAAGCATACGTCATCCCTACCTCTTCCATGGAAGGTTCACTGAAAGTGGGTGATTACCTCTTCGTCAGTAAAGCGCATTATGGCATACGGACACCTATGACTATCGCTATGGTTCCCTTGATTCACAATCGCCTTCCATTTTTTGATAGAGAATCCTATCTTCGATGGCCCAGTTTAGATTATCATCGGTTACCGGCACTCACACCGATCAAGAGATATGACCCTGTAGTGTTCAATTACCCGGAAGGAGATAGTGTATATGTAGTTCCCAATCGCACAGTCAGTGAATATGACAATCGACGCCGAGATATGCACCTGGAGTCCAGCTATCCGCTCACAGTGAGGCCAATGGATAAGATGGATCATTATATCAAACGCTGCATCGGAATGCCGGGCGACTCTCTTAAAGTGGTAGATAAACAAGTTTACATCAATAATAAGCCGGCTCAGAATCCACGCTACATGCAGTATTTCTGCAGAGTCACACCTACCCAACCCGTTGATCTAAGTATACTGGATGACTTGGGAGTAAATCTCAACGAATGCGATCCCCAAAAAGGTGAATATTATCTGACAAAAGAGCAGCGAGAATATCTGGAACAAAATGTCAAGGGAATCAAGATCAATATCATACAGAGTCCCGTCGAACCGATTTTTGCAGTCATGTTATTCCCTCACGACAAGGCTAATTATAAGGGGTGGACTACAGATAACTACGGGCCTATTTGGATCCCTGCTAAAGGTGCTACCACCAAACTGACACCTCAGAATATTGCTTTCTACAGACGTGTGATCACAGTATATGAACGAAACACACTTACACAGGAAGGTGATAAGTTTATCATCAATGGTAAGCAGACTGACCAATATACATTCAAACAGAATTATTATTGGATGATGGGTGACAATAGGGATAACTCTGAGGATTCTCGCTTCTGGGGTTACGTACCTGAAGAAAACATAGTGGGTAAGCCACTGTTTATCTTTTTTAGTAAATATAGCGATCCATACAACGGTTCTAAAATCCGATGGGATAGAGTATTTACAATCGCTAATAAATTTGAATAGAAAAAGCTAGTGATTTTCATGGGGAATAAACTGCCGACCGATCTATTGCGGTATCCCACTGATTCCATTGTATCTCTCGTGCCTTCGCTCACAGAATTACTTTATTATCTTGATGTCAATGCGCAAATAAAAGGTATTACTAAATTCTGTGAACTACCTGAAATAAAAATTCCTAGACCAATTATTGTTGGCGGCACAAAGAATCCGCATCTTAAAAGGATTCAAGCTTTAGATCCTGAACTGATCATAGCCAATAGGGAAGAAAACCGTCAAGAAGATATCATTTCATTGGATAGTGATGACAAGCTCATCTGGGTAACCGATATAAATGATATCTCGGAAAATATATTATTCATTAGATCACTTGGTGAATTATTACAAAATAGCAGGGCCGAACCATTGGCTGCAGAAATGGAAAGAATCTACTCTGATGTACAGAATATTTTGTATCCATCGTCTGCCGCATACCTCATCTGGCAAGAGCCTTATATGGTAGTTGCGAACAATACATTCATCAATAGTATGTTAGCGGCGAGTGGATTCTTCAATGTATTTGGAGACCAAGAGAGATATCCTGTTACCACACTTGGAGAAATAATAGAACTAGCGCCACAAAAAATATTTTTATCTTCTGAGCCCTATCCCTTTAATGAAGCACATCTAAGTAATTTTGAGACTAATTTTCCCACCTCGGAAATTAAATTGGTAGATGGGAAGATGTTTTCTTGGTATGGATCTCGTCCCCTATTGGCTAAAAAATATTTTGAAACGTTAACATAGGAATGATTTTAAAATGATCTCCAACAAATTAATTTTATAATCGAAGAGGTCTTACACCAATAATTTTAGTAGTTTCAATTAATATTAATTCCTCTGCCGATATGAATATATTCAAATCAACAACACTCTTCTTGATGATTATCCTGTGTTTCTGCAGTGCATCTCTTTATGGTCAGTCACAATCAGGCTCAGGACTCATTCCAGGGAGCTTTATAGTAATCTTCGAGTCACAGCAATCACTGGTCTCTTTTATACAGTCAAAAAAACCTGCTTTCAATGGTACAGAAAATGTCAACTATCTGAGGAATACACTACCTATTGCACTAGTTACAGATGGGGCTATAAGTCTAGAAGAGTTCAAATACAAAATGGAGCATACACCCGGAGTGGTTAACATTCTACAAGATTATAAGCTGGAACAAAGAAGAATTCCGAATGATCCACTCTATGGCCCCAGTCAATGGAATATGCCCATCATCAAAGCACCGCAAGCTTGGGAGATTACGACCGGAGGAGAGACAGAGTCTGGTGATGAGATCGTAGTTGGTGTCCTGGATGATGGGTTTCTTATAGACCATCCGGATCTCATGGACAATGTATTTACAAATCCATTTGAAATTCCGGACAATGGTCTCGATGATGATGAAAATGGGTATATCGATGATGTGCATGGCGTAGATATCCTGACCCGAGCTAACACTCACCAGGTAAAATCTCATGGTACTGGTGTCATGTCTATAATCGGTGCACGTGGAAACAATGCAAAAGGGATGACCGGGATAAATTGGAACGTTAAAATATTACCGGTTAGTAATGTTTTTACAGCCGGAATATCCGGCCTTCTGCAGGGTTATGATTATATCTCAGGATTCAGAAAACGATTCAATGAATCAGATGGATCAAAAGGCGCTTTAGTAGTTTCTATCAATTTCAGTGGCGGGCTACCCAAAAAATTCCCTACTGATTATCCCATTTGGTGTGAGATGTATGAATCAGTGGGAGAACAAGGCATTTTATCTGTCTGCGCTACCGTCAATAGTGATGTCAATGTAGATATAGAAGGGGACTTACCCACACTGTGTACGAGTGACTACCTCATTATGGTTACCAATACTACCCCTGCTGATGTGAAGTACAGCGGCGCAGGATACAGCAGCATAGCGGTGGATTTAGGCGCACCCGGAGAAGGAAACATCGCCGCCAATGGCATAGGTGATTATAGCACCTTTGGTGGCACTTCATGTGCTACTCCACATGTTACCGGTGCAGTGGCTCTGATGTATGCAAATAAAGGAACTGAATTACAAACACTATACAAAACTGCTCCTGCCTACGCAGCATTAACAATAAAGAATGCAATTTTAAAAAATGTGGACCCAATTCCATCATTGACTGGAAAGACTGTCTCAGGTGGTCGGTTAAATCTATTGAAAATGATGCAAAATTATTCTTCCGCTAAAAAATCAGAATCAACTAAGCTTTCAATTTACCCCAATCCGGCTCAAAATAATTTGATACTTAAGTTGGACTCGGTTGACAATAATTCTCAGGCTCAAATCAAAATAATGGATGTCACCGGCAAAACTTTCATTTCCATACAACTCAGTCTTTCAGATCTGCATCAATTGAATATTACAGATCTAAAAGCGGGTGTTTATTTCGTTTCAGTAATGATTGACGGAAGCAATTATACCAATAAATTTATCAAACAATAATCGCCAAAATCTATGGAATTTGACAGGGCAGCTTATCTGGACAATGTAAACTCTGCTGTATCTTATCTACAGTCAAAAGGAATAAATAATGCAGAGGTAGCTGTAATATTGGGTAGTGGCCAGAATAAACTCGTCGAGCATCTGACTGATTTAAAAATAATTCCATACACTGAAATTCCGGGAATTCCACACACTACTGTTTCCTTCCATAAAGGCAACCTTATACTAGGGAATATCGGAGACCGAAAAGTAATGGTATTACAGGGTCGGTTTCACTACTACGAGGGGTTTAGTCTCCAGGAGGTATCTATTTTCGTGCGGGTAGCTGCGGCATTGGGAGTTCGGTTCCTTATCGCAACAAATGCAGCCGGTGGGCTAAACCCTGAATACAGGCAGGGGGATCTGGTCTCAATCTCTGACCACATCAATCTAATGGGTGATAGCCCCATAAGAGGTCTCAATGATGTCAAGATAGGCACACTTTTCCCCGATATGAATTTTGTTTATAACAGGAAGATTATTGACATCATAAGCAAGGCAGGTACAAAGAGAAATATAGACATCCATAAGGGTATCTATTGCGGTGTCAAAGGGCCACAAATGGAGACGCCTGCGGAACAAAAAATGATTCGAATGCTAGGTGCCGATTTAGTGGGCATGAGCACAGTACCTGAGATTATTACCGGGATTCAACTGGGGCTTATCTGCGCGGGACTTAGTATTGTGACGAATACCTGTAGTCCAGACAATCCGGAAGTTACTACCGTAGAGGAAGTAGTTCTAAATGCCGGTTTGGTAGATGACCATCTGGCAGCCATTCTGGTTGATACTATTGTTGAGCTGGAAAGTTAATTATTCATGTGAGCGTCCAAAACCCTTCGAACCTGATTTCATGAGTGCATCACCTTTTACTACAGAAGAATCCACCATCCATTGAACCCGGACTTCTTTGCTCATATCCAGGTCGGGTTTCCCAGCATCCACCCAGGCTGAGTACCATAGTGAACCTACGCCTACTATTGCCTGTCGCATCCTGACTTCCACCATACCATTCATGATCTGCTGGTAGGCAGCGGCATAGTCTGCGCATTGAGTCCATACAGGTTTCCCCAATCGCTCTTCAAAACACATTTGCTTATTTCGCGGATACTGAGCTTTTAGTTTGCTCTCCAGTAGCAATACAGAATCTGAAAGCTGGCCACTTTCATGAACTACTTTCCATATATAGGCATCCACATCGCGAATATAATGACTACGACCTACCAAAAAGTCATATGTTTCGTCTGCAAATAATTCGGGAATTCTACTCTCCCAAAATGCATGTATCCCCAACTGATCACTTTTCTGGCCATTATAATTGGAACAGGCGTGCAAGGGTACATGAGCATCCGCTATATAATGTCCGATGTCAGCAGCTATATTAATAATGGAGGCAGCATCCCTTACAATAAATGCCTTGACCAATTTTTCATATTGCTGCTTGACAATATAGGGCACAAGACCATGCTCTGAAAAATGATCTTCAAATATTATTTTCTCGGGAGTGAAATTCATTGCCATACTGAACAACTTGAATGAGTCAGGCAGTAGAGCATAGTTTTGATTGTAATAAGCAGGCAATACCTGAAATCCGTAAAGTTTCCTGATTTGCGACTTAGGAAAATAAAATACTTTATCTCCCGCAATAACAGTGGCCAGTACATCCTCATTGCACCAGGAAGAATCCGCCACATGTATGGACAGGGTATCACTAGCCCGGATGAATCTCAAAAAGCTGTAACTGCTAAAACCCTCTGTAAGTGATCGTGGCAAACAAGATCCTTCATAACGATCTAAGTCTAAAAAGTGACGAGGCGCCTCCAATCGAAAAGCATACCTCCGCTTATCAGGATCTACTGCGTGCTCGGTGAGAAAATCAATGTTGGTCTTAAACAAAGGAAACATCTGCTCCGGAAGTGTAAAGACAGCTAGCCTGTTGATACGACGGTGAGCAAAGAATCCCCATTGCGGGCTACCGGCATAGATAAAGATCCCTACCGATAAGAAAATGAATATACCCACTGCGACCTTTCTATATACTCCCATATCATTTGAAAAAGAATGAATATCCGAAAAATATTTTCTTTAATTGGTCTTCTTGTGCATAAAAAAATAAGCGGTCATCAAGAGTAACGAAGAAATTGAAGGGTCTGTGCTCCAGATCGACACGCTGACCTTCTTGCTCAGTATTAATAACCGGGTACATTATTAATTTCCTGACGACGTCGTCACTACCAGTAATTTGGAGATTGAGAAATGGGATTTCAGAAATCATAGTATCTGAACTCATTTCATTTTTGGTAAATGCTTTCGCACCGTACATCTTTTCAAAACCGGCCAAGAAAGCTTCTACTTCACCAGGCTTCACAGGGCTTTCTATTTTTGTAGTAGTGCTGTAGAAGGGCTCCAAGTCATAGCTTTTACTTCCTTTTACCGTAAGGATAAACGATTCACTTTTGTTCCGAGGATAATCTACCGAAACTTTTCTAATTGAATTGATCGGGTATTCTGCAAGCACTCTGGAGATCAAATCGGTCTGGCTCAAAGGCCAATATCTGCTTCTCAGATCACCATCAAATCCCGGAATACTCACTTCGTATGGGATATTAAACCCGTTTAACACCATATAAGTAGTCTCACCGGTTGGATTACCCATGCCCACATAGTATGACTTAACCAGTTTCTTGCCATCATATATTTCTACCTTCAGCCCAAGTGTCCCTATTTCATTCATCACGCGCGGGATTGCCGCTTTTGGCACCAGATTAATCACTTCAATTTTATTTATGGTTTTGAGTAAATAATCTACAAAAAATTGATCAGCTTCAATGCCATCTTTAAGATACCATTTGCCATTTTTCTTATTTAAGTCAATTATTGAAGCATTTTTATCAGCTACGAAGATTCTGTCCACATTGCTGATATCCTCTACCTTGAATTGTCGGCTATTGGAAGCACCGGTACTCATTTGAGCATTTTGCTGATACATTTTGAATCCGACTATACCTAGTATGAGAAGTAACGCAAGAAGTATTACAGTTTTTTTATTCATTCTATTTTATTATGTCCTAAGCTGCTTAACGAGCGTATTTCCAACGTTTCCACCAGGCAAAAGCGCCCGCAAATAAACCAATTGCTAATAAAGGGAATACCACATTAAGCAACTGCCAGCTAGTTTTATTCTTATCTATTGCCACTTTATCCAGTAGCCTCAATTTGACTTCTTTTGACCGAGCTTTTAAAATACCCTTTTCATCAAACATATATTCAATCGAATTTAGTAGAAAGTCTTTATTTCCATACATCTGCTTATCAAAAGAATTATAGCCAATGGGTAGATAATCTTCACCATTTGGATTGAATTTATTCTCCAGTAGTTTACCAAAGGTCACGACCATTATTTTTGTCGGTTTGCCATTGGAGATAAACTCAGTCTTTATATCTTTTAGCGTCTGCTGCATCTCCGCTCCTACTCTATTTTCATACAGTGAGGGGAAGGAGCCTTCAACCAGGACAGCAGCCGGCTGGAAGGGTTTATTAAATTTCGCAGGATCAGGCGGATAGCGCAGGATTTCAAAGTTTATCCTGGCAGGGATGAACTGCACACGACTATATTTTGACGAGGCAAGTAAAATCGTCTTTTTAAGAGGTACTTTGGTTTTGATGGTATCAATTGAATTGGGGAAACTCAGATTGACACGGTCTATATTTTTTACGATGGGATGTTCACTCTGGGAGGACATCAACGGTGCATAATACCAAGGAAAATTTTCTAGCTGAGCACCTGTACCCATCTTGCCCACTGCGAGCGGTATGGTACTACATTCCATATCCAGAATAAGGTTGGGCTGGATACGGAAACCATATTTAAAAAACAGATCATCCAAATTCACATTATTCTCAAGCGGTACATAATCTGCTGACTGACGACGTAGGCTATCCAGGTCTATCTTCACTTTATTTACAAGGAAAATAATCCGTCCTCCACGCATGACGAATTGATCCAATACAAATTTTGCTTTTTCACTATAAGGAGTCTGAGGATTTGGCATAATGACCAGTCCTACTTGGTCTGGGATTTTGTAGATACTATCCAGATGAATCCTTTTAATATCATAAAATGGAGCCATAGTGTTAATAAAATCCTGAGTTTCGATAGGCTTAGATTCTCCGTGTCCGGCAGTCAGTAAGATACCTGGTTTAATGACCCTAAATATTTTATTGATTGCATCCGCCAGCTTATATTCTAATAAATTGATAGACTGATTGAGCAATTCCTCATCACTAAATCCGGCAATGCTATTTTCTAATAAATTTACCGGGATAGTATGTGAGCCAAACTTTACCACGGCTACAGGATAAATTAATTTCTCTGACTGTTGATCATTTTCAAATACTTTCAGATTGACCGGCTTGATACCTTGTGAAGCTAGCGTCTTTATACGCTCATTTTTCTCCTCGACAGAGCTGACATCCAGTGGGTCACGGAAATTGTATTGTATATAAGGTGTTTCATTTCTGAACTGATCCAGTTTGTCCTTGATAGCTTCCTGCAGCCTTTTAAAACCTGCCGGAAATTTACCTTCCAGAAAGACTTCTATGTACACATTGTCTTTCATCTCATGCAGCATATTGACAGTCTCTGGAGTAAGTGTATATCTTCTCTCTTCAGTTAGATCTACCTTGGTATGCGCAAACTGGGCAATTACATTGACTACAAATAAGACCGCCGCCATTAGAAATACCTGGGTTAAACTCTGCTTGCCCCAGAGTTGCTTATTTTGCTCTGGCTTATTCGGGTTAGCTACCATATATGCCTTTATTTTTTATGTCTTTGCAGTGAAAATTGTGACAGGATTAAGAAAAAGATAATCACTGTCAAAAAATATATGACGTCTCTGGAATCTATCAATCCTTTACTCATACGCTCATAATGGAAGTCTGCACCAAACTTTTGAATGGTATAGTCTACCGTGCCGGTAAATACCGGCAATTTGCTCACAAAATAAAAAAACCAATGTATCCCAAAACAAATAAAGGCGCCGATCATAAATGCCACCACCTGATTGTTGGTAAGCGTACTGGCAAAGAGTCCTATAGAAACATAAGCAGATGAGAGGAAAAGCAAACCTATGTAAGAACCCATAGTTCCACCTATATCCAGATTCCCTTTCGGTGAACCTAATTGATACACCGTGAAGAAATAAATCAGCGTAGGTAATAGGGCAATGCACACTATAAAGAAACCTGCCAGGAATTTACCCAATATTATATTCAGGTCCGTAATGGGTTTCGTTGTAAGCAACTCAATTGTGCCGGTTTGATTCTCTTCAGCAAATGATCGCATAGTGATCGCGGGAATCAAGAACGTAAATATGGCTGGAGCAATAAAAAACATACTCTCCAGCGAAGCATAATTTGAAGATAGAATACTAAAATCCGGAAAGAAAAACAAGACTAGTCCCAATACGAGCAAAAACAATCCCAATACAATGAACCCTCCTAAATTAGTAAAGAATGAGATAATCTCTTTTTTAGTAATTGTCCACATACTGCTTATTTGTTTGTCTGAGTAAGTTGGTGGAAGACCTCCTCCATAGAAGCCAAGTTCACTGACATACCAATGATTTTCAGTCCATTTCTCACTGATGTATCAAAGATTTGTTCGCGCAAATCGTGATTTAAAGCAGAGTGAAATTGAACCGTTCGAGTATCATTTCTGTCATTCTGCTGCACCTCGATGAGGTCGGGAATAGTGCCAAAGATCTTTGCCGGGTTTGAGGGTGGGATTGAAAACTGGACACTCACTATTTGTTTGCCCTGATTTATTTGATTCAATGAAGTTATATCGTCATCAAATATTTTTAGTCCTTTATTTATGATAATGACGCGGTTGCAGAGTGCCTCCACTTCTTGCATGATGTGAGAAGACAGTATGACTGATTTCTCCTTGCCAATCTCACGGATTACCTGACGGATCTCAACGAGCTGGTTGGGATCGAGTCCTGAAGTGGGTTCATCCATGATCAATACTTCCGGATCATGAATCATTGCCTGAGCTAAACCTACACGCTGCTTATACCCTTTCGAAATCTGGCTGATCTTCTTCTTGCGCTCATCTCCCAGCCCCGTGATTTCTATCATCTTATCAATGCGCTTTGAGGCATCCTTTAGGTTATATAAGTGAGCCACATAGTCAAGGTACTCCCGTATATACATATCCTTGTAAAGCGGATTATTCTCCGGCAAATACCCGATTTTCTTCCTTACCTCAATAGAATCATATAAGGTATCTATGCCACAAATCTCGGCGTGACCGGAAGTCTGAGGTATAAAACAGGTCAATATCTTCATGGTGGTGGTTTTCCCTGCTCCATTTGGACCTAGAAAACCAAGTATATCACCTTTCTGAACATTGAAAGAGAGCTGATCAATCGCTTTCTGGTCATCATATACTTTGGTTAGACCATTAACTACTATAGACATTCTTATGTGGAAATATGAGCATGAAAGGCAAAAGTAACAAAATCCAATGGGTTTAATTAAAAGCCAACTTTCATAATGTTCCTCGCAAAAATTTGCACAGATATGGCCAATAAAATAACACCGAAAAATTTTCTCACTGCAACTAGCCCTGAAGGGCCCAGTGCGCGATGAATCACTTTTAACGATTTCAAGACAATGAAAATTACTATCAAGTTGCACAAAATGCCTACGAGTATGACTAGTTCATTCTTACTCTTTAATTCAAAAGTAGCTTTCAGTGACATTATGGTAGTGAGGGTGCCTGTACCTGCTATGAGAGGAAAGGCAATAGGTACCAGTGTCCCCGTCTTTGGATTGGTATCCGGCTTGAATATTTCCCATCCTAGAATCATTTCAATACCGATGAGAAACATAACTATACTCCCTCCTACTGCAAAAGAATAGTCACTTATGCCAAATAAATTGAGCAAAGGCCTACCCAAAAAGAAAAATAAAGTCATCAGTGATCCGGAGATCAAAGTCACCGAAACTGAGCGAATATGACCCATTTTTTCTTTCAGTGAAATCAACACAGGTATCGAGCCAAGTATGTCAATTACTGCAAATAAAGTTACAAAAACAGCAAAGAACTCGTGCCAATCCCAATCAAAAAAATCACCCATGATACAAAAGTAAAACAATACAATTTAATGCCCTTAAATATCTAACATGAAAAAGTCTAGCCCAAATTTGGTCTAGGACTTGGCATTAACCTCAGAAAATAGACCACAATCACTGCCGCCAATGCTCCAGACCATATAAATAGTGTAGCTGCCCCAAAATAGGTCCAAATAAGCCCAGCTAAGGTGCTGGCCAATAGAAGACAAATACTCTGAAAAGCAGTATAAGCGCCAATGGCGGTAGCAGTATCTTCTCTCTTCACAACATTGCTGATCCAAGCCTTGGAGACACCTTCTGTCGCGGCAGCATATAATCCATATAGAAAAAAGAACAGTGCAAAAGAATAAAACCCGGGGAAAACACCAAACCCTATATACACCAGTACAAATAAGCTCAACCCAAACACAAACATCTTCCTGAAACCGATTTTATCAGCGAGTATTCCCACTGGATAAGACAGTAATGCATAGACCAGATTATAAAAAATATAAACTCCGATCGTCTGAGTATCATTGAGTCCAACATCCTTCATGCGTAAAAGCAGGAAAATATCTGAGCTATTGATCAGGGCAAATAGTAAGAACCCAATAGTAATCTGTCTATACTTCAGCGGACTGATCTTCCAATAGCTCATAAAAGAAAAGAATGAGACACCTCCAGTCCTCACCTCCTGAGAAACTTTTGATTCCTTTAATTTAAAAGTTAGCAAAATAGCCAACACACCGGGCAAAAAAGCTACCAAAAATAGTGTTCTATATTCCCCTGGTCTGAAGTATAAATAGATTAAAGCTGCAGCCGGTCCTAATACAGCTCCTATGGTATCCCAACTGCGGTGAAATCCAAACACTCGCCCTTTGTGCTCAGGAGTAGTCTCAGATGACAACAGAGCATCTCTGGCACCTGTGCGAATGCCTTTACCTAATCTATCTATAGTGCGGGCAAAGAATATCCATAACGGCTGGATTAAGAGAGCCATAAGAGGCTTTGAAAGTGCACTAAGACTATATCCCAATTGTACAAATGGCACCCGCCTGCCTTTATGATCTGATAATTTACCGAAATATCCCTTGCTCAAGCCGGCAACCGCCTCTGCCAATCCCTCTAAGAGACCTATTGCAACAATTGAAAAACCAATAGATCGCAGATAGGCAGGCATGACCGGATAGAGCATTTCGCTCGCCATGTCAGTACATAAACTGACCAGTGAAAGTACCCATATGGTGCGGGTAATTATCTTTCTGGTCAAGGATTATTACAGTTTCAGGACTCGACCGGTGAACCTTACTCCGTCGAGATTTTCTGCTTGGATCAGATAAAATCCTTTAACCCAACTGCCCACTTCAATGATTTGATCTCCAGAAATATTACCCTTCCACATAACCTTTCCCTGAATATCCAAGATTTGTACATTATAAGTAATCATTTGGTCGGAAAAGGATATATTTAGAATCTTGTCAGCCGGAACAGGTGAGATCTGTGCAACAGTCTCAATAGGTGCAGTCTTTAACTTATTATTTAGTTTCCAGTTGGTCCTATATTCTAGTCTGTATCTTGCAGTAGGTCTTTGTTTACCCACTTTCGCTACAAATCCTCTTACCTCGGGAGACCAATAGATAAATTCATGGCCAGCGGTATTTAGATTCTCCGACCCCGGAAATAGACTAGTTATGTCTTGCCAGCCAAGAAATGGGATATACATTTCTAAGGTTGTAGTCGTACGAAAACCATGATTAAACTGAACTACCGGATAGCTTTCCTCCGGTAATTTCAAGATGCCACTACCTGACATAGAAAGCGTATCAGCCCATGCAATAGTGATCCTGAATGAATCCGGTTTTATAGGTAATTGATTTAGAATTGAATCCGGCAATATAGAGGAAGGGAAGCTATTCCTAGCTTGTGAAGCAGTAATATGCTTATCACCAAGCCCAGTGGGGACAAAAACTTCAGGAACCGATGGATTATACTTCAAGTTGACGGGAAAAGGACCAAAATTTCCTGCCATACCTAGGAATTGTAGCGAAGTCGGATTGCTAAATAGATAATTTTCACTCATTGGATTTTGGGAAGTAGTCATCATCAGATTAGCAGAGGAAAATGCTGCGTGATTGTTTCCGGTAGCAGGATCTCTATAATAATATCCTATGCTGCTATTCTGACTGATCTGTTGGAAATCCCAGGTCTGATTCAATCCGGTCTGAATCCCACTAGTAGAATCAAAAGATGAAGTGGAGGATACATAGATAGAATCTCCGATTATAGGGAAAGAGGTGTCCGATATAGATATCTGACTATAACCAATGCAGACTCCTAAACCCATAAAGAGTACTACTAATAAACTAACTTTCATATATAAGATTATAATTTAATGAATTTTTGAGTCAACTGGTTATCAGAGGTCTTTACCCTTGCGAAATAACTTCCCGCCGGCAATGTATGTATATCAATCTCCATTTGATACATTCCATTGTCTGCATACTGATTGCTGTATTTAGAAATAAACACTTTGCCATTAAGATCAATGATATCCACAGTAATGGGCTGAGCTCTGCTAAGTGTAAAAGGAACTGTAATTTTGTTTTTAGAAGGATCGGGATATATTGGGAAGATCTTGTCCTTCATAAAATCAAGAACCACCTTTTTATTATCCAGTATATCACCGAATACCAAATTCTCATCACCCGGTTGATACGTCATAAAAATCAGAGGCAAATAATACATCTCATCCGAAGTTTTCTCACCCCAAGATACAGTTTTAGGCGGGTTATTTGGATTATAAGGATTATTTGTGGTGTTATCATACGTAGCAAAAGCGTGTATCTGTGACCCTTTCGGAAGTACTACGGGCTTTACAAAGTTGTACGCACCCTGCCAGTTGAAGTCCCAATCATTTATTTTCATCACATCAATGCGGGTTTGGTTCGGTAGTACCGCATAGATCTCCCACTTTCTGCCCAATAAGTGCATATGGGGTGAGACGCCCAGGAAAGTGACATCATATGGGAGTGTGATGAGTCCATGAAATTCTTTGACCGTATTTGGTGGTATCACAAATACATCGCCTTGTAAAACACCGGGGATAGGCAACATGACATACGACTGTACGAAGCGCGTAGGAATGTCTTTACTAAAGAATAAATTGATAGAAGTACTATCCCATTCATCTGTAGCGGAGGGCGCATAGTGCATTTGCAATAGTAAATCAGAATTTTTAGGGATTCTCATTGCTAATCCATCAGTATAAACTATGGGTTTCTGACCGGGTACATATCCCGGTAGTTGATTGTTCAGTTGACCCGATATTGAGCTGCTAGAACCTGAAAATCCATATTCCGGTGTAGCCGCATCCGCATCTCGCGAGGCTGAAGTAGAATCTGCCCATATCAGAGTGTGATGTACGACCTTCTTGTTCCCCGGTCTAACCTCCAGTGCAGTCAGATATTTGGTTTCAGTCAGGTGAGTTGGAATAACAAAGTAACGATACTCATCGGTACCTGTACCTTTGTGTAAATAGGATTGGGCAAATGAGACTACCATATCCGGAGTACCGATCTGCGAACCCGTAGGAAATACGGGGAATTGCGGTTCAATATTGGGATCACCTCTTTCCATTCCCTGATCTACCCAGGTGGATATCAGATTAATTTCTTCATCTGACAAGAAATTTTGCTTTTGATAGTCACGGATTCCTCTTTCAGGCTTGAAAGGCGGCATATATTTGATCCCGGTGACATACTTAATAAAATTTCCCCGATCCTTGACTTCTGCGTAGTTGGTCAACGAAAAAGGCGCGATTTCGCCCGGTCTATGACAAGAACCACATTTATTATATATGATCGGAGCAATATGCTCTGCAAAAGTAACTTGTTGTGCCTCGGCTTTATAAAAGATGCCAAAGCAAAGAATAGATAATAATAGAATTCGCATGATTTTTCTTTTATTTTATGATAAAACAGCCAATAGGTTCCGTATTGGCGGGTATACTCTTTGTGCCATATAATACATTCTCCAGGGCATCAGCTACATATTTTTCTGTAACTACTGACCTTTTCTTTCCAAGAGTTTCATATTGATTGTCCAATTTTCCTCTATACAAAATAGAATTTCTCTGATTATCCCACAGTATCACCTCGGGAGTAATAGATGCTTTGAATTTTCGAGTCCATTTCTGGCCTTTATCAACTACCGACTCACAATGCAAGTTATATTTTTCTTTAAAATTCTCAATTGATTCTTTTGTGGACTCTCGATTATTGGGAAATATCATAACAAATTGCACACTGTCAGAACTATATCGGGCCATTAATTCTTTCCAATTGAGCGTGATCTGCTGACAAATGGGACAAGATTCGGATACAAAAATGTAAATAGTGTAAAGTGGTTTCTCATTGCTACTGCTTATAGAGCTACTATATAGGTCGACGCCGGCTATTGAAAAACTCAGAAAAAGTACAAAAAATAATCTCATAACTTTGATCATATGTCGGTCCATAAAATTTTATAACCCATTATTGAGTTATAAAATTATTGAATGTGCATTTTACTTCAACATTTAACTACATCTTTGTTTAAATAGATTAATAATAATAAAATTTAAAAATGTCAGAACAACAACAACCGGAAAATCAACTGAATATCGAATTAAGCGAAGAAGTCGCTGAAGGTACATATGCCAATCTGGCTATTATCACCCATTCACACAGCGAGTTTGTGGTAGACTTTATTCGTGTCATGCCCAATGTTCCCAAGGCAAAAGTGCAATCTCGCATCATCATGACACCTCAACACGCTAAGAGATTGCTAAATGCACTTCGTGATAATATCACGAAATTTGAAAATAATTTTGGGGCAATCCAAGATTTGGAAATGCCACCTATACCGCCGATTAACTTTAATGCTCCGAAGGCAAAAGCCTAATTCGCTAAATTATATTTTTAAAAATAAAGGGATTAATATGAAATACAGGATGAATTCTTTGCTCCAGGTAAAGTCAATGGTATTTTTGAGTTTTATTTTTTGGCTTCCATTTATGGGTCAGGCTCAGGTAGAGCAGACTCCGAAAGAAAAAGAATCCTATACTAATCCATCTATTAATAATAGAGCTGCCCCACCCCGCTACGAGCATCGAGGTGACAGAAGAGGTGGAGACCAGTGTACCTGTCGAGAGTGCCAGCATAAGATGAATATGCAGGCACATCAAGGACCGATGATGACGCCCGAAGAAGGTGCAATGAATATCAATAGATATCGTAAACTGCGTAATACAGGGATAGGACTGATGATAGGTGGTGCTGTAGTTACTGGAGCAGGAATAGGTATCCTGGCATATAGCTTTGTAAAGAAGGATAAAGAAGGTGAATATAAATTCACCGACAGTCCTGATCCTATCCTGGCTATTGCGGGCAGTGGTACTGCCCTATTGGGCAGTGCAGCGCTAACTTCAGGGACAGTACTGACAATAGTAAGCTCTATTAAGATGAATCGAACCCGCTCAGCCATGAGGGATATGGGTACTCTCGATTTACAGTCCGGCAGAAATGGTTTAGGGCTTTGCCTAAGGTTCTAATCCATTAAAAGTCGAGCGACTGCTGCTGTATTGCCGGCTTATTAATACCAAGATGTCGATATGCTTTGTCTGTGACAATCCGGCCTCTAGGTGTTCGCTGAAGAAATCCTTCCATGATCAGGAAGGGCTCGTACACTTCTTCTATTGTCCCGCTCTCCTCTCCTACTGAGGTACTAATGGTATTGATACCTACAGGTCCACCATTAAATTTCTCTATTATGCTGCGAAGGATTCGATTGTCCATCTCATCAAGACCCAGTTCATCCACGTTTAGAGCATCTAGTCCCATCTTTGCAATTTCAAGAGTGATGGTGCCTTTCCCTTTTATCTGCGCAAAATCACGCATACGCCGCAATAATGCGTGAGCTATTCTCGGTGTTCCTCTGCTGCGGCGTGCTATCTCATGAATGCCTGCAGGTTCAGCCGGCACTTGTAATATTTTAGTCGCTCTAAGAATTATTCCCTCCAGAGTAGGTACATCATAATAATCAAGCAAAAAAGTAATTCCAAATCTCGCGCGCATAGGAGCACTTAGCAATCCTTGACGTGTAGTTGCACCTACCAGAGTAAATGGATTTAAAGCCAACTGTACACTACGTGCATTGGGACCGGAGTCAATGAGTATGTCTATTCTATAATCTTCCATAGCGGAGTATAGGTACTCCTCTACCACAGTATTGAGACGATGTATCTCGTCAATAAACAACACATCACCGGATTCCAGATTAGTCAGTAAGCCTGCGAGATCACCCGGCTTATCCAGTACAGGTCCGGAGGTCATTTTGAGCTGAGCGCCGAGTTCATTTGCTATAATATTACTCAGTGTGGTTTTTCCCAGTCCGGGAGGTCCGTGAAGCAGTACATGATCCAAAGCTTCGCCTCTGAGTTTTGCAGCCTGAATGAATATGGAAAGATTTTCAACGATCTTCTTCTGACCTTTAAAATCATCAAAATACCCAGGCCTGAGCGTACGTTCGATCACCTTCTCTTCCTGAGAATGTGCAAACTGTTCTTCTTTTTTATTATTCTTCACAATGAACCGGATCGTAGACCATTCAAAGATATATAAAAAATGAGTAATACTTTATTTACCATCGAGTCTGCAGAAAAAGGAACTAAGAATTTTTGATTTTCTTATTTTGAGGCAAATTACGTCGATGAAAGTATTACATATAGCAGCAGAATGCTTCCCGGCTGCAAAGGCGGGTGGACTTGGAGATGTGGTGGGTGCACTGCCCAAATACCTCAATAAGACAGGTATCAATACAGCAGTGGTAATCCCAAAGTATGGCCGAAAATGGATTTGGGAACAAGAATATAAGCTATTATTTCAGGGTTCAGTCAGAATAGGACTCCAAAAGATTCCATTCATCGTTGAGCAGGAGACGACCGATAAACTAGGATTCACGCTTTTTGTAGTGCGTATTCCGGCACTATATGATCGTGGTGGAATATATATTGACGAAAATACCGGTTATGGATATCGGGATGAATTTCAGCGGGCGGTAGCTTTTCAGCAAGCCGTCTTGATTTGGTTAAAATCCTGGGGAGACGCGCCGGATATCTTACACTGTCATGACCATCATACAGCACTAATTCCATTTTTTATCAATTATTGCCCCGAATATAAAGAACTGAGCAATAAAGCAACCGTGCTAACCATTCACAATGGCGTATACCAAGGTGCGTATCCCTGGAGCTATAAGGAGTATTTGCCATACTTCTATGCCGAGGGAGCAAAAGTACTGGACTGGAATAATAATATAAATTGCCTTGCTACCGGCATCAAATGTGCCTGGCAAGTAACTACCGTATCCCATTCTTATCTTGAAGAATTAACGCAGCGATCTAATGGCCTGGAGAGACTCATACTCGCTGAGTGGTCTAAATGTACCGGCATTCTGAATGGAATAGATACCGATACCTGGGATCCTGCCACAGACCCACGGATTTCCTTCCGACTGAAGGATGGCGATATAGTCACCTTTAAAAAGCAAAATAAAGCACGATTGACCGAGCGGTTTGCGATAGATCCTAAGCTGCCCATCATTTCTTTTATAGGCCGTCTGGTGAATGAAAAGGGTGCCGATCTATTGCCGGAAGTGATCAGGCGAACTGTCTATCATGGATATAATGTGAACTTTATAGTCTTGGGTACTGGCGAAAAAGAGCTGGAAAACAGTTTTCGACAATTAAAATGGCAGTTTCAAAATCGCTTTGATTGTTCATTGGAGTACAACGAAGATCTGGCTCATGAAGTCTACGCCGGCAGTGACTTTATCATAATGCCCAGCCGTGTAGAGCCTTGTGGACTAAATCAAATGTATGCCATGAGATATGGAACTATACCTATAGTCAGGTCCGTAGGCGGTCTCACAGACACTGTATGGGATCATGGAGATTGGGAGGGAAGAGGCTTTCGTTTTTCTCAATTTTCGGTAGAGGACTGTCTAAATGCGATATCTAGGGCACTTACAGTGTATTATAACAGGCCTGAATTCTCACGTCTGCAAAAACACGACATGCAAATCGATTTCTCTTGGGAGAAATCAGCACAAAATTACATACAGATATATAAGCGTTGTCTGAACCAGCAATAATTACTTTTCTATTTTACCAGAATGATGAGTTAATCGGAACAATACCGATTGACTTACTAACAATTGTAATCATATAATCCACAATCTTTCAACAATTTGATTAAAATATGTAAAATATTAGTAATATCTTTTTATGTTTGTCCTTAATAACTAATACATTACAAAAAAATGTCAAGTATTATTTCGGAGCGCTTTATTCTGGCGGTAAACCAACTCATTAAAGAGAATAAAGTAAAGAGTATTCGCCAATTCTGTCAATCAATAAATTATTTACCTCAGAGTATTTCGCAAGTGATACATGGTCAGCGTGATGTCACCATCGATGTTCTGCGCAACGCCATTGAGAAATACAATATTAATCCACTGTTTCTCTTCATGGGTGAAGGCAGTGTGTTCATCGAGGCCGAGGAATTGTATAATTTTAAAACCATCACTATTGTCACTGACCGGGATCAGAATGAACGTATTGTTCATGTTCCCATGCCTGCCCAGGCAGGATATGCTGATGGCTTTAACAATCTCGAGATGATCCGCGATTTACCCTCTTATACGCTGCCCGATATCACTTACCAGACAGGTACCTATCGCAGCTTCGATGTAAAGGGAGACAGCATGCATCCCACTATCGAAGAACAGGAAATCCTCATCTGTAGCTACTTAGAACCTACTCTTTGGGAATCTGCTATCAGAGACCACCATGTATACGTAATAGTAACACATAATGATGTGGTAGTAAAGCGAGTCATCAATAAACTGCGACGTCATAAACATCTCGAATTGCATAGCGACAATGAGGCTTTCAATATGTATAGGGTGAATGGAAATGAAATAAGAGAAATCTGGTTTGTTAAATCCAAAATTTCAAAGTTCCGTCATTCTGCTTCACCCCATTTTCACAATCAACATAATGAAGACCTTAAAGCTTATCTTCAAACAATACAAGCTCAGGCAGATATCATCAGCACTTTAAAATTACAATCCAATCTTTATCAGGAAGTTAAGCAGTAATGCTTATATCAATACTTAAATAGTCCATGGGTATATCCAGCTATAGAATTTTAATTGTGTTGTTGTTATTTCTCATAGCGCTGATGACCAATTATGTGTTCATCGCTTTTTACACCGCCTCACTCATTTATACCCGAATAGACAAACTGCCAGCCTGTGACACAGCCCTCCTACTGGGAACATCTAAAGTAAGGAGTGGTGGCAGGGTCAATATTTATTTTGACAACAGAATTCGCGCTACTGCAGAACTCTTTCATGCGGGTAAGATTCAAAAGATTATTGCCTCTGGTGATAACCGTAAACTCAGTCATCAAGAAGTAGATTGGATGGAACATGACCTTCTCGAAATGGGCATACCGGATTCTGCCATATTGAGAGATAATTCCGCATATCGAACCTGGAATTCTATGAGAAATGCAAAATATGAGTTCAATCAAAATCGACTCATCGTGATTTCACAAGAATTTCACTTGCAGCGAGCATTGACCATTGGCCGTAGCCTGGGCATGGAGGTATATGGCTACGCGGCCGAAGAGCCCTTTAGCGGCTACCTGTTAAAGAATATTTTCAGAGAACTCTTGGCAAGAGTAAAAATGTGGTTTGATATATTAATTCCTACGGGCAAATCAACTTCGAAAAAGATCAGTGCGAAGTAATAATACATTTCTATTACTTATATATGATATTTAGAAATTTAAATAGTTTTGCCGATAGCAGAATTTCAATAATTTCGCACCCTAATGCGGTTTTCCAAACTTGAAATAAAAGGCTTTAAAAGTTTCGCCAATGAAACAGTCATCCAGTTCAACGAACAGGTGACGGGCATTGTAGGGCCCAATGGTTCCGGCAAATCAAACATAGTGGATGCCATCCGCTGGGTTCTAGGTGAGCAAAAAAGCAGTGAACTGCGACTTGAGAAAAATTCAAACGTCATCTTTAATGGTTCAAAGTCAAAGAAAGGATCACCATACGCACAAGTCACACTGGTATTTGAAAATTCGGCTAATATTTTACCGGTTGAATACTCTGAAGTAGCCATCACTCGTGAACTCTACAGGGATGGTGACAGTGTCTATAAACTGAATAACACAGTATGCCGACTTAAGGACATCACGTCACTTCTTACAGATACAGGTATCGGGTCAAACACATACGCTATCATTGGCTTTGGCATGGTAGAAGACTTGCTGAATAATAAAGATAACCACCGTCGTACTATGATAGAGCAGGCAGCGGGTATCACCAAATTCAAACATCGCAAGAGAGAAACCCTCAATAAGCTAAATTCTACCCTGGATGACCTGGAACAGGTGCAAAACCTGCTCACTGAGGTAGAATCCAATATGAAAATCTTTCAAAAGCAAGCACGACGTGCAGAACGTTTTAATAAACTAAAGAGCGAATATAAAGGTATATCTACACAACTATATTGGCTACAGAGAGCATCCACAACAGAAAGATCTGATAGCCTGAACATGCAGCTCCAGCAAGCAATTCGTCAGTATGACCAAATGGAACATACTATCAGTGAGCACGAGGCGCAACTAGAAATAGCTAAAAACCACCAACTATTTGAAGAGACCAAAGTCTCAGACTTACAGAAAGAGTTGAATAAAATAGTTGAGAAGCAAAAATCATTAGAGACTAAGCGTGATATGGCTTCTCAACGCATGTCCTTTGTCAATACGCAATCAGAATCTGCCACTGCTGAAATCACCAAAGCAAAAGAAGATATTGATCGTTTTACTATTGCCATAGCTCAGCTGCAAGATAATATACCACCCTTAGAGCAGCACCTTCAGGTACTCACTGTGGAGAAGGATTCACTAGAACGACTGAGGAAAGAACATATGGCGCGCATCTCTGCCATAGATGCCGAACTAGCACCACACATAGCAGCTTACGATCAGGGGCGCACTGATATACTAAACTTAGAAAAATCGACAGCCCAAGACCAAGGTCGCATAGCAGCATTAATGACTAACAGTGACCGTGGTCAGTCAAAAATAAATGATTTAAATAGGGATATAGCTTTACTGAGGGATCAGATTCTTGAAAGAAGTAAGCTCAGAGATGATCTAGCTGGAAAACTGGAAAGTCGTCAGAAAACACTTTTTGATCAAAATGATTTACTCCAGCAAAAGACCCAAGCGCTCAGTAACTTAACAAAAGAAAAAGCCGAATTATCACTTTCTCTCAATACAATCATACATGAGATAAAGACACTTAAGTCGTTGATTACCAATCTGGAAGGATACCCGGAAGCAGCAAAGTTTCTGAATACACAATTTCAGGAGGGTGCCAGGTATAGTGTGCTAGCTGAAGTCATTAATACTCCGGATGACAGCCGACACATCATCGAAAAATTCCTGGGTAGCAATCTGTCAGCATATATCGTAAACACCTATCAGGAAGCAATACACTATATTCAGCTGCTAGAAGGTGCTATGAAAGGTCGTTCCGGATTTTTTGTTTTGGAAGGATATGGAGAAGTTTTGAGAACAAGAACAGTCGAGGGCGCCACACCGCTCATGGAAGTCATAGAATGTGATGACATTTATGTTCCTCTGATTTCGCATTTGTTTCACAATGTATATCTGGTAGCATCAATAGATAAAAGGGTAATCAATCTCATCAGAGAGCATCCGGATATGGTTTGCCTTGCTAAAGATGGCACAGCTTACAGCTATAAAGGGTATGTCTCAGGCGGCGCCAAAGGATTGATCGAAGGCCAACTAATCGGTAGGCAGAAAAAGCTCGAAAAATTAGAGCAGGAAATCAAAGGTCACAAGGAGAATGAACGCAAACTGGATCTTGATATCGTCAAATTGCAACAGCAGATAGAAGAGATAAAGCAGGTTATTGTTACTAGCTCTACGACCCAACTGGAAGCAGAACTGAAGCAAGCAGAAAGAAACTATTATGAAACCCAATTGAAGAAAGATAATTATCAGTCACAGCTTGATATAACACAATCTGATGCTGCTGATATCCTTCAGCAATTATCAGCACTTCAGTCTAATGTAGGCACCAACCAGACAAGGCTATCCGAAGCTACAGCCCAGGTTGCAGAGGTAGAAAAGGTATTAAGCGCCCACCGTGGGTTACAGTTTGAAGCCAATCAAGGCTTGAAAGAAACTGATACTAAGCTTCACGATCAAAATTTAGAGATACTTAGACTGGAACATGAGATCGCAGTAATTAGAAAAGACATACAATATATTGAGAGTCAAGTTCATCAAGCCAAGCAGACTAGCAATACTAATGAGCAGGTGATGCAAAATGCAATTCACGAAATTAGTGCATTGACCACTCAGATACAAGAAGCAGAAGAATCGATTATCGGCACGAATCAAGGTCTGAAAGCAATGCAAGATCAATTCAGTTCAGCGGAACATTTATACTTCGAGCAACGTAATTCGATTACTAAGAAAGAGGAAGAACTTAGACAACTCAATCGAAACAGGAATGAACAAAATATTCTGGCAAATGAGATTAAAGCAAAGCATCAAGGAATGGTGTTCGAGATACAACGTATTGACGAAAACTTTACTCTAGAGTTTGGAAATTTACCTGAAGAGGTTGGCCTGTCTGAGGAGTCCGGAGAAAAGGAGCCTTTGGATGCTGAAGTACTTAAAGCAGATCAGAGTAAACTGAAAAATTCCATACTTCAGTTTGGAGAAGTAAATCCTTTGGCACTCCAGGCTTATGATGAGATCAAAATTAGGTATGATGAGATCACCACACAGAGAGAAGACATACTTGAATCCAAAGCAGCACTCCTAGCCACAATAGAAGAGATCCAACTGACCTCGACCGAGAAATATATGAGTACTTTCGAACAGGTACGCCTTAGCTTCAAAGAGGTCTTCCGAGAGTTATTTACCGAAGATGATGATTGTGATTTGCTCATAGATGACGTCAATAATCCACTTGATTCAGATATCACCATAATTGCAAAGCCCAAAGGGAAGAGACCACAAAGCCTCAGTCAATTGTCAGGTGGTGAAAAAACATTAACTGCAATTGCATTCCTGTTTGCCCTGTATCTTATTAAACCTGCTCCATTCTGTATTTTTGACGAGATCGATGCACCCCTCGATGATGCCAATGTCGAAAAGATGAACCGCCTGATCCAAAAATTTAGTAAAACATCACAGTTTATTATCATTACTCACAACAAAGCAACTATGGCGGCCATGGATGTTCTTTATGGCGTCTATATGGAAATGCAAGGAATAAGTGGACTTTCAAAAGTGGATTTTCGATCATTTGGCCACAATATGGTTCTCGATGTGATCGAAAATTAAATATTTTTATTATTTTAATTACAGTATTTTACAAATTAAAGGTGTGTTTTCGCAATAATACATTATTTATATTTTGTCTAATACACGAAAATGAAAATTTAATCCATATTTGATTTTATCAACTATTTCAAATCTCTTGATTCTCAGTTAGTTGTATTTTTTTAGTGGTTTATTTGTATTTATTGGCCAAAAACTGAGCGCTCAGATAAAATGCTATTTAGTGTTAGAATTTATTTCTAAAATTGCCTTCCCTTTCACCCGCATTACTTATTAGGACCCTGCACTTTCACTGACGTATTCTTATTTTTTAATTATTTAAATAACCGCAATGTATTATTTAAACAGATTCCGCTATGCAGGGAGGGTATCTTTTATGCTTTTCCTTTTAAACTTTTCTTACAATGTATTTGGCCAGAATATTGAGCCATCTAAAACGAATCAGATAGCAAAGAGTGTCCAAGAGGCAAGAGAGAACAGAATCGAATTTAAAGACTTCGAGCTCTTCACGCCAGTATCTGGACAACTTTCTATTCGCACTGCTGATGTGGTGAAACAATCTACTGTGGCCGAATTGGATTCACGAAAAATGGAGACCCTACTTGCTTTGAAACCAAATGGAATCAGCATCTCTGTACCATTTTTAAATTCGAGTATCCAAATTGAATTAATCAAACAAAACATTTTAACTGAAGACTTCGAGGTGTATACCAGTGAATCACCAAATAAGCCGATATCCTACAAACAGGGTGTATTCTACCGTGGGATTATTCAGGGAGATGAAAATTCTGTAGTAGGTCTTAGTTTCTTTGATGGTGTACTATATGGTATGATCTCTTCTAGCACACTTGGAAATGTAACAATCAACCAAGTAGAGAAAGGAAATAATTATCTTATTTATTCAGATAAAGATCTGACTGTTATCAATCCATTTTCATGTGCTGCACAGGAGCCTGAAGGCTATGCTGAAGAGGTAAGAAATACGCTCCGTGATCAATTGGAATCTAGAGCATCAAAGTGTGTAAAAGTATATTTGGAAACAGATTATGCTCTCTATGTAAATAAGGGGTATTCAACCACCAATGTGACCAATTACATTACAGCCGTTTTTAACAATTTAGCCACTTTGTATGCAAATGAGCAGATTACCACTCAAATTTCACAAATCTATATTTGGACCACTCAAGATAGCTATAGTAAAACCAGTAGCTCCACGGCGCTTACACAATTTAAATCTGCCCGACCTTCATACAATGGAAATATTGCTCACCTCGCTGCGCTAGGTGGCAATAATCTAGGTGGTGTCGCGTGGGTAAATGCACTTTGTTCCAATTATGGATATGCTTATAGTAATATCACCTCTACCTACAATAATGTCCCGGTTTATTCCTGGACTGTAGAAGTAATGACGCATGAGATGGGCCATAATCTGGGTTCTCCTCACACACAGAGCTGCACCTGGCAAGGCGGCGCACTGGACAATTGTTATACTCCAGAGGGAAATTGCAATCCGGGCCCTCCACCTACCAATGGAGGCACAATCATGAGTTATTGCCATTTAACCAGTTACGGTATAAATTTCAATAATGGCTTTGGTTCTCAACCCGGAAATTTAGTTCGGGCAAAAGTATCTGCCGCTACTTGTCTAGGTACATGTGACAACGGGTCATGTAATTCTCCTTCCGGCCTTGCAGTGACTAATATTCAGAACACTACTGCTACGGTATCCTGGAATGCGGTATCCGGTTCCACTGGTTACGAAGTTCAGTATAGGCAATCCGGCGGAAGCTGGACACTCTTGCCTGCCACAACCTATACCACTCTGAATTTAACAGGACTTACTGTCGGCAAAACTTATGAAGTTCAGGTAAGAACAAAATGCGCTTCCGGCACTTCTCCCTGGAGTCCTTCTGTTTCCTTTACCACGGGTTCGAGTTGTGGCACTGTAAATGGATTAACTGCTTCCAATATCACTTCCACTACTGCTACAGCTTCTTGGAATGCGCTATCCGGTGCTATTTCCTATGACCTGGAGTATAAAGTCAGCACCAGTAACACTTGGTATTTATTTAATACTACCGGAACTGCGGTAAATTTTACAGGGTTAGCTCCCGGTACAACTTACAATCTTCGCGTCCGTGCTAACTGCGCAAGTGGTTCTGGAGCATATAGTGCGATTGTAAACTTTACAACACAATCCAGTGGAGATCAATCCTATTGTAATTCAAGAGGATATACCGCTGATTATGAATGGATTGACCTCGTGAGAATTAATACCATCAATAATCCGTCTGGGAGTAACGCCGGCTATGGTAATTTTACAAATTTATCAACCAATGTCACCAAGGGTACGACATATAGTCTAACAATTAGTGCAGGTCTTACCAGTAACTATATAGAATATTGGAATGTTTGGATCGACTACAACCGGGATGGCGACTTTAATGACACAGGTGAAAATCCCATTCATTTCTCTTCCAATAGCAGTGGCAATATCGTAAATTCTATTACTATTCCTACCACAGCAAGTGTCGGAACTACCAGAATGAGAGTATCTATGAAGTATGGAGGCTACGCAACTAATTGTCAAGCCTTTCCATATGGTGAAGTGGAAGATTATACCTTGAATATTGTTTCTTCTTTCAGGCTTCCCTCCAATAATGAATTGAGCATCGAAGATGTTTCTTTTTATCCGAATCCGATAACAGATCTGGTCACAGTAACTTTTCAGTCTACCGGCGATGGTCGAGTGGATCTAAATGTGATGAATATCGATGGTAAGACAGTCCAGTCTGCCCAATATGATATCCAGGAAGGACTCAATTCAATTCCGATGGGTATGAGTGACATTGCTCCGGGACTTTACGTGATCGAAATCAAGGATGGGCACTCTCGTAAATATGTAAAAATAGTGAAGGCGCCTACTCACTGATAAACATTGCTTTATTATTACAGCGTAATTGAATACGAGTATCCACTCATATTCTGATAGAAGAGAGGTTCCCATACGGAACCTCTCTTTTTGATTAGAGGTCCAACTAATTATTCATCAATTCCATTTACCTTCGTCACAAAGAAATCTCAATCGTGGCCAAAGTAAAAAGTGTATATGTTTGTTCTAACTGTGGCGCACAGTCTCCTAAATGGATTGGAAAATGTTCTTCCTGCAATGAATGGAACACCTATACGGAGGAAATTCACACTCAGAAAAAAAATAAACCGGGGCAACTAAATTCTCCATTTTCCGGCACTAAGCCCACCCTACTCAATGATATACAGACAGGAAAATTCCTTAGGATTTCATCGGAAGATGAAGAACTCAACAGAGTACTGGGAGGAGGAATTGTACCCGGCTCTGTAATACTCATAAGTGGCCAACCCGGTATCGGCAAGTCTACACTGATGCTACAGATCGCACTTTCTACTCAGGGTAAAATCCTGTATATCACAGGTGAAGAAAGCGACGAACAAATCAAGATGAGAGCAGATCGCATCCAGCAGCCAGTGGGTGAATGCTACATCTATGCTGATACCGAGATATCTGCCATTATACAGCAAGCGAGAGCGCTACAACCAAATGTTATAGTGGTGGATTCAATACAGACGATGTACCTGGATTATCTAGAATCATCCGCCGGTACGGTATCCCAAATCCGCGAATCCACCGCTGAACTTCAGCGATTTGCCAAGGAACAGAATATCGCGCTGTTTATCATCGGACACATCACTAAAGATGGTGACATCGCCGGACCAAAGCTGCTGGAGCACATGGTCGATGTGGTATTATATTTCGAAGGGGATCGGAACTATGCCTACCGGATATTGCGAGCACGCAAGAATAGATTTGGTTCTGCAGATGAAATAGGCATCTACGAAATGTTTGAAGATGGACTAAAACAGGTCAAAAATGCCTCACAGGTTCTAGCTAATCGTCACGAAGAAGCTTATTCGGGCAATGCACTCGGAATAATAGGTGAAGGTAGCCGAAACTATCTTATAGAGGTTCAGGCCTTAGTCTCTCGCGCGGTATATGGAACACCTCAGCGCTCAGCTACCGGCTATGATCCGCGCCGAATGAATATGCTACTCGCTGTACTTGAGAAGAAATGCCAGTTACCACTAGGATACAATGACGTTTTCTTAAACATTGCTGGTGGGCTCAGAGTCGATGACCCTTCGATTGACCTACCACTAGCCATGGCAGTGATCTCATCTCTCGAAAATAGACCCGTATCTCCTGACTTTGCTTTCGTGGGCGAGATCGGACTCTCAGGTGAAATCAGACCAGGAAGGAAACTAAATCAGAAAATACTCGAAGCTCAAAAGTTCGGCATAAATACAGTTTTTGTATCTGCCTATGCTAAGAGTATCCAGTCTTCGGGCAATACCAAAATCATTTATTTATCACGTGTAGATCAGCTACCTGACTTGCTGAATAGTTAATGGAAATGGGATAAAAAATGCTTTCCCCATATCACAATTTTGTTCAGTCCTTTTTTCAAAACAATACGCTTGATTTAGAGTTATACTCTCAAAATACCTTATGGAATTTATCTTGAGATATAAATTGGTGCTCATCGGTTTAATGATTGGTGCTTTAGCCGGTTTTGCCTATTATTATTACGTGGGATGTGCCTCAGGTACCTGCGCTATCACGTCTCATCCGGTGCGTTCCAGTCTGTATGGTGCTTTGCTAGGCGGCTTATTCTTTAATCTCTTTATCGGAAAAAAATAAATAACCTATGTTTGATTTTTTTAAAAAATTATTCGGTTCTAAGCCCCAGGTCTCATACAAAGATCTGGTAGCAGAGGGCGCTCAAATAGTAGATGTACGCACCCCCGCGGAATATAAGGGAGGCCACATCAATAGATCGGTCAATATTCCACTTCAGGATCTACAAAAGCAATTGAAAAAGCTGGATAAAAATAAAGTAGTGATAACTTGCTGTGCCTCAGGAATGAGGAGTGCCAGTGCAAAGAGCATCTTGATCTCCAATGGTTTCAATACTGTTTATAATGGCGGAGCTTGGAGTAGCCTAAGAAACAAAATAGCTTAGGCTTAATACTGAAAGATCAGTTCTAGACCGTCATAAGCTAGCTCCACTCTTGGTGGCAACTCGGTAGAAACTTCTTCATATGTGCCCATCTGGTGACTACAATGAATTAAGTAAACTTGCTTGGGAGTTAATCCTTCGACGAAAGCTAAACTTTCTTGTAGGTTCATATGAGAGTGATGGGTACGCTTATGCAGCGCAGATGTGATGAGTGTTTCTGATAGATTGATTTTATCAATTGTCTCCTGAGGTACTCGCTTTACATCTGTTAGATAAGTTAAATCGCCCATTTTAAAGCCCAGTATGGGCAAGTCCCCATGGTAAACCCTCAGTACTTCTATTTCCAGATCGCCCAACATTAAAGTATCACCCGGACTAATCGGCACGAGTCGAATCTTAGGTAAACCCGGATAGCGACTCTTCTCAAATATATAGTTGTAACGCTCCCTAATCTGTTCGAGCACCCTCGCTTCTGCATAGAGTGGTATCACCTTATCCTGAAGCTGATTTATAGGACGAAGATCATCAATCCCATTGATGTGATCGATGTGTTCGTGAGTGATCAGTACCCCATCAGTGTCATTCAGTTCGGCTCGCAACATTTGCTGTCTAAAATCAGTCCCAATGTCGATATTCAACTTTACTTCAGGTGTGACTATATATCCTGCGGAGCGCAGCCGCTTATTGCGTGGGTCACTGGAAGTGCATACCGGACAGATACAGCCTATGAGCGGTACACCCTGACTGGTTCCTGTGCCGAGAAAGGTAAATTTTCCCTGATTCATTCTTCTTCCTGATTTAGCTCAACATCAGATAGCTCCTGTATAATTCTGGAAATGATATCAGTAAGAATGATACACTTATTCTCATCATCCAATAGACGATTGATGACGATCATTTTTTTATCTCTGACCAGGCAGTTGTTCGACTGGAAGGTACCCTTCTCATAGATGACCTTGTAGCCTAGATGTAGCGCCTTCAGTTCCTGTGCTTTTAAATCTTTTTTTTTCTTTGCCATGTATGTCGGTCAGACCAATAAGGAGTCAAAGATAGGTATTGTCTATTCAAATAATGAGTCGAAATAGTGATACGTCTGTAAAAGTATTGAGTGCTAGGCGATCATGTTAATGCTTATTTAGCATTGCGACAATACTAAGAAAATACTCAATTTAGACCTTTAACTACGTGGCTTATTAGATATTTTCGTAATGATTTATATATTTAAACTTAAAACTTAATAAGTAATCATGCCCAGATTGTTGATTGTGTTCTTTGGGGTTCTAGCCCTCTATACCGGATTTGGGCAAAAAATTTTGTTGGCTGATTCAATAACTATAATACCAGCTCTGAAGGAAGGTGCATTGAAGGATGTCTTTCTCTCAGGTGGACATCTAAGGTGCAGATTTGATGAATGGAATGAATTCGACAAAATTGTCGAGTTAAAAAATATAATCTCAGATGTTCCATTCCCACAAGGAATGAATACATTCATAGGATATCAAGTCGGAAAATATTATTTTCGGACACGGGAACATAAGAAAACAACTAAATCCAGCATGGTTAAAATCTATGAATATAGTTTAATGCCTGAAGTGCCTCATTGACTCTAATTAGTGTAATAATTTTGTATTTACCGGCTTTATTTGGGTTGACCTAGTCCTATTACTTTTATCTGACCTGGCAAGGCAAGCCAAAATAGAGTCGAAATCCACTTGCTCTACAGAAGTTAAGCTTGCTCACATTACTTTTATGTGATTAGCTTACCTTTGTTCAACTAATAAAATTTTAGCCAGTAAATTCGTTTCAACTTAAAAACTATGACTTTATCCTTTTCGAGAATTCTGGTTTTAGGACTTTTCATTGGTGCAATAATTGGCTGTACCACTGTGGGGATAGCTCAAGGCAAATTTAAAGGCGGGCTCATCGCCGGTGGTTCTCTGTCACAGATGAATGGAGATGAAGCGTATGGCTATCATAAGTTCGGACTCACAGCGGGCGTGCGCGGAGGGTATAACTTTCCGGGTCGGGTGACATTGGAAATGGAATTATTATTCAATCAGAAGGGAAGTAAAGTCGCGCCAAAGTTTGTCAAGCAGGCAGGTGAATGGGAGTTCAATTTCAATTACATTGAGATTCCTGCACTAGTTGGTTTTAAAGACTGGCAAAGTGAGGATAAGTCCTTTTACCATATGCAATTCTATGGAGGTCTGTCTTATGGTAAATTATTTAGTAGTAGCATCACCAATCTCAAATACCAATTTATAGAGCGAGATTTAAACCAGAATGATGTCAGTTTTATTTTAGGCATAACTTATTATATAAATAAACATCTGGGTGTCACCGGTAGGTATAACCGCTCACTGACGAAAGTATGGAAAGCCAAGGTGGTAGATGATGCTTATTCGCGCTATATGCTGCAGTATCAGTTTAATTTGTGTGGAATTTATATGTTTTAATTTATGCTCAGAGCGGCTATAGATCTCGGTACCAATACATTTCACCTCATCATTGCAGAGGTAGAGCAACATAGAATTATAAAAATACACAATCGCATCAGTCGAGTTGTCAGGCTTGCCAAAGACGGTTTTGCTCCCATCAGTGAAGAATCTATCCAGCGAGCACTCCTTTGCTTACACGATTTTGCTGCGATTATCACTCAGTATGATGTAGAAGAGGTGGAAATCGTTGGTACGGAAGCACTTCGTAGCGCTACCAATCAGGCTGACATACTGGAGCGAATCCGTCATTCTACCGGCTATGAAGTTCGAATAATATCCGGTGAGGAAGAGGCAATGTACAATTATATTAGCTGCCTGAAGGCTATACCGAAAACTTTTGAAAATTTCCTCATTATGGATATCGGTGGTGGCAGTGTAGAATTTATTATCGGCAATCAAGATGAAATACTCTATCTGCAAAGTGTGCGCATCGGCGTACAGCACTTGTTTGCTCAGTTTTGTCCCTCTGATCCAATCACACCGGAAGAAATAAAAAGCATTTTCACATATCTTAACTTACAACTGCATGATCTTAGACTGGCAATTGACCATAGTCAACCTACCTATCTCGTCGGTGTCTCCGGCTCTTTTGAAATAGTAGCAGAACTGACTTATTCAGGTTTTTTTGACGATAGATATGCTACAATTCTGATAGATGCTTTTGTTCAATGTTATGATCAAATGATTTACACTACAATAGATCAGAGAATTAACACAGGAAAAGTCACACCAGATAAAGCTGAATTGCTCATCACCGGTCTGGTTCTTATGCGGCAGGTAGTAAATATGTTTACTCCTACTCAGATTTTAGTCAGCAATTATGCACTCCGTGAGGGTTTACTTTTGGCAAATAAAATGCTATAAGACCATATAATAGTCTTACTTTTATCTCACAAATGAAATATTTTAAAATAAATATAAAATTAAAAGAATAACATGATAATAGGTGTACCAACAGAGATCAAGTCAAATGAAAACCGCGTAGCTATGACCCCCGGAGGGGTATTCGAACTCACTAAAAGAGGTCATCAACTATATGTACAATCAGGAGCAGGATTGGGAAGTGGTTTCCATGATGATGAATACGAGCAGGCTGGTGCAAAGGTACTACCTACTATAGAAGAAGTGTATGCCATAGCCGAGATGATCGTGAAGGTAAAAGAACCTATAGAATCCGAATATAAACTTGTGAAAGACAACCAGTTATTATTCACCTATTTCCACTTTGCCTCATACAGGCCGCTTACCGAAGCTATGATAGCACAGAATGCGGTATGTCTGGCTTATGAAACTGTGGAAAGCCCAGATGGCTCGCTACCTTTATTGATCCCGATGTCTGAAGTAGCCGGACGAATGTCTATTCAGCAAGGTGCCAAATATCTTGAAAAACCAATAAAAGGTCGTGGAGTTTTGCTTGGCGGAGTTCCTGGTGTTGCTCCCGGTAAAGTGTTGATATTAGGTGGTGGCGTAGTAGGCACACAGGCAGCCCGCATGGCAGCCGGACTTGGCGCTCAGGTCATCATCATGGATATCAACCTCTCCAGGCTTAGACACCTGAATGACATAATGCCGGCAAATGTGGTGACAATGTTCTCAAGTGAATACAATATCAGAGCGCTGATCCCCACCATGGACCTCATCGTAGGTGCTGTGCTAATACCAGGTGCTAAGGCGCCAAATCTCATCACTAGAGACATGCTGAAAATGATGCGTCCTGGTACTGTTCTGGTAGATGTAGCTGTAGATCAAGGTGGTTGCATCGAAACCTGTCATCCCACTACACATGATAACCCAACTTTCATCATAGATGATGTGGTTCACTATTGCGTGGCCAATATGCCGGGTGCTGTACCTTATACTAGCACATTGGCACTTACCAATGCGACTCTACCTTATATCATTCAGTTGGCCAATAACGGCTGGAAAGCTGCTTGCGAAAAAAATCATGCCTTACAGACCGGACTCAATATCGTCAACGGAAAGATCGTGTATAAGGGCGTAGCTGAAGCCTTTGATATGCCTTACCAGCCTGTGGAGGAACTATTTTAATTATGACTCTGAGTTTTTTAACTCACTTTGAACATATTAGCTGAGTAAAAATAAGGTCATAAGTTGGTATGGATTAGAAGTAGATAATCTCTATAGGATAATAAAGATACTTCGAGAGTCGAACTTGCATTTTGACCAGAACTGATGTGCCTGTCTTGTAAGTAGATGTTGTATAGTTGAATCCAGTCAATCGAGGTTGTAAATGCATATAGATCTATACTGGATTGGCATAGAGCACAATTTTTCAATTCCATTGCCCAGATCAATTTACTGTACACTCAAATTTATTCCTCAGCGTTCCTGAAACCATGAAAATAGATAGCGCTAAAAAAAAAAGCCATCCTCTCGGATAGCTTCTTTTTAGTTGTCATTAATTCTTTAGTAAATTAATTGCTACTGGCGTCCTTTCTGGCGTCGGTTTTCATTTTATCATTGGCATAAATCGCAAAGTCCACTCTTCTATTACCTGAACGGCCGTCCTCTGTTTCATTTGTATAGATAGGAGCCTGCTCGCCAAACGCTACATTTTTCAATCTAGATGATGGAATCCCTTTTGAATTGATATAAGAATAAACAGCTTGGGCGCGTCTTTGGGACAATTTCATATTGTACTTATCAGTACCCACATTGTCTGTGTGTCCTTGAACTTCAATATTAGTATCTGAATATTTTTTTAAAATAGGCACCAATTGATCCAAGCTACTTTTCGCTTTTTCTGTAAGGTTCGATTCATCAAACGCAAATAGTATTTTATCATTAAATTCGACTACTAGGCCTTCCCCCACTCTTTCTGTCTTCACTCCGGGCACACTATTTTCAATCTCTCTGGCTTGTTGATCCATTTTTCGACCGATGAGAATACCTGCAGTTCCTCCTACAGTAGCACCTATGATGACACCCATAGCCGTATTTCCTGCAGCTCTACCGATGACAGCACCTACAGCGGCTCCGGTAGTAGCTCCTACGACCCCCCCACGCTGTGTTTTATTCATTGATTTACAGGATGATAAAATTAGTAAAGATGCGAGCACCAAAACTCCTAAATAATTAAAAAATCGATTGTTCATTATATATGTTTTAATTAAAAATGACTCATTTTATAAAAAAACAAAACAACTAAGAGCTAAAACGGTTGAGAACCGAGCCTTCATTTCAATCAGAAAAGGAATCAGTTAAAGACTAATGGAGGGTTAATATCATACATGAGAATAATAAAAAACAGCAAACCAGATTAACTGACTTGCTGTCCTAAACATTCGATTCAGTAGCCCGTACGGGAATCGAACCCGTGTTACAAGAATGAAAATCTTGCGTCCTAACCCCTAGACGAACGGGCCTTTTTTTAAAAAGCGACACAAAAATAGGATTAATTTTAATATTACCAAGACTTAAAACAACTGAAATAAAACTTTTGAAAACTGATTTAGGGAATTAATGTTAATTTTACACTAAGTAAAAGCAAATAAATGACCAAAAGAATCGCCATAAACGGTTTCGGCAGAATAGGCCGACTGACCCTGCGACAATTATTGAAAAATCCTGAGATAGAAGTCGTAGGTATAAATGACCTTACAGACAGCGCTACCCTGGCGCATCTCTTTGAATGGGACACCGCACATGGAAAGTTCCCGGGTGAAGTTTCGACTTCCGACGGACACATCATAATCAATGGCAAGTCCATTCGATCTACAGCCATTAAAAACCCTGCAGAACTACCATGGAAGGAACTGGATGTGGATATTGTATTGGAATGCACTGGGATTTTTTTGTCAAAAGACACCGCAGGCTTACACCTTCAGGCCGGTGCAAAAAAAGTCATTTTATCTGCCCCAGCTAAAGATACAGATATCACGACCATCGTATTGGGTGTTAATGATGTAGATATTTCACCGGATATTCACATTTATTCCAATGCAAGCTGCACTACCAATTGCCTTGCACCCATCGCCAAAGTTATTGTGGATACCTGGGGTATCGTACACGGTACACTCAATACCATTCATGCATATACTGGTGATCAGAACCTTCAGGATGGACCACATAGGGATCTAAGAAGGGCTCGTGCTGCTGCCCAAAATATAGTGCCTACTTCTACCGGAGCCGCCAAAGCTTGTTCATTAATTATTCCGGAGATGAAAGGGAAATTTACGTCAATTGCTGTGCGTGTGCCTGTGATTACCGGCTCACTAATCGACCTTTCAATCGTGGTTGAGAAAAGAGCCCAGAGTATTGAAGAAATCAATGCGGTTTTTAGATCTGCTGCAGAGAATAGCTTTAAGGGGTACATCCAGTATTCAACCGCTGAGTTGGTGTCTTCAGATATCATAGGAAATACCTATTCTGCTATCTTTGATTCCAAGTTGACTGCGATGCATGATGATATGATCCGAATATTTGCCTGGTATGACAACGAATCCGGTTATTCAGCCAGATTAGCTGACCTTGCCATGCGGGTCTAAGCGAATAGGAAGTCTCATTAATAAGTGACAGTCGGTTTATACGATGCCACTTCCTACTTTTTGTAATACCTCTTTCATAGCCTTCGATATGAGTAGATAGACAAGTATGTCCTAATAACTTCAAAGCAGATCTGAACAGAAATCTTTGAAGAAAATTTACTTACACTTTCTACTCTAGAGACTGTATGTCAATATTTCCCTTCTTCAAACATAGAGCCACTTTACTATATAGACAGTGTCTGGTTGGTGACATGACGATCTTTCAATAGCGTTTACATCATTAGGTATTATAGTTTTAGTGGCTCCTTGCAGCTCTAAGGTTGCTTTTGCAGTATGAAGCGCAAGATAGCCTCCCAGGCTATCTAAAATACTCATTTTTCTCCATATAGTATAAAAAAATATGTGTTTTGGCGAAAATGGATAAAAATGTACTTATCCATGGGCTTAACTTTGTATAAATCCACTCAGAAATAAAAATATTCAGTTGGGTGACATTAAGCAGACTACAAAAAAGTATAATTTAATTTAATCTTCATTTTTACTTTCTTAATAATGAATTTAACAAACACTTTATATTAAAACATTCAATTACCTCTATTGAAAACTAAAAAAAATGAAACAATATCACGCAATCCTACTACTAATTATCGGAGCCCTAATCCTAACCTCCTGTACCAAAGATACTCCCCCTTGCTGCGACTGTCCAGTCCTCTA
>DAOLZQ010000008.1:0-21364 GCA_035426385.1 Saprospiraceae bacterium
TGCCTTGCAGGGCTTCATTCACTCATCCTCACCCCAAAAACTTTCACTTTTAAATTCATCTATAGTCCGGCGCTCTCTTTTGGTAGGTCTACCGGCACCTCGTTCGCGGAGCTCAGGACCTGGGGCGCCTTCGAACCACTCTTTCAATTTGTCGAGTTCAGACTGAGGAGTGAGGTCCTCATAGCACGCCTGTGCGATGGGGGCGCCCACACGCTTGGCTATGAGCGTAATTGCTTTCAGAGTAAAGTTGATGTGGTCCTTTTTGCATTGCACGGTATCACCAGGCTTGATCTGGAAAGAAGGTTTTACTGTCTGACCATTGACCTTGACCTTATTTCCCACGCAAGCATCGGTGGACATCGTCCGGGTCTTAAAAAAGCGAATAGACCACAACCATTTATCGATGCGGATTTTTTCTATCAACTTTCGATGTTAAGTAAGTTTTTGTCCAAGACGGGCAGCTTCATTTTCAATTTTTCCAGCTCACGAACCAAGACATCCGCGATAAAGTAGTTGCGATACCAGCGCTGATCTACCGGTACTATATACCATGGAATGACACTATTATTAAAAGCGTACTCATATGCATCTATGTATTGGTCCCACAACTTTCTTTCTTCCCAATCTTGTGGATTGTGTTTCCAGTTCTTATCCGGCTGATCGAGTCGCTGTTTGAGTTCTTCCAATTGCTTTGATTTACTGATGTGCATGTAGAATTTCAATACAAGTGTATTATTGTCAAATTGCAATAATTCCTCGAAGGCATTGATGGCTTTCATTCTTTTCTCCACTCTATCTTCATCAATCCAATGGTGGACTCGCTGTATGAGGATATCCTCATAGTGGGAGCGATTAAAGACTTGGATAAAGCCCTTTTCAGGGGAAAACTTGTGAATACGCCAGAGAAAATCGTGATTCATCTCTTCCTCAGTAGGCTTCTTAAACGCCTCCACATAAATGCCCTGTGGACTAGATTGGGAGAATACATTCTTAGTAGCCCCATCCTTGCCGCTGGCGTCCATACCTTGGAATACAATCAGAATACTGTGTTTTTTCTCAGCATATAATACATGCTGGAGCCTGCCGATACGCTCATACAGAGCCTCTGAAAGTTTTTCATAATCTTCTTTTTTGGCTCCTTTAGGAGCTTTAGTAGATATTTTTGACAGTTTGATGTTTTTCTGCATTTTAAAATTTATTAGTAATATTTTGAAACGAGATTTTCTAAACTAAATATTGTGGTATTTAGTTGGATACACAACTTAGTTGATTTAAAATTACAAAAATTAAAGATATTTGTACTATTCAATACATTGAAAATTAATTGGCCATGCAACTAAAAGAAATTGAACGTCGCTCGGGTCTGACTAAAGAGATATTTAAAAAGGAGTACCTCGACCCCAACATTCCGGTAGTGATTACAGACCTGGCTAAAGAATGGCCGGGTTTAGATAAATGGAGCTGGGAGTTTTTCAAAAATGAATACGGAGACCTGAAAGTCCCGATGGTGGATAAGACATTTCACAAGCCAGGACCGGGATATATGGTCAAGCACATCATTCCCTTCAGAGAATATATCGAATCCATAGAGCACGGACCCTCAGATATGAGGTTGTTTCTGTTCAATATCTTTCAAGCCGCTCCCGAACTTAGGGATGACTTTAAGTTTCCCGAGATAATGGATGGCTTTGTAAAATCACTTCCATTCATGTTTTTTGGCGGACAGGGTAGCATCACGCCACTTCATTATGATATCGACTGTCCTTCAAATTTCCTGACTCATTTTGTAACACGAAAGCGAATTGTGCTATTCGATCAGGCACAGTCCAAATATTTGTATCATCATCCATTCACCGTTCAGAGCCATATGGATATTAATAATCCGGATTATGAACAGTATCCCGCTCTTCGCAAAGCAGTGGGATATGAGGCTATCATCGGTCACGGTGAGACTATTTACATCCCGCCTCACTGGTGGCATTATATCGAATATGTAGATAGCGGCTTCTCGCTAGCTCTAAGAGCTCATAATAAGCTGTCAAATAAATTTGTAGCAGTAAAGAACCTGGTTCAGCATAGCCTCATAGATAAAGGCATGAATAACATTCTGGGTACGAAATGGCAAAACTGGAAGCGCAGGGTGGCTTTCGAGCGTGCTGAGCGGGACTAAATAGGTCCCGAAAGTTGTCTGTAATATTCCCAAAGGACTATACCGGCACTTATAGCCACGTTGAAAGAATGCTTGGTGCCGAACTGTGGTATCTCGAGTGCGCTATCCAGCATCGGTAGGCAATCTTCACTAACACCGTTCACCTCATTACCCAGTATAAGAGCTATTGATAGCTGAAGTGGGAAAGTGAAATGATCTAGTGCTATGCTTTCCTTCAGTTGTTCTACTCCTATCAACTTGACTTTTCTGTCTTTCAATTCTTTCAGACATTCTAAAGTAGTTGCGCTGTATTTCCAAGAGACTGATTCAGTGGCTCCCAGTGCTGACTTGAGTACTTCACGGGCGGGTGGGGTAGCACTGATTCCACAGAGATAGATTGATTGTATTCTGAAGGCGTCAGCGGTGCGGAAGATGGAGCCGATATTAAGCCCCGACCGAATATTATCCAATACTAAAGTGACCGGAATTTTCTCAGCTTGCTGAAAGGATTCAAGTGAATGACGGTCAAATTCTTCGTAGGGCTTACGTTGCATACTCAATTACCCGCTACCTCCATTTGGGTCACGAGTGGAGCATTCTCGGCGTGATGACGGAGCGCTGCGGCGACAAATGCTACGAAGAGAGGGTGAGGAGTCTCCACTGTGCTCTTCAATTCGGGATGAAACTGTACCCCGACAAACCAGGGATGGTCGGTGAGTTCGACGATTTCAGCTAAACCACTATCCGGATTTACGCCTGAGATTTTTAGACCTGCTGAGGTAAGTTGATCAGCATATAGGTTATTTAATTCCCAGCGATGGCGGTGCCTTTCTTGTATTTCTGACTGACCATATGCGTTTTCAGCCAGACTATCCGGCTGAAGACTACAGGTATAACTGCCGAGTCGCATACTACCCCCTTTGTCAGCCACTTTCTTTTGCTCTTCCATCAAGTCGATGACCGGATAGGGTGCTTCAGGATTTACTTCGGTGGAAGCAGCTCCTTTCATACCTGCTACATTCAATGCAAATTCCACTACGGCGCATTGCATACCCAGACAAATTCCCAAGAACGGTATTTTATTTTCACGCACAAATTGGATGGCATTAAGCTTTCCCTCTATGCCACGTGAGCCAAAGCCGGGAGCAACGAGTACGCCGTCCAGACCTGCTAATTTTTTAGCACAAACATTTTTATCTGTCAGGCTTTCAGAGTGGATAGTAACTACATCTACCTCGCAATTATTTGCTGCACCGGCGTGGATGAATGATTCGTAGATGGATTTATATGCGTCTTTTAATTCGATATATTTTCCGACGAGTCCGATCTTGATAGTTCGGGCGGGATTGTCCAGTTTATGGAGGAATTCCTTCCATTTCTCCATATGTAACTGACCATAGTTATCGATTCCAAATTTCTCAAGTACCAGTAAATCTAGTTGTTGTTCTTCCAGATACAAGGGTACTTTATAGATTGAGTCTACATCAATGGCTTCGATGACTGAGCGCTCATCCATATTGCAAAAAAGTGCCAATTTAGCTTTTAACTCATGGCTGAGTGTTTTCTCTGTCCGACACACCAATATATCCGGCTGTACACCTAGGCTGAGTAGTTCCTTTACGCTGTGTTGAGTGGGCTTAGTCTTTAATTCCTGAGCAGCACGCAGATAGGGAATGAGGGTGAGGTGAATAACCAGCGCATTGCGGTGTCCCAGCTCCCAGCGTATCTGTCGCAATGATTCTACATAGGGAAGAGATTCGATATCACCTACAGTTCCACCTAGTTCAGTGATAACCACATCAAAGTTCTTATTTTGACCCAACAGAACCATACGCCTCTTGATCTCATCAGTGATGTGGGGAATGACTTGTACAGTCTTGCCAAGATATTTACCCGCACGTTCCTGCTGGATGACCGTCTGATAGATCCTGCCGGTTGTCACATTATTAGCTTGGGAGGTCGGCACATTGAGAAATCGCTCATAATGACCGAGATCCAAATCAGTCTCGGCACCGTCATCAGTTACATAGCACTCCCCATGCTCATAAGGATTGAGTGTACCTGGGTCGATATTGATATATGGATCAAACTTTTGGATGGTGACATTCAGTCCTCTGGACTGTAGTAATTTACCGAGAGAAGCAGAAATGATTCCTTTTCCTAAGGAGGAAGTCACCCCACCCGTAACAAATATATATTTGGCTTGCATAGCTTGTATCATTACGGGTTATAAAGGTAGTGCAAATAGTTGAAAGAAAGTGAGAAAGTTAGATGAGCGAATATAGCCCTGCAGTGCAAGGCCAAATGTGTATTGACACCTTTGATGAGTGAATTGCGAGGCTATGCTCGCAGCCTCCTTGAACAATGTATGTATAAAATAAACCTTTGATGAACGATTCTAAAGACCAAACAATCTCATAAGCATAATATCGTTTCTTATAAATATTAGTCTAAGGGCTTTCGACTTCGCGTCTCCGTACGTTATGGTTATATCCCTACTGGTTCAGGCGCTCACCCTGCGGCCAACCTACGAAGATACTCGTGGTTTGATGTTCCTACGCCGCATTCTTTGCGTGGCGAGCTCCACTGAAGGGTTTGGGGATTGACATTCCCAAATTTGAAATAAATTTAATTTTCCTTTTTAACCGAAGATTAGGGTTTCTGATGAATAGTCTTACTTTTTTTTCTGCAGCTTAAAAAAAGTAACAAAAAAAAGCCGCCGGCTGTGTAAAAAGCTATTCGCCAAAGCTGCATAAAATAATTACCCTTCTGGACTAAACCTTCAAACAAAATTGACAAAAGGATTTATAATTGCATACATATTGTTTTTGGCTTCAATTTTGTCAATTTTAAGAACCTTTAGTCGAGGGGTGCCAATTATTTTAATTGCTTTGTCGGCTTTTTAAATGCCGGATTATTCTCAAATATTTTAATTTAGCTAAAGTTAAGAGTTGCCTGAATGCAGCCCTGCCTTGCAGATTATCATTTAATAATGATGAGAATGTTAGAAGGTGAAGAGTAGAAATGAGTTGTGATCTCGTGCAAGCGTAGAAAATGAAAACAGCCTTATTTGGGGGAGGCTTCAAGAGTCTGATCGGCATACAAACCTGCGTGCATCTTGTAGTATCCCTGTATTCCGATCATGGCTGCATTGTCGGTACAGTATTGCATGGCGGGGATAAATATTTCCCAATTGTGCTCGGCTCCTTTTTCTTTTAATAGACTTCTCAAAGCACTATTGGCTGCCACACCTCCTGCGAGAGCTATATTTTTTATGCCGGTCTCAGTTGCTGCTTTTTCTAATTTTTGCATTAGTATGTCGGTAATGGTATGTTGCAGAGAGGCACACAAGTCTGCTTTTTTGTGCTCTATAAACGAAGGGTCTTCTGCCAGGCGATCTCTCAAGAAGTACAGAAATGAAGTCTTGAGTCCACTAAAGCTAAAGTCTAATGCAACAATTTGTGGTTTGGGAAAAGTATAGACAGGCTTACCCAACTGCGCCCAACGGTCTATCTCCGGTCCGGCTGGGTAGGGTAGACCAAGTAATTTTCCAGATTTATCAAAAGCCTCACCGGCGGCATCATCGATGGTACGGCCGATAATCTCTATATCGAGAGGTGAGTGGACGATGCTAATCTGTGTGTGTCCACCGCTTACAGTAAGACATAAGAAGGGAAAGGTTGGCTTGTCCTCACCGATGAGATTGGCCATGATGTGCGCATCCATATGATTCACCTCTATGAGCGGAATATCGAGTGCCAATGCCATTGACTTGGCAAAAGTGACTCCTACATGAAGCGAACCGAGTAATCCGGGTGAGGAGGTAATGGCGATAGCATCGAGATCTGAAATAGTAACTTGGCTGTCTGAAAGTGCTTTTTCGACTACTGGAAGGATCATTTCTACATGCGCCCGTGAGGCAATCTCGGGTACCACACCGCCCAGCAGCACGTGCTGATGCTGACTGGAGACGATATTGGAGAGAATCTTTCCCTCCCGGATTATCGCCGCAGAGGTATCATCGCACGAACTCTCAATCGCCAAAAGAGTGGTGGCCATTATTTCAGTTTAGATATCATGAGTTTCATCGATTCTATACCGGCTAGTGAGTCTACGCGATTGTGCTGGTAAAAGGCCATAGTATACTTTCCGGTTTGTTTGAATCTAGCCACGGGTTGAAGTGCAATGGGTACCAACCATTTCGAGCCTGAATTTTTTCCGAGCCATTGGCCGGAGGCATCTGCAAATTCCAGAGAGAGCACATCATTCTTTGAGGTGCCATCTGGATAAACTGAATGTATCTGTACATAACAATTCTCAAAACCGAAGGTATCGATGTGATTTACATCCAATTCCATGGTATAATTCTGCGCCGTGTCAGTGATGGTGAATTCATATTTTAATGAATCCTTATAGAGCCAATAAGGCGAATCTAACGTAATTTTATTGCTGTAAATCTGATCAGAATTACAGGAAATAAAGAAAGAGAATATCAAAAATATCAACCACCGGCTCACACTCATAGTTTAGCAATTTAGTAAGTTAAACCAGCGCCAAAAATACGTTAATTAATTATTAAACATCTCCTTCATGCGCTGGAAGAAACCCTTCTCTTGCTTTCCGGGGTCTGGATTAAAATTGGGCATCTGGCGCAATTTTTCGAGCAATTGTTTCTCATCATCGTTCAGTTTCTGAGGTGTCCAGACATTTACCTGAACTAATTGGTCGCCTTTGCCATAGCTTTGAAGTGCCGGCAGACCTTTTGACTTTAATCTGAAGATTTTACCGGACTGAGTTCCCGGTGGTATCTTGATGCGCGCCCGACCATCTATGGTAGGTACTTCTATAGTCTGACCCACCGCTGCATCGGCTATATTGATATTGAGATCGTAAAGCAGATTGACTCCATCTCTTTCCAGGTGTTCGTGTGGGATCTCTTCAATAGTGATAATCAAATCGCCCGGAGCTCCATTCTTTGCGCCCACATTCCCCTTGCCGGAAAGTGAGAGCTGCATGCCGTCTGCAACACCTGCCGGAATTTCAAACTCGAGTGTATCTTCACCTGATATGCGGCCATCGCCTTTACAAGTGGGACAATTGGCGGTGACTGTCTTACCTGAGCCATGACAAGCGCTACAAGTGCTGGTAGTCTGCATCTGACCCAGGAAGGTATTCCGGATCTCACGCACGTGACCGGCACCATTACATTTAGTACAATTCTTGACTGAAGATCTGTCTTTAGCGCCATTTCCTCCACAGGTGTGACAGGTGATTTGTTTATTGACTCTGATTTTTTTCTTGATGCCTGTAGCGATTTCTTCCAGAGACATCTTTATTTTAACTCTGAGATTAGTACCACGCTGACCCGAAGATTGTGAGCGACTACTTCCTCCGAAAAAAGACCCAAAAGGTGAATCTTCAAATATATTGCCGAAATTGGCAAATATATCGTCCATATTCATATTCTGTCCATAGCCACCACCATAGTTGGCATCTACTCCGGCATGACCCATTCGGTCATACCGAGCCCTCTTGTCCGGATCGCTTAGAATTTCATAAGCTTCAGCAGCTTCTTTAAATTTATCTTCAGCCTCTTTATCACCCGGATTTCTGTCAGGGTGAAACTGCATGGCTACCTTCCTGTATGATTTCTTTAGCTCTGTCTCTTCTACAGTACGGGTCACATTAAGGACCTCATAATAGTCGCGTTTGGACATAATGTATATTTAAAATTTGTAGATTATCAAGCTCCTACGACTACTTTGGCGTGTCGTATCAGCTTGTCGTTGAGTAGATATCCTTTGGTTAGGGTTTCAATCACTTTGCCCTTCATATCCGGAGTAGGTGCGGCAAAAGTGGCTACAGCCTCGTGCAATTCAGGATCGTACTCTTTATTTGTGGATTCTAATTCTTCCAGACCTTTTGATTTTAAAAGGTTATTGAGCTTATCATAGACCAATAGAACACCTTCTGCAAAAGGATCAGGCTCGCCAATTTGATCGACTATTTGCTTTGCTCGGTCAAAATCATCCAAAACTGGTAATAATGATGACAGAATGTCTTGAGAGGCAGTCTTCATCAGATCGAGCTTTTCTCTAGTTGTCCGTTTGCGAAAATTTTCAAATTCAGCAAATAGGCGTAAGTTTTTATCTTTTAGTTCAGCTATCTGTCCATCAGCTTCCATCGAAGCAACTTGTTCCTGATCGCTCTCCATATCGGAAGACAGGGCTTCATTCATTCTTTCCTGGAATTCCTGAGTATTCAAATCGTCCTGCTCCTGATCAAATTTATTCTCATCCATAGCATTTATATTTATTTTCTTGCTTATAGCAATATCTACGCCAAGCCTCTTCAAAAGCCAGTTTGGCAGAAAGCGAATCCACTGTATTGACAAGAAGTGGTTTATTTGGCAGGTGGTAGTACCTTGCTATTAGGACCACTATAGTGGACAGCGACAAATTTATTCAGAATAGTGCGCAATTCCTCCATGTTAGGATTGACTTTAATGATTTGTTGTGACTCATTGAGGAGGTAACTGGTGGGGATTTCTTTGATCTTATATTCTGCTGTAATGGGACCGCCGCTCTTAGACTCCATGAGGTGGAGCGGCCATACCAGACTGTCATGTGCGATGGCTGTTCGAAGCACTGAAGTGTCATCATCGATGGCTATACTTACGATCTGAAAGTTATCGTGCAATGTGTCTTTGTAACTTCTATAAAGTGCTGATAGTTCGGGATTGACCTTGCGACAAGGGCTACACCAACTACCCCAGAAGTCAACCAGCACTAGTTTACCCTGAAGTTGAGAGAGGTCAAAAATCTGTCCGTCAATGGTAGCAGAACGGATATCTGGAGCCTTCTCGCCGATCATCATTGCCGGCTTACTGTATATAAAATAGTAAATACCAAATGCCACTAGAGCCAGGACAAGAAAGATAATTACATTAAAAAATTTCATATTAGAGCAAATTATAATGTGAAGATACGTTAATTGAAATTACAATATTGATAAATGAAGTGAAGAAATCAACCATTAATTTATTATTTTGCATTCATATCAGGTATTTTTATGCCGACATTAAGCAAGTGAATTGAGTGAAATTTCTTTAAAAGATGACCTCAGCCCGGAAAATATTCCGGTGCATGTGGCCATCATCATGGATGGAAATGGCCGCTGGGCTAAGAAACTGGGTAAATCCAGGGTGTTTGGCCATAAGAATGGAGTCGAGAGTGTCCGCCGTGTCACAGAGGCTGCTGCGGAGATAGGGGTTCAATATTTGACTCTGTATGCATTCTCTACTGAAAACTGGAATAGGCCTAAGATCGAAGTGGAGGCGCTAATGTTTTTGCTGGTAGATACTATCCGTTCTGAGATTAATGCCCTCAATAAAAATAACATACGGCTGCGCACTATTGGTGATCCCGGTGCTCTGCCTGCATCTACCCGAAAGGCATTGGACAAAGGTATAAAGGAAACAGCCTCCAATACTGGGTTGAATCTTATCTTAGCACTCAACTATAGTGGGCGTGAAGAACTGGTACATGCAGTCCGAGATATCGCTGCAGAAGTGCGCGAGGGTAGACTGTCAGTAGAAGATATCACAGAGCAAGTCATTCATAGTTCATTGTACACAAATGGTATTCCTGATCCTGAGTTACTTATCCGGACGAGTGGTGAGCATCGGGTATCTAATTTTTTGCTCTGGCAATCTGCCTATACTGAATTTTACTTCACGGAAGTAATGTGGCCCGATTTTACAAAAGAAGATTTTTATCGCTCTATCCTCAATTATCAGCGTCGGGAAAGGCGATTTGGTAAGACATCAGAGCAGCTGTGAAGCCTGACTTGAACTTAGATTTGAAAACTAATTTCCACTTTTAAACGTATTTAACACCTACCTCCACAGCAATTTATATCAAATGTTCGTTCATTGTGCAAATGGGTATTGGCCACAACACCTACATCATAGGTAGTTAAAAAGGGTCATACGGTAAAATTTATTACTTTTGCAGCGCCAAAAATCAATTGAATTCGACTTAGAATGACAAGTAAGCATACATTTCTTCACATCCGGATATTAGTAATTTTATTTTTCTTTTCCATCATCACACTGGCGCACGCACAGCAGGAGCCAAAGGTGTATGAGATAGGGGCGGTAAAGATCAGTGGTGCCAAATTCAGCGATGACAATGCGATTCGAACACTGTCAGGGCTTAGAGCCGGTGATAAAGTCCAGATTCCTGGTCCTAAGATTAATAAAGCCATCAGGGCTTTGATGAACCTAAAGCTATTCTCCAATGTGCAGATAGTCAGTGAAAAGACCATTGGTGAGATCATATTTCTTGATATTCAGGTGACTGAAAGACCCCGATTGATCGGTTGGTCCTACAGTGGTATCAAGAAATCATACCATGAAGACCTAAATAAGAAGGTGGAGCCTTACCTGCTCAAGGGTGGGATAGTTACTGAAAGCAACAAACTTAATAGCATCAATGCGATAAAGAAATTTTTTCGTGAGAAAGGATATCTCGATGTCACCGCGAGTGCAAGAGAAATTGGTTACGATACGACTACCAATCAAGTCCGTTTAGTATTTGATGTCAATCGCAATAACCGAATTAAGATTCAAGATGTAACTTTTAGTGGAAATGACAACATATCCAGCAGGAAGCTCAGAAAAAAGATGAAGGAGACTAAGGTGAAGCGCAAGCTATTTGCCTCCTCAAAGTTTATCGAAGCTGACTATGAAAAAAATAAGCTGGACATCATAAAGTATTATAACACGCTGGGATATAGAGATGCGACCATAGTATCTGATTCAGTATGGCGTGAGAAAGATGGAGATGTACGAATACACCTCAATATCAGTGAAGGCAATGTATATTATTACCGTAATATTGAGTTCAAAGGCAATACTCTTTATCCTTCGGGCCAACTGGCTAAGAGACTGGGAGTCAAGAAGGGAGACGTATATAATCAGGAGCAGCTCGAAGGTAGACTCAACTTCAGTCTCGATGGGACAGATGTCAGTTCACTGTACATGGATGACGGCTATCTGGCTTTTCGGATAGATCCCGTAGAGAAAGCGGTAGCCGGAGATTCTATAGATTTGGAGCTACGCGTCTTCGAGGGGCCACAGTTTACCATCGACAAGGTAGTAATCAAGGGAAATGACCGTACACACGAACACGTCATCAGACGGGAATTAAGAACTAAGCCTGGCGCTAAGTTCAGCCGTGCTGATTTGATTCGTTCACAAAGAGACATCATCGCACTGGGTTATTTCAACCCGGAAGCAGTGGGCGTAAATACACCGGTCAATCAAAAGAATGGTACCGTAGATATAGAATATACACTGGAAGAGAAACCCAATGATCAGTTGGAACTATCAGCCGGATACGGAGGCTATCAGGGCCTTATCGGTACACTGGGTGTGACCTTCAATAACTTTTCAGTAAAGAATATTACCAAGCCGGAGACCTGGCGGCCTCTACCTCAAGGCGATGGACAAAAGCTGTCACTGCGAGGCCAGACTAATGGAAAATTCTATCAGTCATACAATGCCTCCTTCACCGAACCCTGGCTTGGTGGTAAAAAACCAAACTCATTTACGCTGGCCGGATTCTATTCTCGCTATGCGAATATTGACAATGCTTATAATGCTACCGGCTTTTTCTCTATTGTATCCGGTACAGTAGGACTGGGTACGAGATTGAAATGGCCCGATGATAATTTCCTGATCAATGGCTCCCTCAATTTACAGAGAAACAGATTGAGAAATTATCCGGGACTATTCAGTGTGTCATTCGGCGACTTTAACAACTATAATATCAGACTTACTCTGGCGAGGGTAACTGTGGCAGACCCTATCTTCCCAAGGGAGGGATCTAAGATATCTCTTACCGGTCAGTTTACACCGCCTTATTCACTATTTAATAATAAAAACTACACTGATCTGTCTATTCAGGATAAATTCAAGTTTCTTGAATATCACAAGTGGAGACTTGACATGGAATTTTATAAATCACTCATCGGGAAGCTGGTGCTGAAAGTATCGACCAAAAATGGATTCTTGGGATACTACAATAAAAAAGTAGGCTTATCTCCCTTCGAGCGATTCGAATTAGGTGGTGACGGACTCTCTAACTCTTACAGTGGTATCACGGGCAAGGATATCATATCAATGCGCGGCTATGAAGTAAGTGACATTCAGAGTGGTAATAATATCTCTACGGGTGGAGCTGCGGTATTCAGCAAGATGTCACTGGAACTCAGATACCCCATCACGCTGAATCCGAGTGCGTCTATCTTTATGTTGGGTTTCTTTGATGCTGCCAATGCCTGGAATAATATCCGAGACTACAATCCCTTCGATCTCAAGCGCTCTACCGGAATAGGCCTGAGAGTTTTCCTGCCGATGTTTGGTATGCTCGGCTTTGATTATGGGTTTGGAATTGATAAGCCGGATCTGATCAATAAGAATGCCAAATGGACTGAATATGGTAAGTTCAGCTTTATCCTTGGTTTCGAACCGGACTAACCTCTAGAAGTAATCACAAATGTGATTGGGTTAATGGGTGAACGATTAATCTAATGAATCTGAGTAAGGTATTGCTTGAGTACAATTTTTGTAATCTTAATCCAGACTGGACAGGACAACCGACGGTGTTGCGCATTTAGTTAAGTTATGCGGTATAATAAGACAAAAACCCAAACTAATAAACTATATATGAAACACTTACTGACCACTTTGATTTTACTATTTGCTCTTTCTTATGCAGCTGAATCTCAGACTAATTATTCAGGAAAAATTGAAACAGGCTATATGAAATTTCTTGCCACGACAATTCAAGTTGATCCTGGACCAGACTGGAAAGGGTATAATCTGGATGAAGAACAAAGTGGATTTGACCTTAACATAATTAATGGACTGTCTTTCATAAACAAGAAAGTATTTGCAGGACTTGGTCTCGGATACATGAATTTTGAAGGTATTAATGGGGTTTCGGTTTTTGCGGACTTTGAATACTTGCCCTTAAAAGCCAGATTTACACCTTTATTAAACCTAAAATTAGGATATGACCATATTTGGAATCAGTATGATGGTGGAAGAGGAACAATGCTTACTGAAATAGGTGTCGGATTAAATTATAGACTGACAGAAAAGCTCGACCTTAACTTGAAATCTGGAATGCTTTTAACACAACAATCATTTCTAATACCAATAACTTTTGGATTTAGATTCTGAGGGCACTGACAGTGCATAACTTATAGCAAACGCGGGTTTGCGTGTTCGTTGAAACATTTGAAATCTTTAATAACATTTGTGCTGGCAGTCAGTCGAGCAACCATCTAATCCCGCACTTGCCATAGCTTCAACTGTTATGTGCAAGCGGAAGAAAAAACTTCAGAAATAACATCAAACTTCTTCTCTGAATTTCACTAAAAGTTTAAGCCGTATTCTTGACTAAAAAAATTTCTTTCAATAAAGTGTGATTTTTGTAACTATTGTGCGAATAATTAAGGAAAAGAAATACCTCTTAATAAAGTCGCACTAAATGGAGCACAAAAACATCGGATTAATTATTGCTGTTGTTGCAGTATTTACAATGCTCGAAACAGGGTGTAGCATTTCGATAGCAAGAAATTATTATAGTTCAAAACCAACAGCACCAATAAATACAGACAGCATAACCTATACTCTAAAATTAGAATCTCAAACGCACAAACCGAATGATGGACAAAGATAGGACAGCAAATTTTCTTGTTATTATTGAGAACAATAAAGGGATCCTATTTAAAGTAGCAAACTCATATTGTCGGAACATTGAAGACAGAAAAGACCTCGTTCAAGAAATTATTTTACAGTTGTGGAAAGCATTTGACAACTACAACGAAAAATTTAAAATTTCAACTTGGATATACCGAATTTCTTTAAATGTAGCTATATCGTTTTACAGGAAAGAGAACAGTAGGAAGCGGATTTCAAACCCACTTATTACAGATATTTTCAATTTTTCAGAGACAGAAATATCTGATGAAAAGGAAACCAACTTGGGAATATTAAATCAAATAATTTCAGAATTAAATGATTTGAACAAAGCCTTAATGTTACTATATCTCGAAGAAAGAAGTTACAAGGAGATTTCTGATATCATCGGAATTAGCGAAACCAATGTTGCAACAAAAATCGGTAGAATTAAGAGCAAAATAAAAAAGGAATTTAATCAACTTAAAAGTCAATAAAATGGAAAATATAGAACTAATAAATATTTGGAAAGAGCAAAATGCCAAAATAGAAAAAACATTGGCCATTAATAAATTAATTTTAAAAGAGACCATTAGTAGAAAGGCAAAGTCCTCTCTGAACGGCTTGGTTCGATTAACTACAGCAGGAATTATAGCTTTTGTGATTTACCTTAATATTTTAGGATACGCCCTGTATTATGCTATAACAAATTACTCTTCAGCAAATAATTATTTTATTGTTTCAGTTTCGGCCATTGCTTTGATAAATATAAAGGGGTTTGTGGACTATATTAAACATCTTGCTTGGACAAAAAATATAAATTACGATGGCAGCATAATGGAAATTCAGAAACAATTGTCAAAACTTCAACTCTCCATAATTGATCACGGCAAATTTATGTGTTTACAATTTCCCTTTTTTACAACTTTCTATTTGAGTGACAATTGGTTTCCACATAGCGTAGGATTACCTTATATTATCTTTCAGATAACCCTAACAGGAAGTTTTATTTATTTAACCTATTGGCTGTACAAGGCACACAAGCCAGAAAACCTAAATAAAAAATGGTTTAGAAATCTGATAGCAGGTTCGGGCGGAAAATCAATTGAGAAAGCCATTGAATTTTACAGAGAAATAGAAGAATTTGAAAAGGAAAATGGTTGAATTCAAAAAGCCAGCTCAAAATAATGTATATAAAAAATAGACGAGATATTAGTAAAATCAAGGGTCTCGGCTCTTATCAATTTGTACATATCTATAATTAACTTGCTCCTAAGTCGCCTGTTTATGTAATATTCTAACCGTAACGTACCAATTAGAGTACAGTAATTGGATTTACATTATGAAAATTTACTTTGATCAATTTACTCATAGAATCCTCAGGAGGTCCCTTTTTTCTTTTTTATTTCATCACGAATGGTGGCTGCTTTTTCATAATTTTCTTCCACCAATGCCTCTTCAAGCAAGGTGTTCAGATCGTCCAGTGATTTAGAGGTCAGAGATTCTGCTTCCTGCTCTACGATCTCGGTGTCGGCTGGTAGATCTAAAATGACACCTGCAGCTTCGAGGATAAAGTCATAGGTAAAGATAGGGCATTCATACCGCACTGCCATAGCTAACGCATCTGAGGTACGACTATCTATTTCAACTTTCTCGCCATCCTGTTCACATATAAGTTGTGCATAAAAGATGCCTTCTACCAGGTCGCTGATGACGATCTCCTTGAGTTGGATATCAAAGGCATCCATGGTATTCTTGAAGAGGTCGTGGGTGAGTGGCCTATTGGTGGCCATCCGCTCCATCGAGATAGCGATTGCCTGTGCTTCGTAGCCACCGATGACTATGGGCAGACGGCGTGCACCTTCTTTTTCCCCCAGGATGACGGCATAGTTATTGGACTGTGTCATGCTATGTGACAGAGCTACAATAGTGAGTTCAATTTTTTTTACTGAGGCCAATAGAGCTGTTTACTAATCAATAAAAGTAATAAAAAGGAATGTCTTTTAATGAAGAGTGCCGGCTTTTAATTTTTTAATAGCTTCAGTCATCTTAGGTACGATCTCAAATAAATCACCTACTATACCATAATCAGCAGCTTTAAAGAAAGGTGCTTCCGGGTCTTTATTGATCACCACAATGGTCTTACTGTTATTTACACCGGCGAGGTGCTGAATAGCTCCAGAGATACCAAGAGCTATATATAGATTGGGACGGATAGCTATACCGGTCTGACCTACGTGCTCATTGTGCGGCCTCCAGCCGGCATCTGCTACCGGACGTGAACAAGCCAGGGTAGCACCGAGTTCTGCAGCCAGTTCCTCTACTATGCCCCAGTTGGAAGGATCTTTCATGCCTCTGCCTGCGGAGACTACACGGGTCGCTTCCGGTAGAGGTATGTGACCTGTATCTTCTTTGCGTTCAATGACCTTCACCTGTGGTGGTACTTTTTCCAGTGAAAGGTCATTAATCTGTGCGGAGGCATCAATTTTTTCAGGACGTAGTGCATTTCCCATTACTGTGATGACCTTATTTGGTGTATTGAATTTATAAAAGCCGGTGGCTTTTCCGGAGAAGACGCTTTTAGAAACTGTATCATTCTCCATCACTGTATTCACACCAGTGATTAGGCCTGCTTGCAATCTAACCGCCAGTCTGCCGGCAATAGTTTTGCCCAGTGAGCTGTGTGGTAATATCAAGATCGTACCGCCCAGTTTCTTAAATCCATCTGCTATGGCAGTGGAGAAGACTTGCGAATCAAACTTGTCGAATACCGAATCGCGGTCGATGTTTATCTCAGTTGCTCCGTATTTGGCTAATTCGTCTAGGTTTTCAACAGTACCCAGAGCTAGAACTTTAAAGTCGAGACCTGCTTTTTCAGCAGTTTTACGACCATATGTGATCGCTTCAAAAGCACCTTTCTTGAAGTGATTGCCTGAACTTTCGGCAAATATAATTACAGACATATATTTTAATTTATGATATGTTAAATGGCTTTGGCTTCATCATGAAGTGCTATGATTAATTCTTCCACTTGATCTGGGGAGAAAAGTCTCACTGATTGTTTGGCAGGAGGAAGTTCAAAATGGTCAATCAACGTAGTGGCAGTGTAGGCAACAGGCTCCATCACTTGAAGCGGCTTTGATTTCGACATCATAATGCCTTTCATGTTTGGAATGCGCTGCTCGGCCAAACCCTTCGCTGCAGACATCACAGCGGGTAGCGGACAGGTCAATGTCTCTGACCCCCCTTCTATCTCTCGGGTCACTGTGGCTTCAGTGCCTGTGACGTCCAGCTTAGTAGCGTAAGACACAAAAGGAAGTCCGAGCATCTCGGCCAGAATAGATCCCACCGCACTGTCATTGTAACTGATGGTCTCCTTTCCGGTAAGGATCAGATCATAACCGGATGCATGTGCTGCCATCTGAGTGGCGACATCCATGGCATCTTCCGGCTCTTTATTGATTCTGATGGCGTCAGTGGCTCCAATAGCCAGCGCCTTGCGAATGATTGCCTCATTCTCGGCCGGACCAACGTGAATCACGGTGACTGAGCCTCCATTTTGCTCAGTTAGTTCGAGTGCTCTGACCAATGCGTACCATTCATCATACGGATTGAGAATAAATTGTACCCCATCCGTTTGAAATTCGGTATTGTCATTTTTGAAACTTATTCGAGCAGTTGTATCAGGTGTTTTACTGATTCCGACTAATATTTTCATGAAAATTCTTTAAACAGGTATAAAAATTGCGCTTTACAAAATAATATTTTGCAATACGCGGCGAAGATACGACTTATTGGCCTAAAGTAAAAGTGATAAGGTGCCTTTTAAAGAGAAACCTATGGTACATTTGCAGCATGCAATACGTATATCAGTTAGAGTATACTAAAGAAACACTGTAACAGAAATAAAATATAATTTTCCACCGCTAAATATAAATGCACCATATACTTATGATAGAACGCTTGGAAAAATTGATAAAAATGCATGAGTCAGACCCAGTGGACCCTTTTCTAACCTTTGCCATTGCCAAGGAGTATGAACAGGCGGGCGACACCATGATAGCTATTCAGTTTTATCTGAGGACTTTGGATTTGGATAGTGCCTATACCGGCGTCTTTTATCATTTGGGCAAAATATATGAAACTGTCGGAAATCGAGACCTGGCGCTGGAGACATACACCAAGGGTATAGAAATCGCAAGCACCAAACATGAACTGCACACAGTAGCTGAATTAAAAAATGCTCGGACTGACCTGGAGCTAGATCTCTAGAGTACCTGAGAATACAAACCCGGCCTCACCTGTCAAGACAACTGGCCCGGTCGTTCTATCTTCCGCCCGACTCACCTCCAGTATGCCCCCCTGGGTCATGACTCTCACCGGATAGGTGTAGTCTAGAAATGATACAGCCACGATTGCCGCAGCGGTCACTCCTGTACCACATGAAAAAGTAACGTCCTCGACTCCTCGTTCATAAGTCGCCAACTTGATGTGATCGCTGCAGGTCTCCAGGAAATTGACATTTATACCCTGCTCTTTATACACCGGACTAGTCCTGATCTGACGACCTGTGAGAAACACATCTACACTCTCCAGGGAGGAGACCACTCGCACGAAATGCGGGGAACCGGTGTTTAACTTAAATTCAAACTCATTAATTTTTTTTATGTCTTCATCGGCGTGCATTGATAATGAGATGAGGGCAGTGTCTTTATTTTTATTAATAAGCGATCCCCTGTGCGGACCGTCAGAGGCGAGGAAATGGGCTTCCTGAGTGACGAGGGCTTGATTCACAGCATACAATACACTACAGCGCCCCCCATTTCCGCACATCGTACCCGGTCGTCCATCGGCATTGAAGTAGTTCATCTCAAAATCATATCCTTCTACAGGACGGAGGATAATGAGACCATCAGCACCTATTCCAAAGCGGCGATGACAAAGGGCGGCTATTTGATCAGTGCTCAGGTCGGTATCGGGGTACTTAAAGCCATTGATCAAAATGAAATCATTTCCTGTCCCTTGATATTTTTCAAAGTGAATGGTCATACTGCAATTGTAAAATTTTCTTAAAATTATAGTAAGTTAGAGATAATTAGTAACAATGCCGGAGCAATTCCGTTTTATACATCAATTCATATTTTGGCAATGACCCGAAGAGAGATAAAAATTGTGGTATTTTCAGTGGTATGCAGCATCCTGGTCTTTGTAGCTATGCAAACCATCATCCCATTCAATCTGGTTTTAGATCAGCGAATCGCCAATGCCCAATTTACAAGCAGTGACGAGCATACCAGCCAAATGATCCGCTTCGTGCCTCCTGCAGATGTGGATTTCGTATCGGCTAGTAAGGTGGGCATTCCTGCTGTAGTACGCATCAGCGCTTTCGAGCGAAGTAGCTGGGGCAACCTAAAAGAACAAAATTTTTCTGAAGGCTCAGGTGTCATCGTCTCTGACGATGGATACATTGTGACCAATAATCATGTAGTCAAGTTGTCCTCCAATATCAGGGTACAATTGAATGATAGTCGTATGCTGAAAGCCACGCTCGTCGGAACTGATCCGGAGACAGATATCGCATTGCTCAAGATAGAGATACCGACACCAGATTTCATTACATTCGGGAATAGTGATGAACTGGAGGTGGGTGACTGGGTATTGGCTATAGGCAATCCATATCATCTGAATTCGACTGTCACCTGCGGCATCGTCTCTGCTAAGGGCCGCGCCATCAATCTGCTGAAAGGTGAGCGAAGTATCGAATCATTTATTCAGACCGATGCAGTCGTCAATGAGGGAAATAGCGGAGGAGCACTCATCAATAAGTCAGGAGAATTGGTCGGACTCAATACCGCCATTTTTACAAAATCAGGCAAGTTCGAAGGGTATTCATTTGCCATACCGTCCAATCTCGTAGCAAAGGCAGTGAGAGATATACGAACTTTCGGCAAAGTGCAGCGGGCTGCTTTGGGTATCGGTATTGAGAACTTATCGGAGCGTAATTCAGCCGATCTGACACTGACTTCCGGTGGTGTGTATGTGAATGAAATTTTTGACCGCTCCGCAGCTACGGTGGCTAATATTAAAGCAGGAGATATCATTACCATGATCAATAAGAAAATGGTGCACACTGTCCCCGAGCTACAGGAGCAAATAGCGCTGTACCAACCCGGAGACATAGTAGATGTGACTATCATGCGTAAAGGTGAAAGCCTGATTAAAAAAGTCAAACTACAGGGGGCCTATACTAATCTCTCCACCATGATTCGTTCTGACCAAATTCTGAGGAAAATGGGGTTCGAACTTCGTGATCTCTCAGATTCCGAAAAGGTTCAGTTTAAGGGAAATGGTGTATTTGTCAATAGTGTTTACAGAGAAAGTCAGGTCGCAGCATCCGGCATTGAGCCCGGATTTATAATCACTGAATTGAATGGGAGACCGATCACGAAGGTAGATGAGCTCATAAGTAAATTTTCAGCCGGCGAAAAAGTCGAACTGAAAGGTAGGTACTCCACTTCTGGAAAGTTGATCAAGTATAAAATTGTAATTGCATCTAATTCTTAGGGATTACAAGTTTGGCGTTTGAAGGTTTTGAGTTTGGCGTTTGAAGTTTGTTGGTCTTTAAATGTCATTGATTTTCCCCAGCCCTGTCCCGAATCATTGCAATCTCAGTAGTAGCCAATTTGTGACAAATGGCACCATTACTGATAACCTTAAAGTCCAGCAAAAAGCTTTTTACAATATCATTGCATATAAATCCCATAATTTAATAGCGAGACTCTCAGCTCATAAGTAGCGAGCAGCGCTTCGTTATTCGCTCATTGAAATTTTCAAACTCCCCTCTCTTCTAAGAGAGGGGTTGGGGGTGAGTAGAGCCAAAGAATGAGTAAATTCCTTCCAGTGCACACGTAGGAAAATTATTTATAACAAAATTCACAGATGATGTCATAGCAGGCATCTTTGAGTTTACCATATATGAAAATTCGTTACCGAAGTATATAGTCACTGATGGAAGATTTGATATTAAATAACAAGAATAACCAGTTAAAATTACAATCATGAATATCTTAAGAATCTTATTTAGCATTCTACTCCTTTCATTTCTCCCAAATATGTTGATCGGTCAGATCAGTGTAGTGAATAGCTATAAAAGCAAAATAGACTCTGCTTTTACTCCCTTACTTCAGACGCAAGTCCCCTACGGACGTCTATACGACAGAGTCTTTCACTGGAGTGGCATAGCATATGAGCAAAATGGGGATACTGTTGATACAGAGCATGTCTTGCAAGATTGGAATAAAGTCTTGAATTCCGGTACAGCTATAGGTAGTATCTCTGATACCAGCTATCTGCTGCTAAATGACTCACTAAGACTGCAAGACCTAAGGGGAAGAATATCGATCATTGCATTAAATTCCAAGATCACCACCATTGACACCTTAGCCTATGAGGATGGGAGAATG
>DAOLZQ010000008.1:21464-53183 GCA_035426385.1 Saprospiraceae bacterium
TTTTGTAAATTTATGTTAATGATTTCTTTCTTTCTTTCTTTCTTTCTTTCTTTCTTTAGAAATCTTTTTCATCCGGAAGATTTGAGAATAGTTGTTGCGAAAATACCTTGAAATGAGTAGCTGGGATTGGCTCACCTGTTATTGAGCCCATTATTGAAAATTTATTATTATGAAAAAGAAATTTCCAGTAATCGTTGGATTATTTATTATTCTATTTTTCTTTCAGGCATGTACAAAAGGGGATTTACAAACTTTTGATTTTGAGGCAAGAGACAAAGAACAGTTCACTGAAGTTGCAAAATATTTTTCTCAAGCTAACACCGCTAAAGAAATAAGACAGCAGATTATTCAAACTGTTAAAAATGAAGGAATCGAGGAGTTTGCCCTCTATCGATTTATTCAAAATTCAGAGAAGATTGCAATTAGATCAGTGAACAATCAAGTTAATTTGGATTCAATATCAATGTTGAATCCAATGATTACCATAGCTTATCCTTCCTTGGCCTTTCATGAAGGAGAATCTTTGGAGCAACATTTACAGCAAATCGACTATATAGTTCTACTGTATGACTTAGATCCTGATGAGGAGAAAACTTTAACCGCTTTAACGCCCTCGGGTCAGTCAGTTACAATTTCTTCTATTTTTGATGAAACAAAGCGATATTGCGTCATAAAATACAGTGAAGAACTCATAGCAGTAAATGCTGTTACAAATAAAACATACTATGGGTCCAATGTCCCAATAAATCTTTCGATGTTTACACCTACTGTTACAATTGGAGACTATAAAATGTATAAAAATGAAGATTTTTTAAATGCTGCCTACCAGAGTGGACAAGTATTGTCTGGTTTAATTACTTCTCCTCCAGTTGATCCCCCCATAACTTGGCCACCCGTATCACCACCATCAGGGTGTGATAGAGATGTACTTAGAAAAGATGAGCTACATAAAATTAAGTTCTCAGGGTTAGATTGCATAAGAAATTATGAGAGCGGGTTTCATTTGCCTACCCTCGAGCTTGTCGTAGCTTATGCGATACCTAGATATAATGGGGGTTCAGTTGCTGTTGATTTAGTATTTAAGGATGTCCGCATTCATTGGAAGCATTGCTCAACGCATTATTCAGATCCCCTTGCGTTAGATATCGTTACTTGGAATAAAACTTTATATGGATATGGTGATACATGGCAAGTCTTATGGATAGAAAGAGATTATTGGGATGCTGTATCAGGAGAGTTTACTCTTGGATTCAACGTTAGTTTCAAATTACCTGGTGATAATACTTTAGGAGTAAATGTTGGGTATAAAGTAACAAGACAAAAAAAGGACAAGCAACTTGGTACATCTCTAATTGAATATTGTGATGCTGCACATAATGAAGGTGTAGAATATAAAGTTGCTTCTTGTAATGAATCGGGTGGGTTTTGGTTCAAAGAGCATATAAGAGGAGAATAGGAATATGAAATATATACTGAATGTTTTTATCTTATTCCCGTTATTGATGTACGGCCAAAAGGAAGATCGGGGTGGATCAATATTTATTAACCTCCTTCCTTATGCCAGTATGATGACAAATGGGAATGGCTTGATGGCCGGTTATTCTTATCAAACAAGTAAAAGGTTTGTTCACAGTTTGTCGGTGGGTATGATATATAACAATTCTCCGTCTGGCGCAGAAGTTGAGAATTTTACTGTGGACGGAAAGCCCATTCGTGAGTGGAGTACTGAAATAGATTACACTACTCATAGGCCTTTTACTTTCAATAGTCTTATCAATAGTCTTGATTTTGAGAACTTGGATGTAGTGGGTATTAAACATTTTAAGCCCGGGATGTCATATCGACAGAATAAATTCATTAATTATGATTGCTCCTACGCAATACGAATTTATAAATTTAGGCTGAGAGTAGGATTAGGGGGACAGTTTGGACTCACCAATAGTGAAGAGACACATGTGGGATTTACAGGTAAAATTATTTCTGACATAACTGGAGAAGAAGATGAATTTTGGATCAATTTTAATATCAGAGCTAAGTATTTGTACCTAGGCGCTGTTTCGAATCTCGATTTTGAATATCCCATCACTTCAAATCTTCGAATTGGACTTACTGGTGGTGTACATTATATTTTTAATACCAATTTTATGGAGGATATTAAGATATTTTATGCGGGAGTCTCTACCAGAGTAGGCATTCAATACTGATATGAGTTGTCAAAGATTAAAGGGTAAAGGGTAAAGAATTTATATCCTACCCCTTTTTCTTAGTGTGTCAGGCATGTTTATTACCTATCGGGTGGGAGTCCCGAACTAGAGTTGCAGTACTTATCGTTAGTCAAGAGCAAGGGTGTCCAGTGTGAAGTGGAATCTGAAGAAAGCAGGCGGCAAATATTCGAGCCCACGAACAGAAACTTTATAAGAGACGTCAAATATTTTAGTAATTATAAAGAGGATTGCGAAAATCAGTCCTCTCTTCTAATGTTTTTAACATGAAGAATATACTATTTCTATTTCTGTTGCTAACTACGATAGCTGAGGGGCAAAGAGTCACCGTTGATTCCAGCTTTGGGGTGAATGGTTTAGTTAGGGTAAATAAGGGTCCTAGAGATCAGCTCTTCGGTTATATATCTGCTATATCAGGCGAAAGGTTGAAAATAGCGGGTCGAATAATCCGGCCTGGTGAGGAGACCATTTTCACCAGCGAGATCGACATTTACTCAGGTGATACTATCTCCGGATCTGGCCTCAATGAGGTACATCACAAGAGTGGATTTCTGGAAGGACATACATTTGCTCTGACTAGTGATCAGGGTCACATTGTCATAGCGGTGACAAGTAATGCTCAAGAAGATCTTTTTACTTCGATCTATAAGCTCAAAACTGATAACAGACCGGATAGCACTTTTGGTGTAAATGGATCCATTAACTTGGGTGACCTATTTAATAATATTTACGAAAGTATTACAGAAACAAGTCAGGGATATGTTCTTGCCGGAAAGAATTTAACTTATGACAGCCTGAAACTATTGCGATTGGATAAATCCGGTAAGATTGATAGTAGTTTTGGAATTAATGGAAAGTCAACAATTGGCTTGGATATATCACCTTTAGAGTCTATTGGACAATTAGGTGTGTTACTACTTAATGATGCAGCAGGAGATTTATACTTGGGCGCTTCCCTAGCGGATGAATATAAGTCACTAATAACTGTATTTAAATTCTCTGAAGATGGTAGACTAAACTCCAACTTTGCAAATGCGGGTATATATTCAAAATTGTATGAGGGTTACCTTTGGGGCGTAAATTTTAAATCAGATGACGAAAGCAATCTATATTTTCTTTATGTCAGTCAGGACAGTTCTAGATTAGAATCCACTGGATTTTTAAAGCTGGATAGGAATGGGGTAATTGACAGCAAGTTTAAGTTGCAGGGAAGCTTTTTGAATGGTGGCTCTGACACATCTTATCGTTGCTACGATTTAGAAATTTATAAAAACTACCTTTATATGGTCTTTCCCACTGAATATAAGGAGAAGGTAATCGCTTACCACATGTTCAAAGCTACCTTAGATGGTGACTTGGAAGATGAACATGGCGTGTATGGGTTTTATGATTTTACAAATGGCCTGAGCTTGACGGAGGATTATTTGTATCTAGAGATATTAAATGATTCTACTATATTCATGATAGGCGATTATTACAAGCAAAGTAAGATAGATTTAGCAGTAAGAAAATTCAAGATGCAGAATAATTATCGGGTTAAGGTGAAATCGGTTGTATATAAACCCTTTAGCGTTTATCCCTCACTCGTAAAAGATCGTATTTTCATTCCGGACGATGTGAGATTAGATAATGACCGCTCGGCATATATTACAGATGCTGCGGGCAATATTGTGTTGATATTTAACCTCAGTTCATCTAAAAGTGAAGTTGACGTAGCTCGATTAAAACCGGGATCTTATTATATCGTCGATCAAGAAAGAGTGGCAAGATTTATAAAAAGGTGATGAGCTTACTACTCTGCTAAGTCATTCTAGCCCTCTCTGAATCCAACCCCCTCTTATAAATCTCCAGTGCGCGCTTTCGTGCCACTTCATGTATTACGATGGGTTCAATTGGGTTGTGCTCGAAGTCTGGGTTCCAGCGCCTGATGTATTTTAGGTCCTTATCAAATTTAGTGGTTTGAATGGTCGGATTAAATATCCGGAAGTAAGGTGCAGCATCACAACCGGTACTTGCAGCCCACTGCCAGTTTCCATTGTTGGCAGAGAGGTCATAATCATTTAATTTCGCTGCAAAATAAGCTTCACCCCAGCGCCAGTCTATCAGTAAATGTTTGCAGAGAAAGCTGGCGGTGACCATCCGGACGCGATTGTGCATGAAGCCGGTCTGATTGAGCTGCCGCATACCCGCATCTACTATCGGATAGCCCGTCTTGCCTTCGCACCAAAGATTAAATTCTGATTCATTATTTCTCCATTGTATGTGGTCATACTGTGGTTTAAAACTATTATTTACTACACGTGGAAAATGATATAGAATCTGCATGAAAAACTCCCGCCAGATGAGCTCTGACAGCCAGGTGTCATTGTACTGTAAAGCGATGGATACACAGTGACGTATAGATATGGTTCCAAAGCGCAAGGCTATTCCCAGGTGTGTGGTATGATCCATAGCCGGAAAATTCCGATTGAGCCCATAATTTTTGATAATATCCAATGGTAAGGCAGGTGCTTCGAACTTCAAATCAGTCTTTTCGAATCCCATTACCTCCAGAGAGATTATGTCAGTGGCCGTTTCTTTCCAGAAATTATTAACATCACCATTCATTGGTGTGAGTGAGGTTGCATTCAGATTTTCACGCCATTTTTTAGCGTAGGGTGTGAACACAGTGTAGGGCTCTCCATTCGATTTTATTACTTCTGCTCGGTCAAAAATTACTTGATCTTTGAAATCGGAAAATGCAATTCCTTTTTTATTTAATAATTGTGCTACTGCAATATCTCTTTCATTGGCATATGGCTCATAGTCGCGATTACAATAGACAGCCTGTACTTGGTGAGTCTGAATTAATTTCTCAAAAATATCCTTAGGACTTCCGCGGAAGGTATGCAAGGTAGAACCACTAACATGTAGTTGGCTATTTATCGCTTGCAGCGAATGGTGAATATAATCTACTCGCCGATCATAGGTAGAGTCGAGACGACTCAATATATCAGTATCAAATATGAATAGTGGAAGCACAGGATAACCGGAAGCAAGAGCCTTCTGTAGCCCGACATTATCTTCAAGACGAAGGTCCCGTCTGAACCAAAAAATTATGATTTTATTTTCCACTCAGATTGGGGTTGTTTTTATCCTGTGCTACCCATATCAAGTTGGAAGTATCATAGCCTACTTCTTTTGCCAGTTTTAGGTACTGTTGTTTGATCTCTTCGGGCATCGTCTTCTCACGAGACAGAAGCCACAGGTATTTCAAATTAGACCCGGCTACTAATGCATATTTATAGTTGGGGTCAATTGCAATAACGTTATATCCTCCGTAGAATGGTTTAAAGAAACTGACTTTTAACGCAGCAATTTTTTCATTTTCAGTAAACTTGGCACTACCTTTAGCAGAGGTCCATTTTTCTTTCTTTGTATTATAGCCACTGTTAAAGACCTTTATCTCGCCATTGTCTTTCATACTATATTGAGCTACTACATTATCCATATCTCTTTCGAACTTATAGTCGAGACGAGCCATCTCGTACCAGGCACCCAAATATCGCTTGGCTTCAAAATTCTCGACCGGCTTCGCATTCTTCGGAATTCCGGCACATGAAAAGAGAAATGAAAGAATAAATATGGATAAAGCAAGTGCAAAAAATAATTTAAGATTCATCTGTTTTGTTTTGAAATAATTTGAAGAAATAGATATTCAATAGAAACTGAGTATAGCCATATATCGCGTCTTCTACTGGAATAGTAAACATACGGATATTCAGTATTTCATCTGGATTGTAATTGACTATCGGACTGCTTAGACCTGTACCGGTCAAAATACCATTAACTGGAAAGAAACCCAGCATAAGTATTAAGTAAACTAAGCTGCCCTGAGCTATCCAACTGACCTTAGCAATATAGTGCAAATAAATAAGTGTGGAAATAGTAGCTAGTGCAGTAACCAGTGGATAAATCTTGTGAGAGAAGAATATCACTCCGATGAGACAGAGCAAGATCATCAACCACACAATAATTCCATTAAACTTAATTGTCCAATTGAACTTAAAAAATTTATCCAGACAGTAATACGTAAATACACACGCAAATGGGATGCAAAAGAAAAAAAGCCATTCCTCTAGCGGCAAGCCAAATATAGTCAGACCCAAAGTATATGAGGTATCAAACCACCATACACCCATGTGGGTAAATAGTACATCCCATAGAATAAACGGAATGGCTACCAAGGTACTTGCCTTTAGAAAAGCACTAAAGTGGCGATTGAATTTTACTCTTCGATCGAATGAAAATATAAAGCAAACGATGACGGTCAAAAAGTCGATGAGTATATAGGTATATGATTGCATCTTACTGTTTGTTTAGATACAATTTTAGATATTTGAGAGGCGCCCATAAGAATCCAAAGCATTCTCCGTCTTCTCTACCCATGTGTTTGTGGTGTTGCTTATGCGCTCTGCGAATAGCTAGAAGGTACGGATTCTGAGTGTTCCGGAAAAGTCCGATACGCTGGTGAATGAAGATATCATGCACGAAGAAATACGCCATCCCATAAATAATAATACCAAGGCCTATATAAAATAAATAGCTAAAATCTTGTTGTATGCCTACCGCCAAAAGTAGAATATCGATACTCGCAAAAATTACAAAGAAATAGTCATTTTTTTCTAAAGGTCCATCAGTGCTGTGATCATGGTGATCTTTGTGAAGAGACCACAGAAATCCATGCATTACATACTTGTGGATAAGCCAGGTAGCGCCTTCCATCAAAATAAAAGTAATTAATACTACTAGGAAATTCATGCCAAAGAGGGTTGTGTGTTGAATAATTTTTCTAAAACTTTGTTGCGGAAGTCAAATATTGATTCGATCTTTTTTCCAACTAATATTGAGTTTGTAATGTCCCCAATGATACCAAAGGGCAGTTCATAGTCAACTGTGTCCTTCATTAAAACTCCGGCTTCATTCGGAATAAATTCGTGGAAGTGTCGCCATAGTTTATAAGGCCCCTTTACCTGGGTGTCAGTAAAGTCTTTCTCCTCATTTACTTCAGTGATCAGCGTCTGCCAATTCATGGGAATACCCAGCAAGGGAGATACTTTATAATCTATAGTCATTCCCTTAAATATGTGCTCTGATAGACCTTCTGATAATACGGTAAATTTCATCTCAGGCGGCGTAATGCGTGAAAGATTATGGGGAGATGAAAAGAATTTCCAAGCTGTCGAAATATCACAACTTAATTGCTGTGTTCTATTTATCTGATGAATCATTTTAAATTATTGTTTTAATAAATTATCAATCATTGTAGATAACAATGTAGAGGTAATTTTTTGTTTATTATTCAATATAAAGGATCGATCCTCTTTCATTTTGTCTTTATAACCTAATAGGGCGGGGCTGGACTTCTGAATGGAAAGCCGAATGAATTTTATTTCAATGTCTTTTGGTGACCTTTCAGCAGCAGCATCGATATTTTTCTTTCCCTTGTTGAAGGTAGAAAGTTTCTCACCAAGATTGGAAGTATGATTGGCCCATATAGCCTGGAATGCACCACAGTAAGCTTGTTCTACTGCTGATCTGGGGTTATTCTCCAGACTTGAAATCATGCTACGGCAAATATTCTTGTTTGAAACTGCAAGTTGATAATTCTGACGAACTTCCTCTATAGTGAGGTTATGTATTGATAGCATAGTGGTACTTTGAGATAGGATATATAATATTACTGAGATCATAAGAAAGCCATTTTATATTGAACGTAACTACTCATCATTAGAAATGCTTTACGACCATTTGGCAAGCGCACCCGTTGGTTTAGGATTTGTTGAGCTGAAGTATTTTTAATTTTTTGGAACAAAACCAGATAATATTTAAAAGCAAGATATACTCCAAATCTGGAAGACGCTGGCAATTTTCGAATTCCTATAAGTGCTTCTTTAAATTCGTTTTCTATTTCTTGTTCTATCGAACGCTTACTGGCACTGTCAAATAAAGTCAAGTCGATATCCGGAAAATAAGTTCGACCTAATTCTTGGTAGTCATCTTTTAAGTCTCTTAGAAAATTTACCTTTTGAAAAGCAGACCCTAGTTTCATTGCATATGGCTTCAGCGCTTCATAGGTTGGGGCATCCCCATCTACAAATATTTGTAGACACATGAGACCTACTACCTCGGCCGAACCTAATATATATTCATTGTATTTGTCACTATTATAGTCAACCTTTTCCAGGTCCATTTCCATGCTCTTTAGGAATTGTTCGATGAGTCGAATATCAATATTATATTGGCGCACAGTTTCCTGAAATGAATGTAGGATTGGATTGAGAGATATGCCTTCCTGAAGTGCTTGGGTAGTTTGATTCTTGAATTGCTCTAAGAGACCTTCCTTATTGTAATCATGAAAACTATCCACTATCTCATCTGCCAGGCGAACGTATCCATAGATAGCATAGATCGCAGGTCTGATGGAGGGTTGTAGTGCCATTATGCCCATTGAAAAACTGGTACTATACTTGCGTGTGGTGGACTTACTTATATCGTAAGATAATTCGTCAAACAGCTTTTTCATAGGTCTTTTTATTAAGGTTGATTATTTCAGTTGCAACTATTTTTCCCGAGATTATAGATGGAGGTACACCCGGTCCCGGCACTGTCAATTGTCCGGTATAATATAAATTAGAGATTTTTTTATTTCGAATAGATGGCTTCAGTACTGCCGTCTGTGATAGTGTATTAGCCAGACCATATGCATTGCCCTGGTAGGCATTGTAGTCTTGGACGAAATCACTGACACAGTAGCTTTTTTTGTATTCAATCTGTGATAGTAAATCAGATGTGCCGGTATGCTGCTCCAAACGATCGATCATTTGAAGAAAATATTTTTCTCTTACTGATTCATCGTCAGGCAAGCCGGTGGCTATGGGCATAAGTAGAAATACATTTTCATGTCCATTCGGGGCCACCATTCTATCAGTCTTGGAAGGGCAACAGGCATAGAAGAGGGGTTGCTCGGGCCATTTTTTTTCAGCATAAATACTATCAGTATGTGTGTCTAAATCATTTTCAAAGAAAAGGGTATGATGTGTGAGTCGAGGTAACTGGGATTTTAATCCCAGATAATAGATTAAGCAGGATGGTGCAAAGGTGCGACCTTCCCAATAAGACTCATCGTAATTTCGGTATTGTTCATCAAGTAGTGTTTCAGTATGGTGGTAATCTGATGAAGCAATTACTGCATCAAAAGAATACGATTTACCTAATATCTCAAGAGATGTAACTTCACCGTTGGAGGTATTTATTTTTTCTACAGGATGATTAAAATGAAACTGTACGCCCTGCGCTTCAGCTACTTTTTTCATAGCGAGGACTAGTTGGTAGAATCCACCTTCCGGATACCAGGTTCCCAGGCCGTATCCGCCATAGGTCATCAGACTGTATAGAGCCGGAATATTTCTAGGTGAAGCACCCAGGAAGATCACCGGGAATTCCATGAGGGCAATGAGCTTGGGATTTGAAAAGAATTTTTTTACATAACTTCGAAAATTGGTCAGTAGATCCAGTTTGAGCGCTCCGACAGCAATTTTTGGCGACATAAATTCCCACCAGGAATGGCAGGGCTTATTTACAAAGTCTTGCATACCTACTTCGTATTTATAACGAGCTGATTTCATGAAGGCATCCAATCTTTCACCTGCGCCCACTTCCATTTCTTCAAAAAGATTTCTTAGATCCTCATAACTTTCGGGTACAGACAGATTCCCATCTGAAAAGATCATTTCAAACTGTGGATTTAGTGAAATGAGATTGTAGAACTCAGCGGCTGAGTGTCCGAAATCACGAAAGAAATTTTCGATGATATCGGGCATCCAATACCAACTCGGACCCATGTCAAAGGTATATCCACTTTCTGTGGTAAATTGCCGGGCACGACCCCCGGGAGTACTATTCTTCTCAAACACGTGCACTTCATGGCCTGCCTGAGCTGCATATGCTGCGGCACTCAGACCTGAGATACCCGAACCAATGATTGCGATTTTCTGCTTCATTTTAATTATTATTTGGCTTATATTGCTCCATTACTACATCTAGTAATTTGGCAGGATTAAGATTTTTACAAAAGATGGGATGATGGAAATCATTTAGTTTAGTAAGCAACTTTAGAAGTTGCATTTTTTCATCGTTATTAAGATCTGCGGTTACTATTTGGGTCGCCTGTCTTATTTTATCCATTTGCTGCAGGAGCGCTTGAGTACCATCTTGAGTAATTTGGATGATCTTACTTCGCTTATCAAGGTGTGAATCTTGCTGAGATATCCAACCATGTCTCATCAGTCGGTTGATGATAAGCATGCCCACCGATTTTTCCTGGATGTTTTTTTTAATGAGATCCATCTTAGTCATCGGGCCGAAGGCATCGAGATTGATCAGGTATATAAATTCCTCCTGAGTAGAAAAGGGAGAATCATGTATAGCTGATTTCGAATAAGATTTTGCATACCGGTTCATGTGAACCAGCAGTGTATTGATCGCACTCTCCGGACTTCGGCCTTTATCTTTGCCATCCCAGTCTCCGGAAGGAGCCTGCTCAGGCTTATCGCCAAAATGGTTTGCCATCCATTCAGAGAAACCTTGCTTATCGTGGGAGTAATTCTTCATATTTAGCTGATCCGATTCGAATAGCTCGACTAGCCGGATGCATTCTTGGATTAGTGTATAGTTCATATTGATAAGTATTAAAGCACAAAGATATTACAATAGTTCATAAATGTACTAAAAAAGTATAGAAATATTTTATAAAGATTATAAATGTACTATATTCATCTACCGTTTATATACGTTTCGCAGAGTGAAAAGGATCTTTTAAAGTGGATTAAGTGCCAATAGACCACCTATTTGAAATAAGAGGTACAATAGGTGAGAATAAAAAATCTGAAGACAGAAGATGGGTTGAAGTGATTGGAAAGGAGTAGGTGGTTATGACTCAAGGCTTATTTTTTTTAAGAAAAGGCAGGCTATTTGAGGGTGAAGGAGTTGAATTTAAGACATTACAAAAATTGAGAAATAGTCCTAGTTCAGATAGAAATAGGGGGAATGAGTAATCAGAGATGGGTGAAGAGGGTTTAAAACATTATCTTTATTTAAAATCCTGAATTATGAGCAGTCCGAAGAAAATAGTCGTTTACAAGACTTTTGAATTGGGAGAAGCTATGGAAATTGAGGAGACCTTAAAAATGACTCCTGAGGAAAGAATAGAGAAAACAGTTAATTTAATATTGCGGGTATATAATACAAGCCATGAAGAACTTCGTTCAAGACCTCGTAGTAGAAGAATTACCATTATTCGAGACATATGAATCTGTTTATTGACAGCCATCTGGAATTAATCAAATTACTTTTAGGAGAGAGAGTTGATTTCATAATTATTAGGATATGCAGTCGTATTTCACGGATATTCCAGGACTACTGGAGATGTCGATATTTGGTTAAAACCTGATAATTCAAACAAGAAAAAGTTTATAAAAGTACTTTAACAATTAGATCTTGAAGAAGATGATATCAATACTATTTCTAATGAAGACTTCACTAATGTTTTAAAATTTTCAATGGACGAATCGCCGGGGAGAGTGGATTTCCTAACCCATATCAACAATGTCAGGTATCAAGAGGCTGATGAACAAAAAGTCTTTTCAGACTTTGAAAATATCAGGATTCCATTTCTGCACTTGAATCATTTGATCCTTTCCAAGATGAATACCGTAAGAATGAAAGACAAAGCTGATATAGAAGAATTGCAGAAAATAGATCCAGAAATATATTATACGAAATACCCGATCATTATTTATTTTAATACAAATTAGTTACTGCAGGAAATACATAAACTGACCACTGCGATCTTTTATTAATATTTTAATTGTTATTTGGAAGGTACTGTGTCATTACCACATCCAGTAGCTCGGCGGGATTTAAGTTTTTGCAAAAAATGGGGTGATGGAAATCATTTAGTTTAGTTAGCAGATTGATTAGTTGCATTTTTTCATTGTAAGTCAGATCTCCGGTCACTATTGTGGTCGCTTGTCTGATTTTTTCCATTTGCTTATTCAGTGCCTGAGTGCCGGCCGGCGTGATTCTAATAATCTTACTTCTTTTGTCTTTTTCCGAATCCTGCTGTTCTACCCAGCCATGCTTCATCAGTCGGTTGATGATTAGCATGCCCACCGGTTTTTCCTGAATATTCTTTTTGATGAGGTCCATTTTGGTCATCGCCCCAAAAGCATTGAGGTTGATCAGGTATATGAATTCTTCTTGGGTAGAAAAGGGAGAGTCATGAATAGCTGATTTTGAGTAAGACTTTGCATATCGGTTCATGTGCACTATAAGCGTGTTGATGGCACTCTCAGGGCTCCGGCCATTCTCCTTTCCTTCCCAATCGGCAGTAGCAACCTGATCGGGCATCTGTCCCAAATGGTTAGCCATCCACTGTGAAAATCCATGGATGTCTGTGGAGTGACTCTCCGCATTTGGGTGCTCCGCTTCGAAGAGTTCTACCAGCCGGATACAATCTTTGATCAGTGTGTATTTCATCTTTGTGTTATATTAATGGATAAGAATAATATAGTAATATAGGAAAATTTCTGAATAGTCTATCGCTTTGGCTCGCTTCGCTTTAGTTCGCTTCGCTTTAGCTTTTAGTTACTATCCGAAAATATCTTGAATAAATCTTTTAATTTTTACTTTAAAAAAAGCTAAAGACTAAAGACTACTGGCCAAAGACCAGTGGGTCGCTGCGCTCTTGGCCATAAGCTGGTTTAGAAATAATATTACCTATTCCTCTTCAGTATTTTTCAACTTCATAAGTAGGGTGTAAGCACCTTTGATGACGAAGAGCTTGTCTTTAATGAGTGACCCATCTGCAAGGGTAAATTGCGTAAATCCACTGTCTGAATGCTGTGTGGTTACTTCTTGCATGTGGTATTCTTTTTCGCCTGTGACAATAAAGACATATTGCTTGCCTTCATAGCGAACCAAGCCATCATTTGGGATAGCATATGCGTCTTGTGAAACTACCTCTAGGTCAGCATTCATATACATGCCTGGAATAAGTGAACTGTCGTATTGATCGAAATGGCAATGAACGGTAACTGCTCTCTCCGGTGATAAATTTTTACCTATTAAGATGACTTTACAAGGATATTTCTTATCCGGTCTCTGATTGTTATAGGCCATAATCTTTTGGCCAATAAAAATTTTATCTACATCTTTCTCAAAGACTGTAAGTGCCAAATGGATATCTGTAGGATTGACCAGTTCGAACATTACCTCAGTCGGCGAGACGTACTTACCGATATTTATTTTTACCTCAGATACGAAGCCATTAATCGGGGAGGGAATCCGTATACTTCGGGAGATATTGGACACACTAAGCCTTGCCGGGTTAATGTAGATGAGTCTTAGTTTTTCTTCCAGTGATCTGAGCAAAACTTTTTGTGTTAGAAACACAGACTGTGCATTCTCGTACACTTTGTCGCTGCTGGCTTTACTTTCATTTAAATCTTTTTGGCGCAGATATTCTTTTTCTATTGAGCTTAACTGTGCTTTTGCTGTCAGGTAATCCTGCTGAAGCTGGACATATTGGTGGTCCTCCATGGTGGCAATTATTTCACCCTTTTTTACGTGCATTCCTTCGAGCAATTTTGATGACTTCAGATAACCTCCCAGTGGTACACTGACTGATACCATATTCTGTGGAGGAACATCTATCACTCCATTCACTTTAAGTATAGAAGCGAGCTTCCGAGGTTGTAAGATCCCGGTCTGAATATCTGTATTTTTAAGTTGTGCATCATTCAGTGACACTATGTCTGCAGCAGTATTTTCTGTAGCAACATCCGGAGCAGATTTTGAAGTGCATGAGAGCAGACTGAAGAGAACTATTATTATGATGATATATTTTATCATGATTTGGATTTATTTGGTAGTAAGGAAATTAAGGTAAATTATACTTTGATGTAGTAAATGGAGTGCATCTGAATAATTGCTTTTGATGGTGGTAGCATTATTTATTAGCATGGCCCATTCTAGATAATCTATTTCTCCATTGATAAACTGTAATTGAGCAGTGCTGGTAATAAGGTTGGCATTTTTTAAAGCAGTTCGTTCGTAGTATTGTACTATTTCCAGTTGACTTAAATACTTCTTAAGCGTAATCTGATATTCTGAATTTAAATTTTGTAAACCCAGTTGAAGATTGTTCTCACTTATTTGCTCTGCTATTTTGGCAGAATTAACTTTAGCTTTCTGCCATCCGTAGGTTAGTGGAATTCCCACTCCAAGTTGTACTGAATGAAACCTTTTTGATGCCGGATATGAGACATCGTTCGGGCCGGGTCCTTGAATACTCATGTTATTGTAGGCAAGTGTCAGATCAGGCAGCCGAGTTGACTTTTCTAGTTGTGTATTGGCAATTGAGATCTCCCTTTCCTGCTGCAGTGCGACAATAGCTGGATGACGGTTACTTAGTGTTATATCTATTACCGCGGTGCGCAATATCGTCGTATCTCGAACATCAGGAACGACTTCCCTCGGTGTATTGAGGAGCAACCTGAACTCCAATTCGGTAATGTCAATATCTTGTCGGACTTCACTTAATTGTAGTTCAATCTGACCTTTTTGGGTTTCAGCGGTGATCTTTTCCAGGATGTTACCAGCCCCTTTTTCAACTCTCAATGTTGCCTTAGCTAGGAATGCTTGGTATATACTATCACTTTGCATTAGAATGCTCATTTTTTGTTGCAGGTAAATCCATTGATAGAAAGCCTTGCTAACGCTTAGTTTCAGTTCGGCCTCTTTCAAAACAATATGGTTCAGACTGCTGCGATAGATTTCGTTTCTTAGTGCTTTTTGTCTTTTATATATTGTAGGAAATTTAATTGATTGGGATAGGCCAAATCGAGTGTCATTATACAAGGAATTTATCTGTCCAAATTCGCCCGTCAATGCTGGCGTAGGAATATCAATTGAAGCGGCAATGAGTTTTTTGTTATACTCAGAATTAAGCAGTTCATTCTTCAGAGAAAGATTATTTTTTATGGCTGTGTCGATTGCATTTTGAAGTGAAATGGGAATCTGTGCAGTAGCATATTGTTGAGGTAAAGTGAATAGCATGATTAATCCTGCCGTGGCAACGCTTTTAATTATTTTATTTGATTTTTTTTCAAACCAAATATATAATATGGGTAATACGAAGAGTGTTAGAAAGGTAGCAATTAGCAATCCACCAATTACCACTGTGGCAAGAGGACGCTGTACTTCTGCGCCTGCACCATTGCTCGTAGCCATAGGCAAGAAGCCTAGAGAAGCCACAAAGGCAGTCATCAGCACCGGACGAAATCGAATCCGGGTACCATTATATACTATTTCTCTTAAGTCAGTTTCACCTAATTGCTTCTGACGATTGAATTCTGCGATTAATACGATCCCATTCAATACTGCGACCCCAAACAGAGCTATAAACCCTACACCTGCACTTATACTAAATGGCATACCTCGTAACGCTAAAAAGAAAATGCCGCCAATGGCTGAAAGTGGTATAGCAGAATATATCAATAGGCCCAACTTAGCTGATTTAAAAGCAAAGTAGAGAAATAAAAATATGAGTAAAAGTGAGACTGGCACTGCTATTAATAATCTCTGTTTTGCTTCATTCAAGTTTTCGAATGCACCTCCATAAGTGACATAATACCCGGAGGAAAATTTCAGCTCTTTTTCTACCTTTTGCAGTAATTCGTGTACTATACTCTGTACATCGCGGTCTTTCACATTGAAGCCTACTATGATTCTGCGCTTGGCATCTTCACGTTGAATCTGATTGGGACCTTCTTTGATTTCTACGTTTGCCAGGTGAGACAATGGAATCTGGGGTCCCGCAGGAGTGGGAATCAATAAATTTTGAATATCCGTAATATCTTTCTTCTGAGAACCCTGTATTTTTACGACGAGATCAAATCTTTTTTCACCTTCGAATACCATACCTGCGCTTTGACCTGCTAATGATGTATTTATAATTTTATTTATGTCAACGATATTTAAATTGTATTGTGCGATCGCCTGACGATTATAGTTGATAGTGATCTGTGGTATTCCTGAGACTGTTTCCACATACAAGTTTTTTGCCCCTGCTACAGTATTTACTATCTGCCCGATGCGATGTGCATATGAAGCCAATGTATCCAGATCCTCGCCAAAAATTTTACAGACCACATCTTGCCTGGCACCTGTCATCAATTCATTAAACCTCATCTGTACCGGATACTGGAATCCGGCGGTAATGCCTGGAACATCTTGTAAAGCTGCACCCATTTTTTCCGCTAACTCATTGAATGTCTTTGCAGAGGTCCACTCTTTTTTATTTTTTAATATCACCATCATGTCACTGGCTTCCATTGGCATAGGATCAGTAGGCACTTCACCACTCCCTATTTTGGTCACTACCTGTTCTACTTCCGGAAAGCGTGATTTGAGAACATGCGCAGCTCTCTGCGTACTGGCGATAGTTGTGGTCAGACTACTTCCGGGCAATACCCGGGTATCGATAGCAAAATCTCCTTCTTCCAGTGTGGGAATAAACTCGCCACCCATTCTACTCAGAATAAATAAGGCAATCACAAATAAGGTAAGGGTAGTTGCCATCACTATTTTCGGAAAATTCAGGACCTTTTTCAACATCTTTTGATATTGATTTACCTGCCATGTCATTAGCCGGTCTGAAATATTCTGCTTGTGCTTTGTCTTCTTACTTAAGAATAAGGCGCTCATCATAGGAATATAAGTTAGTGATAAGATAAATGCGCCCAATAAGGCAAAAGCTACTGTTTGTGCCATTGGCTTGAACATCTTACCTTCTATTCCCTGAAGTGTAAAAATGGGCAGATATACCACAAGGATAATTATCTGACCAAATACGGCGCTGTTCATCATCTTTGAGGCTGATTCGCGCACACTGGTGTCCATCTGAAGTTGTGAAAGTGTGGTTACGTTTTTATATTTATCATTGTGTGTCAATGAATGCATTACTGCCTCTACAATTATGACCGCCCCATCTACTATGAGCCCAAAATCTAAAGCACCGAGACTCATTAGATTTCCACTTACACCAAATATATTCATCATGATCACTGCGAAAAGCATTGACAATGGAATGACTGATGCTACTAATAAGCCTGCTCTAAAGTTACCCAGGAAAAGCACCAAAATAAAGACCACTATCAGCGCACCTTCGAGCAAATTCTTCTCAACGGTGGAAATTGCATTATTCACCATTTTGGTTCGATCTAGAAATGGCTCAATCACAACACCTTCAGGCAGTGTCTTTTGGATTTGCGCTATTCTTTCTTTTACGTCTTTGATGACATCACTACTGTTTGCGCCTTTGAGCATCATGACAACTGCGCCCGTCACTTCGCCCTCATCATTGTAGCACAATGCGCCATAGCGGGTAGCATTTCCTATTTTGACTTCGGCTATATCTTTGATAAATAAGGGAGTGCCACCAGTAGTGGTGGTGACGGCAATATTTTTGATATCTTCCATATTTTCCACCAGACCTTCGCTTCTGATGTAAAGTACAGTTGCTGATTTCTCGATATAGGCTCCACCGGTGTTCTGATTGTTGCTTTCTAAGGCATGAAACACGTCATTTATAGTGAGTCCATGTGAAGACAATTTATTTGGATTTACTTCGATGGAATATTGCTTGAGGTTACCACCAAAACTACTTACTTCAGCTACACCTTTGACGCCAATTAATTGTCTCCTAACTATCCAATCCTGAATGGTTCGTAGGTCGGTTGCATCGTACTCATTTTCGTATCCTGCTTTTGGCCTGACTATATACTGATATATTTCACCGAGGCCAGTGGTGATGGGTCCCAGCTGTGGGGTGCCAATACCTTTCGGAATTTCATTTTGGACCTGTTGAAGTCGCTCAGCTACTTGCTGTCTGGCCCAGTACACATCAGTATTGTCATCGAAGACGATAGTCACTAGTGATAAGCCAAATCGGGAGAAACTCCTGATTTCTTTCAGCCCTGCAATATTATTGTTTGCCTGTTCAATGGGGAAAGTAACAAGTCGCTCTATATCAGTAGCTCCGAAAGATGGTGCAATAGTAATCACCTGCACTTGATTGTCAGTGATATCCGGTACCGCATCTATTGGAAGCTTGGTAAATTGGTAAATACCATAGCCAATAAGGGCCAAAATAAAAATCCCTACCAGCAATTTGTTCTCTATTGAAAACCGAATTATTCGATCGAGCATAATGAGTCAATTATTATAAATGAGGATAGGCGAAGCTGGATGCTATCGACTATTAAATTCATCTGCTTTAAGCAGAAAGTCAGTATTTAATTAACAGAATTTTGGCGGATGCCAGATACCCTTTTTGTAAAGTGAATTGGGGAATAAAATTGGGGAGAAAAACTTTACATGAGTAGATAATGGTGAGATGAAAGTAAGTGAAGTGGCAAGTTCTATCTTTAAATAGAGTAGGGTTTTGAAGCAATCTGAATTTTGATCGTGTTGAAAAGGCAGTTTATCGTGGTCCGGGTGGTCTTTTTCACGATCCGGGTGATTGACAGTCTTAGAATGTTCATGTACAAAGTCTATAAAAGAAATGGATTCAATGCTCTGATGATGGTGGCAATGCTTGAGAATGACTGGAAGATCCAGTACAAATACCATAACGTGAGTGGGCACAGTCAAGCTCAGTGCAAGTATGAGGACGAATACTCTCTTTGTCAAATTCACAGTGCAAGTTTAAGAAATTTTTCTGACGTTTTACCTACTTATTCGATTGAAAATGAGTTAAAACCGATAAAAAGGCGCCCAATTGATTGAGATTAAAGGACAGTCAACTGGTGGTTATAATCCAAGGCAAGATTTACCCAATGGGCAAATTCAGTTGCTTTCTGCAGATTCTCAATTTTTATATGGATATAACCTTTGTAAGGCCTGCCGCGCATGATCACGGTGGAACATCCGGCACCCGCCACTTCTTGATCATGTAGTCGTGGATCGAGGCGACACATCATTTCGTCTTCGCCTGCGGTAAGGCACATCTTTCCACGAACCATAAATGCCAGGTGGCCAAACATTTTTTTCTCCTCACAGGGAAGATGACTTACAGCGTTCCTGATTTTTCCTGCGAGTGCTTCATCAAATGCCATAAGTTTTAGGAGGCTGTTTTAGGAGTGTTTTGTGCAAATGTCAAGGTATCGAAATAAATGGTGAGCGAGGTCAGTTTTCCATCTTTAGCGGTCCATAGCTCAGCAATATCAGCGTTTATCTTCAGCCCTGTAGGAAATTCAAGATCATAATTCCCGATGACACAAGCACTGTCACCATCTACTATCATCGTCTTTACCCTCATGTCGCTAAATAACCTTGAGAAGCGATTGATGACGGTTTTATAGCCGTCCTTACCCAGCACAGGTGTGCGGTCTGCCATATTTCCACCTACATAAATAAAGTCTTCGGCTATGACTGAATCCCACTCTGCCTTGCAAGCAAAGCTTGCATAGTATGTGTTTAGTAAATCTTTTATTGTTGGTGTACGATCCATAACATTGAAAAGTTAAGTGATGAATATTATTCCGACAGTGAAGATAGATTTTTTTCAATTCTGCTATCCGGTATTACCCATATAATCGCTACGATGGTATAGCAGATCAGACTGACGAGTGGTGTAAAGAAAGAAGCTGTAATGCCGGCAATATATAGCACTAGAGATAAATACTCTTTTGTATTATTGTGTAGTGCTTTTGCGATTTTAGATTCTGCGCCTTCGTACGCAATAGCCATCTTTTCTAGAATGGTAAAGGCAATAGCGCACGATATCAGATTCATACCATATAGTGCCAGTGGATTCCTCTCGAAATGGTTCTCACCCATCCAAGCAGTAGACAGTGGTATAATAGATAGAGTAAAGAGTAAAGTTAGATTTGCCCAAAGGATTTTTCCATTTACTCTGTCTATAGCTTGAAACAGATGGTGGTGATTGTTCCAATATATACCGACATAGATAAAGCTCAAAATATACGATAAGAATTTTGGGATAAGGGGCTGGAGATCCGAAAAGTCTCCTCCTTTCGGCGCTTTCATCTCTAATATCATAATGGTGATAATAATAGCCATCACACCATCACTAAAAGCCTCCAGGCGGCTTGTTTTCATTTTGAATGGTTATCTATTTTCAAATATAGTAGAATTAATTTGAATAAACTTTTTTGTAATCCTAATTCAGTACTTTATTTAACACTATGTAACAGAATAATTGAATTGTATTTTGTTAAACCAGTTTGCGATTTATTTTATGCTGGTCTATATGGCGAGGCCAATGATGAGATTGCAAAAGAATCCTTGTGAATTAATAGCCGGGCCACCCTGCAATGAATGTGCATCTGTCTTCCAACGCGTGGCTTTGGTGAAGGGAAACTGATAGCCGGATCGCAAGCCAACGTTTATTTTTTGCAAAAGGGAATTATTAAGAAAGGGAGAAATAGCCAATTGCGCACCCAGATTTACGGTAAATCCTTCTGATGTAAGGTGGTGCTGAGTGGAAGGACCACTTAAATAATTGTCGAATGGTTGAGACGAGCTGTATATTCGAGACAGCCGGACACCATACCAGGAATATACTATACCACCATATGGAATTAAATGAAATGCGGGACGATGGATCAGTAGGATACCAAGTGAGGTGCCTACACTGGTTCCTCTGACAGAATTTTGACTATTATTCGCCGCACGCTCGGAAGTATAGGTAGCATAATTGAATAGTGAAGCTAGTCGGAGTTTTGGAAATATGGTGTAGAAGCCACCACCTCTGGTAAGATAAATCTTATTCAGCTCAAGAAACCCATTTTGTTTTAGCTCTTGATTGAGTAGAGAAATCCGAGGTATTTGTATGCCAATCTGAGTGTGTAGAAAGAACTTTTTAGCAGCTAATGGAAGGTTGTTCTCTTTTGCTCTTCGTCTCTCAGCAGACGAGGGAGTATAAATGAGCGGTGCTATTTGGTATGACTGATTGATATCAGGAAGCTGGTTCAGTAGATACAAATATTGGGCGTGATAGTGATGAGCAAATAATTTGGTGGAATCATCCGGATAAATCTTGTAATAATCATTCCCGGGAAGAAGGATGATATTTACCCCGGCGCGAACATAGTCACTACTCCGGTAATAGTCAGGTGGCGTGAATTCTTTGAGTGTTTGCCTGATTATTTTGGAAGTTAAAGTACCCAAATATTTTTCATAGTTTGCCTGTGCTTTTTTGGTGGGGTTATTGAGTTGATTATAAATATGTCGCAATACCAGGTTTTTTGGAAATTTCTGAGATTTAATCAGCGCTTCAGCATTGGTAAAAGGATTTACATTGTTAAAATCGTTTAATGTCTGGACGGTGATGGGCATTTCCGGAACCCAGTCAGCGGCATTTACTACATTAAAGGCCCATCCGCCTTGAGTCATTGCTTCGTACTCGTACGCATAATATAAATTGCCGGGTTTGGGCGCAGCACTGCAATAGGTTTTAAACCGAATATCCCGGGGCAATTGCCCGGCTTCCTGTAAGTGGTATAAATAGGAAGTAAGTAGAAAAGCAATCGCTCCTCCCTGACTGTGTCCCATTATGAGAAATTCCCTTGTGCCTTTGAGGTATTGCTCATTGATCTTTGGCACGATTTCTTTGGAGAGATAGGCAAGGCTAACTACCCATCCGACATGCACCGCCGCTTTCGGATTAGTGGCAAGAGTGTACTTAAATGATTCCGCAGAACTTAACTTTATTTCACCCATAGCGGGTACCATAGCTGCATAGAAATTAGCGAGCCAGCTTTCCGGTTTTTCTGTCGTACCTCTCAAGCTGATCACGCCTGTATTATCATCATTGGTCCACATATCCCACGAATTATCCAGTCCGATAGGAGCAGACTGATAGATCATTTTGTAGTGCGTCGGTACCGGAAACGCCGAGGCATAGGCTGAGTCCGCAACAGATCTGACGGACATGAGCATGAGTTCTCTATATTCCGCTTTATCAAAGCCGGGTTTAAGCTGCTGTCCGGAAGAAATGAATGGGAAGACTGTGAGGAAGAGATAAATGTGCAAGCACTTGTAATTCATAGTTATTCTATTGTAATAGTAATTATAATCAATTGTTCTGAATATGTGAAAGACAATCCTATATAGCTTAATTTCAAAAGCATTGAGTTTTTGGGGAGAAAGAGTTAGCGCTTATTTGGAATAAATTTTTCTAGCGGTGCTGATAGCAGTAGCCACCTCCACTCACTTTCCTTTTGCAATAAGTGCCTGACTGAGTGGGCGCACCACAGGTAGAACTTACTGCTGTGCCCGAAGTCCCTGAATGTAAGGCTGAATGCTGGCCAGTATGTTGATAGCAATAGCCATTGGCCAGTTTGGTAGTGTGTCGGCACCGACTACCTTCCTGAGTGATGCCTCTGCAACGGACGCTTTCTGCGGCTTCTCCTACAGCCTTATTTGTAAGGCTATTTCCTCCACTTAGGCGTGCAGGTAGAGGTGGTTTGCAAATTTTACAAGGGTCTAGATTGTATGTTTTAATGTCTTGACTAGTGACCAGCTTTTTTGACACATTTTCAACCATCCGACAGGAAGCTAGATGATATTTTTCTCCTGAAGGTGTCTTATAAACATTTTGCGCTGACAGTATAGAACTAAAGCAAAAATATATTGAAACTAAAATAACTTTCATAGGTAAATGTAGCGCAATAATTATTTATTTGAGATATTGCTCAAACCACTTATTTACTTCAGACATATCAGGTTTCGGTGTATGACCCTCTTTCTCTTTGATTATCAGTTTGGCGGGTGTATTAAATGCTTTTAATTTTGTGAACATATTTGTGGCCTGACGAAGCGGTATTATTGGATCATTGTCAGAGCAGTACATAAGCATAGGTGAAGCCTTATCGCTGATCAGAGCGTAGGGTGAGGCATCAAAATAATCACCTGATAGGATATAGGTATTATTCACTTCTTCGGGCAAATGACCCATATAGGTGGAGAGTAGAGAATAGACATACAGATTTGCCATCGAACTATCATTCTTTGAATTTAGGTCGGTTAGGTTATAAGGAGCAGCCATGGTTACAGTCGCTTGTACCTTAGAGCTGACTGTATCAATGGGCGCAGAATAATCCAAGTTTGTAGTGTCAGAGAGGCCAAGGATGCCTACAAGATTCGCACCTGAAGAGTGACCCATTGCGCCTATGTGAGCGCCATCTATCTTAAATTGTGCTGCATTATATCTTACATATCGCACAGCCCGACGGCAATCCGCAATAATATCTCTAAAATGGAATCTTGGTGTGAAACGGTGATTTATTATGAATACGGTAAATCCATAACTACATAGAGAATTTACCCACTTACGAGTATAGGTACTATCCAAATCATAATCTGATTTTAAAGCCATTTGATTATAGTCATCAGGATAATTAAAGCCCCAGGAACTGCCTGGAATATATATGATTGCTTTGTGATTAGCACGCTCCGGTACATATACGTCCATGAGGAGAGCTGAGCCAGAGGCCATGCCATATACTACATTCTCAGTTTTTTTTGGGATTGGACTTTGTGAATATGAAGAGATATAGCAAGCTATGAATAAGATTAGAGTAAAGATTGGCTGGTGCTTCTTCATAATATAGGTTGCTAGATTCTCAATCTGATTTCTTTACTTGCTTTTAGTTTTCACTACACAAGCTGTATTTATGAATTATAAGTTGCCGAGGGTCTCACTTTCTATTGTTTGTTCATTGTGTTCCTTCCAACCTTTCTTAGATTTTTTAAAAGCAACGAAAAACTGAAAAGCTGCAGTCAGTAAATAAAGATAAGGAATTCCTTTCTTACCCATGTGAAAAAAGTCGATGGCGACAATAATGGATAGTATTCCTTCAATTATAAAAAACACACCATCTATCCAAGGTGCTTTCTTCTCAATAGCGGGGTGCAATATCGCTATGGTCATAAAGATAAGTCCGGCTATTCCGAATAAGAGATAGGATTGATGTCCGCTATCATACTTTTCAAGTGAGTGTGAAAGAATCACAACTGCGGCCATAATGTGTGCGATCCGCTTCTTATTGCCGCGGCCTTTAAAGATCTTTTCGTAAATCATAATTATTGTGATTTTATCTAATAGCTAAAGATAAGTAAGTGAAGTAGCTACTCAGGAATAATAAATAATAGCGCCTACTCTGAGTTGCTCATTTAGGTCGCTTAGGTAAAAGTACTAAATTTATTGAAAAAGACAGTTTCCAATATTTTCTAAGTTTGTATGTCTAAATAGTAGTCTGTTGCATCACATCAGAGGCTCAGTTCATCAGAATAGAATTTTACTTTTAGCTGTCGCAAGTAGTCTTGTTTTCCGGGTTCACTATTTTTTTTACAATAATCAGTATGATATTGGTGTCCTGTGAGAAATTTTATCTGCGTCTGGATCCACTCATTATGTGTGAAGTGAGGAATTACATGAACTGTTTCTCGATATAGTGCTTCGGAAGATTCAGCAGCATCTTTCGTTCCCAGATATTCCAGATCGGCATCACAGATTATCCTTTGTAATAAGTTATGAGGTCGCTGAGGCACTTTTGTAGCTATAATCAATTGATTGATGATTTTTATTTCCTCATTCGAGTAACCCGCCTCCTTCAGAGGACCTTTGGCAAGCAGACAACTCTCAGCTTCGTGCCCTTTTCGTTTGTGTATGTATCCAATATCATGCAATAGAGCCGCTACCCTCAGTAATTCTAGTTCTTCTCTGCTGCATCCTTCTGCTTTTCCTATTTCAATGACTTTTTCAACTACATACATAGTATGAGCTAGATTGTGGTAAAAATTATGTGTTGGTATTTGCGTGGTCCACAATTCCGTAACCCACGCCTCTATAGCCTTATTATTTGGCATGCGACTTCAGTTTTAATATACCTCCTGCTGCTTCCTTAATATTAAAGACGTATATAAACGCTTTAGGATCTATTGTCAAAATTGCATGTTGTAGTTGCAAAACTTCCAACCTTGTGATAATGGTAACTATAATCTCACAATCAGTCTTTATGTCAAAGCTGCCTGGCAAGTAGCCTCTCTCACCTTTGTAAACAGTGATTCCCTTGCCAAAGTCATTGACCAGCAGACTCTTCACTTGATCTTGGTGGGCAGTAATTATATTGAGCGCAGTATATTGTTCTATGCCATCTACGATATAATCAGTCGCTCGTGTAGCTGTAAAATAAGTGATTAGTGAATACATAGCTGCTGCGAGGCCAAAATGAAAAGCTGCTCCCGCAAAAATAAAAGTATTCATGATCAGAATAATCTCACTATTAGAAAGGCCGGTCTTCCTCTTGGTAAATAAAGCAACTACTTCAGCGCCATCCAGTACACCTCCACTGCGAATCACCAATCCAATACCTGTTCCAATGAGTATGCCACCAAATACTGCAGTCAGTAACTTGTCCGAAGTCAGCGCCGGTACAGGAATAAAATAAAGACCCAATGCCAAGATTAAAGCTGCCAGGCTGGTCTGAATGGCAAATGTTCTGCTGACACGTCGATACCCCCAGATGATAAATGGAATATTCAATACAATCACAAGAAAACTGATATTGAAATGAAAAGCTTCGTGTAATAATAGAGAAATACCCGTGATACCACCATCGAGAAATTTATTTGGAATCATGAACCCTCTCATGGCAATAACTGCCATGGAGCAGCCCAGAATTAATTGAAATATATTCTTCGGTTCAAGTATTCTATCCCAATGTACTTTATCTTCAGTCTGCTTCTTGACTTTTTTCTTAAGATCTTTCTGTTCCTCCACTTATTATTTTTCTGATTAGATTTATTTAATTCTTTTACAAGGTACGTAGTTTATTAATTAGAGCTTAATCCATATACTTATTGAATCTTATTCTTAATTTTCAATACACCATATCTGCTGAGCACTGTTTATAAAAATGCTAAGCAGCTGATTATGTGTAGTCTTCCTAATTGGTGAGATCAATTGCGCCATCTCAACATCTGATTAGTATTCTACTTATTAAGATAATTGCAAAATACACTTTCTAAACTGGTGCTGCCCCCAATTCATTTTAAATAGAGGAAAATTACCAAAAAATAGTCTATCCTTAAAAATAGTCTATTATCAAATTTAATAGATATAAGGAGAGAGTCTTTGTACAAAAGCGACAATTTAGTTTTCTTCATCGCTCTGTTATTTAATATAAATTAGTGTTAAATATCCTTAAATATAAGTGCCTTAGGACTTTTTTAATAAATAATTTATGAAATCCAGATCCAGTTTTACCAATTCATTGGGTGAGATGTTTAAGTATTCCTTGAAATAACGATTGAGATGTGATTGGTCATAATATCCGTGGTAGTTGCATAGTTCTTGCCATGTGATCTTTGGATTTTGAGACACATGGCTGACTAAGCTCTTGAATCGGTATATCTGAGAGTATGTCTTTGGGCTTATACCAATGCAAACTAGAAAATGTCTTTCCAAGCTTTTTCGATGAATAAAGCATTCTTTTTCTATTTGACTTATAGCGATATTGCCATTGTGTTGATGTATGAACGTCAAAGCCTCTTTAAGTTTATCAAAATTTCGAGGTTTTCCTCTCTGTTCCATAAAGAAAGAGTCCAGCTGAGCCGTAAGTTGGAGTTGTGTGGCGCAGGCTCTTAATTTACTTATTAAGTCGGTGGCTTTGTCTTCGCCCAAAAAACTATGGAGACTCATTGACTTGTTGGTCAGCAGCTCCATGTTATTTCGGAAGAGCTGATGCATACCCAAAGGATTAAAAAATACCAAAACCGACTTAACCCTACCGGCGATTTTTCCTACGACGGGCACAGTAATTTGCCCTGTTACACTATAAGAGTGTTCTAAATATTTTACCCCATTTATCAAGACCTTTTGTAGAGGAGATGGATTGCCCAATTGTAAGATGAATCCGCTCATGCCGATCGGAGGTGAAATGTACTCTGACTGATAGTCCTCAGGCTCGTCGATTATACCATAGGACTGGATATACTCAGTGAGTGATTCGGCTGGAGTGTATGTTGAAAATTTAATCATTCCTAATGTCTTGCAAGAACTAAATGTACTTTTTTTTTAGGAAGGAATTTGCCTTAATTGCTACATATAGTCATAATTGACTATTGACAGTTAGGTGCAATGGACTTCGTGATGGTACTCGTTGAATTGGTCACGAATCTCTAAAATTTCTTAGACAGCCTACAAGTCTGCTTAACCCCTAAATTCGCGTACTACCTAAGAGAAGTTTTGATAGGTTCAAATATCTCCGTATTAAAATCGACCAAAAAATGTGCTACTCTCAATCGTGCCGGTATATAATCCAAGACTTGAGGCGGCCATTTAGAATAGGGGTTGGACTTCAAATGATAAAGACTTCAGGTAACTACATGATTCGATACGAGTTATCTTATGCTTATAGAATAAGTTATAAGTGGCGCTTATTTGAATTAAATGATCCGTAAATGCGGTACATGAGATGATAGTGTAAATCAATACAATGATTTATTCAGGAGGACAAACAGGTTAATTATCTCAAATGGCACAGTTACAGTATATAGTACTTGAATTCTTATTACCTTCCTTTGGATTCAAGTAACTTTTGAGGGACGTTTTTATCATTTTGAATAAAGGTTATGTGCCACATGCCGCGTAGATCACCCGGCTTAAAATCATAGGCCATGTCTTCGGGGTATAGTGAATCGATGGCAGTCCATAAGGCTTTTGGGCCGGTGGTATTTTTGGGCCCGTGGCAGTTGGCGCACATCTCTTGTAGTATGATGGGCTTGTAGTAGTGTATCCTTCCATCAGCCGACTGCTCTGTGACAGACTTGAGTGAATCATTTACCATTCCCTGGCTTTTTTGTGAGGCATATAAGTTTAGTATCCGAGTTTCGTCGGTTGTGGCCGCATTGGAAGGATTGCGGTATCTTAAAGCGGTGCGTCTAATGATGACTGAATCACTTCCATAGGTATCTGTAAGTGGCACTGCATTGACCTTGCAGTAGGCTACTGCGTGTTCGAAGCCACCTGCGCTTATCGCAGCCTTCAGCGATTTACTCAGTGTGTCAAACGATTGTTTCACCAGCTTATTACCCGTACTTATGTACTTTGACATTACCTGCTCGTTTGGTTGAGAAGGCTGGCAGTTGGTAAAGACCAATACTGAAAATAAAGTTAGGATTATAAGAATTTTCTTCATTTTACTTTTTATAAGTTAGCTATTAAGCATATAGATTAAATAGATTGGGTGCTTCATCGTATAGTTGAAAAAATATAAGCCGCCCCAAGAGACGGCTTTATTGCATTATATAATCTGCGTCATTACTTTATTCAATCATCATTGTCCTTGATCTTAGATTGATGCTTGATGTCATTATTGTTATCACTTTGTACGTTATTATTATTTGTAATAATCTCAGTATGGCGAATTTGGCCACCCAGATATCCTACTCTCGCGAATAGTCCGAAAGTAGCCAATGATATGAATAAAATGATTAATGAAAGCATTTTTGAAAATGATAATTTCTTAGCTATTGCATATATACCAATCAATGAAGTTAATCCTAAAATTCCCATCAACCAAATTGCTTTTTCTGCAAGCTCTTCATGTACATCAATACTACTTTTGGTAACATCTGCTAAGTGCTCCACTGCTTCTTCTGCACCATCTCCTGTCAGATAGACAGGGATTGTCATGAGTGACATAAGGACGAATATGCTTAGAGCGACTATTTTGATAGAGTCATTCTTGATAAATAATCCGTATGCAAATATTCCTATGGCGAGAATTGTTCCAACTATAGGAAAGTGTGTCAATAATAAATGGAAATGCGCTGCTCCCATGATATTTAATTTTATTTTTTAATAATTCTTTAATTTTTTACGATATAGAATTATCTGCAGGAGGGCCTCGCAAACCACTGGACTCTAAATGGAGTTCCTTCGAAAGGGCAATATACCGGAATGTCCATGTATGGAAGTATAACTTAAGGACCTGTGTGCTATATTGATTTGTGAAGCTATATGAAGGGACACCTTTGTTTATAGGAACTTTCTTCAGTGCGACAGACTGAGCTAAAGTATAATTAGTCAGATCGACTGATAAGTGCTTATGAAATTTTAATTCAAGGATTTCAAAAATAGTATGCGCTTTTGCATGAGCTTTTACATGAGCTTCAAATGTTATTTCTCCATGATGAACATGGGGGATAAGCGCGTGAAGTAAAATTACTATCACAGCCTCCAGAAACATTATGTATCTAATTGGTCTCATCGCAAGATTAGTACATTACTATAAATGATATCATCAGAATTATTCAAAATAATTTTTATATGTACCCAGATACGCTTGCATATCGCGAAGGGTGGTTTCATTAGCATCAGGGGTAGCCAGCTTGTCCAGATATCCTTTTATGGGTATTAAAAAATTATGTAGTTGTTCATGTGCTTCGCCTGTCATAGTACATTTGTCAAAAATAGTCTGAAACTCCATTTTTAGTGGTTCTTGAAAGGAAGCAGGCTCCTTTGCTGCGGATAACCCTTCAGCAACTATTGTTGACATTTTTTCTACACCTTGCGTAGTCTCAGGATTGGCTTGCCACTTTTTGCCATTATCTAAGGCAACAGAGCCACCATGACCTTCGTGTTCTACATCGCTTTCAGTTTCTGTCTTAGTTGCACTAACTTCTTGATCATCTTGTTTTGCTTCTTGAGTCGAATTGCTACTACATGCAGTGAGGCCCATTAAAGCCAGTGGAAATAAATAGAATAATTTTTTCATGTTTTGTTGTTTAGTTTATTTTTGTTTATTAGAAAATAGGAAGCTATGGTAAAAACCAACGTCAGCCCCGTGCGGAATAGCATAGCTTTAACCGTCTTCGGCTCATAAATTCCCCCATCTTTGATATAAATATTCAATGCGACACCAGTCGCTGCCAGGATAATAGTGGCTATCAATAGTAACCAGGCACTCCATCGCTTGTATGTTACTATTCCATACAGAGAAACCAGGTAGAGCAGACTGCAAAAGAAATTGGCCCAGACTACAAATGGTACATAATTACCTTCTTTTGCACGTACATTAAATAAGTCCAATATCACAGAGGTGCTCATGAATAGTGTAGCCAGCGTAAACAAGCCTAATATGGCGACTAGAATATATATTAATCCTTTTTTCATTAAATTAAGTTTTAATCAGACTAATCAGGGAGCCCATCAATTTATTTCCCTTGCCTTTTATATCAAAAGCGTAACCAGACATCCGCCATTGTAGTGTATGCAGTCTCATGCTTCCCATGATCATATGCACTATTTCAAGTACTGACAAATTTGAGGTAAAGTCTCCACTATCCTGCCCTCTCTTTATTATCCGAATCAGATATTTCTTCATGACTGCCATTATATCATTAATAGCTTTATTGATACCTGGAGTTTCTTCCAGCAAGCCGTCTGAGAAAATCGCGATCAGGAAGTGTGGATTTTTTTTAAAGAAATCAAACTGATTATTTATAAGTTTCTTCAATTGCTGCTCTGGTGGTCCTTCTGCCATCAGGCAGGCTTCAAAGCGATATTCCATATCTTCCGACAGATAGGTCAGCATAGTGATGACTATAGTTTCTTTATTTTTGAAATGCCGGTACAAGGCAGACTCGGAAAAACCTATTCTAGCCGCAAGATTTTTAGTCGTAAGACCACTGAACCCGGATTCGGACAGAATCTCACCCGCTGCTGTGATGATTTCTAGTTGTTTTGCTTTGATCGCAGGCATTATAAATTAATTATCCAGGAAAGAGGAATACATCCACACATCTTTTTCCTGAGCTCTGATGTAATCACTCATTAGTGCATTGGTTCCTTCGTCACTGGCGTCTTCAGATAAATGAATTATTTCACGTTGCAGTTCAATGATGGTTATTAATGAAGCAAGTATATTTTCCACCGCTTTTGTGCCATCTGAGATCAATTCACTTTCTGTTATAGTAGAGGTCTTATTGTATACAGAGTAATTGGACTCGGGCGAATAGCCCAAAGTAAGTATTCGCTCAGCAATCTCATCAATTTTGATTAATAGAATATTGTATAATTCTTCAAATTTTACATGAAGCTCGAAGAATTTCTCACCTTTGATATGCCAATGATGTCCTCTCACATTTTGATAGAAAAGTGAGTAGTTGGCAAGTAAAATATCTAATTTCTCAGCTAAATGAGCTGCTTTCTTTGTTTCAATTCCAATCGCATTTGTCATTTCTGTATATTTTGTTTTTAGCATTAATGTTTTAAGCTTTCTAAGGAGGCCGGAAACAACCTTATTTATGGAACACCTTTTGTTGGTGAATGTTCACTACCAAACGTTAAAGTCCGGACTTT
>DAOLZQ010000008.1:53283-65870 GCA_035426385.1 Saprospiraceae bacterium
AAGAGCCGGATTATGCATATTCTAACAGAAGATATCTTTGAAAAAGTAAAAAAACACTTTTTAAATCTATCCAAAGATTAAAGTTTAACTCCGGTTATATCTGATCTTTCTATTCCAGAATCACTAAGAATCAATTTTTTATCACCGCCTTCGCTGCTACAACTGTAGAGGCTGAAGGGAGGGGTATCTACCAATCCCAGCACGTGAAATAGAAGCCTCTTGCCATCGGGTGTCCAGTTCGGCACACCATTTACTTTACCATCCTGTAAGACCACCACATCTTCTGACCCGTCGGGACGACACTTATATATATCATGGTTGATGTGTAGGAAGAGATTGATAAAAGCGCCTTTACTATATGCTATCCACTTCCCATCTGGGGACCAAGCAGGGTCATAGCAGTACAGATCATCAAAGGTCAGACGAATAGGATTCTCAAGCTGCATATTGTCGTAATTTAGAGTGGCCTGATATATTTCGGCTTTCTCAGGATTAATTGGATCTTCAAGGTCAGAGGGACCCACGTAGGTTATTTTCTTCCCATCATTTGACCAGGCCGGATCAGTGGCATCATGCGTAAACTTTGACACTATGAATGGATTGCTTCCATCTGAATTAAATACCACCAGTCTTCCTCTAGACACCGGATCATTGATTTCAGGATCGGCGCATTTTGCACTACCCAAGATCCTGGTTCCATCCGGTGACCACTTGGCGTGTGCTTGTAGTTCCCAGTTGTATTTGTTGACAGGAATGATTACCTTTCCATTACTACCATCTATGTTGAATACCATCAGCTCTGAGACTGTATAGGAATTGACTCCTGCCTTTTTCGGTGCGCGATAGCAGAGGAAATGAGTTTTATCGGGATTCACTTTTATCCACCAATAATCATGAGTCGTATCGGGAACTAGATTAGTTTCTTTGATACCATCATATGAATAAACCTGCAAGTGGCCACTTTCCTTTCGCTCATAGAAATAGGTCAGAGTTTTATTTCCATCGGATGGGATATCGGGGTCTTTTTTACATCCCATTATAAATAGACTCAGCAGTGCAGCTAACTTCCAATATATACTGTTCATATTTTGCTTTTTATATTTGAACTTCAATAATGGGTATGCAATCTCCCAAAATATAACTTCTATTTTAGATAAACACTGTTTAAGATCAGAAAATTTTATCTCTTAAGAAATTTGTTCGAATCTGGACTAGCCTTTTTAATGACTCTTCTCTGCGGTAGTTGTATGAGGCTAATTCGGATCATTTAGCTACAAAGTCCCAGCTGGAAGTAACTCCAAGGGATCAGATGGAGGAAATTCAAAGGGTCATGATCCCGTATCCTATAGAGGAAGTGGAATACATAAGGGAATATGACTTTTATATTCTTTATGTTGAGATGGCGCATGAATCCTTCGTGCCAGGTGACTAAATGAGGTCATGAGTACTTGAAATCTGAGAGCGATTTTGCGATTCACATTTATGGCCGCTCAGGACGGCGGGTCAGCAGGATCAGAGGGCGTAGTGTCTGGTGTTATTCGCCGCTTCTCGATCGTTGTTTGTGGTACTTGATTTTTTTGTATTTCTATGAGATAATTCACTTTTAATTGATCATAAAAGCTGTGTTTGCTTATTGTATTTGCTATTAAATTCGAGACCAATGCGACAAACATGATATAGAAAATTACATTATGGGTATTAGTCATTTCTAGTACCAATATAGAAGACGTAAATGGACTTCTGGTAATACTCGTCAGACAGCCGGTCATACCGCATAGGATAGCGAGATTAGTTTCATTGGAAGATAGATGAAACATTTCTGCAAACACTGCTCCAATAGCAGCTCCGGCACTTAATGAAGGTGCAAATATACCACCCGGTACACCGGTGCTAAATGTGATAATAGGCCCTATAACCCTTAGTATAGGAACATACCATTCCAGATGCTTTTGTGTGGTAAACAGTGTCGTGATCATAATATTCTTGCCTGAGCCAAAGACGCTGGGGTCGATGAAGTATCCGAGTGATGCGATGAGCAGCGCACAAATGACTATGTATAGAATATGATGAGACTTCTTCTTAATTTTCTCTTTTCTTTTAAATATATAGAGAATAGACTGACCCATTCCGGCACCTGCTAAGCCTGTAACTATGGCCAGTGGAATTACTGCGAAAAAAGCATAATAGGAGATACCTTCTACTACGGGATATCCCAAATACAGATAAGGCCCGAGTAACATCAGTGCTGTAAGTCCGGCAATTATCACTCCGGTCAATAATGCGGATTTAAAAAAGCTGAAATGGGTTTTGGTCAACTCTTCGATGGCAAATACGATTCCGCCCAGGGGCGTATTGAATGCTGCTGCAAGACCTGCCGCCGCTCCGGTGACGATCATATTTTGTTTTGAGATCTTTGGATACCACGAGGGTAGCAGGTCGTTAATTTTTTTAAATATAGAGGCTGAGATCTGAATAGTAGGACCTTCCCGACCGATAACTCCTCCGCTGAAGACAACTATCAGGCTAGAAATGATCTTGACGATAATTATCCTGAAGCTCACCAATGATCTAACTCTGTAGTAATATCTCGGATTAGACAGTTCTATAGCTGCACTGACCTGAGGAATGCCGCTTCCTCTAGCAAAAGGTGCATACCGCGATACCATCCAATAACTCAGCACAAAGCAGACCGGTGTAAGGATAAAAAATAGCCATCCCACTTGTGTATAGATGTAGTGGGTGCCTTGCTCTGCCCAAGCAAACAATTGCGCATATACTACTGCCACAACACCTGAAATAAAGGCGCCTGCCCAAAAAGGCATTGCATTTAGGATACTCCTTTTTAACTTCTCATTGTTGATTAAATCAAACTGCGACTTTAATATGTTCCGTATCCTGTGGAATAAATTCATTCTTCAAAGTTAACTTTAATTCAAGAAGTCAAATTAATTATCTGAACCGATATTCTGGATATTCTGCATCGAAAGATGGCCAGATCAACACAGGAAGAATTGCCTTTAAAATCAAGTTAATCTCAATATTCTCTTAACTCCTTAGTTCTTGATAATTTTTCCGGTATACAATTGACCTAGTTTATTCGAGATTGAGTAGAAATAAATTCCAGTAGGAAAAGAATAAATGTCAATATCCAGCGTGTTGCTTTGCCAGGCAGGAATAGAGAATAGCTTCTTTCCTGAACCATTGTATAATATACCTGTCGATAGCATATTATAATCTCCTTCAAATTTGAAATTGACCCTATCAGAAGCTGGGTTAGGCCAGCTGACAATTTTTTCAGCAAATATTTGCTCTTCATTTGTTTTCAATTCTTCCAATCTGGTCGCCCAACTCAGCTCGCATCCGTCCTTGATGAGACCGATGAATGGATAGTAGTCTTTCTTTAGGTTAGTCGATGAATTGATGGAGTCCATCATCCCAGTTATCAATAGTTGACCATTACCCAGATATAAACCTTTGGAAAGATTCATTTTCCAGTGTGGATTTTCATACGTCTCCTGACAGATCACCTTCATATCTGGTGTAAACTTACTGACGAATATCCGACCCGGAAGGGCACTGATATCCCCGGTAATCCCATTGTAATAGGAAACTGCGTTCAAATTACCGTCTTCATCTGCAAATACACATCCCGGGGCTACATCATGATCCAACAGAAATGTATTGTAAGATATGGGAAATGGCTGGTCAAAGGCAAGAGAGTCAACAACATTTAATTTTGGGTCTAATTTTAGTACGATATTTTTAAATTCGGTAAGACTAAAATAGCAGGGACCATAAAGATAGATAAACCCACCCGAATATACTGCCTGAATGTGGTTAAAAAAAGTGTAGTAAGGAAGGGTAGGCTGTTTAATCTCAGTCAAATCAAATGTTGAATCAAAAAAATTATAATAGTTTTTATTGGGCAGAATATATTGATTGGCATCCGAGATGGTAATTGGCGAGCGAAGGCTAATATCGTCAAAACTTTGATTTATCGGTATGAGCCTGGCAGAGGAGTAGAATCCATTTGGGCCATACACTGTAACTGCGAAATAATTGCTTTCTACTTCGTCTTTACGTGCATTCATGGGTACTATGAAATATGTAGAATCACCGATGGAGAGATATTGACCGGTGACATTGGACCTAGTTCGATCTAAATGTACAGTATCATCACCTAGGTTGACAGTGGTGTCTTGCAGCATATTTAGATTTTTATCAAATAGCATGCTTTGGATATAAGTGCCGGCGGTTCTATTCTGGTAGTTAGAATTAATTATTATCGAATAGTTTTCACCGATCCGGGTACAATTTTTGTTGATCGAATAACTTTTTGGTAATTGAGTGACTTTGAAGACCTCTCCTGTCCTACTGATTAGTTTAAGTTTAGTTGTAAATTCAGTTAAAGGAAATGGCGGTTGATCGATATCTGCTTCAGAAAGTATCGTCAAATAATTTTCACCCACGGTATCCAAATAATATAGGTTGACTTCGCGGTCAAGCATCTTATGACCTCTATCGATGACTATATCGGGGATGGTTTGGCTTGTGACTTGAAAAGATAAGAGGAGTAGAAGATAAATAAAGTATTGAGTTCTCATAAGAAATGAATTTTAAGAGTAGTTACATAGAACAAGTTTATTTTGTAAAACTAAGAAGTAGATAAATTTAAGCAACAATTGACTCAATTCCAAATATTGAGCATTATTATTCTGATTATAGTGTTAAATGGAGGTCGGAGATTGGTCCAATCTGGACTAATTATTGAATATAGTTTCAGTTCAATTAAAGAAGTATATGCTGCTTAAGCTTCAATATTTTTGAAAATTTGATAATTAACTCTCATTCCCGGCTAAGAGCAGTTAATGAAAGGCTCGAATCTTGCCAATTTGTAAGCGCATTATTAATCAACTGGAAGTTCTCTTTTGTGGGTTTCAGTTCGATATATTTATCTACAATTCTGCTTTGCTTGAAGAGGATAAAAGTATTCCCCACCTCCGGATTTACTTTTGTTAGATTGACCTGTAATTCTTTATCAGTAAATGATGGTACAAAAGTGAGAGCTATATTTTTGATATTTAATTCTTCGCCCATCTGTGCTAATTGGGTCATTCTTTTTTCTTTATCATATCCCAGTTCATTTCCATAGATAAAAAAGACCTTGAGATATTTACCATGAGCAGCACTTAACTGTTCCAGAAAGGCAAGCCAGGATTTTATCTCATCCCACTGCGGATGATTGCCTACATAGTAGAGAATACCTAAGAAGCGACCATATTTGCAGACCGGGCAAACTTGTGTCCCTTTATCAGGGCCGTAGGCGTGATAAGGCATGAAAGAAGGATGATCCACACCGATGGGCAAGCCGGATTGGATTACCGGATCTATGATACCTGGATAATTAGGGATATTCAAGCCAAGTATGATGTCGTGCCAACCGATCTGTATGCTATCATTTAGCAAGACTCTGACGATACCACTGCCACCTCGATTCTCTTGAGGATGTTTCCTAAGATAGGAGTAGAGTAGCTCATCATCATCGAAATTTAGATCATCGACATAATATTCATTGTTCAGATCTGGTTCCTTTATGGATAGATGAATATGTGCGGGAAGATTTTGCCTAGGATATGGTGCCGGCCTGTTGGTGTAGAAGGTGTATTTTCCATTTTCATCTGACTTTACCCATCCACGGATATGTCCATGTGCTTTTGCAAGTTCTTCCATACCCACTCCAGGTGAATAGTACCCTTTATGATCAATCTGCCAATAATATATGATCACACCAGGCGCAGGTTTTCTTCCACCATTCTTAAATACAGTACCACTAATGATCAATTTTTGTCCGGGTTCATTCCATCCTGCACTGGTATCTATGGTGGTAACCTGCTTAGGCATTCCTACATACATCAGCTCGCAACCATCACAGCCACCTCCTACGATTTTAGATTCAGGAGCAGGTTGATTTTTGGCATTTTGTGACAGACAACCTACCAATAGGATGCAAGTACTGATGATTAGTGCATTCAGGTATATAGTCTTAAGTATCAATTCTCGCTTTGTTCAAATGAATTATATGTAAATGTAACCAATTAGTGAATAGGGGTGCTTCCCTAGGCTATGACCCATATTTGGTTGGGAATTCTGGAAGTGTGGTTGTTAAAAACATTAATTAAAAATAGAAAAGTAAAGAAACCGTATATTAGTCGCTTATTCTAATTTTTCTAAGCCTTAATCTTATTAATTAAACCTATTAAAGTATGAATTTTATATTAATTTTTGTAGTACTGATAGCATTTGTAGTTCTGCTGATTGTATATGTCTTCAATAAATTTGTAAAGAACAAAAATGTGGTAAAGGATGCCTGGAGTAATATAGATGTTGCACTGAAGCGACGTTATGACCTTATACCAAACCTTGTAGACACAGTAAAGGGCTATGCAACGCATGAAAAGTCAACTCTGGAAAATGTTATCAATGCTCGTAATGCAGCTATGGCAGTCCCGTCAAATGATATAAATGGCCAGATCAAGGCAGAAAATCAATTGCAGCAAACATTAAGGAGCATATTTGCACTGAGTGAAGCTTATCCAGATCTGAAGGCAAACGCTAGTTTCTTAGATCTTCAACAAAAATTGAGTGAAATAGAAGAGAACCTGGAGCGCAGCCGTCGCTATTACAATGGGACCGTGCGTGAGAACAATACCTTTGGTGAAGGTATGCCCGGCGTGCTTTTTGCCGGCATGTTTAATTATGAGCATTTTGAATACTTTGAAGCAGATGCCGCCAGTCGTGAAAATGTTAAAGTGAATTTCAATTGAAATAACCGTGAAGAAATCGGTTCTCTTATTATTTGGCCTCTTACTATGCTATTCTGGTCTGTCACAAGACTTTGAAGTAAATCATTGTCAGATTTCTATTTATCTCAGCTCAGATGGATATTTTGATGTGGTGGAGAATTATGACCTGAATTTTACAGCTCCAAAGCATGGTATCTTCAGGGATATTAGGATTAAATATGACCTGCTGAACGAAGAGGGTAATCAAGTAAACCGCAGAATCAAGATCAGTAACATAGATGTCCCGGATCACAAATTTGAAGCTGATGGTAGCTATATGCAGAAGATAAGTGATCAGATTCAGATTAAGATTGGTGACCCCGATCGCACCCTTACAGGCCCTCAGCATTACACCATTAAATATAGGGTGTACAATGCCTATCTATTCGAAAAATCTCACATCCGGTTCTATTGGAATATCAAGCCTGACGCCTGGAATGCCATCTTTCACCAAGTCGATTTTACGATTGCACTACCACAGTCTGTAGATGCAAAAGAGAGTGATTTATCTGTGTATTCGGGTGATATGGGAGCCACTGAATCCGGTAAAGATTTTGATGTCAGATATTCAGCCGGAATATTTACAGGGAAGAGCCGTGATAATTTTCTTTCCTCTCCAGGGCAAAGTGTTACTCTCTTACTGAATTTGCCGGTAGGATCTATTACTGAGATAAAGCCATTTTGGCCATTCTGGACTGATTATGGCTGGACCTTAATATTAGGTGCATTGATCGCTATCTTTTATGGCATTTGGAATAAATATGGGAAAGATGATAAGGTGATAGCGACTACAAGCTATTTCCCGCCAGATCAGATAGATCCTTCACTTGCCGGCTTTCTAATCGATGATAAGGCTGATACTCCTGATCTGATCTCGCTGATCCCGCATTGGGGCTCACGTGGAATCATTACTATGGAACAAATTCCAAAAACTGGATGGCTCGGAAAAGATGATACAAAGTTAATTCGGCTGAAATCACTTCCTCCGGATGCTCCCTCTTATGAAAAGACAATGTTTAATGGTCTCTTTGGAGGCAGTTTTGGTGAAGATGAGATATTAGTAAGTAGCCTAAAAGATTCGTTTTACACCACCATGTCCGCAGCAAAAACTGAACTTCAAACAAGTGCAAAAATATATTATGATGCGAAGTCCGATAGAGTAAAATTATTCACTATAATTGGTCTTGTAATAGTGGGTATGGCTCTCTTTTTTATTTTCTTTTTTAATTGGGGTATTCTTGCTGTAATTTCGTTGAGTATCGTAGAAGTTTTTCTGTTTATTATGTCCTTCTATCTCTCAAAGAAAAATTCAAAGGGCAATGAAATATTTTCAGATTTAAAAGGATTCAAAAACTTTATCAAAGTCGCAGAGGAGAATAAATTAAAAATGCTTTTAAAAGACAGCCCAAATTACTTTGAGACGACTATGGCTTATGCTTTGGCTTTTGGGCTATTCGATCGGTGGGCCAAAAAGTTTGAGTCACTCAATATTCCACCACCCACTTGGTATAGCTCACCCATGGGTATCACTTCGATGAGTAATTTCTCACAATCCTTCTCTGATTCTATAGCTTCGACGAGATCAACTATGGTCAGTTCGCCTTCCAGCAGTTCGTCCGGTGGCGGTGGTGGCTCATCAGGTGGTGGCTTTGGCGGCGGTGGCGGCGGAAGCTGGTAGTAGCAAGCATGCAATCTGATCCACTATCTCAATGAGATGTATGAGTTCTTGATATAAGCTAGTATATCACAATACGATGGTTATGTCAAGATCACTAAATAATTGCTCGCAATCAAGAAATGCCGGGATTCTATATGTTATTAAAGTAATAAATAGAATCCATTATGTTAATTTAGAGTGTTAAATTAACATATAGAAGTTATCGAGGGTAATAAATGGAGTAAGCTTTTAAGAATTTCTAAGCTCTTTTTAGATTTTAATCTAAAGAGTATGAGCTATATTTTATTCACTTTGATTGTTTTGTTATTGATCCCATCAGAGAGCTGTAGAAGATAAATTCCTGCATTTAAAAGAGATAAATTAATTTTATCTTGAGTCTTCCCTATCATTATTTGTTTCCCATTACTGTCAAATATTTTGTAATTCCAGGAAATTATTTCCTTACCGGACTGGAGATAGATATAATCTTTCACCGGATTAGGATAGGTGACTAATTGACTTGTTTCTTTTACCTTATTTTGTGAAGAGCCACAGTTGAGTGCATTTAAATAATTCCAGATATCCCTACTATATGTAAATGCGATCGGAGAGCTATCCGGCGCTTCTCCCATTCGGATCCAGACCATATTTAGAGAGGGAATCACGTTGATAAATTGTCCATTTTTGCCCAAAGCAGCTATCATATCATCCGGTGCAGCAGGAACAAGGTTGCCGGGAAATATGATTTGAGACTGAGGCAGCATAAATGATCCTTTGCCATTGAGCCACCAGAGATAGCCATAAGATTTATTTAAGTCTTGAGAGGTGTTGGTCATTTCATTGAAGTAATCAGTATCTGAAAGTACCTGATTCCCATCCCAGTTGCCCTTGTTGAGTATTAATAAACCATACCGAGCCATACTGCGCGCCGTACTGTAAAAGATATTGTTGTAGTCCTGATAGATGTAAGCTCCATCCATTCCGGTAGGAGTCTTGATCTTTTGAGTGATGTATAGATTGAGGTTCTTGCCGGTGGCACTCTCTATCACCTTGTCCAGAAGTGTATACGGCGCATTGTGATAAGCCCATCTGGTGCCGGCATCTGCCAGGTAGTGAAGACAAGTGTCATCTGTGCAATAGGTGCCTGTGCCATCATCCAGCCCGGTAGTCATGGTGAGTTGATTCCGGATGGTGATTTTAGCTTCTTGTTCAGGCGTACACGAGGTCCAGCCGGCGCCAAGGTATTTAGAAGTAGTATCAGAAATCTTCAGCAGATGCTCCTGCTGAGCGATTCCTACGACTGACGCAGTGAGTGACTTTCCAGCTGAGGCCCAGTACCAGTTGGCATTGCGCGAATGACCATTGAAGTATTTTTCCAATACTATCTTACCATCTTTGAGGAGTATGAAGGCCTTGGTATGATTGGCATTCAGGAAATCGTACAGACTGTCAATTTTATTTTGACACCACCCCAGCTCTTCGGCTGGCATTGTATCCCAGGTGCCGGAATTAGTTGGAGGGAAATAACTCTGTGCTGTAACTACTTGAAATAAAAAAGAAATAGCCAATGTAAATATAGTCTGCTTCATTTGGAAATTGATTTAATCAATGTAATATTTACTTAGAGTGATTTATGGCTCAAAGTTTAATGAAGGCAGGATTTTTAATTCAAAATCTATGTTATTAGTGCTCTAACCTAGCACAATAATTTAAACCATTTCCTCCGAGCTATCATCATCTATTTCAACATAATCTCTAGTGGTCAGCCTAAGCATTATTATGCCCAGTATACCAGCTATGGTAGAAGCTAGTAGTATCGCCATTTTAGAACCATCGATGATCTCATGGTCATTAAATGCGAGTAGCGTAATGAAGATCGACATTGTAAATCCGATACCACCCAGAAAGCCCACGCTGAGTATGTGCTTCCAAGCTACCCGGGTAGGTAGAGTACACCATCCGATGGACGCACCGAGTACGGCGAATAAAAAGATTCCAATCGGTTTTCCCAATACTAGGCCGGCAATAATGCCCAAACTATTAGAGTGAGTTAAACCTTCCTGCCAGTCGGCGCTAATAGCAATACATGTATTTGCCATCGCAAATAGTGGCAATATGACAAAGGCTACGGGCATGTGCAGCGCATGCTGCAATTTGTGAAAAGAGGATTCTTCGGTACCATGGTTGAATGGTATCACTGTAGCTAACAAAATACCGGTGATAGTGGCATGTACTCCTGAATGAAGCATAAAGTACCACATGGCTACTCCGCCGATGAGATAGATCAAAATATTCTTTACTTTGAGCCTGTTCAGCACAATTAGTACGGCAAAGATTCCCAGTGAAATAAACAAGTTATCCCAGCTTAATGATTTGGTATAGAAGACAGCAATCATCAGAATGGCCACCAGATCATCTATTACTGCTAGTGCGATGAGGAAAATTTTTAATGCAGTGGGGACTCTGTTTTTTAATATTGCTAGGATTCCTACTGCAAAGGCAATGTCAGTCGCCATGGGGATACCTACACCGGACTGAGTGGGTGTACCATAGTTGAAGGCCAGGTATATCAGTGCGGGCACTGTGATGCCACCCAAAGCACCTATAACCGGAAGAGACGCCTTCTTAAAATTTGAAAGTTCACCTATATTGATCTCACGAACCAGCTCCAATCCGATGTGTAGAAAGAAGATAGCCATCAGTCCGTCATTGATCCAGTGAATCGCACTATGTGACCCCAGATCAGTGTGCCACATGCCGATATAGTCTATTTGTATGGATGAGTTGGCAAGTAAAAGAGACGCTATGGTGGCAAAAACTAACACTAGTCCCTGAGTCTGTTCACTCTGTATAAACTCGCTAAATTGTCTTGTCAACTTCATATGTGCCGTAATTCTATTGGTGCTCTTATCCTAAAAGGGAGCGTTAAGATAGAAAAATGCTCCGGTGCAAAACCAATTTTGACTACTAAATGTTCAGGATTTCTGATGTGATCTGCTTAATCAGTTGGTAAAAGGCCCGCTCCAGATATCACTGAATTTCGCAGAAAATCAATAGCACATTGACTCTATCAGCTCCGCAATTTCAGCGCGATCTTCGAGTTCAGGCGCTCACCCTGCTGACTATCGCTGGGTAACGGCGTTTTGCCCTCTTACATGAGCCAGTTCCGCGGCTTCGGGACTGTGAGGTCATAAGATTCATGTCTTTGGCTACTTGTTAATTTCAGGATTAGATATTGTCTGAAGTTGAGATTTTTAAATCCTCTTTGCTGCTCTATGTGTCAAGATTGAAGGTACAGGACAGACATATTCTCAAGTTTCGCTACATGTCATAATTGCTGTCAGGATCTTTAATAATAAATGAGGAAAGACAAATACGGTCTGTGTATTGATTTACTCAGACAAAAAATCGACTGAAACCATACCTAATTGCTTTGTATTTAAGATTTGAATTTCAACTTTATTGTCTTCGTCAGGCATCATTTGAAAAATTTTGGTACCGTCAGGTTTAGTTTTGACATACTCAGACTGGAGCATTGATTCTAAATCACTCGTTTTGATCGTTGAATTTTTCCAGACAAAACGCATAAAGCCCAATTCGTGCTCAATATAGAAATGACTATCTTCTCCCTCTGACATTTTCCAATAATATCCCTTCTCGTCTATGAATTTATATTTGTATAGATCCATAAGTTCCATAAATATGGAATCCGGCATTGTGATCGTATTAAATATATTATTCCAGGTGGGTAAAAGTATTGTCGTGCCTTGATGATCTTCATAGTCAAACCCAAGCGTATCTTGTTTTTGACTCCACGCTGATAATGATAGGCCTAATGATATTGTGACTATAATTATTTTGAGAATTTTCATTTTAAGAATTTAATGTGATTATTTGGTGATAATTTTTGACTTTGATTTATTTGGTTCTTAAGAATGCTGGTTTGTCAGTAACTAGGCCCACATCATTACTAGATATACTAAACGGAAATCAGTTTGATCCACTTGTTTTATTTTTATTGGTTAATCAGATGGTTTATAAGTCGCTGACAAACAACGAACAACAAACGACAAACTTTCAATTACAAT
>DAOLZQ010000009.1:0-64186 GCA_035426385.1 Saprospiraceae bacterium
AAATGAGAACGCATTTTCCTATGGTTCTGCCACATTACCGATGTGATGGAATTGAAGTAGTTGATTTTATTTTGCTAGTTGATGTCTCTACTTAGCGCTATTTATGAAGTAGGCGATTTCTTTGCTATCAAAATTGTATGTATTTCATTTTCTGTTTCTGTTCTCTTGTAGAACACTTTATATTCATGAATTATATCAAAATTATATTTTTTAAGAATGGCGGTTAGATAGTCAAGACTATAAAAGTAAAAATAGGTTCTATCTCCGCTACTACCAACTTGAAAACCTGATTTTTCCGGATCTCCTTCCACAAAACTGATATATAAAAGCCCTTGCTCTGTTAGTAGTTTGTAACAATCTGAAATGAGGGCTTCACTGTCTGTCTTAGATAGATATGGCAGGCAAAAGCCACAAATAATTCCGTCAAATTTTGATTTCAGGTCGGAAATATGCCTGCAGTCCATTATCTCAAACCTTGCAGCCCGATTATTCTTACGAGCAAGTTCAATCATATTCGGTGATATGTCAATCCCGAAAATATTGAAATCCGGCCGTTTATTTAAAAGGTACTTTGTTATATTTCCCGGGCCACATCCGATCTCCAATAATGCTGCTTTTTCTTTGGACACTGAATTGCAAACTGTTTCATAGGTATCATCGTATAAGTCCAAGTCCATAAATTTTTCCTGATATAGTGAAGCAACTTTGTTCCAAGTTTCAAGTGTTTCTTCATAATTATCCATTGTTCGTATTTTAAATCTTGTTGTAATAATCTTGTGAAGGTGGCCTTGTAAAGCAATGATGTAAGCGAATGAGCAGTATCAGACTTTGCTCGTGAGACTAAGCCTATTGAACTCGCGCGACCACTGTGCTTATGACATACCGAGAGTGAAGGTCGAGCTTATCCCATAATTATTGAAATTGAAAGTACCGCAACGAGAATACCTATTGTCAATATACGTGCTTGTTTTATCCTGCTTTAAACTCAAGAGAGAATATCACAACAGTACATAAACGTTCCTTATCAACACTTTATCAACTTATTATTAAGTAGTTCGCTTCTATTGATTTTAGTCAGCCGCACTTCTTTTGATTTAAAAATAGCAAGAATTATTAATTCTAGATAATAAAATGCATGATAATCTGAAGCTTCCCGGAAATGACTGGTATTTCCAGGAGCATGAGTGATTGTATGTGTAGTTGCAGTCAGACTCATAAAATTTCGGTCTAACTTCTAGCATAGTCAAGTGAGCCGATTCCATATTTAACCAAGTGCTAGATAGGTTAGGGAAGAGTGAACTTATCTTTACCATCGGTCAACCATTCTAGGGAGAGCCGCACAAATACATTTTCCGAGTAGTCATCCTTTTCAAAAAATAGACCGATATCACCATTTGCAAGGATGCTCAGTGAAGAATAAGCAGAACCACCACTATAAATTGTCTTCCCCTTTGTCCAGTTCTTTCCTTCATCATAGCTCACTCTTATGGTCATATTAGTTCGCCCGTCCTTCGAGCTTGCATTAGAAAATAAAAGCCTGTTCTTATCAGCGCCCTCTTTTATAGACGTATATCGAACAATACTCGCATTGCAACCAGGATCGATAAGTGAGGAGTCTGGATGTGTGATCCAACTCTTGCCCTCATCTGTGGAAGTATGAATATATCTATGTCCAGTGCCATTGACTCGACTATTTATCATCCAGGTGCCATCTATCAATTCGACTAGCTTAGATTCATCGCCCGGTGTGATGCGACAATCGATCAAATACCAAGTGGCACCATGGTCATCGCTGCCAAAAAGGTGTAACCCATTTTTTAAATTGACCATAGTGTGTAATAGCTTCCCACTACTGGTTTGAATTCCACGGCCAGAAGTGATAAACTTGAAATCGGTATGCCACTCCGGTTTTGAAATTTGGGAAGTTATGTCTTCGGGCGTGCTCCATGAATGTCCATTGTCAATGCTCTTGAGTACTTTGAATGAATAGACGTCCTGTGCACTGTGTAAGTCCATAAAATTAAAGAACATAAAAATGATACCAGTCTCCCTGTCGAGGATCATTGAAGGATCAGAAGCGGATTGGCCTGGCGGATAGTCGACCACAGTTTCGATTTCCGACCAGGAGGCGCCATTATCCACACTCCTACGCATGACTATATTGATGTCGTCATTCCATTTTAAGTCGCCACAGGAGGGAACTCTCTCGTCAATTGCGGCAATCAAATCTCCATTTGGAGCTGTAATGAGCGCAGGGATTCTGTAACAGGATACTCCGGGCTTCATATTTGCACTAAATAGAGTATTAAAGATGAGGGTGTTGTTTTTGATAGAGGAAGTTTCATTCTGTGAATAGACTACGATAGTTATCGCTGAAAAGAGTATTAATAATATTGTCTTCATTGTGTTACTAGTCGGTTATAATGGAGATATCGGACAGAATTTAATAATGTCGAGATATTCAATTCTTCAATCCGTAATCGTTGCTAAATTATTAGGTACTATTTTATTCTGGTTTTAACCATGGCAATACTGCTGCGCAATATTCAGCAAATCCTTCAATATTCTTTTTTACTTCAATATTTTCTTTTTGTGCGGTTGCCTTTCATTCTTAATTCAAATTGCAATTTGAATAGTTATGATCTTTAGAATCGCCATATAGTATGGATAGATCCAATGATTTCATTAAGGTAGTAAATTCGGATTCTGTAGGTAGTCTAAACTTTCTGCTCTGTCCATATACAATGCTATATAACTATTCACAGTATTTCAAGGTGCCTCTATATGGGATATTTACAACCGGAAATTGATCATATACAGGAAGATTAGGATACTGGTTTTTTTAGTGTAGGAGCTCATATTTCATATTGAATGGATAATGTCTCAAATCAACTCATATAACTTCATTTAGCTATAAAAATAGCAAAAAATATTTCAATCAATTTCATTAGAATCGGGACAAAGCTGCTTTTGGGATTATTGAGACTTCTAAATTTATAAAAAGATTGCTCAGTGCGGGCTTTTATCAGGCGAATTCAAAGGCTTGAGCAAGCAAGAGGTAGTATTGAATTGAATTTTTTCTTAAAGAAAATGATACTTAGTTGATGACCTATTGAAGAGTAGTTCGATATAATCGGTATGGACTCTCTTTTTGGGTTTTTAATCATTTTATTTCCTTAAAAAGGGGAAATTTTAAACAAAAAAAATTAAACCTGATAAATGAGGCTGTTCTTAGACAACTAATTGATTAAGATAAATTATATTTCACAAAAAGTACACGTCATGAAAAACATTATCCTCGTTTTCATTGCCTTCCTATTTTTGACTCCCGCAGTGAAGGCACAGTGGAGTGGAGATCCCTCAGTAGCTGACACTAGGGTAATTGTCCACTCCGCACAACAGAATAAACCGCACATCGTTTCCGATGGCAGTGGTGGCGCTATCGTATTCTGGATTGATGATAGGAGCTCGGGTGATAATATTTATTACAACAGACTAAGCAGTGAGGGCGTGACAGTCTGGGCATCTGCTACTGAGGGTGTGAACTTAACTAATAATAGTGATTACAATGACATCAATCAGGTCATCAGTGATGATGAAGGAGGTGCATTTATCCTCTGGGATAATGGAGGCCAAATATGGGTACAGCACATCAACAATATGGGCGCAAAAGTATGGCCATTTAACCTACTCATAGGTGATGGTGAGGATGGTTTTTTGTGTAGTGATGGCAATGGCGGTATTATTTTTACCTGGTCTTCTTATATTGGAAATGATGAGTATCAGACTTATGGACAGTTGATTTCCAGTGAAGGCTTTACCCAATGGTATGCACCGGGGTATGATGGAATCCCGGTGATTGCATCTGCAGGCTCACGTAGACCGATGGGTGTAACTACTGATGGCAATGGCGGCGCGATTATTGTCATGGTGGATGGCCGAAATAATACCTTTGACGAAGAGACAGGGCTGAATAGCAATCTGGATATATTTGCACAGAAGATAGATCAATATGGAAGTACCATTTGGGGCTTAGGCGGAATGCCGGTTTGTCTGGCCTTGGGCAATCAGCCGAGGTATGGAGACCAACCCAGTTATACCGATTATGAGTGTTACAGCCAGGGGCAACAGCATCCGTGCGTTATCTCTGATGGCGCAGGTGGTGCGATAATAGCCTGGGAAGATTACAGGGATGATCTGAATAATGGGAATACAGAGTATAATAATAATGGGGACATTTATGCTCAGCGCATCAATGGGAGTGGCATAGCTCAGTGGGATTCTGATGGCAATGAGATCTGTAGCGCGTTCGGAGACCAATACTCGGCCAGTCTAATGCCTGATGGAAATGGTGGTGCGGTGGTGGCTTGGATAGATAAGAGGTACGGAGGCGCAAATGTCTATGCTCAAAAAATTACTTCTTATGGAGATACGCAGTGGAGTCCGGATGGCATCTCCGCTTCCAATGAGATTTATGATCCCTATTATACTATGGTGCCGGATGCCTCAAATACGTCAATGCTGATATCCTGGGCGACACTAGATAATTTTGGTTATGAAATCAGAACCCAAAAAATTGAAGTGGATGGTGGCTCGTTAGCTTGGGGAACGGAGGGTGTTTTAGTTTGCAGTGTAGGTGATGGCCAAACCGAACCAGTTATTGCGCCTGTAGGGACCAGCGGCGCGATCGTTGCGTGGACCGATGAGCGAAACAGTGGCACGACTAATCTGGATATTTATGCCGGCCTTGTCATTGATGGCGTGCTGCCGATTTCACTAATTTCATTCGACGCTCAATTGAAAAATGAGGATGTTTTAATTCGATGGTCCACCTCTTCAGAACAAACTACTTCAAATTTTGAATTAGAACGCAGCATGGACGGCCATACTTTTTCAAAAATAGGCACTGTCCGAGCTTCAGGCACTAGCACCTCGGCTCAGAACTACACATTTACCGATTTGAATCCAGAAAATGGAATTAATTTCTATCGTCTCAAAATAGTGGATGCAGATGCACAATTTTCTTACAGTAGAATAGCCAAAGTAACCGTATTGAGTAGTAGTACCTTATCGGTATTTTCAAATCCGGCTAAAGATGTATTATACCTCCAACGTAGTGGCGGAAATGAAAATGGCCTGATTCAGATCTTTGATCTCTCAGGCAAAATGGTTAAAGAGCAACCAATTGTATTTAATGGAAATTCGAAGGTTGCTGTGGACATCAGCCATTTGGCAAAGGGTGTATTTAGCCTCACCTTTATAAACGATGGAAAGGCAGAACAGCTAAAGTTTGTCAGGCAATGAGATTAAAACCACGCACTACGACATGGTCAAAAGGTTAATGCATTTGTACCAAAAATGAGAATCTCATTTAAAAGTCATTAATTTTAAATTAACAATTGGGACTAGGTTTTTGACTTTAAAATGCGTTTAGCCCCAAGTGTTATTGTTTTACAAATTTTGCAGAATATTTTTTACCATTTTGTATTAAAAGAATGTGGTAGGGTCCGGGAGTTAATCCTGAGATATTTAATTTGATTTGATTTGAATTTCTCATAATAAGCTTACCACTAATATCATAAATTTCGGTTATAAAAGGAGAAGCGGATGAAGGAAATAAAATATTTACTTCTAAATGAGTGGGATTGGGAAAGACAGTTAGTATCGTCGGTGTATTAAATTCATTTACACTGACCCTATTCAAAACTATTTCTATTGTATGTGTGCCCGATTTAAGGTCTACTGCTGATCTCAAGATTCCATTCGCATCGGTAGAGACAGTAATAATTAGCTCGCCATCGACCCTGATATTATAAGTGCCGGCACTCAAATCGGCGGCAAATATTCCAATATTTCTGCTTCCTGAGACATTGTAGAATACATGGTAAGTCTTACCGGTATCGGCATCGTTGGAAAAGTAGTACAAGGTATCGTTCCAATCAGCACCTACCGAAATCCGATTTTGCATGGCAAGACCTCCGGCTATAGCCCTGTGGGTGGAATCACTGATGTCGATGGTGTGTAGGAACACGACAGTATCGGTAACTACAGTAGGTCTTACTTCTATTCTCCATGTGCCGGGAGTGTAAAAATTAGAATCGGGAATTACTTCAGGCGGATAGTTGACGCCATTTACCCAATACTCATAGCCGGCGCCACCGATTGACGTAATTGTAGAGCTATCCGGCAACAAGGTCTTTATGGCTACACTACCATTCCCATTAGTAGCCCTACAACTATTTCCGTCGTAGGTGTCAATATGTCCCGGGACGGAGGAGGTTACAATGGTACCACCGATGTGGGGTTTATTTTTAAAATGTGCGATCCAACTGATATCTCGCTGATTGCTCTGAGTATTATTAAGATGCACATGGTCCAAGACGATAACCTTTCCGGGCTTGATATAGAGTAATCTCCTCCTGAAGAAGTCGAGTTTGGCGGGATCATATGAAAGCTGTGCATCGGCAATATTATATTCATAATTATTGCCTGAGGCAAATTGTACCCACTTCCCACGCTGATTTTCCGGGAGAAATATGTCATCATAATTCTGAAGCGGTTCGGAGCGAATTTGTCCACCATCATTCGACACCTCCATACCTCTTGTTTCAGTGGAATCAAAAACGCAAATGCTGTTGTGTGCGATAGTTCTTTCATAATAATTGCGATAATGTGAGCCACCATATGTATCGTAATATCCGGCGTCAATGATCAGAGGGGCATTTTTAAATAGGGTAAAAGAGTTGTTGTCCCGATGTTCGTGCGCCGCTCTTTTACTTGGAGAATTAAAAAATGTAACCATAGTAGCCGAGCTATCCCAGGAAGAGCGACTTACTGACAAACCGACTTTGTCCGACCACCAATCCAGTGGCAAATCGGGCCGGGTAACTAATGGCATTGTAAAATCCTTGTACAGCAACTTTTGGAACTTGGGTAAAGTCCACGTCATAAATCGATCCGCTGACCAGTACTGAACTAACCATAAGCTCCTTGGATCATTGTACCTCCGCGCGTGCAGATACAGAACTCTATCTGCAAACAGATCGGTCTGTCCGTCACCTAAATGGAGCGACTTATTGTCTGGTTGCATAAAATAGATATATTGATTGATACTGTTTTGTATCCATGGTAGATCGGTATAGAAATTCTTATCTGTTCCGATACGCATATTTTCAAATAATTGAAATTGATCCACCAGCGACCACATGGCGTAAGCCGCTCCCCAGTTCCACCCGCCATCATCATCCCGGTAATAACTCCAGCATGGAATAAACCCATTTATATGTTTGTCATAGACGGTTTCATACCACTGCCGGACGGTATCTCTCTGTTCAGGAGTCAACCCGGAGGCCTCAAACAGAGTTAATGCATTCTGATTACAATAGATGTTATTCCAGGTATTGTGACTGGAGACGTAACTATTTCCCGCACCAGATAGAATATACGTATTCATAAACTCTCGGGTCACTCGAAATAAGCTTTGAGCAAGACTATCCCGCAAGCCTGCAGGGAAATTATCATAGCACTGGTCCAATAGTACATCATTTTCTGATATGTGTCTCAACAGGTCTTCTTTATCATACCAATCCATATCGGAAAAATCAATAGTATCAATAAGGCCTATCACCTGCCGTGCGATAAATCGGCACCGCTTGACCGCAATGGGATCATCGGTCATTTTATAAAAGAAGACAGTAAGTAGGGATTGATTGACTGCGTATTGGGAGGACCAATCCCAGGTCCATAAGGTAGAGTCTGAACCAACTAAATATAACTGAGGATCGGTAATCCACCCATTTTCATAAGCATACAACACGTCATCGTAGGTTTGCTTAGCTTCACCCGGTACAGAAATTAGAGCCTGTAATTCAGTAAAGCGGGTGGACTCCACCCAAATTCTAGGGCGAGTATTATGTATGGTGGGATATTGAGCAAATAAAGAGCCCATACTCATCAGTATAATTAAAGCAAGAATTGCACTTTTCATCATAATGGTGATTAATTTAAAAACTTAGGGGCTTTGCTCATGGCTTTGACCCGGGTGAAGGTAGGGAACACGTAGCACAAATGGCTGATTTTCTTTAACTGTTATACAAAATATTTTACTTCAAGGGCATGATTATCTTTATTTCTTAAAGACATACAGCGCATAGGGTAAAATGAATAGAAGAAGCAGAAAAAGGGGCCAAATGTGACCTTCGAGTATATTATAATTCTGGAAAAGATATTCCCAGGATTTTTTAGTCAGGCGGCCTAAAGAAAACTCAAACAAAACCGTAAGTACCACCCACATGAAGCCGAGTAAAATGGCTTGCTTACCGCTTTAAATAGTAAGATAGGGATAGACAAAGACGATATAAATGCAGCAAAGGAGCATCAGAGTAAGGGTAGAAAGTTGATTAGCTTTTAATTCAGTCAGATATTTAATTAAGACCAACTCCCGCAGTGCTGCATTCGCAAACGCGAGTACAATCATAGGTATCCAAAATAGAAAATATTTAGTGAACATATTTAGGCAGTTTATTGACTAGATCGCCGGGCAGAAAAAAACCAATGAAGATGCCCGTCTCAATAAACAAAATCAAAAGCACCATATACATGCCCTCATTGTGCATAATCCAATTAGGAATAAAAAGAGGAGCGGGCTGTGTACAACCCACCCTCCATTTTTCCTATTACTAATATTAGATTCCTTTCTTCTGAATTTAAACAATACTCTTTATTGAGTACTGCAGGTAGCTTAAGCTTGCTTTATGAATTGAACGTTTATCACGAGCCGTACCTTGTCAGAAACAACAATACTACCCGTCTCTGTAACTGCATCCCAGGTGAGATTGTAATCTTTTCGATTGATATCACCGCTGATTTCAAACCCAGCTTTTGTTTGCCCATAGGGGTCCACTGCCACACCATGTAATTCCGCCTCCAGTGTAATTTCCTTTGTGATATCTCTGATGGTTAGATCTCCAATCAGTTGGTTGCCCTTAAAAGATTTCGAAGTAAATTTCAATTCCGGAAATTCGGCAGCATTGAAAAAATCATCTGATTGTAAATGCGCATCACGGTCTTTGTTTTTGGTACTTATGGAGGCAGTTTTGGCTCTAAATTCTATGTGCGCATCTTCAAAGTTATCACCATCTGTCTGTGCAGTGGCTTGAAAATCTTCAAAATAGCCCGTTACCGTTGAAATCATCATGTGTCTTACCTTGAAGGCAATTTCTGAGTGCGTACTGTCAATTAACCAATTTGTGTTCTTATTCATTTTTATTGTTTTTATTTTTAATAATATTTATTAATTCTTCTTTGCCAGGTTTAATTTTTTCGAAATAGAGGAGTCCAATGAATATCTTCCGGGGCCTATTATAGCCAGTGTAAAATAGATAACTGCATATAAAATTGGAAATTCTTGCTTGTCAAAACCATCGTTGATATGAATAACAAAGGTGGCCACCATCATTGTTATAAATAATGGAATGGCTGCAAATCGAGTGCCCAAACCTATAATAAGTAGGATAGAACAAAACACTTCTGCAAATACAGCGAGTGCTAACGAAGCGGTTGCTCCTAGTCCTAAGGGGTCACTAAATTGTATCGGTTCACTACCAAATAAATTTTGAAATTTGCCTATGCCATGGCTTAGCATTAAGACACCCACTGATAGGCGCATTAATAAAAGAGCAGAGCTTACCTCGTTGGGATAAATGCCAGGATTAAATAATTTTTTTGCTATTTTTCCCATTTTTAGGTTTCAAGTTATTTATTTTTTGATTTTCAATGTGTTGATTATCTGTTAAGACTGAATTGAATTTATCACTTTATCATGGGTATTTCCATTAACTGTATGTAGGCGTCTTTTGTTGCCTTTACCTGTATAGTGTCCGTATTCCAAATTCCCATACCATCTCTTCTGGTGAGTTTTTCACCATTAATTTCTGCTTCCCCCTCTAGAATAAATGCATATACGCCATTTCCCTCTTTTTTAATTTTGTATTCCTCTGAATTTCCTTCAGTAAAGTTTCCAAGGTGGAACCAGGCATCCTGATGAATCCAGACGCCTTGATCCTCCTTATTGGGAGAGAGGATTTGGAAGAATTTATTTTTTTCTTCAATGTCCTTTATCGAAATCTGGTCATATTTAGGCGTTACATTATTTTCCTTTGGAAATACCCAAATCTGGAGAAATTTCACTTCTTTATCTTTGTTTTTGTTGTATTCCGAGTGTGTTACGCCGGTCCCAGCGCTCATTGCTTGTATATCACCTTCCTTTATTACGGTTATATTGCCCATACTGTCTTTGTGTTCAAGGTCACCCGCGAGTGGAATTGATATGATTTCCATATTGTCGTGTGGGTGAGTATCGAATCCCATGCCTGCTTGTATGCTGTCGTCATTTAGGACGCGGAGAACGCCAAAATTCATTCTCTCAGGGTTGTGATAATTAGCAAAGCTGAAGGTGTGGTATGAGTTTAACCAACCGTGATTTGCATTTCCTCTTGTCGTCGCTTTGTGAATAACTGTGCTCATTGTGTTTGTAATTTTATTTGGTAAATGATTTAATCCGACTTGTCGCACTACTGTTTCGTAAGTGGAAATACTAGATTTGCTACTTCCTGATTTAAATATTTGGGGCGCAACTGTACCGACTATCCAGTTAAGATTGTGTTTTTTAGAAGCAGATTTCGATTCATATTTTTGTTTTAAAATATATTGCAAAGATCAGGCAGATGGGCACCTCAGAGAATATGAAAAGGAGGAGTAAACGTATGAAAATCCGATATTTATAGTCTATTTTCGCTTTTTCTGAAGTTTAAAGGGGATAGTTTGGTGTGTTTTTTGAAGAAGGCGCTAAAGTTTGCGGGCTCATTGAAGCCCAGTTCATAACCAATTTCTTTGGTGGATAGGTCGGTAAAGTAGAGCAGCCTCTTAGCCTCGGTTATGATTCTTGCCTGGATATAGTCTTTGGCTGTTGTGCCCATTTTGGCTTTAATGGTTCGGTTTAAATGATCCGGTGTGATATAAAGCCCATTGGCATAGTAGGAAGTAGAATGTTCATTTTTATAATTGAGATCGACAGCCTTTTTAAAAGATCTAATCAGGTTGTCGCCGGTAGTGTCTATGTCCGACTCGATGGGATTGATGGAGCAGATGTTATTGCATTCTATGAGCAAGAGTTTTAAAAATGAGCCAATCGACAGCGCCTTCATGCCGGAGTCACTCTGGAATAGCCTATAAATTTCTTTTGTAAACCCTTTTATGACCTCAAAGGGGTCGTCCTCCGGCATCAAAGGTGGGCTTTGACCATAATTTTGAAATAGATTTAGACTATCTATAAAGGAAATTGGTATGGAATTTTCTAGGAGAAACTGATTTGAAAAGGTCATGACAAATCCCCATGACTTCTCCGTTTCTATGACTTGGTGTACTTGTCCCGGAGCGACAAAGAAGATTTGTCTGTCTGCCAATTCGTATGTATTGAAGTCTATGTTGTGTATTCCACGTGCACTATCGATGATGAGGACAGTATAGAAATTGTGTCTGTGTGGTTCGTCTACTTTTCCATTTCGTCGGGTGTAAATATCTTCCATTCGAGCAATTTCAAAGCTTGCACCTTCATTTTTAGAATTTACATTTTGGTATATTTTGACAGCGCTCATTGGTATTTTATTACAGCTACAATCATGGATACAATGGTAGGGTTGTGGTTCGATTTTTTACCTAGTTTAGTAAGTATGGATTCGCTTTAGACAATAAATATAAAGAGAATTGTATGAATGTACCTATCGGTGTTCGAGACGTGAGAAGCTTTAGTCTTCTCAACTCGGACTTGAACTTTATTGTATACCCATCTAAGAGTAGAATATTGGGCTCTAATGTTTGCCTGCTAGAATATTGTTCTGTCTTAATTTTCGTTTGTATTTCTAACTACTTTTTTTAATCATACACGCAATTCGCGAATTTACATACCTATTTAATATATAGAATCTTCCTTCCAATTAACAGGATTGTTTTAATATATTTTGAAATGATTGGAAATTATTCATCATCCCTAAGGATATGAGCGTGAAATCGAGATTGCCAACCAAAGGGTAATCCTAATTGATTACAATATTTGATTACTTCAGATTTGTAGGATCGAATTATTGCTATAATCCCAATTTTTTAATCTCATGGGTTTAACTAATTTTATTTAATCTAATAATGTCTTTATTTTAAACCTCCATTTAATTACAAATATACATATCACAACAATGCTATCTTATTCACGGCCATACATGGCAAATGGGATTGTCAATATTAGATGAGCAAGAGCGATAAAGGCATATGTATTGTTCTCTCCGAACATTTTAAACATCCAATAGAGTTCTGAAAGAAATGGTAGAAATAGGAAAATTATCGCCGCAAATAATCCGCCTCAGTAAATGCGATGATGACTGTCCAAATGTGAGTTATTATTGCAGTTATTGTAAATACTCCATAAAGTGAAACAAAAATTGCTTTCATATTATTTTCCGTTTTATTTATCCATTAATGTTTTCTTTTTTTGTATTTGCCAAGCTTTGGTCTAATGCCCAATTCTAAATCCGATATATCTCATTACCAAGACTTCGTTATTTCTAATAAGTATAAATTCTGGTATTTCTATTCTGCTCTAGAAATAACTAGGTTCCTCCAATTCCTCTTCTAATGAACTTGGAATAGTTAAAAGTTAGTTTCTCCCGGAACCTAGCTTAAGGGAATTTTTGTATCGACATCTATTCCTCCAGCTTCTGCAGACCGGAGATGACCTGGGCGGAAAAAGGGATTCCGGTAACTGGATGCACCAACAATTCCTGCTCACGGGATTGGAATTCTTCTGCTTTGAGACGGCCCTCGCGGTACTGAGCCAGGTTGTATATCCAGGGAATCACTGAGGTATAATTTGGGCTGTCCATATATGTACGGTCGTGCTCCATGAGCCTAGTCTGACGTATCAATCGGATGATTTTTTTGTAATTTTTTAAAAGTAAGATGGCTCTGAGATAATAGGTCATGAACAGATGCCAACGGTGCTCAAATATTTCGGTCTTATAGGCATTGAAGAATACGTCGCCACTGTTCTCTGCCTGCTTATATTGCTTGTTCTCTATCCTGGACATGATCAGGTAGGCGGCGTGACTGATCTTATTGTGATAGTTGCTTTCACGACGGGTGTCTTCAGTGGCGAGTAGCAGTATGCGTAGTGACTCGACAGGGCGCTCTGCCCGCAGCAGCACCGCAGCTAAATTGTTGATGTAATAGAGATAATCGTTATTTCGCTCTCGTATGGATAGATAACCAAATTCAATTGCCTTGTCCAATTTATTCTGGCTGGCAAAATAGAGTAACTTTTGGCTGTAGAAATTGGCTAGAATACGCCGAGAGTAAAACCGAGAGTTATTGATCATCGTCTCGAAATAATCGAATTTTTCCGATAGACGATCGATCATACGATAATTGTGTGCTATGAATAATATTCTGATCCAGGCCAGTACACGATTGTATCCATCTAGACCTTCATCTTTATAGACTGAGTCGAGCCATTGCTCATACACCATGGTATCACCATGCTTTGATTTGTACTGTTCGATTATATCTTCAGTGACCGTATGCATCTTATCGTTCACCATGCGGGCATATTCATAGCTGGTGCGGTGCTTTCTGAGAAACTGATCTACGACTTGAAAAGCATGGTGCCGCATCCTGATCTGAAGAAAATGTCGATAAGATCGACCAATATCATACAGCTTCAAGAAACTGTAATAGTCTGTACTTGCCTGTCGAAATAATTTCAAAAGCTGTCGCTCGGTTTTCAGATCAATATTGTCGGTCATGATCATACGGTCATAGTCGGAGAGTCTGCAGAGGAGATTGTCCACGTCGATGCGAGCCAGCTGTGCCTGACACCAGCTCATGATGTATGAATACTTGCGGCGGTCTATACTCTCGTCAAAATGAACCTCTGCTTCTGCCTGCGTGGCTATCAGGTGGAGCAATCGCAGTATATTCAGCTTCTCTGCATCCTCAAATCGCTGAATGTGCATCAGATAGCCGGTCTCGTGCGGAAACAACGATTGCGCAAAGAGGCTAAATTTACTGAGCCGCGATGTCACCTCTACAGACTGATACCACCATCCACTGAGATCGTAGCACCATTGATGTAGGCAGCCATATCTGAACTTAAGAACACATAGACATTGGCGATGTCATCGGGGCTGCCCAACCGGTTGAGCGGCACCTTGGCAGCCATCTTTTCGAGTACTTCGGGTGGCATGGCAGTAAGCATCTCAGTGAGAATAAAACCAGGAGCCACTGCATTTACGCGCACCCCTTTCCTCCCCAGTTCCTTACTGAGGGTTTTGGTCATTGCGATGAGGCCGCCCTTAGTGGCAGAATAATTGGTCTGACCAAAATTTCCATAAAGACCCACCACGGAAGAGGCATTGGTGATGCTACCGCTGTGTTGCTCCACCATGACAGGTGCTACCGCTTTGATACAGTTAAACACGCCGGTGAGGTTGACGTCGATCACTGTCTGCCACTGATCTTCGGTCATCTTGAGCAGGGTGGAGTCTCGGGTGATACCTGCATTGTTGATCAATATGTCTATTCGGCCGAAAGCAGCCTGCACCTGGGCTACGGCGCCTTCTATCTGTTCCGTCTTGGTGGTATCGACGTGCTGGTAGAGGACATTAGCACCTGCGGCAGTCAGCTCTGCGCTCAATGCTTCTCCGGCAGAGTCGGCTACATCCCAAATTGCCACTTTGGCGCCTTCAGCCACGAAGCGTCGTACTGTCGCCTTGCCGATGCCATTTGCGCCACCGGTTATTATTGCTATTTTATCTACTAAATAGGCCATGTTCGAAATATTTAAGTTTAATTGCCAATTTTCAACAAACAAATGTACCATCAGCAGGTGGTTCGGGTTGTATTTATTTTGAACAATTTTGATTAAATTAAAAGCAATGTCTCAAGCCAATTAAATTGATATAGATATATGATAATCAGCATTTTAATTAAAATATATCATAATTGTCATAGACATATAACATAAATGTAGAATTTTTTTTCAGACAATACTTGTCTAATTTCACTTGACATTTACAGAGCTTTGAATATTGATATTGTTATTGCGACCAGAATATTGCTCATTGCTTACGCGGCGGTGATGATATTCTTTGTGGTACGAGGCGCTCTTCGAACTCGTTCTATGGCTGATTTTGCCATTGGCAATGGTTTTTCTCCGCTCATAGTGGGCTTGTCACTCGCGGCCAACATTACCAGTGCGGCTACCTTCATCATCAATCCGGGTTTTGTAGCCATGTTTGGGCTAAGCGCCTTCATCGCCATGTCTGTGATGGTGCCATTGGGCTTGATGATCTCACTCGTCATACTGAGCAGGAGCTTTCAAAAGCACGGCACGGCCTTTAAGGCGATCAGTCTAGCTCAGTGGGTCAATAAGCGGTACGATAGTCCCGCCTACGGTAGGTTGATGGCGGTACTGTCACTCCTGTTGATCACTTTCATCGTGCTGATCTGTGTCGGCCTGGTGAAGGTCATCGCTCCGGCACTGAAGGCGGATGAGCTGTATGTGCTGATCGGACTGGTGGTATTTGTATTCGGAGCAACTATGTTTGGTGGCGCCAATTCGATGGCTTATACCAATGCTTTCCAGGCCATCGTGATGGGTGTGGTCGCACTGATCCTGATTTTTTCGGGGGCGGGCCATTTTGATGGCGGACTGAGTGGCTTCTGGAGCAAATTAAATGAGATAGACCCGATGTTGTCTAAGGCATTTAATCCCAGCAGTCCAATATTTCGAGATGCTTTTGAAGTCATTTTTTGCAACTTTATTATAGGTATAGCTATAGTCTGTCAACCCCACATTATCACCCGCTCATTGATGCTGCGCTCGGCGAAGGACATCAATAAGTTTCTGGCTATCGCCATCATAGTAGAGATACTGTTCTTCATGGTGCTATTTGTCGGCCTATTTGCACGGCTGGATATGCCTGATCTGACGCTGGCGGGCAAGAAACTGTCTATGGATGGGATCATGTCGGCATATGTGCTGGAGCGATTTGACACCGGCGTGGGTCTACTGGTCATCTTCGGCCTGTTGTCCGCCGGACTATCTACGCTAGAGGGATTGGTCCAATCCGTCAGCACCACCATTACCAATGACATCATACTTTCCTCCTTTAAGAGTGAAGTGTCTGAAGATAGAAAGAGAATGATTAATCGGGTGGTGATTACACTACTGGGTGTCATCGCCATTGTCGTCAGTTACCAGCAGTTGATCAGTCCCAATCTGAGTGTCGGCATCCTGGGCCAGAATGGCGTATATGCCTTTTTCTCGGCTGCTTTCATGCCGGTGTTACTCGGCATTTTTGCTAAAAATATACACAAGATAGTGCCCATCACCGCTACTCTGGTGGCCGTGGTGGTGTACTTTGCCACTTACTACGGACAACTGAGTTTTTATACCACCGGTGTCGTGCGCAATCCGGCAGTGGCTGGCACGTACGCCATATTAGCAGCAGTCCTGTCTGCCGGATTGATGTACCTCTTTACCCGAAACAAAACCAATCTTAATAGTCAAAAGACAATCAATGCCTGAATATAAGCGCAATGGAGCCATAATCGCTTCCGGAATGGCAGTACCAGATCGGATCATACCCAACAGTTACTTCAATGAGTTGCTAGGTGAGGATGTGGACACCTGGCTACGCAATAATGTGCAGATCTATAACCGCAGGTGGCTGAGTGATGGCGAGAGTATGGCGGATCTGATCGAGAGCGCCTGCCTGCAAGCGATGGAGCGTGGTGGAGTACAGGCAGATGACATAGACCTCATCATCGTAGCCACTGATACCCCGGAATATATCTCACCTGCTACTGCGTCAGTACTTCAGTACCGGCTGGGGTTGAAGAATGCAGGTACCTTTGACCTAAATGCCGCCTGTGCGGGTTTCGTCACAGCACTGGACACAGCGAGTAAATACATCCAGGCGGACAGTCAATATCGCTATGTACTGGTAGTGGGCGCTTATGCAATGAGCCGCTTCCTCAATGTCAGGGATAAGAAGACAGCCACACTATTTGCCGACGGTGCGGCTGCAGTTATACTAAAGGCGGAGACCGATGGTCGTGGGCTACTACAGAGCCAATTGGCCGCGCTGGGTGAATACAGTGACTGGATGGGTATCTATGCCGGTGGTAGCCATCAGCCGGTGACCAGCGAAGTGCTGGAAGCAGGTGGAGAAAAACTACAGTTTGTTCAGAAAATACCCACTGAAATCAATCCCGCACGGTGGGAACAAATGATCAGAACACTATGTGAAAGGGAGGGAATCAGCGCGGAAGACGTGAACCATTTCTTCTTTACACAGATCAATATCAATACCATCTGGCAGACGCTGGATGCACTGGAAGTACCTCGGGAACGAGCTGAAATGGTGATGCATGAATATGGCTACACCGGATCAGCAGCAATCCCGATGGCATTTGATGCACGGTATAGTCAGCACCGGATAAAGGCCGGTGATCTGGCCGTATTTATGGGTTCAGGCGGAGGTCTGGCTTTTGGAGCTGCTTTGTTTAGAATGTAATATCCATCTGAGAATCATGTCGCAATATAGACTAGACTGGTTGACCAAGTGGGCCGTATATCGTCCCGAACAGCCTGCGATCAAAGATCAGCAGACGGGTGAGGTGTTGAACTACAGACAACTGAATAATTCTGGCAATCACCTAGCGGCTTGGTTTGACTCTCTTGGATATAATAAAGGAGATCGGATAGCGGTACTGGCAGAATTCTGCCTCGAATATATCGCACTGTATGTGGCGGCTCAGAAATCAGGACTTGTGCTGGTACCACTCAACTACCGGTTGTCAGCCAGCGAATTGGAACACATTTTAGGTGAATCTATGCCGAGGTGTATTTTTTGTGAAGATAAATTTAGCCACCTACTGACCGATAGCGAAAAAGCATCCCCACTGGAAGATATCAGGAACCACTGGAATTTTAATCAACTGGCTCCGACCTATATTGGCGAAGTAGCCGAAGACGATCCGCTGTTGATTTTATATACCTCCGGTTCTACCGGCTTACCGAAAGGGGTCCTATACACACACAAAATGACCTTTTGGAACAGCATCAATACGGCCATGTCACTCATCATCAATTCCAATACTCATACCGTCAATGTAATGCCGCCCTTTCACACCGGTGGCTGGAATGTACTGCTGACTCCGATACTGCATCATGGCGGCTATGTCTGTATGGTGAAGAAATTCGATCCCTATCTAGTCAATGATTTGATGCGTAGTGAGTCTGTGTCCGTCTTTATGGGCGTACCTACCATGCTTCATATGATGGCGCAGCAAGAGAACTTTACGCAGGCAAATTTTGAGACGCTGCTTTATATTATTGTCGGTGGTGAGCCGATGCCGATTCCATTGATAGAACAATATGATAAGCTGGGCGTAGCCATTCGGCAGGGATACGGTATGACTGAGGTGGGACCGAATCTGACCTCGCTGCCCGAGCAGGATGCAATACGAAAGAAGGGATCGATTGGCTGGCCCAATTTCTACGTAGATATTCGCGTCGTGAAGGAAGATGGTAGTGAAGCAAATACAGATGAGACCGGCGAATTGTGGCTCAGAGGTCCGATGGTGATGCCGGCCTATTGGAATAATCCGGAAATGACAAGGACTGCGTTCTCGCCTGATGGTCAGTGGTTTAAGAGTGGTGATCTGGTGAGGTGCGATGAAGGAGGATATATATTTGTGGTTGATCGGCTCAAAAATATGTACATCAGTGGCGCAGAAAACGTTTATCCGGCAGAGATAGAAAGGGTCATCAATACTATTGAAGGCGTGGCCGAAAGTGTGGTCATCGGTGTAAAAGATGAGAGGTGGGGCGAAGTTGGAAAGGCGATCATTGCCTGGAGACCGGGAGTCAATATTCCCTCAGATGATGGTATCAGAGATTATGTGGCCAGACAGTTGGCAAAGTTCAAAATACCAAAATATTTTATGTCACTGGAAGAGTTACCCAAGAATGATGCAGGCAAACTGGACAGAGCGAAATTGAAAAGACTTTATTCATAATATTTATTAAAAAATCTAAAATTATTAATCAAATGAAATTATTTAAGTTTATTGGAATGCTGATGATCTCAGCGACATTGATGTTGACCTCTTGTGGAAAAGATGACAACAAGGGTACTTGCAGCGATGGTATCAAAAACCAAGATGAAACCGGTATCGACTGTGGTGGCGTATGCCAATCATGTATCGTAGGACTTCAAGGTAAGTGGAAATCTTATCCGGTAGCCCCGATCCTGGCCACTTTTGCCGATTCTATCGTAGCAGAATTTAAGACCAACAATACGTATTTGGTAAAATCTTACAAAGATGGACTGGCTACGGATCTTATCGGTACATATGTACAAGCCGCTTCAGGTGTGGGTAATATCTGGAACATCACAGTAAATCAGACTACTCCTACTACATTGACTTCAGAAGGTATTTTTGAAGTATCATCAGATGGCAAGACTATGAAGTATGAAGTGGCACAGACTACTCCACCGATTACTGGTGTGACACCTCCTACAGCAGGTGGCGGATTTGGCTCTACTTCAGGTGGCGCCTTCGGTCAGGCTAACATTCAGAATTATATCCATAAGTAATGTAATGCAATAGTAGAAGGCTGGGAACTTAGGTGACCGGCCTTTTATTTATTTTTATTTTGAAATTATCACTTTAACCTTTTTCTGACTCACCATGACACGCGTACTCCTGATTTTTGCCATTTTCTGCCTGACCTCGAAGACCTTTGGACAGAATGCGGGTATCAATAATACCCCTTTCGACAAAACCATTCCGGCCAAGGCCAATAAAGATCTACAAGTATATATCTACGCTTACCAGCAGTTCGTAGCGCAGAATTACTTTCCCGAAAGTGACTTTCTCAAAGGCCAGATCGTAGGTCGACTCTTCGGCGGCAATACGACTCAGACCTCAGATTCACTGACCTCACTCTATGCAGAGCAGCGCGCCATTCCTTTCTTTGTGTACACTCCAAAACTATTTGATGGGAAGGCGATCTTACGGGCTTCCTTCGAGATCGACTGGACCTGGGGCGATGTAAATTATGGCGTCGGTGGTAATGCAGGGTCTGCTATCTCAGGTGACCAGGTCAACCTTCAGACGCAAAACCTAGAAGTTGAATATCGACCGGGCAATGGCTGGGCGATCAATGCCGGCCTTCAGCGGATGTTTGACACGCCTAATGATCCTTACAGGACACTCTTTGATAAATTTACCACTACCGCCTACAGACTGGCGTATTGGGGTACAGACGGTGTCGGCGTATCGGTACGCAAGGATGCAGATCTATATAAGATCAAGACCGGTTACTATAAACTATACGAAAATAATGTAGAGCTCAATGATGATGTGACGCTGATGGAGCTCTCCGGACAATATAGCCTGACTCCAAAATGGAATGCAGGCGCCTCTGCCTACTACGTGCGCGACCGCTCCAATGGAAAGGGAGGCATCAGTATACTGGGCCAGGGTCCTGCCAGCCAGTTGGCGACTTACAACGGTACATATCGATTCCCGCTATCAGCAGATCCGTTTCACTGTGATGTCGTGTGGCTGGGTGGATTCTTCGGGCGAAATGAAGACATGATGCTCGACAGATGGTTCACCACCGGATTTGTGAATGCGAATCTGGGCTCAATAACTCAGAAAGCGGCAGGTGAAACAACCTATAAGAAAACAGTCTCCATCAATGGAGTAGCTGCTAATATCCGCAGCGGATATCGCTACGGACAGACCACAGGTGATGCCATTACGGCTGACCTGATATTTACCTCAGGCAATAAAGACGGTATCTCAGACGGCAAGTACACCGGAGTCATGACCGGCAATACCTGGGGCAGCCCGGGTGGCATCTTTATCGGGCACGGCGCCTACCTGTTGTTTCCGCACGGCAATGTGGTCAATCGATTTATGGCAGCCGTCACTGACCTGTCCAATGTGGGCTATGGTGTCAGCGGTGGTACCATCAATATATCCAAAGACCTCATTCCCAATAAACTGCATGCTAAAGTCGGTGGAGCGTTTGGATTTTCAAATATCACACCGGCAAAGGGTGGAAATACCATCGGGTATGAGGCTAATGCAAAACTGAGTTATGATTTGGGACCTTTCATGAGTATCGAAGCTCACGGAGCCTATCTGGCACTGGGCAATTTTTATGATAGCCCTTCAGTCAATGGAAATAAAGCCGCCCGTCCGGTCAATCCCTGGACGGCGTTTACTTGCTTTAAATGGTTAATTTTTTAAATAAGCTCCCACATGAACAGAATACTATTGATCGCAATCTTTGCGCTACTTATATCAGCATGCAAAAGCACTAAACTTCCCAAGGTGACCTCAATGGATCAGCTCAATTACGGTACAGAAGTGAAGCGTATGACTCTATCAGATGACATACAGTTAGCCTACACAGAGCAAGGAAGCGGGACGCCGCTCTTATTTATACACGGGCTGGGTAGTTATCTGCCGGCTTGGAATAAGAACGTGGTGTCGCTCTCAAAAAACTATGAATGTATAGCGGTAGATCTACCCGGCTATGGACACTCTTCTAAGGGCAATTACGAAGGCTCGATGACCTTCTATGCGGGAGTGTTGAAAGAATTTCTGGAGCAGAAAGGGATCAAGCGAGTTGTCGTAGCCGGTCACTCTATGGGCGGCCAGATCGCTATGACCATGGCCTTGCAGTATCCCGAGCTGGTGGACAAGTTAATCTTACTAGCCCCTGCCGGATTTGAAGTTTTCAATAAGGGTCAGCGACAATGGTTTCGAGATGTGATGACAGTGGATGGCGTGCGCCTCACCACAGTGGAGCAGATCAGGAATAATTATGCGTACAATTTCTATAATATGCCTAAGGATGCACAGTTTATGGTGGATGATCGGATCGCTATGCGGTCTGCAGATGATTTCATCCCATACTGTTACATGATTACTAAGAATGTACAGGGTATGGTTGATCAGCCCATCTTTGATTTCATGTCTAAAATCAAGCAGCCGGTGCTGGCTATCTTTGGTGAGAATGACAACCTGATTCCGAACCGTTACCTGAATGGAGGCCGCACCCGAGATTTCGCAGAGAAAGGTATCGCACAGTTTCCCAATGGTAAATTGGTCATGATCCCCAAGGCAGGCCATTTTGTACAGTGGGAGCAGGCAGATAAGGTCAATAAACTAATCAGTGATTTTTTAAAATGACATCAACTAACAAGCGTTAGTTGGTAGATGCCCTTACTTTGATAATTGTAGTATACAATCAATTGAAGAGTATAGAATCTTCAGACTCAATTTCATGTCTTTTGATGTGGTAATAGTCGTATATATTGACCTATTTTAAATCATCGGTGGTTGAATTTTCTTCTTTATATTCTTTATTATGACATAGTCTCCTGCTTTAACTTCATTGCTATATTTGCAGACGATATGAATCCCTTTTTCTTATTCCATTAATGTAGAGAACTGTACGTGTGGGATATAGTCATCTGCCACTAGTATTTGATAAAGTCAAGGTATGGAAATCGTAAAAGTATCCTCACCCGATGGATATCTGTTGAAATAATCTAATTTTTGAATTCACCCCAATTAATCATAGCTTAATTTGTCTATTAAAGTTAGCAAATCGTGTTCAATATTTGAAACATTTATCTAAATTGGCATTCAGAAGGTTTTTTATCAAAAACTTTAACATTCTATTTCAATAATATGAAGATCATTAATGCCTACCTTCCATTTGAAAATTTAAGTCAAATAATTATAAATTTTAGTCCTGAAGTAACTAAAGAAAAAATAGAACTTTTAAAAAAATGTGCAGAGGTAAAATTAAACGCCACGGCGCGAATTAAACACTATCACAATCAGTTACTTTTTTTATGTACATATCCTGAAAACGAAGCTATACAATTACTAGCACAAGAGGAGATGAATCGTTTGTGTGAAGCGGTAATTTCTTTAAACGACCAAAATAAGGAACGTTTAAGTAAAACAGGAATTGCTTTTACAGAAACTCAGGGCACATTTAGTTTTGCTATTATGAAATGGCTAGCCACTCAATTTCCTGAAGAAATATCTCTCCATTCTTTCGATGATGAAGGGGTTCATCCAAAAGTTATCTTTAAATATTGCTTAAATGAAATGGAATTTGAGCTAATTGGTGACCAAGGATTATCAAAACTTAAATGGTTGCAAAGAGCCAGTGGCACCAAAAACAAACAAGATAATTTAAAATGGATGCTTTCGAGCATTGAAGAACTGAGACTGAATCCACTTTTAAGGGAACAATTATTTGAGTCGCTAAAATTGTATATTACTATCAATCCATTAAATCCACAGTTTTCCAGAAGTTTTGGGACAATAGGACAAAAGGACCCTCATTACCACTCTAAGGGCTTGTTAAAAAAATTTAATGAATTAGAACTTATAAATAGAAAATTGCCTCCAGAGAAGAAATTAAGCAGTGACCAAAGAGAAAGTATTCTAAAAGCTGCTCGTGTTTCTCTAGTACTGCTAAATCGAGAGACAGACCCGATAACTTATGGCACAGCAGACGGCATTAAAGTGTTTGATTTGGAACATGGATTAAGCATCGCATTATTTAGCATTAAGCCCCAATTACGATTACCCATTGAATCATACATTGGCTTTATGATGTTTAAGAATGGCTATCCGATGTCTTATGGTGGAGGATGGCTCTTTGGAAAACGCTCATTAATTGGCATCAATATTTTTGAAGCCTTCAGAGGAGGTGAATCTGCGTTCGTGTTTGCACAGTTGCTCCGCACATATAAACAAGCTTTTGGTGCCGAGCAATTTGAAGTGGAACCCTATCAGTATGGGAAAAACAATCCGGAAGGGTTACAATCGGGCGCATTTTGGTTTTACCACCGCTTTGGTTTCAGACCCACAGACGAAGAGCTATTTAAATTAGCTGAAGAAGAATATGAAAATAAAATAAAATCAAAAGGGTATCGCTCGCCTATTCACATTTTAAGGCAATTCACAAAATCTAATTTAGAGGTAAACTTTGGAAAAAGTAAAATTTTAATAAAGCCTTTACAGATCAGCTATTTTATTAGCCACCTCATTGCTTTACGTTTCAAAGGTGATCGTAATCTTGCATTTAAATGGAGTCAGACTATTTTAAAAGCCAAATTAGGCTTGGTCTATTCTAAATTAAATAAAGAGGAGCAATATGGATTTATCAAACTAAGTGTGTTCGCTGCGAGCTGTTTGAATTTAGAAAAACTGAACGCATCAGATAAAAATACTCTAATCAAATTAATTAAGGAAAAAGGCAGTTCAGAATTTAATTATATCCGTACATATAACCAATTCCCTTTTGACAAATACTTTGTAAATGAACTATTGGATTTTGTGGTAAATTAGATGGGTTCTTTTTCAATTGTTATTATCTCGTCTAGATCTTATCTTTTTTAACGAAGGTGGATCAAAGACCTGTTTCCTTATATGTGGTGAATCGTAATCGGGCCGAGGATAGCTGTCTAAAATAGGTTGTTTTTGGTAAAGTCTAGGTTTGAAGATTGCTTAAGTAGACCCCATCATGAATTTATGTGCATTAATATAACTCACCGTCCTCTAACCATCTGTTCTGCTTCCTTTAATCTCTCTTGAGTTCCTGTGTCTAACCATACGGTGTCTGGAGCTACTACAAATCCACCAATATGGTACTGAGTGGCTGCAGCCAGGTATGCGGGAATGACCGGAAATGGTTTACTACCGTATGTGGTGGCAAAGTGGCGGATGAGGCTCGGCTGTATGATGTGGATTCCACTGAATGCGAGAAGTGTCATGTCGTCAGCTACCTCGCCGATGATCTGTCCTGAGGTAGATTGTTGCCAGCCGCGTAGCCGGAGGTTAGCGTCAAAGGCGAGTTTGCGGGAACTGTGGCGATCCTGTACGATTAAGGTGGCGTCGTTGCTTTGTAGTGAGTGATGCTGCTCCAAGGCACGCAGATCGAGATTGGTTACTACATCTGTATTGAATATGAGCAGTGGCTCGTCGGGTAAGATATCAGGTAGCGCATGCACTAGGGCACCACCCGTTTCTTTTATTTCGTCACGTTCATCTGAGATGAAGATTTCGATGCCGGGTATGGAATAGTCATTTAGATAGTGGATGACTTGCTCACCGAGGTAATGCACATTGATCACGATACGTGTAATTCCAAAGGAGACCAGATATTCGATGGCGTGAGCCAGTAGCGGCTTATCGGCGCAGAGCACGAGCGCCTTTGGCTTATCGGCTGTCAGTGGCATCAGCCGTGTGCCCAGGCCTGCAGCGAGGATCACAGCTTGCTTCATCGATATTTATTTTTTAGGTGCTGCTTTGCGAGGAGCTGCTTTCTTGGCGGCGGGCTTTTTCACTGCAGATTTAGCACCTGCAGGTTTTTTCGCAGCGACACCCTTGATTTTCTTATCAAAAATACCGGGTTCCTGCTCTTCGATCATTGCTCTGATGTCCGCCAGCGGTATATTGACCAGATCCTCAGTGGTGTATTTCTGGCCTTCCTTGTTCTTAGTTATCTTAAACATCTTCTTGCCGTATCGGATGAAAGGACCCCAACGGCCATTCTCGATAGCTATGCCGTCATCGAAGACTCTTACGAAGCGATTGGCTTCCTTGTCCACCTTTGTACTGATCAGCTCATTGATGTTTTCCTGAGTGAGTTCATCCAGATTAAAGCGGCGCGGCACATTGATGTACATTTCGTTCCACTTGATGAAGGGGCCGAAGCGACCTGTGCCTTTAGTGACGGGTTTGCCTTCGTAAGAAGCTACGGGTGCATCTGCTTTTTGCTTTTGGCGGATGATCTCGACGGCACGGGACAGATCGACATTGTAAGGATCTTCGCCCTTAGGCAGACTGATAAATGCGTCTCCGTACTTCACATAGGGTCCATACCTGCCGGTATTGATACTGATCATTACGCCATCGAGGAGGCCAAGTTCTTTGGGCAGTGTAAATAACAGCATAGCCTCCCCAAGTTCGATGGTTTCCATGCTTTGGCCCGGCTTCAGATTGGCAAAGCGCGGTTTTTCGTCTTCGGCCAGTTCATCCTGTTTGCCGATCTGGATGACAGGTTTACCCAGGCGCGTCATACGTGCGAAGATGGTGTGCCCGGTTCCCGGATCTGTACCCAGTATTCGCTCACCAGTGGCGCGTGAAGCTGTGTCCTTTGTATTTTCTACGGATAGATGGAACGGTTTGTAAAACTCCGCAATCATGACATTCCACTCCATGCTGCCTTCGGCTATCTCATCAAATTCTTTTTCGATCTCGGCGGTGAAATGATAATCCATTATCTCGCTGAAATGCTCTATCAGGAAGTCAGTGACTACCATACCCATATCAGTGGGGAAGAGTTGATTTTTTGCAGCGCCGGTCATTTCGGTCATTTCACTAAGGCTGATATCTTCATTCTTCAGACGCAGCACTTTATACGGACGGGGTGTACCCTCGCGAGTCTCCTTGACGACATAACCTCTGTTCTCTTCCATGATCTTGGAGATAGTCGGTGCATAAGTAGAGGGTCGACCGATGCCTACTTCTTCCATTTTTTTCACTAGACTGGCTTCAGTATATCTTGCTGGAGGCTTGGAGAAGCGCTGAGTGGCGGTCATTTCATCCAGTTGTAATATCTGGCCTACTTTCACTGGTGGGAGCAGTGTATTGAGGGTATCATCGTCCTCGTCATCGTGGCTTTCGAAATACACCCGGAGGAAACCATCGAATTTCACTACTTCTCCGAAGGCTTTTAGAAATTGGCCGGGGTGGGTAGAAATGGCTACCTCTACCTCTGTTTTTTCCAGTTCTGCATTGGCCATCTGAGATGCGATAGTCCGCTTCCAGATGAGCTCATAGAGCCGCTCCTGGTCTTTATCCCCGGAGATAGACTTATTCTCAATATAGGTGGGTCTGATGGCTTCGTGTGCTTCCTGTGCTGAAGCACTCTTGGTCTTGTAGCGGCGGGTGTGTACATATTGTGAACCGAAGCTGTGTTCTATTGCCTTGGCTATTTCCGTCAGAGCGGTTTCACTCAGATTGGTCGAGTCAGTACGCATGTAGGTGATTAATCCCGCTTCATAGAGCTTCTGGGCAGCTATCATGGTGCGTTTCACTGCGAAGGAAAGTTTACGACTCGCCTCTTGCTGTAGTGTAGAAGTGGTGAAAGGGGCAGATGGCTTGCGGGTGGCAGGCTTTACTTTGATATCAGCTACTGTAAACATGGCGCCTTTACATCCTTCGAGAAACTTGCGCGCATCACCCTCGAGTGGTAATTTTTGGTCTGACTCAGTAAGCAACAGGCGCGCTTTATCTTGTTTTTCATTAGTGAAAAATCCGGCCTTCACCTTATAGAAAGTAGCTATCTCAAACTTAGTGATCTCTCGCTCGCGGTCCACCACCAGACGGACGGCTACTGACTGCACCCGGCCGGCAGACAACTGTCCCTTGATCTTGCGCCAGAGCACTTCTGACAGTTCATATCCTACCAGGCGATCGAGTACTCTTCGCGCCTGCTGTGCATTGACCAGGTCGAGGTCTAGCGTTCGTGGCTGAGAGACCGCCTTCTGAATGGCGGCCTTGGTGATTTCGGTAAAGACAATGCGCTTCGTAGAGCGTGCGTCCAGACCGAGCACTTCGCACAGATGCCAACTGATGGCTTCTCCCTCGCGGTCCTCATCCGTCGCGAGCCATACTTCGTCTGCGCTCTTGACACTCTCGCGCAGTTCCTTGACCAGGCGCAGCTTGTCGGAGGAAACGACATATCGGGGTTCAAAATTATTTGCTACATCTACGGCATCATTGCCCTTGTCCAGATCTCGGACGTGACCATAACTTGATTTGACTTTGAAGTCTTTGCCCAGGAATTTTTCAATAGTTTTTGCTTTGGCAGGTGATTCGACGATCAATAATTTTTGACCCATTAGATATAGATTTATGTGTGCTTGTTCAAAGGAAGGCAGCTTAAAATGCCCTATAAGTGAGTGCAAACATAATACATTTGTTTTATTTATATCTAATTGTGCCTGAATGACAGTTGTTACAAAGCAGGTGTGGATATGTATTTGGCGATTCTGAATAGCCATTTGTTGCCCTCTCTTGGGTTAAGAGTAAGATTCTTCAGATGATATATTATAAGGTGAAAATGCTAGCTATACTGATTTTCAAAGTGAGAAACCCAGCTTTGCGTACTGAGCTATCGTCACCGTTTTGACATAGCAAACAAAAAAACTGATATTTTCTTGCGTAGTCACATAACTACATTTATATTTGTAGCCAAATGACTTCATGATGAATTTAAGACGAGACGTATTTCAAGCCATCTCTGATCCTACCAGACGAGCCATACTCCTGCTAATAGCCACTCAGGCTATGACAGCAGGCGCAATTGCCTCCAATTTTAATACTGCGAGACCAACAGTATCAAAGCATCTACAAATATTGACCGAATGTGAATTGGTGAAGCCGGAGCAACTGGGTAGAGAGATCTATTATCACGTCAATAGCGACAAGCTGAAAGAAGTGGCAGATTTTATTGAGCCCTTCAGGCAAATGTGGGCAGATAGATTTGAAAAATTGGAAACCGTAATGAAAATGTACCAATCAAGGTAAAAAATGGAGCAAAAAACAAAGATAAATGCTGCAGAAGGCAAACGAGATTTAACCATTACCAGAGAATTTGATTTACCCGTTGAATTATTATTTAAAGCTTATTCCGAAGCTGAACTTTTAGAACAATGGATGGGGACGAAAGTAATAAAGCTTGAAAGTAAAAAGCATGGAAGCTATCAATTTGAAACATCACATCAGGGCAAAATAGTATTTAGAGCGAATGGGACAATTCACGAATTTATGCCGGATCAAAAGATTATCAGAACATTTGAAATGGAAAATAGTCCCATCGGAGTGCAATTGGAATTTTTGGAGTTTGAAAAAATAACAGAAACTGTAAGTAAATTAAGCATCCATATTATTTACCGGTCAGTGGAGCACAGGTCGGAACAATTAAAAATGCGTTTTGCATTTGGTTTAAATATGGCACACAATCAATTACAGGAAATATTTAATAGGAATAAATATATTTCCACAGCTAGCAAGTGGAGATAGTGGAGCTGAATATTTTGGACCAACAATATTAATTATACTTAATTAATTTTATTGGTATTACCAACCCTCCTCAAAAAGATTAATGTTAATAAATCAATAATCGCATGTTATGAACAGTAAGGCAAATTGGTATTTTGAAAGGTCCGGGAAGTGGCAGGAAGAAATAGGTTTATTAAGAACGATTATTTTGGAATGCCAACTCTCCGAAGATTTGAAATGGGGGGTACCTACCTACACGTATAAAAAAGCAAACATTGTTTTGATTCATACTTTTAAGGAGTATTGTGCTATTTTATTTCCCAAAGGCGTATTGCTAAAGGATAAAAAATCTATTCTAATCCAGCAGACTGAAAATGTTCAGTCGGCAAGACAGATGAGGTTCATAAACGTTCAGGAAATTACTAAGCTTAAGAAGGCCATTCAAGAATATATTTTTGAAGCCTGCGAAGTGGAAGCTCAGGGCCTGAAAGTAGAATTGAAAAAGACAGCAGATTATGAAGTGCCGGAAGAATTTCAAATTAAACTAGATAAAAGTCAGGCTTTAAAGTCAGCATTTGAAGCATTAACACCCGGTAGACAGAGAGCTTATCTTTTTTATTTTTCTCAGGCCAAGCAATCTAAGACCAGGGAAGAAAGAGTAAATAAATACATTGATGCGATCTTGGCTGGAAAGGGAAAAGATGACTAGAAAATAAGACTTCATCCTCTACCGATAAATCAAGGTAGAAGTAAGTAAAACTACCAAGATCCGTTTATCCGATGAATGTACGGATAGCAGCTATTACTGCTTCGGGCTGATCAGCGTGAAGCCAGTGCCCTGCCTCCGGGATCGTCACTAACTGCGCATCGGGAAATAAGCTCAGAATTTGAGTCATATCTTCATCCAGAATATATTTGCTCTGACCACCACGGATAAATAAAGTAGGTCCTGAATAAGTCTCAAGGATGGAAAGTGGGTTGATAATATCTGCATAATTATCATAGAGCACAGGGATATTGAATCGCCAGTGAAAGCCAGGTGTGCCGGACGAATTTCGAGCCAGGCTCTTCATCAAAAATTGTACGATGGCAGGTGAATGAATCGTCTCGCTCATCTGCGCTTCGATAGGAGCTCTGCTGGAAGTATTACTGACGTCCGTCTGCATGAGGACGCGAAAGATTTCATCATGTCCACGAGGATAAGCCTTCGGCGCCATATCCAGGCAGATCAGGCCCTTGGTGTAGGCAGGTTGATTCAGCGCCAGGTTCATCGCTACCTTACCACCCATTGAGTGGCCGATGATCCAGGCGCGCTCCAGCCCCAGTTCCTGAAGCAGATGAATGACATCACCGGCCATCAGGTCGATGCTTTGATGCGCACTGTGGAAAGATCGTCCATGATTTCGAAGATCAGGCAGGATGACTCTATACTGTTCACTCAGGTCTCTGGCGATCAGGTTCCAATTGTCTCCCGAACCGAATAGACCGTGAAGAATAATGAGGGGAGTGCCCTCGCCCAGCGACTTATAATGAAGAGTATGTGAAGCCATTTTCATAAAGATAAAAAAAAGAGGCTTCTCCTTTCGAAAAAGCCCCTATAAGTGACACAGCAATTATTATTTACTTTATGAGTGACTTGATGCGCGCATAGGCAGCCGTATTGGTCTCAGTACCGGTACAACCCAGTTGATTTTTCTTTTTCTCCATATTGGCAATTCTGTTGGATGGATTGGGGTGAGTACTTAGCCATTCGGGTGGATTACCGCCCTTAGCCTCCATCTTCCGGAAGAAACCGGCGGCACCATCTGCCTTATAGTTAGTTCCACAGAGATAAGTCACTGACTGCGCATCTGCTTCTGATTCATCTGAACGGCTAAACTGTAATCCAGCCAATCCACCTGCCAATGAAGCAGCTATTTGGGCCAGCGCGGACTGATTGCCTACTAGGGCCTCAGTGATTATAGATATACCGTATTGCTTAGTGAGCTGCTTGGTGCTGTGGCGCAGATCAGCATGAGCGATCTCGTGTCCCATGACACCTATAAGTTCGTCTTCACTATCTAAGAACTTGATCAAGCCGGTGTAAACATAAATGTGCCCACCGGGAGTACAAAATGCATTGAGCACCTTCGGATCGTCAATAATTTTGACATTCCAAGAAAAATTGTTCTTATTGGTTACTGTTCCGGTATTCAATATGGTTTGCACCAATGAGCGAACATAGCTGTATAGCTCTGCATTGCCTGATTCGGGAAGTAGTGGGTATTCCTTTGGCTTGCTCGCTATTTCAGAAGAAACCTGATCGCCTAGTTGCTTATCTTGATCAATGCTGAAGGCATTAAAGCTCTTACATCCCATAGTACCTACACTGAGCATAAGAGAGATGAATATATACGGATAAAACCTCATAAATAGAAAGAATTGAATTGAGAAAATCTTTGTGACCAACATTTATCTGTCGACCAAAAGTGATTTCTATAAAATATTAATGAGCCAAAAAAGTTCAAAAAGCGATTATTTAGAAACGCAAAACTGAAGAGCTACAGTTTAAAGTAAAAGTTAATTCTAACTTTGTAACAAAATAATGTGCGAATGAAAATATCTCAATTCAAAGAAGATCTAATAGAAATGATCAATCGTAGCGGCGAAGAACCAAATGAGACAGTCATATTTGATGCCATCAATCAGTTGTTCTATAACTATAAGTTTGCTGCATCACTTTCAGAAGCAGAGCGACTGAATAGCGAACTGTTCCAATCGAAAGCGAATACCGAACCCGTTGAATTGATTACAGAGGAGGAAGATGACTTTAATCTGGTGGTGCCTCCGAAGACAGAGCTAATGGCGGAGAGTGAATTTCATATTAAGGTCACAAAGACCTGGGTAAAGCCCGACACTCCTGTGGAAAACTGTATATATATAGTTGAAATCGCTCAGGTGTAAGTACTTTTTTAAAGAAAAGCTCATTTAGGGGTTGGCTCCCCTCAAAGTATATAATTATAAAGATGAAGAATATATTACTGCTCTGTCTGTTCCTCTGCGGCAGTTCCTTCTATTTAAGTGCACAAGAGATGAAATCCTCTGTATCGCCGCTCATTATTGGTGAAGTACATACACTTCATTCTGAGATCCTCGGGGAGGACAGGGTGTTGAATATATATGCTCCTCCGGACTATAATCCGAATATAAAGTATCCGGTTATCTATCTGCTGGATGGTAGTATGAATGAGGATTTCCTCCACATAACCGGATTAGCCCAATTTTTTAACCTGATGTATAAGATGCCGCAGGCCATCCTCGTCGGCATCTCTAATGTGGATAGAAAGCGTGATTTTACTTTTCATACAGAACTGAAAGATTTACAAACCAAATATCCGACAACCGGTCACTCGGACCTGTTTATTAATTTTCTGGAAAAGGAATTACTTCCTTATATAGCGGGTCATTTTTCTACTTCAAGTGATCGATATTTAATTGGCCAGTCACTGGGCGGTTTATTAGGGAGTGAAGTGCTGCTGAAGAAGCCACAATTGTTTACACATTACCTCTTAGTTAGCCCCAGTCTCTGGTGGGATAACGAGAGCTTGCTGAAGAAAGCTCCGGAGTTATTGAAGCAACTTAAGACGACGCCACCAAAATATATTTATATCTCAGTCGGCGCAGGAGAGCCAAATATCATGATCAGGGAGGCGAAAAAGCTATCAGATTTGATCCGGAAAGAAACCGGAGTTAAGACTACATACAATATGATCAAAAATGTCAATCACGCTACCATACTTCACCAAAGTATATATGCTGCACTGGAAGAGTTATTTCCGTATAAGGAATAAAAGTCAGCCACATTCTCTCTTAGACTTGAATAGGGTTTTTGGCAGGTGGAAAAAAGTTACAAATATTTAAGCTGCAGATCTATGTAGTTACATCTCGCTCTCAGGATCTTCGAAATTATCATAGTAAGTAAAGTCCTTAGTGATCAGACCATGCTCAATGGTGAAGATGGTGCAGATGGGCAATTCGAACTCTGTGCTATCCTCTGCTGTGCCAGTAGAGATGAACTCCACTATAATGTGGTTTTCTCCTGAGATATAGGTTTGTATGATTTCATCGTGAAGGTTCGGGAATATGTGCTGTAGCTGATCATATTTCTCGATTATTTGTGCTTTTGTTTGTTTCACTATGCTCGGCCCCATTGAGGGATCTTTAAATTCTGCAGTATCAGTATACATGGCGGCCATGCTGGTCCATTCGTGGTTATTAAAATGGTCGAAATACTGTCGGATTATTTTGTCGAGGTCTGTAGTTTGTGTCAATTTATTGGAATTTGTATTGTTACACATTATAAATGAAAATGCGAATAGAAAGAGCATTAAAATTTTTCTCATATTCAGTGAGTAATGTTTTATAATTAATTATGTATCTAATCATTTGACTAATTAGTAATTGAACTAATAGCAATTACTAATTGATCATATCAACCCGAAATATACAAAAACTTTGAATAATGGATACCGAAGCCTAAAACAATTTATTATAAAATAGATGGGGTGAATGCGCTCAGAAATACAAGGAAGATTTTTAATTTTCAGAGATTGGATAGGAATTAGTGTATAAAAAAAATTGGATTGAATCTTATTAATCCAATCCAACTAAATGAACTATTAAAAAGGGAATAAACAGGGTTAACTATTTATTACATTATTATGTCAAAGGGTATTGATTTCCTTCATCACACGATCTACCATGCCGTCACAATAAATTAGATTGAATTCAAACAGTTCGGCTTTGGTATAAACCTTTTCTAGCTGGCTTCTCAGCATTGTCTTTGCCCGGTTAGCACGGACCTTTACATTTGCCTCGGTGATGTTTAGCAGTTCGGCCGTTTCTGATACATTCATCCCATTTATTTCACGTAAGGAGAATACCATACGATATTCAATAGGTATTTTGCTGAGTGCTACTTCGATGATATGGCCCAACTCCCTATTTTGAATAACTTTATTGGCATCATTATTTGAGGAAGCAAACATTGGTTTTGAATTATCTTTCACAGCTAAGGGAATTTCATTTTTAAAACTTGATTTGGCTCTTTTTCTATAGCAGTTATTCATCATGATACGGATGATCCAGGTTTTGAATTCAGCCCTGCCTTCATACTGAACCATATTCTTATAGGCATCAACAAAGGTCTCCTGCATTAGATCCAGTGTATCTTCGTGGCTATAGTTGTACGATCTCCCGACCTTATATAGAGTGGGGTTATACTTTCTGACAATGATAGAATAGAGAGATTTCTCTCCGCCTAAGATACGCTCGATGGTGTCGGAAGTAGTCAGTGTGTCAAGTGAGTTCATTTTATTTTTATAAGTTATTTTCCAAAAATAGGAGCTAATCTGGCCATTGAAAAGGCCGATATAGCCATTACGAGATCGCGCACAGCCACATCCAGATAGTTGAGGCTCATCAATAGCGTCAGAGCAATAGCGGTCAACCAAGCTGCCACGACATATCCACCGATCTCTGCTTTCATCAACACCAGAACTCCTGCAATGATTTCAATTATACCTACCAGCATCATAAATGTGGCAGCCGAGAAAGGCAGGACAGCTATCATCGCCGGACTCATGTAGTGCTCCCAGTTGGTGAGCAGATTGGTGAATTTGTCCACACCTGCTACGATAGGCACTATTCCGAAGGTCAGCCTCAGCAGCTTAAACACCGGCGTGAGCGACTGCTGTATATTTATGTTCTCCATTTTATCTATTTAGGGCTGTTTCTAGTAGGTTAGAGTAGGTGAGCGCCAGAAAGGTTACAAAAGTGGCTCTAAATGTCCGGCCTCTCTATATATTCTGTGGTGAGTTTTCTCATCCATCGGAGTGGGGCGAAATTAAGAGGCTCTATTTGTTAGAGAAGGTGCGATAAAAATGCCCTTCGAGTCGTCATTTGCACCGCACCATGGAGGCAGACGATTCTCTTTGGAATAGAATAAAAATAGTAGCTAATTTCCGAAGAGGAGGTGCTTTTCGTAAAAGTGAATTAAATGTATAAAATTTATGAGATGGTTTTGACTAGCCATATTTGTTATTTTTTTTTAGGTTTATAAAATTTGTCACAGACCCATTTTATTGGGTTCTTTATACTATGAGTAGATATGATTTGATAGGATTGTTCGTTTTCAATAATTCCGTGAATATGATTGCGTTGTCAAATTTTAAAATTTAAGTTCTTAATTTTATCTATTGAGGTAAATATTCCGGTTGGGGCGAATGCCAATTCGCCCGTACTGCTGCTATTATTAATTATATCTTTAATTTTTTTAATAGTGGTTATTTTAAATCCTATGATAAATGAGCCCGTAGAATGAGAGGGTGATTGAAATTTGCCTGTGGCGTCTTTGTTTAGTTTATTGAATGTGATTTCGATAATTCCGTGAATATGATTGGGCATGAGAATGAATTCGTGTAATCTGCAATTTTCCCTTATTTTATCGGTATTCAACCATTCGCAGTCTACAATATGTCCAGCAACATTCAACATCATTTTGCAATCTATCATTTCGCCAATTAAACACGCTCGATCTTGGCAACAAATGGTAATAAAATACAATCCTAATTGCGAATAATCATATCCTTTCACTCGTATTAACTTGCGGTGATGGATATTTGGATTGTATGATTTCGTTGTCTCCTGCTCTTTAGGGCAAATGATAATTGGCAATTACACGTCTATTTGTCGGCTTATCAATTTAGGTAATATAATACGAGCCATTGCGACCATAGTCCCACGATTGTAAACGTGGAGATGTGATGCGATATTTGTTTTGTAATTTATTCATTACAGTAGCTTAATTTGTAATAAATATATTTTTATGGATGTATTTATTTTCTACACGTTTGGTTTTTAGTTAATAGCTAAAAGAAAAATCGAGCCATGAAAGTCATCCAAATGTGTTGTATATCTATTCGTTTTGGCAATATTCTAAAATGATTATTACCGTGTTTCACTAATCATTCAAGTTTTCAATTAAAAAAATCCAAAGGAACGATTAGAAATAATATTGAAGTTGAAGATATACATACCAGATTATCAATTACTATCTTTTGATTATCATCTTACTCAAACAACTTTTCATACCTGATCTGATCCATCAGCAGGTCTTCCATCGTCTCGCGCTTCCGGATGAGGGTGGATTCGCCCTGATAGACGAGTACTTCCGCGGGTCGGAAGCGGGCATTGTAGTTTGATGACATCGTAAATCCATACGCGCCGGCATTGAGAAAGCAGAGGATATCGCCTTCGCGCACTTCGTGCAGCTTTCTATCCCAACCGAAAGTGTCGGTCTCACAGATATAGCCCACCACCGTATAGATGCGCTCAGTCCCTGTGGGATTTGAGATGTTTACTATGTGATGATAGGCATCGTAAAACATGGGCCGGATGAGGTGATTTTGTCCTGAATCGACACCTGCAAACACAGTGGCTGTGGTCTGCTTGATGACATTGGTCTTGGCCAGGAAATATCCGGCTTCGCTCACAAGGAACTTGCCGGGCTCAAACCAGAGTTCGAGCGGTCGTCCATAAGATTCACAAAACTCTAAAAATCGTGCAGAGAGCGTCTCGCCCAGCTCTTCGATATCGGTAGCTATGTCATCTGCTTTATATGGTACCTTAAAGCCACTGCCGAAATCGATAAACTGTAGCTCCGGAAAGTCGACTGCCAGCTCAAACAGCAGCTCAGCCCCTTGTAGGAAGACTCCGGAATCCAGTATATCGGAGCCGGTATGCATGTGTAGTCCGGTGACGTGAATGGAATAAGTCTTTATGATACGCTGTAGATGTCGCATCTGATACACAGAGATGCCAAACTTGGAATCAATATGCCCCGTCGAGATTTTGGTATTGCCACCCGCCATGATGTGGGGATTGAGCCGGATGCAGACGGGCACTGTACTACCGTATTCATTGCCAAACTGCTCCAGTATGGACAGATTATCAATGTTGATCATTGCACCTACCTCTATCGCCATTCTGATCTCCTGCATAGACACACAGTTGGGTGTATAGAGGATTTCAGCCGGATCAAAACCCGCCTTCAGCGCCAGCCAGACCTCCTGGATGGATACGGCATCTATACCACAGCCGGCATTGTGCAGGAGTCGAAGGATATTGATGTTATTCAGCGCCTTGCAGGCGTATTTGATCTTTACAGCACAGCCGGGAAAGGCATTTTGCAATCTTTTGTATTGGGCCAGGATGCGGTCACCATCATATACATACAATGGTGTATCGTAATGACTAGTCAGATCAAGCAGTGCAATGCCGCTTATCTCATAGCGGCCATCAATTAGTTTCATAGATAATTTGAATTCTTAAAAGTAGGTGCAAAAATCGCAAAAAGATCTCACTTCTGCTCTGATAGTTCAGGCCAAGTAGTTAGGAATTTAAAGATGGCAAAAGAGAGAATTTATACCAGGACTTTTTATTTACAGCTCTATTTCAATCACTTTGGATTTCTTAGGTACGGCGCGGTTGAGCACATAGTTTACTCCGAAGCTAAGCTTTATGGTTGGTTCATCTACAAAGATGGGATCTTCTACAAAAGGAGAGACACCGAACCCAAACTGAAACAATCCCTTCACCTTGCCACTGCCGGCGCGCAGATTGAACGAAGGTGTGATAACCAGGATTTGTTCTATATAGCTATTGACGGATACATTTTGCCAGCCGGAATTGATTTCATACGGAACCGGACCACCATACCAGATCTGCTCTACACGTAAGCCAAAGGCGATACCCACTGAAGGTGAGTTTTTACCAATTGCGAAGTTTATTCCCAGATTGACAGGTGTGTAATTCCACTTACTCCGACCTACGATGAGATCAGGGGTGGTGCTGTTGAATTCATTCCAACTTAGCCCCAAGTCTCCCGAGAATTCAAAATAGCCGGTTCTAGAACCGCCAAAATTATTGTAATAACCCACTCCGGCTCTTACTCTACTTCCTTTCAGTGTAAATGAACTTTCCTCTGTTTCATCGGGTGTAATTACATTGGAGACAGGTAGATATTTCGAAGAATAATTGCTCGCTCCACCCATGATAAAGACGTTTTCGGTAGCGGCGAAGGCTCCGGCCAGATTGAATCCCAGATCGGTAGAGTTAATATCGATCGAGAGGTTGGTATTTATCTCGCCCTTATTGTTAAAAAAATTGACTTCCTGCTTGTCGTGATGAAACACCTTGGCGGTCTCACATCCGGACAATAAAATTAGAATTGAGCTTAGCCCGATTAGTTGAATTATTAATGATTTCATAATGTGCGATTTAAATTTTAAAAAGATAAACGAATATATTTAGAAATTGTGACTTTAAGGCAGTTAGAGGACAGTTTGTAAAACATAGTTTGAAATGCATTTTCAAAGAGGACTCTTCTATTTCCAATTAATATATTTCCTGCTTATTTTGTGTCCTATATGACTGCACCGGATATCGACCATTTTGCCTTACAATTTCTTCATTTCGCCAGTGATGAGGAGCGGGTTATCTGCCTGCATTCAAATGAATATGAGCAGGATCCTTACAGTGCAGTAGAAACTCTGCTTGCCATGGGGACTGAAGCAGTCTTTGACCTGACACATGGAGCCGGAGAGATGGCGGCTTTACAGTCGTTTCTGGATGTGTATAAGTCAGATTGGGTATTTGGGCACGTGAATTATGAGGCTCTAAGCCTCATCGAACCGGTGGAGACCCAATTGCCGGAAATTATAAGCACGCCACTCATCTCATTCTTTGTACCGCGGATTGTAATTGAGATCGCACAGGGTTCACTCATCGTTCATAAAAGTGACAGAGCCGAGCCAGAGCTACTGTCGGCTATTCACTCACTGAAGATACTAGCCTGCACAAATGCCTCCCCGCCCATCCTCAGAAATAAAATCACACAAGAAAAATATTTGGAATCCATTCTAGAATTGCAACAACAGATAAAAGCGGGAAATTTTTATGAAATTAATTTCTGCCATTTCATTCAGATGGAACAAGTAGAGATCGAACCCATCGAATTGTTTCACCGGCTAAATAAATCCTCTCGTGCCCCTTTCTCCGCTTACTACAGATGGGGTGCTACCCACCTGTGCTGTGCGAGTCCCGAACGGTTTATGGCGCGTCGGGAGGATAAATTGATCTGTCAGCCCATCAAGGGCACTAATCGCCGGCTGAAGGATGATCAGGAGAATGAAAAGCAGCAGAGCTTGCTGTATGATAGCGAGAAGGAGCGCGCTGAGAATGTAATGATCGTGGATCTGATCCGCAATGACCTCAGCAGAGTGTGTCAGCCCGGCAGCGTGAAGGTAGAAGAGCTCTTCGGCATTTACGCCTTTACTCACGTCAATCAGATGATCAGCACTATAAGCGGGCAGCTGAGGGCCCAAATGAACTTTACTGACGTGCTCCAGGCGCTATTTCCACCCGGCTCTATGACGGGTGCGCCAAAAGTGAGTGCAATGCAATGGATAGAGCGCACCGAGTCATTTTCTCGCGGACTATATAGTGGTACAGTGGGTTATATCCGGCCGGGAGGGGACTGGGATTTTAACATCATCATCAGAGCCATACAACTGGACACAGCGCAGCGCACAGCCTCACTGGCAGCAGGTGGTGCCATCACTTTTCTATCGGAGCCGCAGGCTGAATATGAGGAATCACTGCTGAAAATGGAATCACTTTTGCAGGTATTACAAGCTGAAGAATAGATTTCAATCGCCTAATCATTATATTTGCCGCAGATAACAACCTTGGTGAAAAAATCCGCTAATATTACTCAGGAAGCCGACCTGATGCCTGAAAGCAGAAAGAAGGACCACATCGAGCTGGCTCTCAGCCCGGCGGGTGTCTCACACTGGCAGGATGATCGGTTTGATTATGAGCCATTACTGGCTGCACATCCTGAGAAATGGAAACCCTTTAAATTTCTAAATAAGACCTTCTCGGCGCCGCTCTGGGTGTCCAGCATGACCGGTGGTACTGAGAATGCAGCACTCATCAATCAGCGACTGGCGACGATCGCAGGCCGCTATGGCTATGGTATGGGGCTGGGCTCCTGTCGCAGTCTGCTCTATAGCCGTGAGCACTTGGGGGATTTCGCAATGCGAAAGTTTATCGGAGATGAAATGCCACTCTACGCCAATCTGGGTATCGCTCAGGTAGAAGAACTGGTGAACCGTAAGAAATGGAAGATGATCGACGATATGATCGCCATGACAGAGGCTGATGGCCTTATAGTGCACGTCAATCCGGTACAGGAGTGGCTGCAGGTGGCGGGCGACCGCATCATGAAAGCACCCATTAAGACGATCTCAACTCTGCTGGAGCACATTCAATATCCAATTATAGTAAAGGAAGTAGGACAAGGTATGGGACCACGCAGCCTGAAAGCACTGCTGGAATTGCCCATTGCGGCCATAGAGTTTGGCGCGCTGGGTGGAACTAACTTCGGTGCGATCGAACTGCAGCGGGACAAGGAGTCGCAACACGCCGGCATGGAGCCTCTGGTACACATCGGCCACAGAGCAGCAGAGATGGCCAAAATCATCCATCACTTGCAGAAAAAGAAAAAACAAAATTGTACTCAATTCATAGTTTCAGGTGGTATAAAGGATTTTCTGGATGGATATTACTGCATGGAGCTATTGAAATCACCGGCGGTCATCGGACAGGCGGGGAATATGCTGCGGATGGCAATTCAGGGCATCGAGCCACTTGAAGCCTTTGTTCAGAATCAGATCAAAGGGCTCAATTTTGCACGCGCTTATCTTAAAATCAAGGACTGAGGATGGACGGAGCGGAGAGCAGCAAAAAAGTCAGTGGATTTTCAAAGCTATCCAAGCGTGGTAAACTCATGTGGATAGTCAATAATTTCTTCAAGGATCCGGAGCATGTCATGAAGGAGCTGGTGAGCTACTGGCAACATGAAGATCAGCAAAAGATCTACGACGGTATGAGTGAAAATACCATTTCGAATTTTATACTGCCCTACAGCGTCGCGCCCAATTTCGTCATCAACGGCCGCGAATACGCAGTCCCGTTGGTCATCGAAGAAAGTAGTGTAGTGGCTGCCGCCTCAAATTCAGCCAAGTTCTGGTCTGAGCGAGGTGGATTCAAAGCACGTGTCATAAATACGGTCAAAGAGGGCAGTGTGTATTTTCTCTGGCGCGGCGATTTTGCAGCACTTCAATCAGGCAGTGAGGAACTAACAGAGCTACTGCGCAAAGGCTGCGAGGATCTGACAGGAAGAATGAGTGAAAGGGGCGGTGGTCTGCTGGATATAGAACTCATTGATATGAGCGATCGTGAACCCGATTATTATAAACTAAATATGCTTTTCGACACCTGTGATTCGATGGGTGCAAACTTTATCAATTCGGTACTGGAGCGCAGTGCAGAATTATTGAAAGACTGGATGGCTGAGCGCTTTGGCAAAGATGCTTATTTCGAAGTGGTGATGTCTATCTTGTCAAACTATACACCTCGCTGTCTGGTAGAAGCAGAGGTCAGTTGTCCAATAGAGGAACTGGGTGAAATCAATGGACTGAGCGCCGAAGAGTTTGCATTTCGCTTCTATAAGGCAGTCCGGATTGCGCAGGTCGATCCGGCGCGGGCTACCACGCACAACAAAGGCATCTTCAACGGTATTGATGCAGTCATATTAGCTACAGGAAATGATTTCAGAGCTATTGAGGCTTGCGGGCATACCTATGCGGCCCGCAATGGGCAGTACACCTCATTGTCATCATGTACACTAGAGGAAGGAATATTCAAGTTTAGTCTGGAAATTCCACTTTCTGTGGGTACAGTAGGTGGCTTGACCAAGCTGCACCCTATCGCCAGGCGTTCGCTCGAATTATTGGGCAATCCCGGCTCGGATGAGTTGATGATGATCATTGCCGCCACCGGCTTGGCGCAGAATTTTGCCGCACTTCGCTCACTTATTACCACCGGTATTCAGAAAGGACATATGCGGATGCATTTGCAAAATATTGCCTGGCAGTTACAGGCCACGTCTGAAGAATATGAGGCACTGTTGGTTTATTTTAAAGAACATACGGTCTCTTATTCGGCGGTGGTCAGCTTTCTGGACCAGCTTCGTTCTTCTTCGCTGACTAATCAATGACACCACAACCGGCCGACACTATCTTTAGCGCGCGGGGTAAGATCATGCTCACCGGCGAATACCTCGTACTTGAGGGCGCACGGACCTTAGCTCGTCCGACACTGCGACGCCAGTTTCTGCATGTCGGCACACAGGGGATACCCGGACAATTGCAATGGGTGAGTCTAGATTATCAGGGAAAAAGTTGGTTTGAATATACCTTTAGACCCTCTGAACCCGATTTTAAATTGAAATTATCTCAGGATCGGGTAGCAGCTAAACTTTGGAGCCTGCTGGATTTTAATGCCTCGCTCAGCGGACTTGACGTCGTTCAGCCCGGATATAAGGTGACCACACGACTGGAATGGCCCCGTGACTGGGGACTGGGCAGTAGCTCCTCGCTGGTGGTGCTACTCAGCAGATGGTTTGGTTCAGATCCCTTTGTGGTACAACAAGATATCCTCGGCGGCTCAGGATATGATATCGCCTGTGGACTAAGTGATGAGGCCATCATTTATACCCTGAAAGAGGGTCAACCCAAGTATCAGCCCGTAAATACCAATCCGACCTTCGAGCGGCACGCTGCCTTCGCCTGGTTGGGATCAAAGGCGGACACTGATCTGGCCATCCGACATTTCAAACAATTGGTCTCCGCTGAGGATATCACAGATAGCATTCCTCGCGTCGATTTGATTACGGATACAGTACTCGTCAGCACCGATGCTCAGGAGATGGTGGAGGCGCTGGGAGAGCATGAAGCCATCATCGGTAGGTTGATACAGCGAGAGCCGATCAGACACAAGCACTTTAAGACATTTCCCGGGATGGTAAAATCTTGCGGTGCCTGGGGTGGTGACTTTGTGCTGTTTCTTGGCCGTGAGCCGAGTGAGGCTTTTATGCAAAAGACAGCTTCTTCCTATGGCTTACAATTATTCACACCGGCAGAATTATTTTGTTGACTCAAATGTGTTCTGATAGAAAATAATAATAATTGATTCGCACACCCTAGTAATCTGCAAAGATGAACTTTTAGACAGCGTGAGAAATCAAGTTTGTAAATAAACTACGTATTAAAATCGCTTAAACTATAGTTTAATCTTTGTATATTCGAACTGATGAAAAGCGAAGTCATTTTTTTATTTAATTTAAATTTTGGACCACTTATTTTTTTAAAACCGACACATGGATTATTCAATTACAGAAAGTAAAGCTACTGAACAAATAGGGGAGGACAATTCATTTTTTGAAGCACTTCGGGATAGGGAGTACCCATTATTAGATCAGCAAGACCATCTATATCTGGACTATACCGGAGGCAATTTATGTCCGCGCTCATTACTCGATACGCATTTCACCATGTTGAGAGAGCATATTCTGGGAAATCCACATTCCACTAATCCCACATCACTCAAGTCAACTGAACTGATTGAAGAGACTAAGGCTGCCATCATAGAGTTTTTTAATGCACAGGATTATCACTGTGTGTTTACCGCCAATGCTTCAGGTGCGCTGAAAATCTTGGGCGAGAGCTATCCCTTTGACAGTGAGAGTACTTTTATCTTGCTCAGTGACAATCACAATTCAGTCAATGGTATTCGCGAGTTTTGTAAAAATAAAGGCGGGCGAACTCAATATGTCAAACTTCAGGTGGAAGATCTACAACTGGATAGGAATAATCTCATTGAACTAATCGATGGTGTGACTGCCGGCGCAAACAATCTTTTTGCCTTTCCGGCACAGTCTAATGTAACCGGTATGCAGCATGACCTGAGTTGGATCGAATATGCGCAATCCAAAGGTCTGGATGTCCTTCTAGATGCTGCTGCCTTTGTACCTACTTCAAGGTTAGATTTGGAAAAATACAAACCGGATTATGTTTGTGTATCCTTTTATAAAATGTTTGGTTATCCTACCGGCATTGGTTGTCTGCTGGTGAAGAAAACGAAATTTAATAAATTGCGCAAGCCGTGGTTTGCAGGTGGAACAGTCTCTTATGTTTCGGTAGTCAGTCCCATCGAAGTACTGAGTGAAGGTGCGGAGCGATATGAAGATGGTACGTTAAATTATGAGATGATACCGGCGATCAAACTGGGACTGGATTATATTAATGAGATCGGTATAGATAGAATCAATCGGCGGGTAAAACACTTGATAAAGTATCTCCATGATGAGTTGCTAAAATTGAAACACGAAAATGGGTTGCCATTAGTGAGAATATTTGGTACTGAAGATTTTTCTGCTCACGGTGGAAATATCATTCTCAATTTTTTTGACGCTGAGGGTAAAATGATTCCTTATACTTTGATAGAATCGCGCGCCAATGAGCAGTTAATTTCTCTGCGCACCGGTTGCTTTTGTAATCCCGGTATTGATGAGATCAATAATTGCATTACCAATAATGAAATGAATGATTATTTCTCCAGCCGAAGGAATGCCAGCTACCGGGATATAATGGATTTCCTGGGCAAGATGCGCGGCGCTCTTAGGTTGTCTGTCGGACTTGGTACCAATCTAGCCGATCTCGATAGATTCGTTGCTTTCGCCCGAGAAGTTAAGAAGGAAAGTCGGGTGCGTGTCGAGGCGGGAGAATAGTCTTTAGGGCGCTTCTTTGTAGATGTCCCCACGCCGAATTCTTTGCGTGGCAAATTGTTTAAAGTCTTTGTCACAGGTCACCAGTTACATTTAAAAACTACCTACTGCGTTAGTGCCGTAGGAGCGGCAAAAGCTGAGAACAGATAGCTGCATAAAACAAAGGATATCATTGAGGAGTCTGAATTTATGATTTCCTTTGCACCAGAATATCTCTGACATTCATATAAGCGGTATTTAACATCACAGCACCCAACTGAATATACCCACTAAAAGAGGACTTGGAATTGCTTATAAATTGTAACTCCAAGTGATCCATCATCAATACATCTAGTACGCACCCGGACAGTGGCTTGACCGGATAATTATTGATTCCTATGAATGTGCAGAATATTTTTGCCATTGAGGTGCGGTGAAGATTACATAAATAACAAGTTAAAATTATGGAAATAATTTGGATTGCCTGAATGAAGCCCGCTGGTAAGAAAGGGCTGCGAGGCATACTCGCAGCTTAAAAAACTATAACCTTCCCTCTTGATTGAATAATTAACTCTAATATTTTTACAGCAACATAATTCTATTGCCGGGTAACTGGCAGATGTATCCGTCTAGGTCGAGCGTGATCAGTAGGCTTGCAAATTCATTGCTTTTCATCTGTAGCTTGAGACGCAGTTCATCTACGCCCATATCTTTTCGCTGCCGCAGCATATCGATCATTTCTGTTTCTTTTGGCGTCAGATCTCGGAATAGGGCTGTCTGCTGCTGCATCTGAGAGCGCTTCACATCCCAGTTCATATACTCCAGTATGTCCTCACGAGTCTCTACCAGGGCTGCCTTACTACTCTTGATGAGTGCATTACAACCTCTGGAGTAAGTGGCATTAGGACTTCCGGGTACCGCCATGACTGACTTATTATAGCCGAAGGCGATATCTGCAGTGATCATACTGCCGCCTTTGCTCGCAGACTCTACGACTACTACACCGTCGGACAGGCCGGCTATAAGCCGATTGCGCATGGGAAATCGCTTTTTATCCGGGATCATGGCAGAGAAATGTTCGCTGATGAAGGCACCTGTCTCACAGATGTCTTCCACAAACTTCAGATGTTCCGAAGGGTAGATCATCTCCAGACCTCCGGCAAGCACACAGATAGTGGGAATACCGGATTTGTAAGCCGCCTTATGCGCAGCAATATCGATACCGTAGGCATATCCACTGATAATGCTTATATCATCCTGCTGTAGTGATTCTACCAGGTCACGCGTCCATTCGATACCATATGGAGTGGGCTTGCGCGTACCGACTATACCCAGTGTGCGAATGTGATTTAGATTGGCCATTCCTTTTTTATATAAAATGAATGGACTATCCGGAAACTGTAGAAAACGGGCTGGAAAATTGGGCGAAATGTAAAATTGAAGTTCAATATTATTTTTCTCGATGTATTTTATTTCCTTCTCGACGGCATCATAATCGTCAAATGAAATAATTGCATCCACGACCGTATCTCCGATGCCTGGAATTTTTTCCAAAGCTTTTCTTTGAGCCTTGAAGATATTTTCAAAGCTTCCGCAATAACTCAATAGTGTTTTTGCTGAAATACTGCCGATCCTGGGGATCATATTCAGCGCAATGCCATAATATTTTTCCTGCTCGCTCATGTGATGGGTGTCTATTTATATTTCGCTCCGGCTGCCATTATTTCAGGGTTATTTGGAATCGTCGTATTGGCAAAATTAAACATTTCACGCGCTTTATCCGGTTTGCCATTTTCATACAGTGATTTGATCAGATCTGCCAAAAAAGGAGCCAGTTGATCCGTCATTCCTCTACCTGCCAGGTACTTGATATATTGGCGTGCATAAGTAAGATCCGGTTGATCCAGTAAGCTAATTTTAAATGAAGCTAATAATTTATTAAGATTACCATCGAGTTGATATAATTCAGCTGCAGTGCCGGTCATCATGCTCTGTGCGTAAGAGTAATCTGGCACTATTTCTGCTGCCCGGTGAAAGAGGCTGTCTGCTTTTTTCATCATCGCCAATTTCTTGGGCGAGTCGGTTTCTTTCTGTGCTTTTTGAAAATAGGATACACCCATGAAAAGATTGGCGCGCGCACTATTGGGGGACACTTTCACTCCGCTCTCATTTAGCACAAAATTGTTTTTCCAGTCGGGTATGCGGGTATAGCTTTTTATGAATCCAAAGATTAAAAAGTAACCCATAAGTGCTACAGAAAGCCATTTAAATCTGGATGTAGTATAACCTCTTTGCAGCCAATAGGCGATCCCAACTACAAACCCATAACTGGCGAAATACATGAAGCGTTCATTCATCGTGGTACCTACATTGATGAATAAATTGCTGATAAGTAAGAACGACATAATCGTCCATATCAGCGGAATGGCGCTAAATTGTCTCTGTCGCCAGGTCTTAAAGGCAAAGTAAATACTGACTATAGAGAAGGTAGCTCCCGCTAGGGCACCGGGTGAAGCCCAGCTCTGAAGCGGTATATGCCAGGGATAGTAGTCGTGTGTGAGTGGAGAAGGGAAGAGCAATAGTTTGGTGTACAGCAGTGCGACATAGAACACATTGGCCAGTTTTTGTCCAAATGAGACATCCAGATAGGGGTTGTTCATCAGTATCCGGTCTTCCGTACCGGTTCCGCTGCTGAAGAAGAAACCCACCGCATTATATCGGATGAGCATATACAAGACGGATACGGCCAACACACTAAAAGTGACCTTAACCAATTCCTTACTTGAGATACCCTTTCGACAGATCCACAGCGCTACAGGCAGTGCCGCCGGAAGAATAATACTGCTTTCCTTAGACAATAGTGACAGCATAATAGAGATAAGGCCGGTTATGAAAAAGGATGATTTCTTGGTGTCATACCAGTGGAAAATGCTCCAACTCCCGGCCAATGCCAGTAAGAGACAGAGTACTTCGTCCCGGCCTTTGATATTGGCCACTACCTCCACGTGGAGCGGATGTAAGAGAAAGAACACCGCAGCAAATGCGGCAGTGAGCAAGAGGTATTCCCTTCCTACAAATCGTCGCAGCATTTTCATAGCCAGCAGATAGACAAAGAAGGAACAGAGCACGTATAGCAGCCAGTTGATGGTGTGCGCTCGTGCTGGGCCACCATCCCAGAGCGATTTTTCAATGGCAAAAGTAACCAGCGAAAGCGGTCTGTATCGTGCACCGGACAATAGATTTTGTTGGTCCTTAAAGTACCCGGTGAAAGTCTCTTTCGTCATAATATCATTGATGCCAGATACCCCACTCTGCACAAACCGGTTTTCGGAATACACCAGCATATCATCCAGTGTGTACTCGTAGCCATAGGTACGGGCATATAGAGCAGCACCGAGAGCAAGTAATACCAGCGCCAGTATAAAGCCATACTTTCTAGTGCCGGCTAGTGCTTCCCAGGCGGGTTCTATTGGTGTAATGGCGGCTTTGGCAGCGGCGAATTTCGCAGCTGGTGAAGAGGTAGCAAGTGTCGGTCTATTCTTTGGTGGAAGGGGCTTTTTCTTACTCATTGGCGACTTTTTAAACTGAATGTGATATTTATTTAATTTTACTGCTCATAAGCAAGTGATGGTAAAAGTATTAAAATATCAATTTATTGTTTTGTTGATTTTAGGGGTACACAGTTTTGGTTTAGCTCAGATCAATGTTGATGTAGGCCTTCTGGTCGCGTATATGCCTTCCAGCCCGGTGCGTGACATCATAGACGGCTATAACAATGGCCTTCCTGCTGAAGCTAAAAAAATGAAGAGAATGACAGTTATCCCGGGTATCCTGGCAGGACTCAGCACAAATAGTACCATTGTAAAGTTCCATCTGGAGTATGAAGGACTCTTTGGTTCTACCAATGCTAAGCGACTTAAGGACGCAGAGGGCAATACATACAAAAACATCTTCAATCTATCCCGCAGCAGCGCGGGTGCAGGCCTAAGTGGATTCCTTGGCAGCAAACTTAGTCTTGGAGCGGTCGTCAATTACAGTTGGTTTTCCTCCACTCAATTCATTTCTTCAGACTCTAAGAATAAGAATGAACTGGTGAAAAGCCAGATCTGGGGAATCAAACCCTGGATTGACGTAATTCTGTCGGAGCAGGATCACGTCAATGTATCTATTCGGGGCTCTTTTTATTATCCTTTCGGTACGTTGGATTTAACCCCCATTTATAATAATCTCGATCCAGGGCACTCAGCCAATCTATCGTCAACTGATCTTGATTATCGCCCAACCACTTTTTCTCTTGGTTTTATTTTTCAGAATAAAAGGTAGATTAGCATTTTAGCGCATTAGGACGTTGGCAGATTAGCATATTGGCGCATAGGTACGTTGGTGTAATAGGTGATTATCAGCAATCTTTCATTTACCTGTCAAGAGATAATTGTCGCAATTTTTATTTACTGCTTATAGCTTATAGCTATTTCCCTGTTCTCATTTAATTTTTTACAATCATAAGTGCACTATAAAACACCTTTGCGCGAAATCTCTTCAAGGAGAAGAGTTTAAAACCTAATATAAACTTCAATTACAACTTATCATTAAGTTCCTCCAGACCCTTACTGGGTCGATAGCGATCTTCGTGATACGCCTCTCTCAGGCGGAGTATGTTTGCCTGGATGCGGGCAAACCCGATCTCTCTTCCCCAGGCAATAAGTCCCTTGGGATAATTAGCACCCAGTTGCATGGCAAGATCTGCATCTGATTCGCTACATACACCGAGATATACCGCATCGACGGCTTCGTTGACCAGCATAGAGATAATGCGATCGAATACCTGCTCGCCAAGTTCCTGATTGTATTCAACGGGGCCAGCATCTGCCGGACGGGGATAACGATAAAATCCACGACCTGCCTTTCGACCTAGCCAGCCGGCTTCAACCAGTTGCTTCTGTGAGTGAGAGGGTTTATACCTTGGGTCAAAAAAGAAAGACGTAAACACTGAATTGGTCACTGAAAAGTTGATGTCATGGCCGATGAGGTCCATCAGCTCAAATGGGCCCATCTTAAAGCCTCCCTTATCCTTCATGATTTGATCGATCTGCTCAGTAGTAGCCTGGTGCTCTTCATAAATACGCAGTGACTCTGAATAATAGGATCGAGCCAATCGGTTTACTATAAATCCCGGGCTATCTCTGGCTATCACGCCTGTCTTGCCGAGTTGCTGCACAAAGACTTTCAATGTCTCTATCACAGCAGGATCTGTCTGGAGTGCTGGAATGATTTCAACCAGCTTCATCAAAGGGGCGGGGTTGAAAAAATGTAACCCGGCGAATCGACCCGGTTCAGTGCAGGTAGCTGCGAGGCCGGTGATGCTTAGTGAACTCGTATTGCTGCAGATGATACAAGTCGCATCTACGATGGCCTCGATCTCACTGAATATCTCCCGCTTAATCTCCGCATTCTCGACTATGGCTTCGATGACCAGTTGCACTCCTGAGATAGCGGAGAGCGATTCATTCCAACTCAGCTTGTCCAAATAATTGGAGCGCTCTGTAGCAGTGATTTTATTTTTTGACTCCAACATGGAGAAGATGTCATTCAGACTTTTTCTGGATCGTTCGACGGCTGCAGCATTCTTATCGAAAAGAAGGGTAGTAAATCCCGCCATGGCACATACTTGAGCGATGCCTGAACCCATAGCGCCGGAGCCGATAATTGCGACTGTATCTATCTTCATTTGCCGGCAAATTTAGGAGCTCTCTTTTCCAGAAAAGCGGCGACACCTTCACGAAAATCCTCTGTCTGACCTGCTATGGTCTGGAGTTGCTCTTCGAGTGCTAGTTGTTGCTCCAGCGTATTTTGCGCAGAAGCATTAAGTGCTTTTTTGGTCAGTGCAAGGCCCGTGGTGGCCATCCGAGCAAACTCGGCCGCTAGTTTTTCTACTTCGGCATCAAATAGGTCTGCTTCATATGTTTTATAGATCATACCCATCTTTTCAGCTTCTGCAGAGGTGATCTTATCTGCACGCATCATGATAGCGGCGGCTCGTTGCCACCCGATCAGGCGAGGCAAAAAATAAGTACCCCCACTATCCGGAATCAGACCAATCTTACTGAAAGCCTGTACAAAGGAGGCAGTAGATGAGGCGACTACGATATCACCACACAGAGCGAGATTGGCACCTGCACCTGCTGCTACACCATTGACTGCACAGATGACCGGCTTCTCAAGATTACGCACCTGAAGGATGATCGGATTGTAGTGATCACGTACTATATGCTTTAGCTCAGGTCCATTCGGGTCAATAACTTCTTTCAGATCCTGCCCGGCGCAGAATGCTTTTCCGGTACCCCGGATGACTACACAACGCACCACATCATCTGCGGCACACTCACTGAGGGCAGCCTGAATTTCCAGCGCCATTCCGCGATTGACCGAATGATAGACCTCCGGACGATTGAAGATAATCCGAGCTACTGAATCTTGTTTTTCAAAATTGATATATTGGTATTCCATATTGATTTAATTTTAAAAAGTAAAAGTAAAGGTAAGCAGCAGATAGCAAAGAAAGGAATTGCATCTATCTGCATATAATTTTAAATATCAGGTTGATATTAGCAGGTTTTGATAGAAAGTTTGATGAGCCTCTTGTTTTTAAGTTCGGAATAGCTTAACTTTACGTTATATATCAAAAATTATTATTATGAAAAAGGGACTATTATTAATGTTATTAATTTCTTGTATTGCAAGCTTGACGCTTTCTGCTCAGGATAAAAAGATTCAACCCGTAGAAAAGGCTTCTCCCACTCCTCTAAAAGTGGTGGCGCCTGCGGATAAGCAAAATGTGCGCAATAATGTAGATTTTGTACCGTATGATAAAGAAGCTGAATTGGCCAAGCACAATGCTCAGCAGGATAAGATTTGGAAGGTAGTAGAGCAAAATCCTCAGTATATGGGAGGTGATGTAGCTATGCACGAATTTATTACAAAAAACCTTCAATACCCCGCTGAGGCAAAAGCCAATAGCGCAGAAGGAAAGGTATATGTTCAGTTTGTAGTAGAGAAAGACGGGTCTATTTCTGATGTCCGTACACTTAGAGATGCTGTAGGACATGGTGCTTCCGAAGAGGCTATTCGAGTCGTCAGTGCGATGCCTAAGTGGACCCCCGGCAAGCAAGACGGTCAGACTGTCAGAGTGCAGTATGTACTTCCCTTCAATTTTGCACTTACTGATAAGTAAATTGATCTTTAGTATTTAGCACTTTAGTGCATTGGCACATTAGCGCATTGGTGCATTAGCATGTTGGCACATTAGCGCATTGGTGCATTAGCATGTTAGCTAATTGGCGCATTAGCACTTTAGGTAATTAGTAACAATCTACCTTCCACATTTCACTTTTTATAGTCTTTGGTCTTTAGCATGGAGTTTTGGCATCTTAGCTTTTAGCATCTGGCGCTCGAACATCAATCACCTCATAATTTTGATTGCATTATTTATTAATAGAAATGAGGTTAAAAATATCTTTTGTTAGTGTATAACAAAAGTTAGGTGTATTTCCGCATTTGATCCTATAACTTTGACCATCCTTATATCAAGGGAATGTTACAAAGTTGTCAAAAAAGTGAAAGATATACACATACCTGATCCAAAGAATAAGTGGATATTGGCTATCCTAGTTATTGCTATTCTCTGCATTATGTTTATGCTATTAATTTTATTGTTTTGGGCAGTAACCAATGGACTGAGTGCAAATCAACCCGCATAACTTATCTTAAAAGAGAATTGTACATTTCTTAATCAAATCCAAATATTTCAATATTGTATTAGTCGCCGCAATTATGTGAAAGCTATTTTATTCTTTATTTGGTTTTTAATTAAAAGTATATTTTTAATTAAATCGGAATGATTCATTTTAATATGGCGAGCGGATATTGTTAAATCATTCTATCTCAATGAATTTTCCGCTGTCTCAGTGCTTCGTAAGCTATTACGGCCACACTATTAGACACATTGAGCGAATCATTCTGGCCCAGCATTGGAATACGGATGATTTTTTCTGAATTTTGTATCCAAAAGTCTGATAGGCCATGTGCTTCTGTTCCGAAGAGGATAGCAATCCCTCGATTCATATCTGCTTGTGTGTAAGTGATGGCATTTTGGAGTGCAGCCGCATATACTGCCAACTTATGGGTCTGACACCATTTCAGGACTTCTTCACTTTTGGCAGCAGCCAGCGGAACGGTAAATACAGTTCCTACGGAACTCCGGATCACGTTGGGATTGTAAAAGTCCACTAACGGATCACAAAGTATTACTGCATCAGCACCTACTGCGTCTGCAGTGCGCAACACAGCGCCCAGATTTCCGGGCTTTTCGACCGCCTCGAGTATGAGGACGAGTGGACGGTCTAGGAGAGATAATGTCTCCAATGTATGATCCGGAGTAAAATATAAGCCCAGGATATTACTTTGTGGCCGGTACACTAATTTATCGAAGAGCTCTCCACGAATCATAGTCATGGGCAGTGAGCGAATTATATCTGGTAACTGCTCAGGCCTTTGGTTTGAAGAAATATAGATATGATGCGGATTACACGCCGCCTCGAGGGCAAATAAATTTTCTTTCAGCCCTTCAGTCAAAAACTGTCCGGAGGAGCGTCTGGCCTGATTGTTTGTGGCGAGACGGAGCAGCTCTTTAAAGCGCTCGTTCTTTGTGGATTCGATAAGCAGCATTGGATACTTTACTTAAAATTAACACTGTCGGCAAATCTAATACTTATGCCGCAGCGTAAAATTGTTATTTTTGGTCATAATTAATAACCATTCATTGATTCAGTTGACCATATATGACCAATTGGTGCAGGCCAAACGGCAAGGACATAAACTGTTTGCCGTACTGATCGATCCGGACAAAATGAAATTGACCGGCTTCAATCGGGTGATTCAGACAGCTATTGAAGCCCAAGTAGATTTCTTTTTTATAGGTGGCAGCCTCATAGTCAATGATATGCTGGACAGGTGCATTCGCGCCATCAAGGAAGCTTGTGATATTCCCGTCATCCTCTTTCCGGGCAATACATATCAGCTCAGTCACAGAGCAGATGGAATTCTGTTCTTGTCATTGATCTCCGGTCGTAATCCCGACCTGCTCATAGGCAATCAAGTTCTTGCAGCACCCTTCCTTAAGCAAAGTTCTCTGGAGATATTATCCACCGGCTATATGCTCATCGACGGTGGAGTACAAACAACTGTTAGTTACATCAGTAATACACAACCCATACCGGCCAATAAGACAGACATTGCGCTGTGTACGGCTATGGCGGGTGAGATGCTCGGTATGCGGTTACTGTATATGGATGCAGGAAGTGGAGCGAAAGTGCCTGTATCAGATGAAATGATTCGATCAGTCGCTGAAGCCACTTCTGTTCCACTCATAGCAGGAGGTGGCATTAGAGACCCGGCAACAGCAGTCAGACTGGCGAAAGCGGGAGCAGATATCATAGTAGTAGGCAATGCCATCGAGTCTAATCCGGAACTGGTGTATGATATCTCCACATCGCTGCACAAAATGAAACAAGTGACTATTTAATTCTTGGAAGGAGTCATTCATAAATCCACAGGAAGCTGGTACGAGGTCAAAACTTCAGACGGACAATCTTTCCACTGCCGCCTGGCAGGAAAGATCAGGCTGAAGGGACTGGAGCTGACTAACCCGGTCGCTATCGGTGATCGAGTACTCTTCGAGACAGAGGCTTCCCATACGGGGCAGGGAATAATCAGCGATATCTTGCCCAGGACGAATTATATAGTTCGGCAGAGCCCACGTCAGAAGCATCAGATGCATCTCATTGCCGCCAATATAGATCAGGCCGCCGTCATCGTCACATTGGTAAAACCCACTCTGAAGCCGGGATTTATAGACCGATATCTACTGATGACAGAACCGCATGATATACCGGCACTCATTATATTTAATAAGTTCGACCTGTATGACGAGAAAGCACGAGAAGAACTGGCTTATTTCAGTGCGCTATACGAACAGATCGGCTACCGGACATTTACAGTATCTGCATTCGATGGTACAGGACTCGAAGCGCTCAGGCAGGCACTTTGGGGTAAGATGACACTCATCGGCGGACAATCAGGTGTAGGGAAATCAACTTTGGTCTCAGCACTTTTCCCCGGTCTCGACCTTAAGACGGGACTACTATCTAAACAGACAGGCAAGGGGATGCATACCACCACTTTTGCAGAGATGTTTGACGTCACCAAAGGAACTCATATCATAGATACTCCGGGTATTAAATTACTTAGCTACAACAATTTGAGTAAAATGGATGTAGCTCACAATTTTAGAGAATTTTTTTTATTGTCCGCTGAGTGCAGGTTTGGCGGTGCTTGCACGCATACTGTTGAGCCGGGATGCGCAGTAATAAAGGCACTCGAAAATGAAGAAATCAGCCCATATCGCTACCAGAATTATCTGAATATCATTGAAGATATTGACGGGCAGAATTACTGGGAAAGAAAGAAGGAATATTGAGCAGTCTTTAGGTCGCTACGCTTTGGGTCGCTGCGCTTTAGGTCGCTGCGCTTTTAGTCTTTGGTCTTTGGGATGTTAGCTTTGGGTTTAATAATTCATCATTCATAATTCATCATTTATAATTTATCATTAATCATTAATCTCTAAAGCCCTCCTTCGATTCGGATTTTATATTTGTGCAGTAATCCTGCAAGGCTACCGGCAGAAAAGGCCGCATTTTTTATCTGATTATTTTCCGGGTCGATGGTGAAATTATAAGATGAGGTGAAATCAGCATTTTCGAGATTAGAATTTTCAAAAACCGAATTTAACAGATCACAATGATTAAATTGAGCACCACTTAAGTTACTCTCTGTAAAATCAATTTCATGTAATTGACATTCAGAAAAAATCGTCTTTGGAATTTTTACCCGGTAAAATGAAGAATGATTTAAAATACAATTTTTAAAAAAAACCTTCAATCCCAAAGAATTGCAATCATCAAAATGTAGCCCCAACATTTTGCACCCGATAAATTTCGTTCCCCGCCAAGCGGTATGGCGCATCGGTGTCAGGCTAAGATTACAATTGAGAAAAGTACAATCAATAAATCTTATCTCTGATAAATCGACTGAGGACAGATCACTGTTTTCAAAAGAACAATTTTCATAATCACCCTTTTCCGGAGGAATAATTTTAAAGTCAACATCCTCATAAACTTGACTATCGAAATATAATGACGCCATAATCGTGGATTAAAAATCAAGTGTTCTACGGGCTGCATTAATACGCAACCCTAAAGTAAAAATATTTTCTTTCAAAGAAGGGATCTCTACGCCCTCAGCTGTAAAACGACGCTGACTAAATGATAAATCGACAAACATATTGTGATACCACATATAAGAGATATCAAGACCGGCGATGATACGTGTGCTTTTAATTCCCTGCAACATAGTGTTGTCAAAATCCTGAATACGCCGAGTATTGGGAATAAAAATATTTCCACCATAGGTACTTTCCAGCGCAGGATCATCTTCGCCCTTTAGTGCATACATTAGTCGGGGCTCGACAAACAAATTATTGATTGGCATCCATCGGACCCTTGCCAGGAGTTCTGTAAAATTGGCCTCCAGTGGATGAGCGAGTGGCTGATTATAGTGCGTATAATTTGCATTGAGATCAGTGTGTGTATAGGTATAAGGACGCACGCGATTGAGCTCTAGTTGTAAATCCAGGTGGTCGATGCCACCAACATTGATATATTTCAGGCCCAGTTGTAGTCCATTTTTATTCCCCCACCAACCGTTGTTTTTGATGAGGTTATTGATGATCAGTTCATCGATAAGCCACTGGCCATATAACTGTACTGATGATCCGGCTCTTACTTTAAAGTCGATTCCCACATTGGCATTGTCAGGACTGCCTACCAGCTGTTCGATAGCCCGATAGAAAATGATGGGATTTAGATATTGAAACTCAAAATGATTAGTCCGGCTGAAGACAATAGATTCAAACAGGCCCACATTGAGCCATTTAAAGATGTTGAGGCTGAGGTGATGTGCAGCCATGTATTTCTTTGGGATTTCGTGGTCATTATCTATGCGCCCGGAATATTGGAGCTGACACCATAAATTCTGATAGTCAAAAATCCACAGCTTAGTATTTAGTTTTAGGTAAAGATAATTTGCACCAAAATCTGACAGGAACAGAGATCGAATTCCGTCACCAATAAAATTACGTCCATGACCAAATTGCAGCGTGATGGGCTTGAGGATATGAAAACCGATGAGGCCGTGTGCATTCAGAAAATCATATCCTTGGAGATTAATCACACTGCTGCTATAAGGTTTATAAAATCCGGCACCAGGTACTGCTTTGTGTGCTGAGATGTAATTATTGACATAGGCCGGATAGCCTTCTTGAGATTCGTGCAGTGAGCCCGAGAAGAATACTCTGTCAGATATTCCACCACGCATTTCAAATCCGCGAATATTGCTAAATACATTTTGATCTACTTCACCCGCTGACTTACCGTAGCGGAAGTGAATTACAGGATCCAGCCGCAGATAGAAGTCAGGCACATCAATAGAGAGCATGCTGCCGGGCGTCTTATACAGAAACCCGAAAAGTGGCTTTTTATTTTTAGTGAAGGAAGGTGTGGATATCACCGGAGTGCTCAGTGAATAGAAATGATGCGTAGAATCTTCAAAAATAGTATCTGGCACTTCGGCTGAATTGAAATTGTATTTGTCCAAAAGACCGTCACTCTCATCCAGTTCGTCCAGAAGGTATTGCACATCGTAGCGGTTTTGTGTTTTTAAGACCTTAGGATGCCGAGATAAAAACTGAAGTATATTTTCTCTGGTATAATACTGATGACTACTGTGCATTTCATTGCCACTATCTACGGACATCTGCATATGTTGAAGGGCTGAGGTAGCCGGCTCTAATGGGGAGAGTGGTATTACCTGAGCGTAAAGTCTCCAGCCGGAGAGCATGAATAGACACAGCAAACTTATATATTTCATATCAATGTCTTCTTCCGCTAAAGGTATAGTGAAACCGCTTATTCAATGCGATTTTCTCCATATGGTATAAAAAAATATGTGTTTTGCCTGTTTTAGCTAAAAATCATATGTAAAACGCCTGCATCTTTGATTTATCAATACGAAGAAGTTAAAAAATACGGTACACCTCAGATTAAATCACCACCGAAAACTATCAAAATCACTTCTCATGTACGTTGAAAAAACCCGGGTTCCTCAAAAGCCGGGTTTTTATTTTTATAGAACTATAGCCAAAGCGGACTGGGTAGTGCAAAGAGAATTATTTATTGTATGCAAACAATATAGGCTTGCCATAGCTAAAAAAAGGCCCAATTAAAGTAAATCGGGCCTCTTATTCTTTCCTATAAAGAGTGTAATAACTTACTTCGTCGGGTCCGGCACATAGCGCAAATACGGTTTTTTTATACTTGGTGCACTACCGTATTTCTTTTCAATATCTTCAGTCGGTATATCCATAGACACGATTACGTCATCTCCCTGCTTCCAGTCAGCCGGTGTGGCCACCTGATATTCGGAACATACTTGAAGTGAGTCCAGGACGCGAAGGATTTCCAGAAAGTTTCTCCCGGTAGAAGCAGGATAAGTCAGTGTAAGTTTGATTTTCTTATCCGGGCCGATGATAAATACTGATCGCACTGTTGCTCTTTGGCTTGCATTGGGATGAATCATATCATACAGTTCGGCTACTTTGTGGCCTTCATCTGCTATAATGGGAAAATTCACATTAGTTTGATTGACTTCTTCGATATCCGGTACCCACTTATTGTGTGAGGCCAGATCATCGACAGAGACTGCAATAGGCTTAGTATTTCGTTTTTGAAATTCGCCCGATAGAAGTGCTGTCTTCCCTAGCTCAGTAGTACATACAGGTGTAAAATCTGCAGGGTGCGAAAATAAAAGTCCCCATGAATCACCCAGCCACTTGTGAAATTCTATCGGCCCCTGCGTGGTATCTGCGGTAAAATCCGGCGCCACATCTCCTAATCTTAATGACATAGTATTTTATTTTTTTAGAGAACAATATTTTAGCCATTGAGTTGAAAATGAGGATATGACAATTGTCATGTTGCTGAGTTTGAGTGGTGTAGTGTCGGCAGTTGTCATTGCAAGTTCATCATTTTACAGTGCTATTCATATTTGAGCCCTTCAGGCTCATACCATAGCATATGTAGTGGTCATTTAAGAGCCTGCTCATACTTCGACTGGTTTCCTATAATGCCTTCAGTGATAATATCATTTTTTTAAAACGATATATTAATCACTAAAAATTATGGAGTGTAACACCTTACAAGAAAACTACCCATCATATGACACAAAGTGCGCTTTAGATCCTTTTCTACCTACTTAATTATAGAATTGATGCCCATTGATTGAATAGTCGTGTAATTGAGTTTTTTATAGGTGGATGGAGGTGTATTCGGCTCATTTGTTCCAATAAACAAGCCAGAGTGTTTGAAAAATCAGATTTAGAACCTAATTTGTCAACTCTATCAAGAATTAACTATGAATGCAGTACATTTTCATTTAATTGTAAATCATTTTCCCATCATTCTCCCGCTGGTGGGCCTGATATTGCTGGTAGTCGGATGGATTTTTAAATCCGCAGCGGTGCAGAAAGCGGCCTTTGGTATATTTATTTTTGCCGGCATCGCCTCAGTTGTATCGATTCTTAGTGGCAAGGAGGCTGCACAAATGGCTGTGAAAATCTCCGGTATAGACAAGAATGACATCCATACACATGCCGAGTGGGCTCAGAAATTAGCCATATCAAATATACTCATTGCGCTGCTCGCAATGGCTGCATGTTGGACGCAACACAGAAATAAGATTTTTGGAGCCTTGAGATGGGTGATATTGCTGCTGTGTTTTGTCAATACTTTCTTCAGTATGAAGACGGGTACCAGCGGTGGAGAGATCCGCCACACAGAGATCAGATCCGATAATGGAGTAAGACTGCGTGCCCCAGCATCCGGTGACAGACCCGGCACTGAGCAGAACCCCGAGGGGACCGGGGAGTATGACTAACCTCGTGTCTTGGAAAACTTTGCGTATTTTTCGGCGGAGAAACAGCATACATGAATATCTCGTCGCGGCTGGCCAGTCGTTACATCTTTGGCAAGAAATCAACCAATGTGATCAATATCATCACCGGTATTGCGGTGTTTGGCATTGCCGTGGGTACTGCTGCACTTATCCTGGTGCTCTCAGTGTTCAATGGGTTCGAAGATTTGATTTCAGGGTTGTTTCACAAATTCAATCCCGATCTCAAAGTCACGACTGTACTGGGGAAAACATTTCCGGAGGATACCATTTTACTGTCAAAATTGACCAGGACTCCAGGCGTGAAAGTGGTGAGTGAGACACTGGAAGAGCTAGCGCTGCTAGAATACAACACCTCTCAGACCTTTGCGCAGATCAAGGGTGTAGATCCAAATTTTGTAAGGGTCGCTGACATTAAAAACTCTATTATTGAAGGTGAATATAGTATTCATAATGAAGCCGAGAATAATATTTACCCGGGTGCCGGCGTGGCTCAGCGTCTGGGAATCAATGTGGACGATAAATTGTCAAGAATAAGCGTCTATGTACCCAAAAAATCGACAGGTGGCTTAATGGATAAGCCATTCACCGTAAAGTACCTGACGCCTCAAGGTGTGTTTGCTATTCAGCAGGATTTTGATCAGGAATATGCACTGACTGATCTGGCCACTGCGCGCGAACTATTCGGACATGAGAATGAACTGAGTGCCTATGAGATAAAAGTTGATTCAGCTTATAAAATCCAGCCTGTGCAGAAGTCTATTGCGACACTAGTGGGAGATAAATTTGAAGTGCGTAATCGTTTTCAGCAAGATGAGGCATTTATGAAACTGATGAATATAGAAAAGTGGATGAGCTATGCCATCGTATGCCTTACACTGTTGCTGGTAGCATTCAATATGGTAGGTGCGCTGTGGATAATTGTACTCGACAAGAGGCAGGACATTGCTATTCTAAAAGCAATGGGCCTGAATGACAGAAAGTCATACCAGATATTCTTGCAGAGTGGTATTTTGCTGGCAGTATTGGGTATGTTGGGTGGCTTTTTACTCGCGCTGGTCTTATATTATCTACAGGATCAGTACGCGCTGGTGCGGATACCGGAAGGATTCGTTGTAAATAAATATCCGGTGTCACTCCGATTGATTGATTTTGTAGTGGTAGGACTCACTGTACTGGGCATCGGCCTGGTCAGCAGTCTGCCGGCAGCTCATAGAGCACGTCAGATAAATACCGCAATCGAAAATACATAACACTATGGAAGACTGGGAATTAGATTTTCATTGGCAGAAAACACGCCATACAGTTAAGGAACTGATGCAGCGTGATACACTGCCCGACCTCAATGCCGTCCTCTTGCTGATCGGTATCCGTGAGCTGGGACAAGTGCGTCACAAATATTCAAAGGAAGAGAAGCAGGACCTGATGCATATCGCTGTGTGTACGCTGTTGGAACCCGAGGGATACTATACCTTCGAGGGTATCGATGATGATGGCTGGCCGCATTGGCTAAATACAAAACCTTTTATGCTTCGTGGTGCAGAGGATCAGGAGCGATTCCTGAAGGAAAAAGTCAACGCCTATTTTGATAAATTAGAACAGGAGGAGTGAGTCAAAACAAAATGCTGAAATCCGGTTATTAAAGTCTTATTCGCTGCTCAATTTATATTTTCTCCCCACATAAACAATCAGCATAGTCATAATACCTATTGACACAATTGAAGAATTTAAAGTGCCGAGATTCAACCCGCCTTGATCGAGCGGTTTTGTAAGGAAGTCACCAAAAGTAGCTCCAAAAGGTCGGGTGAAGATAAATGCCACCCAAAACAATAGAATGTGATTTATTTTCGTGAGATAATGCAAGAGCACCACCAGTATAATTATACCACCGGTGATCAGAGCACCTTGTAAATAACTCAACCCAAAATATTCCCCCAGGAAATCACCAAAGGCAGTCCCCAGACTATTTGAGAATAAAATGGCAGTCCAGTAATAAATTTCTTTTGTTTTGTCCACAATTGGGAAAACTTCAAGATTCTTGTATTTGCGAAACCAAAGAAACAAAGTAAACACCAGACAGACCACTAAGCTTAGGCTACCAAAGGTATATCCCAGGTGTAAGGTCCTGTCAATATAATCTGAGATCTCAGTACCAAGTGTGGTGGTGCCAATAATGACCAACCAATAGACTGCAGGCACATATTTTTTGAATGAAAGTTGGGTTAGTAATATAATGAAGAAAAAAGCAAAGGTGATGGCTATGCCAATAGTATAACCTAAGTTTAGAGTCATTGAGATGAAATCACCCAGTGTTTCACCGAGGGTGGTGGCCACAATTTTCATTAGCCAAAAGACCAGTGTTATTTCAGCAACCTTATTATTCTGTTCAGCCGCCATTTGCTTTGTTTTTAGGCTGTTAAGTTAAATTATTTGGACTTAATATTTGAAGGATGGCAAATATATGTGAGCTCAATGATGGGGATAACGGCGTGTTAGTATTTTATTATCTCATCTAAGATGAAAATTTCTATTTTTTATTTAGTGCCTTTATTAAATGCCAGGTCATGGGAATAAAAGTCAACCCCATTACAAGTACGATAAACCAGACGCCGAGCCCATTTGCTTTACCGGCAGTATCTCGGAACGTATTAAATACAATTAGACCCAATATAACTGTCGTAGTCAGGTTCAGATATCGCATCATTCGAGTAGCATTAGTGTATTGTCTTAGTGCATTATCCGCTGTGATGCGGATGGGATAATTGAAGATATGTGGATATCGGACTAATACAGACATTCCTATAAAGAGGGCGGTGGCCACCAGAGGGAGGGTAAATATATTTGCTTTTCTTCCGAATCCATCTGCCTCACCAGCCATATTGTAGTGCATTGGAATTATATCAGGCAATTTGGAATAATTTATAAAAGTGAATATCCATATTGCCATCAAGGCACACCACCCGACTAATTCAAGTACTATATCTATGCTCTTAAGTGGTATTTTTATTTTTGGCCGTTCTTGCATTTATAATTTATTATCAAAAATAATAACCTCTTCCAAAGTTTAATTAGGAGTTGAATTTATTTACAATTTCCTAAAGGAGCAAAAAACAAAATTTTGGATAGTATCAAAGGGAGTCATATGATCCACAGAGATGCACTTTATTTTTCGAAAGTAGTCTTGAAATCGAAGTATCAGTGTAGCTTCAGAGTATTGTTTGATTTCAATACCGCTACATTTTTTTGGCCCTTTTTCTGAAAAAGTTCCGATTACTAAAATTCCAGCTGGAGCTAATGCATTAGAAGCTGACTTTATATAATTAGAGATTTCATGATCTGCAGTCAGGAAATGAAAGGCGGCTCGATCGTGCCAGAAATCATAGGTTTCTGTTGGATCAAAGGTGGCGATATCTGAGACTATCCATTTCACACGATCTGCGTGCGGGTTAAGTCGCTGCTTTGCTCTATCTATCGCTGCTGAGGAAATATCCAGTACCGTAAGATCAGTATATCCCAGTTCCAGCAAATGATCTACGAGAAGACTGTCACCGCCACCAATGTCGATGATTCTAGCAGTCAAAGGCACGTTAAATTCTCTAAAGAACTCAAGTGAAGTAATTGGAGTGGGCTGATACCAGCTTGCAGCTGTGAGCTCTTTTGATAGGTAGATATTTTCCCAATGTCCCTTTCGGTCGAAAATTTCCATTATGAGAATAGCTTATTTATCTATTGTATACCAATAAGTTATTTTTTCTTAGATATTTAGTAAAGGTAGTTGATTTATAGAGGAATCAGAAAGCTTAAAAAGGAAAATAGACAAACATACTATTTTAATGATTCTTTTTAGGGTGGTCGGTATTTTCCCATTTTTTATTAGGAAATCTTCTGAAATATAAGTGCATAGTATATCCAAATCCCACTCCTCCGATAGTACAGGCAATAATACCCACTATCAAGCTCCTCCAGGTTATTGCTTCACCTGACAAATAGGGTAGAACTAATACTATAAAGACATACATAAAAACTCCGAATCCCAAGCTACTCTTAGGCCAGTTTTTCTTACTATATGGATTGTATTTGGGTTTATCTTGCACTTGGCTTAATTGAGTTTATAAAATATTT
>DAOLZQ010000010.1:0-62284 GCA_035426385.1 Saprospiraceae bacterium
GGTTGACATTCGGTATCGTCAATGTAGAAGTCGTGCCAACTAAGTTATTACTTGGATCATACCAATTAAAACTAGTGAAGGGAGCCGGATCTATTACTTCAAGAATCAAAGTCGAACCTTCGCAAAGTGGACCATTAGAATTAATCTGCGGTGGCTGGTGTCCTACGGTAATAGATATTTCATCAAAAACATCCGGGCAGTCTTCATTACTCACTGTCCATCTTATCACAATGGTTGACCCAAAAGGCAAATCCACCAACTGGGTATGTGGATTATTGGGCTCAATAATTGTACCTAGACCACTTACAACGGACCATACCCCACTCCCTACAAAAATATCAATAGCATCCAAATCAATAGAATACATTTCGCAAAATACACCTGAGTTAGTAACAATTTCAGCAGGACCAGGTGGATTAATGCAATCTAATGGATGATAATTAACACTATCCTTTGCATTAGCATAAAGCGGAGTTTCAGCCGCTATGAAAATAAAAATTAAAAGTCCGAATAAACCTAGGTTTAAATTTCTATCAGTAATGGAATGTTTTATTATCTCTGAGAAGTGTCTCATTTCTTTTCAATTTTGAAAAATTAATCTTTTTTATAGATAATGGAATTACTCTCCGAAATAGCACCTGATTTACCATCTCCGGTTACAATCTTTATTCCATAAGTAAAATTTCCAACTGGCTTCAAGTCCCGATCTAAATAGGATAAGGCAGAAGCATCAAGTTGTTTGATTTTTTTCCAAGGTTTTTCATTCTCCTTGCGGTAGAGATAGTAGTAGATATTCGGTGTAATTTCAAAATCATTTTTCTTTATCGAATGATTCCATCTCAGATACACTGCCCCATATTCTCTCTTATATTCAGCTCTAAAGCTTGCAATTTGTAAAACACTCACATCAAACATTCTTCGTCCTTTGACCGGAAATGTGGCATCAGATAATAAACCCGCTCGATCTTGTGCTTTGATTATATATTCATAAATTTGTTCATAGACGACCGTGGAATCTAACCATCCGTTTACAGTTTTACTTTGAATTCTTTCAATCCTTTGGAATGTGGAATCTAATTTCGATATATTTCTCCTGTAGATAATGTATGCGACGACATCATTACTCGGGCTCAGGCTCCATGAAAGTTTTATGCCTCTTGTATCAGAAGATGTAGGGCGTGATGCAGGAGAGCCCGGACGTACTATATCAGGTCTATCTAAGCTTAGAATCTCTGAAAATTCTGAAAAATTATTACTTCTATCTACAGCTACTACCTTATAATAGATCTTTTTATCAAGCGCAAATAGTTCTATGCTGTCATGCCATAAATTCATAGGAGTTGATTCTTTGGTTAGTTGAGCAAATTCATGTTTGGGATTATTTGCCATATAAATCCGGTAACCTACCAAATCCTCCTCCTTACCCTGATCCCATGTGATCGTTGCAATACCCATAGAATCAATTAGTCCACGAAGATTTGTTGGGGCCGAGGGAGGGATCGAATCAACGATTTGTACAAATACAGGTAAACTCATGCCCTGATTGCCGGCGGTATCTTGTGCGACCACGATAAAATAATATGATCTATTCGTATTGATTGCATTCGAATAGTCATATGATCTGCTAATTCCGGGTAGATTTGTAGCAACTGTTTCGTAATCTCCATCCAGACTTCCTGACAGGAGAATATGAAATTTATCCAGATCAAAATTATCATCCGACATTTGCCATCTGAGTTGAATCTTATTCGGAGTGATAGATTCTGAAAAATAAATAGCCGGTGCTGAAGGTGGCGTCATATCTATACCGTAAGCAGTAATGATGTTTACTTCAGAGGTATCTCCAAAAGCATCAATTCCTCTGATGCCGTACATGTATTTTTCGTAGTTATTACCTAAAGTGTCTAGTAAACTATAATTACCATCATCTCTGCTGTGCTGGTTTTGGATAAATAAAAGTGGTGATTTATTAATCGGTTTAAATGTTTTACCATTGTCATCAGATCGCTCGAGCAGATAACCAGAAAATTGCTGATCATTCAATTTACTCCAAATAAGATTTACTTTTTTATCCTTTTTTTCTGCATAAAAGCCTTGAATTCTTTTTAGTGTATCCGCTTGATTTAATATATCGACATAACCGTTCTCCATGACATTTTCTGCGGCTCGAGTCAGTATCAGATATTTATAGCTTTCTCCTGCTATTACATCTCTGTCGACATAGCGCAATCCAAGAGCAGTAGCTGCAAGTGGTGACCTATCTGCTGCAAGCATCGCCATTCCATAGCGCATTACACTTTCCGAATGTTGGATAATTAAACCATCTGCATCCGTACTTTCTTGTGCGCCATAAAGTGACTGGGCAGCCACTAATATCAGACTGTCTTGTGCCACCATTTGCGGTGTAAACATTTCTATCGTCCAAGGCTTTATTGAATCCAGGAAAACATATGCTGCATCATCCGATTGTTCATCTTTACTTGCTATTACCTTAAATATCGCATATGGCTCATTTTTAGTCAATGCCCAGTAGACATGGTCGTTAGGTGCCCATCTTAAAACAATTGAATCCTGGTACGCTTTTGCTACCACTTCAATTCGTTTCAAGCCGTCTAGATCCCTGCGCATATTAAATAATGATGTACCACCCGGAGGATCGAATTTTAATAGGGACAATTCATTTGTATGAAAACCTGTACTTTCTCTATCCAACTTGACAGCTATCTCGCCTTGATATAAAGTCCCAACAGAATCCTTAAATGAAACATTATAGGTGTAATTCTGCCCCTTTATGCAAGTGGAGTCTAAAAGATTTAATCCAAGTGATCTGGCAATAAGCGGACTTCTAATTGCTTCCGGGACTAAATAATCATATTGAATACGTTGATTGGTCAGAGACTCATGAATTAATTGTTTATTATATTCAGGATCGTGTAATATCCTGCCGATCACATATATAAATCCATTGTCCAGTTGCTGGTTCGCTTCAAACCAGGACAGTGGTTTTGGTTTAATCTCCGAGCCAATTAAAATTGAATTATTTGCCACATCCCTGCGTGTAATTTTATAACCATATTTATTCCCTAATGCCCATATTGTATCATTTTTCGGTGCCCATGTAAGTCGGACCATTTCTCCATCATATTCTGCATCCAATATAATATTGGAGTTATTTTGAGCGTGAATTAGCGCAAAGGAAATCCACATTAGACAAAATATTATAAAGTATCTACGGTTTATCATTTTCATTATCAATCAATAATCATAATTTAATATCCAAAAAAGTGCATGAACACATCATATGAATCAACATTAATTCCTGTTCCTCTAGTATTTCCATCCTGAGTGCCTAGAGAATGTATATAGTCCGGGATCTGATTGCTTGAAAATCTCAATTTCCAACCTAACTGTTTAGTCTTCAATGCAGCCAGTCTATTATTACCATACACGTCAGATAGAATAGAATAAAATGTCCAATTGCCATCAAAAAGGTAATAGTTCCTCATCAGGCGATAGGTATTTAATTGTTCCTTAGAAATAATCAGCGCTGCAGACAGCTGATCTAAACATTGAGCATGATTCATATACATTTGGAGCATATTTTGAATAATTCTCCCCTCGCTGTTTTGGATCCACATGACTGTCGATCCCGCTGCAGAACTAGAGCCCGGCAGGCTGTAATTCGCCGGATAATTGCCTGGGCCCCAGATCTTCATTGTCTTAGTGGTAATTTCATTATCTGTCAGCGTCGAGCTGAAACTGGTATTAAAGTGCAACTGATTGGCCCATCCCGGAACATTTAAGTAATTGCTTATTACTTTTTGTGTAAAATTTTTATATTGTAAATAGGACAATCTGTTAGAATTATCTTCATCATTCAACCTTTTATTTTTGAATTTGAACCAGGAGGCTAATGAACCGTCATTTCTTAAAATAACTCCGGTTTGATCAGAATAAGTTTTGTTATCACTATTTCTCGGAAAATAAAGGTCATAAGGAATTATTAAACTCTGGAGCAACAATTCAGGTACCGATAATTCGTCTTTTAATATTTGAGCTTTGGCATCATTTTTGGCCAACACTGTTCTCATCCATTTCACATCTTTATTCGCTCTGTCACCAACTAAATCAATCATTTCTAGTGGCTTTCGTTGGTTAAGAATGTAATCTCTAACCGGATTTCCATAGACTCCATCTGTTCTAAGTTGGAGATTGTTTCTCAGCACGATCTGATCAAATTTGTCAAATGGTTCGATCGGGTTATTAAATCCGTAGTACTCATCAAATGTTGGATAAGAAAACTTTAACTGAGGTAGCTGAGGATCAGGATATCCAAAGTCCTTCCTAAACTCACCATACTTGTCGGAAGCAAAAGTTATGTCATAATACTTGTATCTTAAGTGGTCATATTTGCTTACGCCAAATTGATAATCGCTGTAAAGGACCACATCACCAATCATTTGCTGAATTGCTTGATTGTATTGATTCAAAGGCGTCACTTGTAGTGTTACAGTTTCTTTAGTAAATACTTCAAGTGTATCATTATACATCACTGATTCAGTATTTTGTACTGCTGTGGTAGTCACTGGCATAGGTACAGTTCCGTCAGCTGTCTGAATGATTTCTATGGAATAGATCTGACCCTTTGTCAGCGTCAAACTATTCAATTCATCAAATCGAACTAATTTTCCACTCAAATTCTTTGGAACTAGCTTAATAATAGGAATCGGGAAGCCATTAATGTAGAAATAGTCAATTACTATCTCATAACCTCCTTCCTGATTATTTACAGGATACTCATTTATGTTCAAATCAACTACGCTATTAGTTTTAGTGTTTTTGAGTCTACACACATATTTTAAAGGAATGTCTCTTGAAATCTTTGTAGAATCACCCACCTTCACCGTATTCCATCCTGCATCACTGAATGCCGCAGCAATATTGACATCTTTTGTTTTAAATGAGACGGGCCTGACTGTGGGGAATAAATAGTCCCAACCATGTTGTTTGAATTCCAGGAGTGGACGTGCATAATTTTTGTGCCAATATCTTTGTCGATATCCGGGAGCTTGGTATCCTATTGCTTCAGCAATGATTTTTCTTGGTTTATCTCCGGTGCGGAATGAAACTTTCCTTTCTTCATATGTAGCGCTGGCAATAATTTGTGTGCCTTTTATCTCCTTCCAACCTACTCTGATCGTAAATTCATAATCTGTATTTGGCTCCAACATAGAATTGGGTTGGAACACTGCAGTGCTAAAGGTGTCTTGATAATTAATGGATATCGGAATAGCAACAGTACTACCTTTTTTATTGATTTTTGAATAAGTATCATTTACAAAACATTGATAGAATTTGGTTGTCACTTTTCCGTTGCTATCAGTAATTGGGATATTTAATGTTTGACCCATAGGAATGAAGAAAGTGGCTGAGGGGCTATTATAAACTTCGGTATTACTCTTATCGACAGGACTGACATCCATGATCAGTGGAATATTAGCCAAAGGATCATATTCCGGCAGTTCACTACATTGGTCGCCCATCTCTACCTTAAAGCTAAATCTACCTTTGATTTTCCCCCCTAGGACAGAATATCTTCCATAGATAAATCCCATCATCCAGGTAGGATTTGGAAGCTTAGCTTGTAGTGCAGCTCCGGCTTCTAGCTCCGCTATTTTCACCGTTCCGGAATAGAAAAGTAGATTGATCCGCATACTAAGTGAGCCCTTAAATGCGCCATAAGCCTGACCTTGCATATACCAGTTGTTCATACCAAATGTACCATTGGATCCGCATGAGACATTTTGATCCACGTACATCATACTTGCATCAAATCCAGCCATAGCCTGAATAGAAGAACTGAACATCAAAAATTTGTAAGTTTTCTTCGGAATACTCAACCTGGCACCGAAAGCTACTCCGCGATCACCGGATATAAAACTTCGCCCTGCAATATTTCTAAGTTCATTTGGCAGATCATAGCCTTCCTGATCGAACACTTCTACGAGTGTTGGAATAGTAGGCATCTGTGTTCCTACCATGAAATAAGCGTTTATATTTCCCAATTTAATGGACTCCGTCAATTGGAAATTAATTTTCATAGGTTCGGAAGGAGTACCTGCGTAGAAAAAGTATTCTTTTTGTCCTTTAAATTTGAAATAAACATTGACTGCGGTGAGGTTTGAATTGTATTGACCGGTGATCAAAGCTAAATTAGCAGGGACACCTGTCGGTACAGAAAATGCAAAACCAAAGTTGCCTACCAATTCATCATTTAGCAGATCAAGTTGAAGTTTTAACTGAAGTACTGCAGCCCCTTTTTTTCTATCAGCCAATCCCTTGTTCATCAGATAAGCACCTCCGTTAAAATAAACTTTTTCTATCGCAAATCCGCTTGAAGTATTTATGTCCATGCCGAAGGCGACATCTGCGAGCATCGTCTGCGGTGCAGAAAGTCCAAATATCATCCCTACCTGAAAGCTCGTTTTATTCAGGCTAGGCACATATTGAGTTCCGGAGAGTGTAATACCAGGGTCCAGTAGTTGTCCTGTCATATTAGGAATAACATTTGGAGGCATAGAAGCAACATTCTTATTTGCTGCAACCGTGGCAGGATCATTTCCAAGACGATTCATATTGTAAAAAAGACCACCACTGAATCCGTATATGGCCAATCCTGTATTTCCTAATTGCAAACCTGAACTGAATCCTACCTCTGCATCGACAAAGAAATATCTATAATCATCCACACCACCGGCAGCAGGAATATTGCCAAACTGACCGACACTCTGAACTATAAAGCCTGCACTTGGCAACTTAACTTCCATGGCTATTGCACCTTTAAAACCGCTACCATAGACAGGATCATCATTGATCAAGCGAATTCCACCGGTAATAGAAACTTTGCCCAGATCTGCTTCTATCAGGATACTTTCCACTGTGGTTTTACGGTAAGAAACGGCATCCCAGGGTTTTGAGCTTAAAATCTTATTAAAATCCAAACCTCCCCAAACAGAAAAGCTCCCTTCGGCATTAAACGCATTTACTCCTTTAGCAAAATTAACCCCGATCGTAAAATTCAACTTGTAACAAGAGTTTTCGCCATCCTGGCCTTTGCCCAAGCCAATATTTCGAATAGTAATAGGGAATCCAGCAAGTTTTTGATTAGGTAGTGGCTCGTTGCCAGGGGCGTCATTTTGATTGTTCACGAAAAGCCCATTATTATTCGGACCACTCGCTAATTTATCTCCTAAATACCAATCATCATTTGTTTCATTGTAGCCGGTTGCACCTTTTCCTCCGGGTAGTGCTAAGCCCCCGAAACCAAATGCTCCGATACTGATTTTGTCTAGCCCTCCTGTAATCTTACCCGCAACATTCCCATAAGATGGCAGCGAAAAATCATTAATTTTAAAGTCTTGAAATTCCATCGCCGGCAGAGTCACGGAAGGATTTCTCAAACCGAGTTCGATCTTTCCATGCAATGTCGCATGAGGCTGAAACTTACCTTGAGTATAACTTATTCCCGCGACTGAACCATTGTCAAGTGTAAGGCTACTATTGGCTAGAAATGGCATTTTATAAATACCATCGAGCGTCAAATTAAAACTTATCTCCGCTTTCCCATTAGGATTTCCAACCGGATAATTGAACATGGCTTCATAACCTGAAGTGCCTTCCATGATAGGGATATTGATACTTCCTGCCAGCTTGAATTCGTGTACACTATTAGCTAATACTTCAAGAACCAATTCATCAAGTGAAATGGCCCACCCTGAAACATTACCTGATAGCGCAGGGCTAGCCATTACTTTGCCCGTGACTCCCGAACCGTGGTCAGCCAATAAATCTTCTATCGCTATCGTGATGCGCTGTCCGGATGTAGTTGAAAGCCCTTCAGGCAAACTGATTGACAATTTTTTCATGTAAAATCCTCTCCAGGTATCATCCTGATATTTAGCACGCAAATCAGCAGGCCACAGAGGATCAATTATTTCTTCCATGCCGGCAAAATTGTTACCTGTACTATAATCAACCACCGCCTCTTGTATCTCAAACCGCACATCATCCAATCCCACTACTTCAAATGGATCGATACTAACTGTTCCTATAAATTGTCCTAATTCTGTTGAGGAGATTTTGAACATGGCTCTAACACTATTTCGCTCTTTTCCAACCGGTTTCAGCACATTATTAGGAAAGCGGTATTCACAGATCAATTGAAAGCTTTCAAAACCATCGCATGAAAATGAAACATAACTGGCACTGTCCAAATCCATACTTCCTTTGATGGTAATGGGAAATTCTGGGTCGTTAGTAGATTCATTTCCCTCTAATGAAAGTTGTATATTGCACAATTCATTACCCATCCCTGTCACTAAAACATTACTTCTGGTAAAATTTAATACCTGGTCTTCAGGTGTGACTACTGAAAAAACAAGCTCTGCCATTAATCCAATAGAGGTTTCTTTCAGACTGTTTAAAAACAAGTGATGCCCGTGGAAATCTACCCCGGAAAAATAATCAGATGAATTCAAAAGAAGAGGAAGCGATTGCTGTTGAGTTCTAGATCTTATCAATTTATTAAGATCTTGGGTATTGACTGGTAAATTAGATCTTAGATCAAAATCCCTTAAAGCCTCTAGGCCTATCTCACCAATTGAATTTATGGTGTGGATACCATCAGATGGTCTTGACCAAAGTAAATCCACACCCACAATTTTATGGGATAATAATTTCGTCTGTATTTGTGGAGTAAGAGTTTCATTACCTGTGCCTACTGTGCGCGTATTTGGAATAAAAGGAAAAACATTACTAGCATAAGCCGATGTATTGAATAATAACATAATAATAGCGCTACACATTTGCACTCTTACTCGAAATATATATGACATGTATTTCATTTAATTTTGTATTATAAAATCTTTCGTCAGATAAATTTGAATGCCATCTAGATTGAATCCGTCAGGTCTAATGTTCATCCCAGATAGGCCAAATTTCATGAAATTATCTCCGGATAATTTTAGTGTCAGCATCGAGCTTAACTTTGCTCCACTCGGTTCAAATTTCATTCCCAACAAAATGAAATCAAAGCCTTCCGGTAAGGCCACTCCAGTCATCTCATCCATTTTCTCACTGATTGAAAAAGGCATACTAAAGAATCCACCTTCTTCAGAAGATAGATTTTCCATCTGATCCATAAATTCTGACGTCACGCTCAATGCACTAAGATCCATCGGGCTCTCTGTCTCACCAACCTCGACATTGAATCCGCCCAGCGATGCATTGGGAGAAGTTAACACCACTCCACCTATTAACCTTTTCTCACCATTGGGCATCTTATGCACCTGAATGTTATTAAATTCAACATCCAAAAGCAAATTCAAAAATGGTACTTCCATTTTACCTTTACCTTGATTGCCATTTACTTCTTCTACTCTCATGACGAAATGGCCCACTTTAATTCGATCGTTTGCTTGTATTCCAGTGGGTATTCCCCCTGTCAAAATCGGTGCAATACAAAAGTTTGGTTTTGGGGCCTCTCCTTGAATATTGACCGGCGGGTCACAGTTACATTTAAAAGACATCCCTGAAAAATCAGGCAGCTTTAATTCAAATTTTCCAAATTTATACCCATCGGTCTTTGCACTGTCTTTTTTCGCCCACACTCCTACTCCTATAGAGGCAAATCCTAACTGCATCTGGATATCGATGCCTAGCGCCGGAAGATTGATCCCATTAAAGTCTCGTTCTTGTTCCAGCAATTTCAGATCACTCAGGTTGATATCTGATAATCCGGGAATAACGATGGCACCTCCGTCAGTAGATTCCAATGAAAAGTGTTTTCCAATGGGCAGGTCAGGGTGATTGATCTTAAAATGGTTGAATTTAATGCCTGTTACACCAAAGTCAAAATCATCTATATTCATGATACTTTTAAGCTCATCAACTATACTACCTAAGCCCGCATTTCGAAAGTCATCTTCTTTGACATCAAGTTCGACGGACATATTTAAATCTGCATAGGGCTTATATTTATTAGTAACAGGTTGCTTTTCAATAGCGAGATAACTGCCTTGATCAATACTGGCAGTAAGCATTAAATAAGGAATAGTAAAACTTCCAACAGGGCTAAGATTAAAGCTATAATTATTACTGTTGTCTTTAAAGATTAGTCCTTGATAATCTATTTCTGCATCCAATACACCTATGCCCATCTTTCCAGATACGTGAGCATCCACAAAACTATTTTGAAAAATGTTAACGCTGATAGAGTCAATGGAATAAGCCCATCCTCCCACTGCACCTGAAGAAATGTCCAAAATATCTACTCCATCTGCTCTGCAAGTCATTCCTTCGCTATCTAGTATAATATTATTGGCCGAAAATTCAGTAGAATTGCCCGCTGCCATACTGATATCCTCTGGCAATTCAACCGAAACGCGATCTATATAAAATCCCTTCCAGGATGATCCATTATTACCTAAATAGTTTACCGGAAACTTAATCTCGGTTGGGTTTGTCAGTTGGTCAAGGTCCAAAATGATGTTTTGTGCACTAAAATTCCAACCCGGAGCGCCTGTTAAACTAAAGTTATCTATACTTCCATACCCAATAAACTGACCCCATGAACTTGACTTTAAAGTTATATCTGCAACAACCGGTAGCTCAGAGTTGTCTGTTCTTTCTAACTGGCTCGATGGGAAAGTATAGCTGCATTGCAAATTAAACTGCTCAAATCCATTACATCCAAAGGTGATGTAACTTCCCACGGAAGGATCATTTTGTACCGCTTTTCTTATGACCAAAGGAAGTGAAGAAAGACCCGGGATAGTTATATCGCTCAATAAGTAAAGCTTAAGCCCCGCCATATCAAACCCATTCCGTCCTATTTTCACTCCTGTGGCACCGAAATTAATTATGTGACCATCTGTTCCTGGAATAGACATCAGCAGATTGACTGTAGCTGCACCATAAGCATTGAAGTCTATGTCGGTTACAAATACGTCGAATGGCATTGTAAAACCTAATAGCGCTAGTTTATTACCGAGCGAAATCGGTAGTGACATGCTTTCTTGAATAGCCTTAACGTGTTCATTCATTTCTGAAAGCCAAGTAGAACCCATAAGAATAGAAGAAAGATCCGGCAGATGATCACTATCAATTCCAATAGTACTTACCAGCTGAGATGATATAGGAGATATCTCTCCCTGAGTGACTTCAAACTGATCATTAATATTAATATTATCAAACTCTACAGAAACACTGGTATTCAGAAATGGAATTCTGACACTTCCTAAGCCACTAGTCCCCGAGCCATCTAATTCTTTGACTTTCATAGAGAAATATCCATATCGGATGCTGTCGCCCACCATAAGATTCCGAGATGGAGCGGAATTTGTAGGAAAGAGTACATCACACTCTCCATTGGGGCAAAAGCAGGAAACACCACTCTCTCCACTATTAATGTTCAGGTCTGGCAACACCTGAAAAGTGCCTATTCTGCTGATACCATTATTTACAAAATAGTTCGGCGCTTGGTTGCCCTGCTGATCATAGAATTTCGCAGTGACACGCCAAATATAAGTTGTCGAAGGATCCAGCTGAGAAGCCAATTCATTATAAAATAATGAAAAGTGATCCAGGGTAGTATTGTAGATTAAGGTATGGTTTTCAAACTGATCCTGCGGATCAAGTAGTGGCGATTTTTCTCTCAACTCGAAGAGATATTCAATATTTGCAAATGGAAGATGAGCCAGTGGATCTGTCATCTGCCAAGTAAATACAAGGTTATTAAGCTGGCTTTCAAATAAATTCTGGCCGTCTATCGGAAGTATCAGAATGGGTGCCTGAAGTCGGGCAAGGTATCCTGTGGCACATACTCGGGCAGAAATTGGCTCTTCTCTGACAGCGTCCACGACTTCAAGGCATATATCTGTAATGCCTTCATTGAGTACGCCATACGCATTGGGTCCGGCCAGTCCATAGAGATTATTTATATTGAGGTTTTGCGCCAGATCTTCACCGTTTATATGGTAAGGAATATTGCGTTCCAGTGTGATCTGATTTCCTCTAAAACCAATCGGGTTAGATGCTAAGATAGTCCCATTCTGTGCTATTGTGATTCTGAAATACACCGTTCGTTGAGTTTCGATGGGGTCGAGCAGAGTCAGTGTAAAATTCAGCTTGCCTGCGGTAGCCATTGGATTAGTAAAATCACCAATATAGACACTGCCACCTATGATCATCTGTGAAGAGACAGAGACCGGATAAACGGTCTGTGACTGCAATGAAAATGATATCAATTGCAGACACATTAGGGTGATAATCAGTGGTAAAATCCGCCGACCATAAGAAAGGAAAAGGTTATTTTTCATCCGGCCCGTCAGTTTGTTGGTTAGCAATTTTCTTTACAAAAGGCTTGTATTCGAACCGACCGTTGAAGCCAACAGAAGCTATGAACTCAGAGAATCTGTCAGTAGTATTACCGGTAATTCTCTTGTTCTGGATAGAATTTAGTTGTAATTGCAAAGCATGCAGTTTTGAAATCTTCCAGTTGGCTTTAAAGCTGTGATTAGTCTGCATCGAAGACCTAATATCCTGAGGACTACTGCCTTTATATATTTGTGAACCTATAGCCAAGTCAAGTTTGTTTTTAAACAAACTCTTACCGATCCTGCCACCTATGCCATACCTGTCCTGTCGGATTCCACTGAGAGAGTTTTGGTTGTAATCAAGATTGACGTTACATTGCAAGTCTGACTTAAGCCTTAAGTTATACCCCAGATTGGCATAATACATATTGGTGGCAGGATTACCTGTGGGAGTTTCAAGATTTTGATTGACTTTTTGTATTCCACCCCTCAGGTTAAAATTGTGCATTGTTCCATTAGTTGCCGTCAGACTTTTACTGATGTTCATCGAAACATCAGAAGTTACAATAATAACCTTCAGTGAATCCAGATCTTCAGATAGAACATAGTTGATCGTAGAATTAAAATTGGAATAGTTCAGACCAAAAATCCAGGTTTTAAGTTGATAGTTTGCATTCAGTGCCGAGATAAAACGACGATAACTAGCCTCTCTACTTCCATCCAGATTGTTGCGTTGTAAACCAGCAGAGCCTGAAAAAGAGAAGTTCTTGATTCCATATCCTGACAATTGGAAGGTATAGTTTTCGAGATCATCATTAAAAAAATAGGCACCAAAGGTCTTGAATTGAGGATCTATACGCTGGTATCCGGCTCCCAGTTGAATCTTTCCAAGACGATAGGCCAGATTTGCAGAAGCGGCATTTCCATAAGAGGTCGACGTCCTCCTTCGGAAGAGAGGATTGTCATAATCAAGAGATAAGCCACCTGCATGGCTTATTCTCTCATCAGATAAATTGCGACTGTGGCCACTGCGTGCTACTTCAAAATCAACTTGCAAATTTTTTGATAAGGCTTTCTGACCCTTTAGTGACATTACGAGATTCTCTTCAGGTTGAAATATTGCGTCAGGTAATATTTGTTGATCCAAAGAATTGCGGTCATCCTTTGCGTTAAATAATATGAAGTCAATATAATCTGAATTTGTCCCATACCCTGCCTTAAAGCCCCACCCTATTCTTCTATAGACCGGCAGATTAGGCCTATCTAAAGCAAGGTCAATTGGTTCTGCCTTAGCCAAACGGCCAGCCATGGCTGCAAACCTAAACTTGCCCGGTGTCAACTCTACACCTCCACCCAAAAAATTATGATTTGAAAGTGTGTAATTTGAAAAATTCATATACCGATGACCAGCATGTACCTTGATGAATTTATAATACGGGCTTATACCAATGCGGGATAATCTGTTACGCTGATTTGACAATATGCCCTGAAAGTATTCTTTATGAAAGGGATGATTAAAATTATCGAGATTATTTAGGATAAAGCTCACGGGAATTGTAATGCTGTATAGTTGTGCGGTTGCATTAGCATAAAGAGTAGAGCTAAGAGGAGTTTGACGGACCATGTCACCATCAGTACTATAAGAGCGCAATGAAAAACCATAATTGCCTGATATTGAAAATGGGCTTCCGGAAAGCATCCGTTTAAGAAATGGAATCGAATCACTCTTCATGGCTAGAAGCTCCTCAATATTTTGACTATAACCCATAGTACTTGATACACACAAGTAAAAAATCAATAGCCGCTTAAAGTGGGAAAGGGTCCCGGAGATGCTTCCAAACATTTTATATCGTTCTAATTAAATAGTTTTTTTTCTGCACCCTCTTTCACTGAGAGAAAAAATTGGATTACTGAAAATTTCTAATTCGGAGTCCTTTCTATTAATTCCATTTTTAATACTAGTTCAACTCGCAAAAAGTCAACGGAAGGATTTCAGAGAAAGCACAAATATTTATTCCACTAAGGTAAGTTGCGATATATATCGGTATGGTTCACTCATGTTGCAAATAGGGGACACTATGTTGCAACCTCTATATATTACCGGCTTTTGGGGTAATCATGGTTAGCATTGAAGGTGAAATCTTGAGGTAAAGCTGAAAAATAATAATCAATGATTGACAGTAAAGCATTCAATCATTCCGATACGATTCTAAAAATACCACCTATCTCGGCCTGTGACCAAACTCCTCCAGGAAAACATTAGAAAAATACTTTGGTGAATTAAAGCCGGTGGCATAGGCAACTTCAGAAATATTCATAAGCGGTTGGCTTTGAAGTAACAATTGTGCTTTTCTCAATCTGAAAGATCGGAGGAAAGTAGAGGGCGATTGACCAGTCATTGCCTTAATTTTACGGAAGAGCTGGCTGCGACTTAAATATAGCTGTCCTGCCATGTCTTCTATCGTATAGTCTTCCTGGTCATAACAAGTTTCTAGAATAGTAATTATCCTATTGAGGAATTCATCACCGGGAAGTGAATCATCTTCAGCTTTCAAATCCTCAACTCCGCCTAACATTTTAGTATATCTTAGTTGTATTCGCTGGATGAGAAAAGACATATTTTCAAGAATTAATAGTAATTCTTCTCTATCAAATGGTTTAGCCAGGTATGAGTCTGCACCTTTTCTTAATCCTTCAATTTTCGACTTTGGATCAACTTTTGCCGTCAAGAGAATGACAGGAATATGACATGTCAGTAGATTATTCTTAATATCGTCACAGAATGTAAACCCATCTTTTTCAGGCATCATGACATCACTGATGATAATATCAGGTACGAATTCAAGAGCCTTATTCAAACCGTCAACTCCGTTGACGGCCGTAATTATTCTATATTTCTCACCGACACAAGATTGAATATAATTTAGGACATCCTCATTATCCTCTACTATCAATATGACTGCAAGATTACTTTCCTCGTCTGATAAAGACTGCGGTAATAAACTTTCTCGATTTCCATCCAAAGCTGTTTTCTCAGCAGAAACTGTCACTTGAGTGTTCGTCTCCATATTGATAACTTGCAGATTATCTTCTGATCTTAAGATAGGTATCTCAAAACTAAAGACACTACCTTTACCATATTCAGAGCTAACTTGAATCTTTCCGCCCATTATTTCAACTAACTCTTTGGCAAGAGCCAAACCTATGCCAGTGCCGGGCAGCTGCTTAGCTTCATTTAACCTGACTCTGTGAAAACGATCGAATATATTGTCCAATTCATCATTTGGAATGCCTAAGCCCTCATCGAGGACTTCTATACAAAGGTGCTTCGTTTCACCCTTATTTTTTAGTTTGGACCGAACTATAACTTTACTGCTTTCCTTGCTAAATTTTATTGCATTGGAGATTAAATTGGACAGTACTTGTTGGACTTTTTCAAAATCATACAAGAATACGTTTTGGCCAAAGTCAATTTCATGAATGAGCTCTATACCTCTTATATTTGCCAATGAAGCAAACGAGTGGACAATATGCGAAAGATAGACATTCAATACCCCAGGTTCAAGTTCAATAGTCTGCTTCCCAGATTCAAGTTTAGACAATTCCAGCAACTGATCAACCAAATCAAGAAGTTGCTTTCCATTTCTTCTAATCGTTGCGTCCTTCTGAGCTGCAACTTCCGGAGTAAGATCCGCTTTTAAATTTTCATCAGTAAGACCTAAGATCATCGTCAACGGTGTCCTAAATTCGTGAGTGACATTATCGATAAACTTTGTCTTAGCTTGATCTAATTCTAGCAATGCTGCTGCTTGTCTGCGTTCATTATCTATTTGATGCTTCTGGATAAGGCGTTGCTTGTTCCGATTCCACAGAAAATATAACATTCCGCCCCCCAAAATAACATAGATTAAATAAGCCAAAAGAGACTTCCACCACGGTGGAGAAATGACAAAGACCATTTGTACTATACTAGTTCCCCACCTACCGAATGAATCAGTTCCTTTTCCCTGAAAAATATAGCGCCCTGGACTAAGGTTACTGAGGGTTACTGTCCTGTTATTACCCAATATAATCCATGTACTGTCATTATTCAGTATCCGATATGCATATCTTAACTTCTCAGGTGAAGCATAGTCCAGGGAAGCGAGAGTGATACTTATATTGTTATTATCATAAGTCAGTTTATTCTCCAAGACAGAGGAAAAGCTCTGGCGCTTTGAAGAGCCGGGAAGTGATGCTTCAGAAATTACTATCGGAATATTAACTAAAGGAAGCTTTATTTTTTCCGGATAGAATCGGTTATAACCACTGATGCCACCAAAAAACATCTCACCATCGCTACTTTTATAAAATGAGCCGGTGTTGAACTCGTTGCTCTGAAGACCGTTATGCACATCAAAGTTTATAAAACTCTTTTTCTTGATATTAAAGACAGAAAGACCATGATTTGTACTTAACCACAAATTGTCTCTTGTATCAGATAGAACTCCATAAATAGTATTATTAGGAAGACCATCAGATGTGCTTAGATGGATAAAGATTCCTGTCTTCTTTTCTAGTTTGTTTAATCCGGCAGTTGTCCCGACCCATAAAGTTTTATTAGGTTCAATTGGGTCAGGCAAAATAGATTTTATTTCATTTGAATTAATACTATTGGGATTTTTCGGGTCATTTTTATAAACATTTATGAATTTTTCAGCAACTGGATCAAAATGATATAAACCATTTACTGCACCTACCCACAATGATCCATCCACATCAGCTTGAATAGTTGAATATAGAGATTCATGAGAAATGATGCTCGAATGGTCGTCTTTGCCAACTAATTGAAATGATCGGATGCTTTTGTCTTCCAAATCATACAGTTTGAGAGAATTAGGTGTTGAGTACCACAATTTATAGCCATACCTATAGATACCAAACACTATTCTTTCTTTAGAATCAATTGGAGAAACTTTTTTAGTCTTAATATCATATTTAACCAAACCCTTGGATGTACCTAGCCAGATTTGCCCATCAGCATCTTCGTAAGTAATTCTTGAATAGAATGAAGTATCATACTTTGAATGACCATAAGTCAGGTCTTCATGATAAAAATATTGCAGTGTATTGATGATGACAGAATTATTGCCATTGGACTTAAGCGGAAAAACAGAATAAACACTTGGTTGATCATTAATGAGCTTATGTGGCATACTGTTTTGGAACATTGAATTGTTGGGTGAAAAATAAACAATACCTCTGCCATTAGTTCCCATCCAAATTGTGCCATCTCTTCCCTTATAGATCTTGTGTACCAGGCCATTCAATGCACCTAAATTTGAAAATTTACTATATTGAATAACTTCCAAATTATTGGTCACCGTATTCAATATTAATAGTCCATTGCGGTAAGAACCTGCCCATACCTCCTTTTCACCATTACTATTGTAGGAAATAGAAATTGTCTTTATCCATCCATCTAATTCATAAAATAAGAAGTTACGTTCTTGGGGATTGTACATATAGATTCCATCATCGCTTGCTATCCACAAGCTGCCATCTTCATCTTCTTCAATATCAAAGATGCTCTTATGAAAAGGAGAAAATTGACTATCGACATCCTTAACTACTTTCTTTGTCCTATCAAATACTCTAAAAGTATTATAAGCTAATCCGGAAGAATCGAATTTCTTAGTTTTAAGATCGAATAATACAAGGCCTGTGTAGGTTGCAATCCACATTAATTTGTTCTTATCCAAAAAAACGTTTTGGACTTTGAAGTCAGTTAAGGCACCCAACTCTTCAATTTTTAAAAATTTGACCTTCAGATTATTACCCTCTTTGATATTCGTTATATTAATGCCAAAGCACTTACCTTCGAGTGTTGACATCCAAATTCCATCTTTAACATTGCCTGTAATAGAATTGATAATGATTGATTTTCCATTGAATCGGGGTTCAATGACTTTTATGAAAGAGTCGGAACTCGGATCATACAAATTAAGCCCTCCCAATCTGCTTCCAACCCACAAATTATTATCATTGTCTTCATATAGACAGGTGATATGATTGTCACTGATGGAGGAATTGTCAAATAAATCTGATTTATAAATTTTGCAAGAATATCCATCAAACCTATTCAGTCCGTCTTTAGTCCCAAACCACATATAACCATTGTGGTCTTGCAGGATACTACTAACCATGTTTTGGGAAAGGCCATTGGAAATACTGAGCTGTCTGAAGTTCCGCAGTACGCTCTGTGCATCTATACTATGTGGCCACAATGAGGCCAGTATAAGGAGAATACCTAAACTAAATATTGGCTTTGTGATACTTTGATTACATTAAAAGTTCAACGAATGACAAACTAATTCTCCACATGCGTATTCTTCATTTTTATCTAAACTAACTCTGTTCCAGAATATATAAAGGAAATCGAAATTGAGCAAATTTACTACATTAGAATACAATGCCAATAGATTCAAATTTATCTTTTGCAACTAATTTTTAAAGAAAAACTGTTCTACTAGATTAAAATAAGGCTACATTTTTCAACAGTTCAACCAGTATTGTTTGAAGCAAAGTATTGGACTAAATAAATAGATATAGAATCCTTAACCCTCTTCAGAAAAAAAAGCCCTGATCATACGACCAGAGCTTTTATATTTTAAAGGATTTAACTCCTAAGCTTCAAAATTTATGCTTTTACAGCACCCTTTGCTTTCTCGATTACTTCTGTGGCGATGGTGGTTGGTGCAGGTGTAAAGTGCGAGAATTCCATAGATGAAGAGGCACGACCGGAGGTGATGGTACGCAACTGTGTAACATATCCAAACATCTCACTCAGTGGAACTTCAGCTCTGACTACAACCGCATTAAACTTAGTTTCTTGACCTTTCACAAGACCTCTCCTTCTATTCAAGTCACCAATGACAGGACCTGTATATTCCTCAGGGGTGGTTACCTCAAGCTTCATGATAGGCTCCAACAGGGTTGGTCCTGCTTTCTTCGCTGCTTCACGGAATCCTTCCTTCGCTGCAAGTTCGAAAGCGATAGGCTTAGAGTCAACAGCGTGCATAGAGCCATCATATACTCTTACCTTCATACTATCTATGTTGAATCCAGCCAATACACCATTGTCCATCATCTGCTTGAAACCATCAGTGATGGGTTTCATATAGTTCTTATCAATGGCGCCACCTACGATGGCCCATTCGAATTGTAATTTTGTCTTACCATTTTTAAAGTCATCACTTTCCAGGAATTGCTCATCAGCAGGGCCCAGTTCGAACTCCATATCTGCGAATAGACCTGCACCACCCGATTGTTTTTTAAGACGCTCTCTATGAGCAACGGTTTTAGTAAGTGCTTCTTTGTAATTAACCTGAGGTGCACCTTGATTTACATCCACCTTAAACTCTCTACGGAGTCTATCCACGATAATTTCCAGGTGTAACTCACCCATACCACTGATGATAGTCTGTGAAGTCTCATCATCATATCTTACTCGGAAAGTTGGATCCTCTTCAGTCAGCTTGGCTAGAGCCATGCCTAGTTTCTCGAGGTCTTTCTGTGTTTTAGGTTCGATAGCAAGACCTATTACCGGCTCAGGGAAAGTCATTGACTCAAGGATGATCGGCTTTCCCTCTGCGCAGAGAGTGTCACCCGTCTTAATGTCTTTGAAACCTACAGCTGCGGCGATATCACCAGCTTCTACACTATCGATAGGATTTTGCTTATTCGCATGCATCTGATATATGCGAGAGATACGCTCCTTATTACCTGATCTTGTATTCATTACATATGAACCGGCATCTAGTTTTCCTGAATAAACGCGCATAAAAGCTAAGCGGCCTACAAAGGGGTCAGTGGCAATCTTAAAGGCAAGAGCCGCAAATGGCTCAGACACATCCGGCTTTCTGAATTCCGGCTGATCAGTGTCAGGATTTATCCCTTCTACAGCTTCAATATCTACAGGAGAAGGAAGGAAAGAACACACTGCATTTAATACAGCCTGCACTCCTTTATTTTTAAATGAAGAACCACACAACATGGGTACAATCTTCATATCAACAACTGCCGCACGTATAGCAGCCCTAATTTCATCAGGAGAAATGGAAGCGGGATCTTCAAAGAATTTTTCCATCAGCGCATCATCATAATCTGCAACTGACTCAAGCAGTACTTCACGGTGCTCAGCTACAAGATCCACCAGATCCGCAGGGATCTCGATAGTCTTGTATGTCATACCATAATCTTCTTCATTCCATACCATGGCCTCATTGGTAATCAAGTCGACTACGCCAATGAAATGTTCTTCATTGCCAATGGGTACCTGAAGCGCTACTGCATTTCCACCCAACATAGTTCTTACTTGCTTGACCACATTGAAGAAGTCAGCACCCTGGCGATCCATTTTATTCACAAATCCCAGACGTGGTACTTTATATTTGTCGGCTTGACGCCATACAGTTTCAGACTGAGGCTCTACACCATCCACTGCACTAAACAGTGCAACTACACCATCCAAGACTCTGAGTGAGCGCTCCACCTCAACAGTGAAATCCACGTGTCCGGGAGTGTCTATAATATTAATGGAGTAATCCTCATCCTTCCATACCCAATGCGTCTTAGTCGCCGCGGAAGTAATGGTGATACCTCGTTCCTGCTCCTGTTCCATCCAGTCCATAGTAGCAGCACCATCGTGTACTTCGCCAAGCTTGTGGCTGATACCCGTATAAAATAAAATTCTTTCTGTGGTGGTAGTTTTACCTGCATCGATATGCGCAGCAATACCAATATTCCTGGTTAGTTCTAACTTGGATTTAGACATTTCAGCTGAGAAATTTAAAACAATAAAATAATAAGTGTCGGATGATTATACTCTAAAGTGAGCAAAGGCTCTATTGGCTTCTGCCATTCTGTGAGTATCTTCTTTTCTTTTTACCGCAGCACCTTCCCCCTTGCTTGCAGCCATGAGCTCAGCAGACAATTTGTCTGCCATCCCCTTACCACTTCTCTTACGGGCGAAAGTGATCAACCATTTCATGCCAATCGAAATCTTACGGCCGGCGGGTAATTCAGTAGGTATTTGGAAAGTTGCGCCACCTATACGTCTGGAGCGAACTTCTACCTGAGGCATAGCATTATTCAACGCTTTTTTCCAGGTCTCATGTTCGTCTTCACCCGTCTTTTCTTTGATTATATCTAGCGCATCATAGAATATCTGGTAAGAGGTGCTTTTTTTGCCTTCAAACATCATGTGATTGACAAATTTAGTCACCATCTGATCGTTGTATCTGGGATCCCCCTCTACGATTCTTAATTTCGGTTTTCTTTTCCTCATTGTTTATTAATCCAGGTCTGAATGAATATTAAATTATGCTTTTTTAGGTCTCTTAGTTCCATATTGTGAGCGGCTCTTCTTACGGTTGGTAACACCAGAAGTATCCAATGCTCCTCTTACTATAGTATATCGTACACCCGGAAGGTCTTTTATTTTACCACCACGTACGAGTACCATAGAGTGCTCTTGTAGATTGTGGCCTTCACCTGGTATGTAAGCAATCACCTCGATAGAGTTAGTCAGACGTACTTTGGCTACTTTACGCAACGCAGAGTTTGGCTTCTTGGGAGTAGTAGTGTATACTCTTGTACACACTCCTCTTTTCTGAGGATTAGAATCAAGTGCACGGGCTTTACTCGCTACTTCTATCTTGGTTCTACCCTTTCGCACCAATTGATTAATAGTTGGCATAGAAAATAATATGGTTAAAAATTGGTTTTAAATTCTTTCTCAAACGACCGTAAGTCAATGATTTCCACCACTCTTAGGTACTATTTGCAAAATAGGTCGCAAAGTTACTATTATTTTCGGCTCTGACAATTTTTCCTACAAAATTTTTATAAATAAATCCTCACAGCATCTTAAAGAGCTGATTGACATATTCATTGGCAATAACCCACCATAGATTTATTTCGCCGTTAACAGCTCGACTTCAGTGCCTTGTTGATGCACGTATCTCATTTCTCGGAGGATTCGTGATTTGCGTTTCTTTAAAAAAGAACTTGGAGCTAGAGGTGAAAACTTCAATGGATTGGGCAGAATGGCAGCTAACATGGCCGCTTCATCTGCATTGAGCTTGCTGGCTTTCTTGTGGTAATAATTTTGAGCAGCCGCCTCTATCCCATAGATACCATCACCAAATTCTATTACATTCAAATAAACTTCCATGATCCGATCTTTCGGCCAAAATGTTTCTATCAGCACCGTAAAGTAGGTTTCAAGGCCTTTACGTACCCAGTCCCTTCGATTATACAAAAATACATTTTTTGCTGTCTGTTGGCTGATGGTGCTGGCACCTATTTTTTTCTTGCTATTTTTATTGTGGCGGATGGCTCGCTCAATGGCATCAAAATCAAAACCATTGTGCTCCATGAACTTATTGTCTTCACTACTGATGACTGCGCGGATCATTTGCGGAGATATATCAGAAAGCGGCACCCAGTCTTTCTTAAGTGTGAAATCCCTCTCCGGACTCGACAACTGCTCTATTGAACGAATGACAGTCAATGGTGTGAATGGAACCGGAATAAAGCGCATTGCAATGACCGACAATATACTTACTGCTAGAAAACCGACCACCGCTTTCCACGCCAATCGCTTCCATTGTATATTTCGGATTTTATTAATTTGCTTTCGTTTCATTCTGGACAACTCGGATGCAATTTTGAAGCCAAATCTTCATATTATAAAAATATATAATATAAAAATTTCCTTTTTTTCAGCAAGTATATTAATTTTCATAATATGTAATCATAAAGTGAACAGTATCTCACCTTAGGAAGACATAAAAATCCTCAGACCCTCTGACCATGAAACTGGAAGTGTACGGATTACTTTGCCTTTGAAGCAGGCTTAGGCTTGGCAGTAGTGTAACGGTTTTTCTCACGGATACGTGCAGCCTTACCTACTAGCGCACGTAGGTAGTAAAGTCTGGCTCTGCGCACTCGTCCTCTTTTGATAACCTTTATATCTACAATACTAGGTGAACAAACCGGGAATATGCGCTCTACTCCAACACCATTGGATATCTTACGAACGGTGAATGATTTCGTGAGGCCATGTCCTTTTATCTGAATGACATCACCCTTGAATATCTGAACCCGCTCCTTAGCACCTTCAATAATTTTAAAACTTACCTCGACATGATCCCCTGGACCATATACTGTTTGATTGGTATTCTGCAGCGTCTGCTCGTTGACAAATTTAATGGCATCCATGTATAAAAACATTTACATTCTCAAAATGAGGCACAAAGGTAACGATATTTTTTTACCAACCAACCTCTGAATAAAATTTCTTTTTATTCTAGTTCGTACGTCTTCTGTTTCTCGATTTCTATCAGGTCTATCTTGCGGCTGATGATGCTCTGGAGTGACATAAAAACCTCACAATGTCCAATCCCCGGAATAGTTGATATCCTGAAATGCAGAATATTCTTGAGGTGCTTATTATCCATACAACTCACCTCCAACAACCCATTATATCTACCGGTCACATAATTAAAGTGAGTGACCTCAGGAATATTTTCAATCTCTTTGCTGATCAAGCTATAGTCGGCTCCTTCCGAAAACGTTAGACCGATATAACAACAAGTATGATAACCCAACTTAGAATAATCAGTAATCAAGTGCATACCTGTAATCACCCCGATTTGCTCCAATTTCTTCATTCTAACATGAATAGTACCTCCTGAAACTTCTAAAAGAGCCGCAATCTCGGCGTAAGTAGCATTTGCGTTCTTCATAAGAATAGATAAAATTTGCTTGTCAATCTTATCTAATTCATATTCTTTATTCATACATCCTCATTTACATTCTAAATCTACCTACAAGCTAATAGGTTATATTTGTAAAAATAACTTATTATTTAAATTTATTTTATATCGAATGCAATACTTACAATATATTAATAAAAATTATTTAAAGTACATACCCGTTTTTGTTTCTTGTATCATCAGCTTTGGCTTATTTATGCTACCCGTTCGAAACTCCTTGCCCCTATTACCCACCGACTCTAAGAGTGGATCACACTCCAGGGAAACTATCGCCAACCATTATTGGTTCGAACTCGGCTCACATGATACAAAGCCACACATGGTAGATTATAATGGGAAAATTGAAAATGGAATTGGTTATATTTTAACTCATTCTCAAGCACTCGCCTATCTAAGCGGCGGGAAAGTCGCTAAGCCTCAGAAAGCAGAGATGAGAAAATTGTCTCCTACCACTACCTATATCAAGTGTTACGACATGAGAGCCGGTTACTATAATGGATTCATGCAGTCTATGGAGACAGCAGCAGGTCAGGTGGGTATGGATACGCTCATACTGGATCTGCGCGATGGAGGCATTGCCAGCACAGATGAAGTAGTCAAGATAGCCAACCAATTGATTTTTAATAAACAACTCACACTGACCAAGGTCCATTTCTTCAACGGTGAAGAAATAGAGATTAAATCAAGAGGAGATGTCTTTTACCCACTTCAGTTTATCGACATATGGGTGAGTGACATTAGCTCCCCAGCAGCCCTATTGATGGCAGGTATGGTCAGGTCAAATGCACCCTCAATGATCAGCGGGTATCTGAAGAAGCAGGAAATACCCTACTATACATTTCTTCCGCTCGGCACTGACCATTTCCTGTATATGCCTATCGGAATGTGCGCAATTGGTGAGAAAAAATCGCTGTCCATCGACCGTCTGATGAGCGATAAGGACATGGATGCTATATCACACCCCAGATAATTAGTCGCGAATCACCATCCTTCCGCCATCGCGAGAGATTTTGACTATTTTCGAAGCTCCACCGGATTCACTGCCATTCCGATCATAATCTACCGCAAAGTCTACCTCAGATATTAGCGCTGGATTTATATCATCATAGATGGATGGAGAAGGATCGCCATGAAGATTAGCTGAAGTGGAGATCACAGGATGATCAAAATTTTTGAAAATATATCTCCAATATTTACTGGTTTCGGGGATTCTTATCCCCACGCTACCATCTGACGCACGTAAAAAATCAGGCAATTTTGTCATATCATCCAATATGTAAGTAACCGGGCGAAGCTCGTGATGACCAAAAATCTCTGATAAGTCAAGTTGCCCTTCATAATATGATGCTACATGCATGATATCACGGAAAAACAATATAAATGACTTTTCACCGGGCCTGTGTTTTATTTTCATTAGCCGGGATACTGATCCGACCTGAAGTGCATCCGCACTCAGCCCCCATATAGTATCTGTGGGACAAAGTAGAATTCCACCGCTCCGCAAAGTATTAATGCTTAAATCTACCTCTTCCTTCAATAATATATCTGTTTCCAATACCATCCTTATTTTGGAGTACATTGACTCATAAATGCTGCATTTCCGTTTTCAATGTATCTTTGTTTTATGTGGAAAATTATTCAACCGGCTATTATAACAACAGTGAAGGCAATTTTCTTCTTGTGCTGCGTCCTTTATTTTTCTCCATTATCTGCAAAGCACATCATCGGTGGTGTAATGTATTATGAATATCTCTCAAGTCCAAATACAAATTCCAATCGGTATAGGATTACAATGAAAATGTACCGGGACTGTCTGCCGGGTGCTGATAAGGCTGACTTCGACGGATTGCCCGGCACACCTCAAGCATTATTTTCTATTTATAATAATGGAAATCTCTTTGATGGCTCACTTGATTTCGGTGCGCCAAATATTAAACGCATAGACGTGGATGTCACCAATAAATGTCTGGTTCGGCCACCAAATGTATGCGTTGAAGAGGGTGTATATACTTACATATTGGACCTGCCTATATCAACCTCAAGTTATACAATCGTCTATCAGCGCTGTTGTAGAAACAATACCATCTCAAATATAGTGCGGCCCGGAGATATAGGTGCTACCTTCTACATAGACCTTACTCCTGCTGCCCAGTCTTTAAAAAATTCCTGCCCTCAATTTGGAAATTTCCCGCCTATAGCTATCTGCAGTAACTTCCCTGTGGTCTTTGATCACAAGGGAGTCGATAAGGACGGAGATTCGTTGACCTATGAGATGTGTGCACCACTCCAGGGAGGCGGGAATATTCTTACAGATCCGGGTAGTTCGTCCTGTTTTGGGGTAACTCCAAATCCGGATTGTCCACCACCCTATGACCCAGTGGTATTCCGAAATCCATATTCTGCCACCAATCCACTAGGCGGAAATCCTGTTGTAAATATTGATCATCTGTCGGGCATGCTAGCCGGTACACCAACAGCCATCGGCCAGTTTGTAGTAGGCATATGTATGAATGAATACAGAAATGGAGTATTACTTAGTACTGTGCGCAGGGATTTTCAATTTAATCTAGCTTCGTGTGAAAAAGTAGTGAACGCATTATCTAAGATAAATGGAGTAACCGCAAATAACTTCGATATTAAATTGTGCGGAGATACCTTACTCAATATCTTCAATAAAAGTACACTAGAGAAAAATATTCAAGACTATACTTGGGAATTTCGACACAAGGGCACTATTATAACAAAGCTCACCAAAGACTTTTCTATTCCACTGGAATTGGGCTTGTATACAGGGACACTGTTTCTGAACAAAGGGCTGCAGTGCTCAGATAGCATGAATTTCAGGCTCAATGTGTTTCCGGATATCCGAGCCAATTTCTCTTCTTCATACGACACGTGCTATGGCAAGGAAATTAATTTAAAAAACCTTTCAGTCAGTGATGCCGGACCCATCCGTCGGACTTCCTGGACTGCGAATGGGGTTGTCTTCTCTACACAATGGGACGCCATTTTTAATACTTTGGCTCCTGACTATTATCGACTTAAGGTGGAGGTAGAAGATGAAAATGGATGTGTGGATACTCTGACCAAACTCGCACCTTTCTTCCCTCTACCCAAAGAAGGTATCGACCCGCCTGACCCCGCGATAGGCTGTCAACCCTATCTGCATCAATTTCAAAAACCAAAGGACTATCTGACGGATGCATATGACCTGACCTGGGATTTTGGAGACGGCAGTACTGGAAAGGGGGTCATGCCACAACATTTGTACATCGAGCATGGTATTTTTGATGTGAATATTGAGGTCACTAACCCATTTGGGTGCAAGGTAGGTGACCATTTTGACAATGTTATTACTGTGCGCCAATCTCCCATAGCGGGATTTTCCTATCTACCTGAAAAGCCTTCTAATTTTAACTTTACCATTCAGATAAAAGATGAAAGCTCGCTTACTGATCATTGGTACTATGATTTCGATGGCAAAGCAAACTCTACCTTTCCTTCTCCTTCTTATACTTTCCCGGATACAGGTATTTATTATATAACCCAATACGTCACTGCAGCCAACGGTTGTACAGATACACTGAGAAAATTAGTGGATGTAGCACCGCGCTATACAGTCTATTTACCCAATGCCTTTACACCCGGTATAGATGGACTAAATGATAGCTTCCGGCCGGCAGGTATTCCTTATGGTGTAACTAATTACACCATGTATATCTTCGATCGGTGGGGAAAAAATATCTTTCAGACCAATAATTTTAATGAGGGTTGGCCCGGAAAAGATAAATCAGGGCGTAATATGCTGCCAGGGGCATATGCGGTCAAACTTGTATTCAGGGAGCCTCGTGGGAAATTTGTCCAAATAAACGGAACTGCTATTTTACTACAGTAACCAGATAATATTTATATTTAACTCCCTTTTCCTGATTTACATTAAAGCTTTGACAACTAATGGGTAAAAAAATACTTGCACTTTTCGCCCTGATGATCTTAATATCGCCTTTGGCAAAGGCTAAGCACATCATCGGAGGAGTGATGTACTATGAATTTGTGAGGAGCCCCTCTGCAGGTGTCAATACTTATAAAATCACTCTTAAAGTATACCGAGACTGTGTGCCTGCTCCCGACAAGGCAGGTTTTGATGATCCGGCTTCAGTAGCCATAGGAATGTCTGATGGAACATACTTTAGACGGAATTTCAATATGACCCGACCTGTTATATCTCCCTTCTCTAACCAAAGTACAAATAATTGTCAGCTGCTTCCTCCCGGTCTTTGCGTGGAAGAAGGTGTATACACTCGTAATATCGACTTGCCGGTGGACGCCACAAAGAGTTATTATATCGTATACCAGCGTTGCTGTCGGAATAATACCATATTCAATATCATCAGCCCCGGGCAAGTGGGAGCAACCTTCTATGTTGAGATCACTCCCGCTGCACAACTGGCACAGAGCTCTTGTCCACAATTTAAAAACTTCCCACCACTTGCTATCTGTGCAGGATATAGCCTGGAATTTGACCATTCAGCCAAAGATATTGACGGAGACAGTTTGGCCTATGAATTTACTGCACCCCTGGCAGGAGGCGGAATGAATAATGGAAATGGCTGTGATGCACTTACTCCTACCCCTCCATGCTTGCCACCTTATGATGATCTGCGTTATAGAAATCCTTATAGTCCGACAAATCCCATGGGGGGTAACCCGGCACTAGCCATTGACCCCGTCACTGGGTTCTTATCAGGAAAACCGGAAGTAATTGGCCAGTTTGTAGTGGGTGTAAAAGTGAAGGAATATAGAAATGGAGTTTTACTGAGTGAGAATATTCGCGATTTCCAGTTTAATGTTACCGAATGTATCAGTGTAACCTCAGCATTGTTGTCTGGAGGCGATTCGATAGGTGAATCTATTGACTTCTTTCAATGTGGGGATAATAGAATCGTTATTAAAAATAAAAGTATCGCTACGCCGAATTCAGATTATGAATGGCAATTCTACTATAAAGGTGATACACTAATCTATGATACGTTTAATTTTACCATAGACGTCCCCGAATCAGGTATCTTTTCAGGCATTATGATTATAAACAAAGGACTGGAATGTACAGATACTGCGCAATTTAAATTTAGTAAATATCCAGGTCTAAATGCCGACTATTCTTTCCAATTTGATACTTGTGTAGGTAAAGATATCACTATTAAAAACTTATCGACTAGTGATGGCGGCAAGCTGAGTATCTATGAATGGAATATTAATAACATCAATTTCTCTAATCAAAAAGAATTTAATTTCAAGCCCGATTCTTCAGGTTCTTATAAGACCCAATTAATTATCGAAGATGTCAATGGTTGTCGTGACTCCATTCAGAAAGATATCGATTATTTTCCAATTTTCACCAGAGAGCAGCGTACTTCAGAAAAACTTACGGGATGTATTCCCTATGCGGCCAAGCTAGAAGTGCTGGAAGATCTAAATCCAATCAAATATACTGCAAAATGGGATTTTGGAGATGGCACAGATAGTAGTGGATTTTCTACTATACATAGTTACAATAATGCGGGCAATTATGATGTAGAGCTGACTATTAGCAATCAGTACGGCTGTGAATATACGAAATTACTAAAGCGACAGGTCACTACTTATAATCCACCCACTGCCGGATTTGAATACCTGCCAACAAATCCAAATAGCCATAAAAATAAAGTCCAACTGCTAGATATGAGTACGGGTGGAATAGACTGGAGTTATATCATGCCAAATGGCGACACCCTGTCCGGAGCTAATCAGAATGTCATATTACAAGATACAGGACTAAACCCTATAAAGCAGATAGTCGAAAACCAATATGGATGTCTGGATACACTTTCTAAAATAATAGATGTCACGCCTTTCAATGTGATCTATCTACCAAATGCCTTCACTCCGGGTATAGATGGCAAGAATGACACTTATAGACCCGCCGGAATTAACTCCTCTTTACAAGAATATTCTCTGAAGATATTTGACCGATGGGGAAATAATGTTTTTTCCTCCACTGATTGGAAAACAGGGTGGAATGGAACAGATCAGAATGGATTACCCCTACCGGCTAGTTCTTATGCCGTAAGTCTAAAGGCAAAAAGTGGACGTGGAGAGGTGTTTGAAATGAAAGGAATGGTGTTGCTCATCCGTTAATGAATCGAAAAATACTTGCCTAAGGGAGATCTTTTTTCTCGCTAATCATAATGAAGGCGGGTGGAATATTTCTCAATTCAAAATGAACATCAACATTTTTAAATATTTTTCGATAAAAATGTTTGGATTTCATACTATAGTGGATTTGGACAAACTTTGCACCTTGCTTCATTATGTCATGACATTTGTTTATTATATTCCAGGACATTTCATCCGGTAAAATAGTAAAGGGCAGTGCAGACAAAACCGCATCTGCAGAATGATATCCATATTTTCCCAAAACTTCAATGAGCTTTTCAGCACTGATATTGATTACCTTGAGACGTGGATCATTTATCTTCAACAATTGCTTGCTAAATATAAGATTTATTTCAAAAGAAAACAATACTGCATCCTGCTTCATAGCATCCAGAATATGCCGGGTCATGACACCGTCACCGGCGCCCAGTTCTACCACTACATTAGCTTGATTAAGATCTGCATATTTCACAACAGCTCGGCTCAAATAGCGTGAGCTCCGTGTGATGGTTCCGACTGTCTTTATATTTTGAATGCTTTCTTTTAAAAAGGCAAATCTTCTCATGTAAGGTTTAATCTTTGTTGTTCCGATAGTATTTGCGATTTGAGTTGAATCCATGAGTTAAAATAAAATAAAATTTTGTAAATCAGGGTATTTTTGAATTAGTGCAGGAGAAATTTCATTTTTAGTGACTCTTATATTGTTTATATAGGGTACAATATACGCCTCTCCCAGTCCTCTCTTATTCATTATTTCCAGCCTTTGTTTGGCTTCCTTATAACTAGAGAATATTCCAATTAAATATTTATACAGATTGGTGCCTCCCTGTGACTCTATAAGTATATCAGGATCAAATGCAAATATATCTCCCTTGTACATCTGACTAAGGGTGATCACTTGTATCCGATAACTAAGACCACTGACTCTGGAGTGAAACTGAGCATTATCATCTACTTTCAAAATATCATTGACTACCGGCTTTACATAGTCCACTACCAGAGGCAAAGAATCTATGTTTCTAAGTTTTATCTCTACTCGATTATTGAGGTTGATTCCTGAAAGAACTGTCTTTCCACCTAGTTCATTCTTAGCGATCGGATATTGGCCCCCTACGCTCTGTGAGATGATTCTACCGGGTGAGATTCCTTTTGTTGCTAAGTAATTGACTATACTTTCTAATCGCTTTATGCCAAAAAACATATCTGTAGTTGCATTAATCTTTTCCATAGAGGAAGTATAAACCAATAAACTAATCATCATGCCGGGAAATCGCTTTGCCAAAGCAGCTAGATCATCTAATGCAACTTTATTTTTTGCTTGTAGAAGTGATTCATCACTAGTATAATACAAGGGGTTTATCTTCATCTGAACTGTCATACTTGCCCGCAATTCCTCCTGATAGGCTGAAGAGTGAAGTTTATATTCAGGCACTAAGACAAAAGCAACCGGATTAGATTCCACACCTTGCTCCCCTCTTAACGATTTAAAATAACCGCTATATAAATCGTATCCTCCATAGCCGCCTGGACGATCTGAAGCAAAAACTGCACTTTGTCCGGAGGAATTTATTGCTAATTGAATATCGTTAGACGCTGAGTTGAATGGAATTCCCATATTTACCGGGTCACCCCAGCTCATCGACTTGTCATCATACTTAGATCTCAACAGGTCAAAACCTCCGATACTCTTTAGGTTATTTGCTGAATAAATCAGTGTCCGACCGTCATGCGCTAGAAATGGGTATCTCTCATCGTAATTAGAATTGATAGTGGCACCCAAATTCTCAGGTGTACTCCAAACTGAATCTCGTCTATAGGTTACATATAGGTCATAGCCGCCATAGCCGCCTTCACGAATACTCGAAAATAATAAAATAGAGTCATTGAAGAAATAGTAATCATTAGCCAGAGGATCCTTCATTCCTATTACTGCTGCGTAATCTACAGAGGGACGGAATCCCAAGGTATCATCAGGAATGTTGATCCATAAATGTGGTGTCGATCTATCCGCCGAGCTACTGTAATAGACTTCGAAACCAGTATCATCAAAACCATAAAGCTGTTCAACTAAAGAAGTATTCAGATTCATATTAAGTGGAAATGGAGATGACCACATTCCATTTTCTATTGAACTGCCAAACATATTGTAATCATTTCCACGTCTTGGTGGCTTAGGGTCTATAGTGTCTAAATAGCTGGTATCCACTAGCTGATCGGAAGTAAAATACATTCTATGTGAATGATTTGGGCTCCATACCGGTCCAAACTCATCTCCGGATGAATTAATCCATTGTCCCAAATTTTCAACCAATGCCGGCTGAGGCATATTAATAATGCTCATGCCGGTATGACTCCGCTTGATGTCATCAATAACTGATTTATATCGGTTATCAGAGGATTTAGCCAATCTTAAATAGTTCTTAAATCCGTCAATGGCGGGTCCAAAATCAAATTGTTGCTGAGCTATCTTGGCCAAATAATAGATGGTACTTAGATCTTTGTTGTTAGCTGAGAGAAAGGCGGACAATAATGTCTTAGATTTATCCAGCGCACCTAGGTGATAATAGGTGATTCCCGCATTTCGAGATACATCATCTACTTTATTATTATCTATAAGTAGACGCTCATATAGCTTACCGGCTTCTTGGTAATTACCTGAACTCAGATAGCTATCTGCCTGTTTTTTAATTCTAGTAAATTCAGTTTGAGCATCTACGCTACCCCCCTGGAATAGAAGAAACACAAGTGCCATCAGATTTATAAAAAATACTCTTTTTATATACATCTAATTAGAATGAAGTATTCGGATCAAATTGTTCCAGATAATCTCCTATTCGACGAAGAAAGGATCCGCCTAGATAGCCATCTACTACACGATGATCGTATGCAAGAGATAGAAACATCATTTGACGTACCGCGATGATATCCCCAAATTCTGTCTCCAATACGGCCGGCTTCTTTTTAATAGCTCCCACTGCCAGTATAGCTACCTGAGGCTGATTGATGATGGGCGTACCCATGTCATTACCAAAGGTACCCACATTGGTCATAGTAAATGTGCCATCTTGTATTTCATCGGGCTTCAACATATTTTTTCTGGCTCTTTCTGCAAGGCTGTTTACCATTTTAGTTAGGCCTATCAGATTCATTGTATCTGCTTCCTTAATCACCGGCACTATTAAATTCCCGGAGGGCAGAGCCGCTGCCATGCCGATATTGATACTCTTCTTTACTATTATCTTACTCCCTTCCACTGAAACATTGATCATTGGAAAATCCTGAATCGCTTTGACTAGTGCCTCTACAAAAAGAGGCGTAAAAGTGATCTTCTGTCCAAATTTTTCGAAGAAAGCATCTTTGTTTTTATTTCTCCAGTTGACCAGATTAGTCACATCTATTTCAATAAAAGAAGTGACGTGCGCGGAGGTCTGCTTCGACTTGATCATATGATCTGAGATCATCTTGCGCATGCGATCCATCTCAATGATTTCCGTATTTCCGGATAGAGAAGTTGATTTAACTGCAGTTGGTTTTTCGGATTGAGGTGATGACTTGCTGACAGGCTGCTGAGAATCCATGGTGGACTGGTGAGTTCCACTTCGTGTACTTAAATAGTCTAATACATCCTGCTTTATTAATCTGCCTTCTGCACCACTGCCGATGATGGTATCCAACTCTTTTACACTGATGCCTTCCTCACGTGCAATACTCTTAATCAGTGGGCTATAAAAACGACCTTCACTCCCACCATTCGATTCTACATCCAGATCTCGCTTTACCGGCACATATGGAATATCAAGGATCTCAGACTGTGTCTGGGTACTGACATCTTCTTTGACCTCTGCAGAAGATAGGGAAGATGAAGAAGAAGCCACTGCAGTCTGATCACCTGTCTCAATGTGTGCCAGGACTGAGCCGATAGCTACTACATCGTCAGGCTGATGCAATATTTTGATTAATTTTCCTTTGACTGGCGAGGGGACTTCACTATCTACTTTATCTGTAGCTACTTCAAGTATTGTATCATCTACTTCGATTTGATCACCTTCCTTTTTTAACCAGGAGAGGATGGTAGCCTCGATGATACTTTCCCCCATTTTAGGCATAACTAACTCAAAAACAGCCATTTAACTTCATTTTTTAAATGGATTTAATCCAAAAGTAATCCATTATTGAAAATCCAAAAGTATAAAAATACTACGCTATTCTTTACTGGCATTGAAAAAATCCCTTGATCAATTAGAAATTAATACAATTTAAAGCCAAGTGTGGCGGTGATAGCTGTATTGACAAAATCTTGAGTTACCAATGTTTGGTTGACATTTCCTGAAATGATATAAGGCTCATAAGTCCTAGATGACTGAACATTGCGATAGCCAAGATCAAGGAAAAATTTATTCTTCCGATAACCCGCTCCCACGGCAAATGAAGGATAAAATTTATCATCTCCTTTCAGACTTGATTGGGCCATTCCATATCCACCACGGATTCTGAAGCCATTATTAAATGCATATTCTCCTCCTAAATTAATTTGAATTGCGCTCTTGTAATTGTCTTTAATCTCCCGATTGGTAATTCTTTCTGATTCCTTGTCATAAGCATTGCTGGATTTGATCTTTATCCTTGAAGAAGTGTAATTAACCCAAGTCACATCCGCATTGATAAAGGCATGCTTGCCGATGATAGAACCAAGAGATCCAATAAGTTTCATCGGTGTAAATACAGTATAGTCAATAGTACCTTCTGGCGAGAGTGTATCCAGTGTGGCGACACCTGTAGTGGATAGATATGAATAGGCTAATCGTGTACTAAAGTCCTCTTTTATTGCTACAAGAGAGGGCGAATGAATCGCAAGCCCAATGGACAAAGCATTGATAGGACGTATGATGACACCTGCCTTTGCATTTATCCCCACTCCTTTTGAAGTTTTTACATCTCCAAATCTTATTTTTTCAAAGTAAGGAACTGCATCAGTTGGATCACTTTCGTAATAATTTTTTTCTTCAGTATAATTTGTCACCGGAATGCCAATAGTAGCTCCCGCCATAAACATTTTACCTGATTTTACAGCTCCAGAGATATTGAACTCAGACTGACGTGATCGGGAAGAAACGATTTGCTCCTTACTTAGCTCTACACCTTCATACCCTTGATAGTCATAGTTCCAGCTTTTGTCGGGATTCTGATCAATGAGTACATAGGTATCATAAGCCAATCCGGCTTCATAATTATCAAGTTCATTTGGTGCCAAACCATTTGCCAGTGCTGCAAATCGTTCAGAGATGGAGCCCTTGCTCTTGCCTTGAAAATTAAAATCGCGGCTAGAAGTTTGATATGAGTTATAACCCAAACCAAAAACAAATTTATTCTCCTGGCCCTCAGCACGTGGTGAAGCAAATACCAGTCCCATATTGGGCATTATAAAGCGTGTTTTTTTATCTTCTGCAGTTTGATTTAAATTGTTGCCAATCAGTAATGAGTTAGTCTTCACAAATTGAATCCCCGGTGTGAGCACAAATTCAGAGAAACTATATTGTGCAAGACCAGCCGGATTGAAGCTGGTGCTACTGAAGTCTCCACCAATTGCACCCATGCCGGTATTTGTCCCAACGGATCTTGAAGTACCTAAAAGTGGGCTCTCTGAAAGCCGCAATGCATCCTCCGCTGACTGGCTAAATAATGAATTATGAATGGTGAGAAGAAGAATTAGAGACAAGAGCTTTTTCATGATACTTTAGTTTATTCAATAAAAGAGGTGGTAAGACTTTCATCGGACCACCTCTGTTAATGCAGTTCCAAATTTATTTAATCAATCTAACTTTATTTATCGACCCGAACGGGTGTCTCGACCGGATGAGCCTCGATCGCTACCTGAAGAGCGTGTCTCGCTGCCACTACTTCTAGTAGAATTATTACTGTCATTACTACGTGAAGGCGGTGTATAACTTCGATCAGGTTCTGACCTTTGAATATTTTGCCTTTCCTGACGTTGAGATTCTGTGCGGTTTATACGGTTATTTTGGGATCTGTTATCTCTACTAGGTGAAGTCCTTTCTACGGGTCGGGTATTTCTCTCTATGCGCTGAGGACGATTGTCGTCAGCTTTCTGAGGAGTAGTATTTTGATCTGTGGTACGTGGCTGATCTACTCGACCTGCTCTATCATCTGAGGTACGTGGATCTCTCTGAGGACGGGTGTCGACCGCTTTATCTCTGATCTGAATGTCACGGTCGCTTGTAAAACCGCCTCGACCCGGATTTGCTACCACTCCACCTCTTCGGCTACCATATACTTTTGGATCGGTATATCTACCGGTTCCATTACCATAATAATCACCATAATAATTATTGACTACATAAGGATAACCGCCGTAGTATCCACCATATCCACTATATCCGCCATATCCATAAGAGAAGGGGCTGTTGCAAAAACTATAATTATTATAACCATAGTTACCACCGTAGTATGGAGAATAATCCCACCAGCATTGGTTCCGATGGAACCGATTGTAGTTCCAATAATTTCCGGCACCAAAGCCAAAACTCATGGATGAGCCATAACCCATAGAATTCCAATAATTGTTATCATACAGATATGGATTGTATGAACCTGAAAAACGATTGAATCTATTGGTGTAGTAAAGACCATCATCGTAGCCATTACCATAACCATACCCATAATCATTGCTATAATCATAGTAATCGTCATCATAGTTGGCTCCTGTGGAGGTGTTATTACCGAATGTATTATTATCCTCGTATCCAGATGAATTTACTCCGGTACTTCGATTGTTATCATCGGACACACGGTTGTTAGCAGATGTTGTAGTGGTATACGTCTCAGGAGGTGTTTCCTTCTGATCATCGTAATACACATCATCGTACTGTGCAAAAACCCCGTACTGTAGCCCGCCTATAAGGAAGAGGTACACAACTGACTTTAAGAGCTTATTCATTTCTATTATTAATTTATGTAATTTAAGTAAGTATCTAATACAACAGCTAAATTATTACTTTTATCCCCCGAACTCTGTTAAATATAAATTAATTTTTACAAATCGGATAGTTAAATATATATGAGCAAAGGTATAACAAGTAGGTCAGAAAATTATTCGGGCTGGTATAATGAGATTATTTTGAAGGCGGGGCTCGCTGAACACTCGGATGTAAAAGGATGTATGGTCATCAAACCTTATGGCTTTGCTATTTGGGAGAAAATGCGAGACCAACTGGATATTATGTTTAAAGCGACCGGCCATGTGAATGCCTATTTTCCACTATTTATTCCCAAAAGTTTTCTGAGCAAGGAAGCAGAACACGTGGAAGGCTTCGCAAAGGAGTGCGCTGTAGTTACTCACCATAGGTTGATGGCCGATCCCAATGGCAAAGGACTAATCGTAGATCCGGATGCAAAGCTGGAAGAGGAACTGATAGTAAGGCCTACCTCTGAAACTATTATCTGGAATACCTACAGGAACTGGATTAAATCATACCGTGATCTGCCACTCCTCATCAATCAGTGGGCTAATGTAGTGCGCTGGGAGATGCGTACGCGCCTATTCTTACGTACTACTGAATTCCTATGGCAAGAAGGACATACAGCTCATGCCACTGCCGAAGAAGCTATAGAAGAAACCATCCAAATGCTGGATGTCTATGCTAAATTTGCTGAAGACTTTATGGCAATGCCGGTAATAAAAGGTGTAAAGTCAGCCAATGAAAGATTCGCGGGTGCGATTGATACGTACACCATCGAGGCATTGATGCAAGATGGAAAAGCATTGCAGGCAGGAACCTCACATTTCCTCGGACAAAATTTTGCCAAAGCCTTTGACGTAAGGTTTTCAAATGAAAATAATGAAGAAAACTATGTGTGGGCTACTTCCTGGGGTGTTTCCACCCGCCTTATAGGAGGCCTCATCATGACTCATTCAGATGATAAAGGACTAGTATTACCACCAAAGCTCGCTCCTCTGCACGTAGTCATAGTTCCCATCCCCAAGGATTCACCTGAAATCAATGAAGCAGCAAAAAAAATAATGTCAGAGCTGGTTCTAAAGGGAATCACAGTAAAATATGACAATGACGAAAGGCAAAGACCTGGCTTTAAATTTGCAGAATATGAAATGAAAGGAGTTCCACTCCGCCTGGGACTAGGTGCACGAGACCTGGAGAAAAATGAAGTCGAATTGGCCCGCCGGGATACCGGTGAGAAACAACAGGTGAGCTTGGATAATCTTACTCAGACAATAGTAGACCTGCTGGATGAGATTCAACTCAATCTACTAGAAAGAGCTAAGGCCTACAGGGATGATAGCATTATGGAGGTTACTGATTTTGAAGCTTTCAAGGCTCAATTACCAAAAGGAGGCTTTATCAAGGCCTACTGGGATGGGACACCTGAGACTGAAGAGGCGATCAAAAATCAGACCAAAGCAACTATCAGATGTATTCCATTGGATTATAAATCTTCTCAAGGGGTATGCGTTTTCTCCGGAAAGCCCAGTACTCAGCAGGTTCTATTTGCGATTGCTTATTAAAAAAATATAAAAACAAAATATATGAGTGCATTTGAAATAACAGGAAAACTTCACAAGGTTTTTGATACTGAATCAAAGACAGCTTCCTTCCAAACTAGGGAATTTGTAATTCTGACACCTGATGATAAATATCCCCAATATGTGAAGTTTCAATTAGCGCAGGAAAGAGTCAATATTATCGATCCTTATCAAGAGGGTAATGAGATCAAAGTTCACTTCGATCTAAGGGGACGGGAATGGCAAGGTAAATATTTTACCAATCTCAATGCCTGGCGAATAGAAGCTGCTGGTGGAAATTCAAATTCAGGTGAGGAGTTCGTACCTAAAGAGACATCTACCCCATTTGATCTTCAGGATGATGCTGATGATCTGCCATTTTAATTTAAATACAAGCGATATTGAAAAATATTTTCATTGGTTTTCTTTTGCTGTGCTCCACTATTACATGGGCACAGCAAAATGATTTCCAGGATATAACCGCCTTTGGCATTACCTACGGTGATGATTTTACTGATTGGAGTCTTTATGGAGACGACGAACAGCCTGAGGGCAATTTAAAAATACGATGGCCTTACCAGAATGATTGGACGGAATGGGACTTTCGATACGGCGATATCACCGGCCAAATAAAACTTCGTAATAAATCAGATGTCCGCATATGGGAATTGCGTTCAGGCGGAAAGGTGCTCACGATGAAAGCTATTTATCCGGATGATTTTAATCAGTGGCGGATCACTGACGATTCATACACCATCAACTTTCAAACTAAATATACCAACCTGTATGATGGTTGGGAAATGTCTGCATCAAAAAGTGGAAGTTTTAATGTCTATACACAGTGGGAAATGGATCCCAGGGATTGGATCATTCAGGACAAATCAAATGATAAAGTCACATTTCCCTTCAAGATGGCAATGATATTTATTGCATCTTATTATTCCTCACCGAAATATTAATTTAGCCATTGTGGGGGTTTTCACCTATACAGTTTTATCTCTTTTGAAGCAAGTGGCTTCAGGGCTGAACCTTTTATGATAGCCTCAGCTTCTATGCGATAAGTACTTTTCACACCGCGGAGAAACTTTGCTCCTCTAACTAGCGACTTAAAAATAACATTTTTACTTCCGAAATAATCCATCTGAGATTTTAGAAGCTCAAGCGGCATCCTAAAGGGAATGGTACTAATTCTGCCCGGCCGAACCTCAAGGCCAAACGCTGTACTTACCTTACCTACTATATATTCATCCGATTTCTTACCTTTCATACGACCACGTGAGTACTTCTCGATACATCGAAGCTCGATGTGGCTGATCTGAAGGTCATATTTGGCATTCAGGACTATTTCACCCTCTATATATCCGCTGGCCTCATTTTGAGACTCGCTGGCTATCAGATGGATCTGTAACCCATCAATACCCAACATTTTTTTAAGTTTGGTCAACATATCTTGGCTATTTAACTATTAGGAACACTCCGAAGCTGTGAATGATTACACAAAAAATAGAAATTCGACTGAAGCGTAGATTAATCTGATTAAATAGAGATGGCCAGATGTAACGGTAATCTGATTTTATGATTATCTGAAACAATCATTAATAGATTATCATGCTCATCATCCAAAAAGGAACCATATATATTAGCACCAAGTAACAGATTGGCTGTGATAGGTGCTGTATCCTGATGGCCTCCTATGATAACATTTCTTAGCTGAGGATTGGCAAATATGGATTCTAGGAGTGATTCGATCTCATATGGATCGTATTCGAAAACCGGTATTTGTTTTTTGTACGCCAATGGCTCGAAAGTTTGCTTCACTCGCTGTAACCGAGTAACATAGATTGCATCCAGCGGCTGCTTATCAAATACATCTGCCAACCTTCCTGCCCGATATCGGCCTTTAGTACTCAGAGGTGGATCAAATCCTTTCTGATGGTCTTTCTCTGCATGACGCATGATAAAAAAAGTCTTTAAGTCGCCATTCATTGTTACCTATATTTGTTCCTCTTCAAATTTATAAATAATTATCTCAAATCCCCCTATTTTATATAATTATTTCACGTGAGGGTGTGATTAAATTTTACTTTACATTTACGCTCAAATTTTTTTATTGCTCATGGAAATTCTCTCTCTTATTCAAAATCGGGAAAACAGAAATTTTTTTCTCATTGCCGGACCTTGCGTCGTAGAGAGTAAAGAACTCTGCTTTGAGGTAGCTGAAAAAATCATGGAATTGACTACCAAATACCAAATTCCATATATTTTCAAGTCTTCTTTCCGGAAAGCCAACCGAACCAAAGCCGACAGCTTCGCCGGTCACGGAGATGAATATGGACTTGAAATATTGGCTGGTGTACGTGAGAAATTCGGAATACCTGTCACTACCGATATACATGAACAGAACCAAGCAGCCCTAGCAGCTGCCTATGTAGATGTATTACAGATTCCAGCTTTCTTATGCCGTCAGACTGAATTATTAGTCGCAGCAGGCGCTACCGGTAAAACGATAAGTATAAAAAAAGGTCAGTTTTTGAGCCCCGCCAGCATGAAATTCGCAGTAGAAAAGGTTCTACAGACCGGAAATGAGCAGGTTTGGCTCATAGAGCGTGGTTCTACTTTCGGTTATCAGGATCTGGTAGTCGATTACAGGGGAATTCCAGAGATGAGGTCTTTTGGTGTACCTGTGGTAATGGATTGCACGCATTCACTGCAACAGCCCAACCAACCGGGCGGTGTTACAGGAGGTAATCCACAGTTGATCGGAACAATCGCGGCAGCAGCCATTGCGACTGGAGCTGACGGTTTATTTATTGAGACTCATCCCGATCCTGCTGAAGCCCTTTCCGACGGCGCCAATATGTTGCCTTTAGACAAACTGGAGGAATTACTGATCCGTATGGGACGTATTAGGGAAGCTATTCAAGAAGTTTAATCTGATGAGTAGCCAAAAAGGTCCGTATGAACTAAAGATTGAGCCTGAATTGATCAATGACCCTCAGGCGATCAGTGACCTTTTTAAGAAGAGATTTCCGCAGGTTGCTTCCAGATGGGCAGATCTGGCCCTCACCAGACGCTCTATCGATGCCCGCTTTGGCAAGCCTCAGTATATATTGCGTTTTGAATTTGCAGAAAAACAAGATGAATCCTCACTTTCTCATTTATATATAGACGCAACTAAAGCGCCGGTACACATCATCGGGGCCGGGCCGGCCGGCTATTTCGCTGCACTGACACTGCTCACTAAAGGGATAAAACCAATTGTCTTCGACCGGGGTAAGGATGCTCAGTCACGTCGCCGCGACCTGCGTGCCATCATGCAGGACAGCATAGTCAATCCGGATTCAAATTATTGTTTTGGTGAAGGTGGCGCGGGCACCTATTCAGATGGCAAATTATATACGCGCTCTACTAAAAGAGGTAATATCCGAACGGTTCTAAATACTTTCTGTAGCTACGGTGCTGATGGGGATATATTGGTCAATGCAAATCCGCATATCGGAAGTAACAAGTTACCTAAGATCATCGAAGCCATGCGTAAGGCTATACTCGATGCGGGTGGAGAAATACATTTCAACAAGAAATTAGAAGATTTTAAACGAACCGGCGATCAGATAACCGAACTCCACTTTCAGGATGGTGAAGTACAGCCTTGCAGCAAAGTCATCCTGGCTACCGGCCACAGCGCCAGAGATATATTTACCCTGCTTCATGAGCGGCAAGTCCTGCTCGAGGCTAAGGCATTTGCCATGGGTGCGCGGGTGGAGCATTCCCAGCAAACGATCGATCAGCTACAATATCACTGTTCGACAAGACCTGACAATCTGCCGGCTGCAGCATATAGTGTCGTCACTCAGGTAGATGGCAGAGGTGTCTTCTCCTTCTGTATGTGCCCCGGAGGTATGATAGTACCCTCAGCAACAGCTCCAGGTGAGATCGTCATGAATGGGATGTCACCCTCACGGAGGGATTCACCCTATGCCAATAGTGGCCTGGTGACGTCAGTAGAACTGGCAGATATACCGTCTGAATTTGGTGATTCTCCGCTTCGAGCTATGTACTTTCAGCAACATAGCGAACAGATGTTCTTCCAGCATGGGGATGGATCACAGCAAGCTCCAGCCCAGTTACTGACCGATTTCGTACTTCAAAAGCATTCCTCAATTCTTCCGGCCAGTTCCTATGTGCCCGGTATCTATCCTGCTGATCTCAATCACTTGCTTCCCGCTTCGATTTCTGTTCGAATACGCACCGGCGTAAAAATGATCGGGAATAAAATGCGCGGGTATCTGAGTGAAGATGCCGTAATAGTCGGTCTGGAGAGCCGCACCAGCTCACCGGTGAGAATTCCCAGAGATAAAATCACTTTATTACACCCGCAAGTGAGCAATCTCTATCCTTGTGGTGAAGGGGCGGGTTATGCCGGTGGCATAGTCTCTGCAGCGATCGATGGTATGAAAATAGCTGAACAGATTATCGAAAATCGAAGGCTGGAAATAAGATCGATTTAAATCTTAATAGCGTCTGTTTTAATTGAGTAAAAGGATAACCCCAAAAGGCCTTAAAAGTGATAAAATAATTTCGGTGAGCATGAAACAAACTACACCGCGAAGCTCTCGCCACAGGCACACTCACGGCTGGCATTGGGGTTGGTAAAGTGAAATCCCTTTCCTTCGATGCCGCCGGTAAATTCAAGTGTCGTATTAAATAGGTAAAGTAAACTCTTTAGGTCAGTAACTAATTTTATTCCCTTATCCTCAAATATCTGGTCATTGAGTTTACTTTCATGATCAAAACTCATCTTGTAAGAAAGACCGGAGCAGCCTCCTCCTTCGACTGCGATCCGAACAAAAAATTCAGAAGGCATTTCATCCTTCATCTTTAATTTCTCTACCTGAGCCTTAGCTGTATCTGATATGAATAACATGCCTCTATAATTTGGATTTACTAAAAAAAGTTCAATTGACAGTATATTGATTCCATAGTGCAAATTTAATGCAATGATTCTATAGCACGACTCAAAATATCAATTGTCTCTTCTATTTCCGACGCCATTGTGTATTTACTTAGGCTGATCCGAATAGCACATCGAGCCTCCGCCTCACTGAGCCCCATAGCCAGCATGACGTGTGATGGGTCAAGCGAGCCACTACTACAAGCAGCTCCTGTCGAGATGGCCAGAGTAGAATTAACAGCAGCTATCAGACGAGATGCCCTAATATCCCGGATCATGAGATTACTGATATTAGGTAAGCGGATAACTTTCCCACCCTGTACTTCTATGAAATCAAACTGTCGTGTAAGCTCTGTTTCAATCATATCGCGGAACCGGGAAATTTTTTCATTCTCGGCCAAATCAATAAGTGCGCATGCTTTTCCCGCTCCGACTATAGCGGGTACATTCAGTGTGCCGCCCCTTAGACCATTTTCCTGTCCTCCCCCGGCAATTAATGGCTTTATCTTTACAGAAGGTGATTGTCGACGCACATACAGTATCCCGGCACCTTTAGGTCCATACAATTTATGTGCAGAAAAAGCCATGGTTGAGATGCTAATAGAATTTACATTAATGGAAACTTTCCCCAAAGCCTGAGTGGCATCTGAAAAAAATAGTACCTTCTTTTCACTGCATACTCTGGCTATCTCTGACACAGGCTGAATTACTCCGGTCTCATTGTTGGCCCACATCACAGCTACCAGTATAGTATCCGGCCTGATATGTGCAGCTAAGTTGACCGGATCTATGAGTCCATCACTATCTACTTCGAGATATGTAATCTCAGCGCCGGCTTCTTCCAGTTGTGAACAGGTATCTAATACTGCATTATGCTCAATTGATGTGGTGATAATGTGCTTTCCTTTGATTTGATAAGACTGAAATATACCCTTCAAGATCATATTGATGCTCTCGGTAGCGCCGGAAGTAAAGACTATTTCCTCTGGTAATGCACCGATGGACGTAGCGACTTCCTCACGTGCTCGCTTGACTGCTTCATCGGCGATCCATCCAAACGGATGAGTCGTACTGGACGCATTTCCATATTTATCATTTAGGAAGGGTAACAGCGCTTCTAATACTATCGGGTCGATTCGCGTCGTAGCCGCATTATCGAGATAAATCATATCCACATTTACTTATTACAGATTAGTAAGGTAAAGTATTATTTTTGTACAATTGTTGTACTATCGAGATTTACACTATATGTCAGAAATCAAACTAACTGAATTTCCACACACTACCAAATCAGACTGGCAATTCGCAGTGGAGAAAGAACTCAAGGGAGAAGCTTACGAAACTATGCTCTTCGAAATTGACGGTATTCAGTTTGATCCATATTACACTCAGGAAGAAGCCAGATATTTCCAGGGAAATTTCCCCAGGTATGGAAGTACTATGCTGGCGGGAGAAAATTTTGATTTTACAAAGCGTCAAAGTCCACTATCTGAACTTAGTGAATCAGTCCACCTAAATATGAAAGCACCTTACATCTTTATAGATGAGGAGACAAACTTAGATTTGATTTTTTCAGAACAAATGAAAGGAATTCAACCCATCATTTATTCTACTACACTCACGGAAAGAATAGAATCTAAATTAAAGGGATTTATGGCGATGATTAATTTTATTTTAATCAGTACAGACAAATCCAATATACAAAGCTTCTATCCTATAGAGCTAGATCTCAACAATGCCATACAGCAGTCCGGTGCACAGTTCCTCACTAAGTTGGATTCAATAAAAGATCATTTTACAGGAATATTTCTGAATCTCACTTTATCGGGAAAATTTACCTCAGATATAGCCAAAGCTAGAGCTTTAAAAATTCTCTGGTATAACTGGCTTGAAAAAAACAACCTTATGCAGGTTAAAAAAATATTCATCAATATCCGGTCAGAATCCTATTCACATTTCCCTACCAATGCAATCTCGGATACACTCAATGTGATCATAGCTGATGCATGTCAGGCAGATAGGCTTGAAATCAACACCTCAGGAAAGAACCATTTAGAGAAGAACACACTTCGACATACTTATAATGTAGCCTCTATAGAAGCCGGTATTGGAAAGGTTCCCGATCCGGTGGGGGGTAGTTATTTTTGGGAATATGCTGCTTCAGAACTTGCTAACAGGGTTTGGCAAGAAGTTTACTAAAACTCCAATAAAATGTGGTGAAATATAAAAAGTAGTTACTATCTGCAAGTTATATAAGAGCTGCAGATATATTCAAAATAATTATGATGGTGGAATAGCTTAAAATTCAATTAAAGCGTCTGCTCTATTTTTATTTTTTGGAACCTTTAGGAAGTCGAGCGAACCCGGTTTAACACGAATGAAAAAGGCGTAAGTACCGCGTACTGGTTGCCAGTTCATACCCATCTCCCAACAATGTAGATCTCTATAAAAGCCTAGATCGGGATAAACGATCTGCTTCAATTTGAAGTCATATCCAATATAGCCGACACTAACTTTCCATTTTGGTGTCAGTGGAATACTACCCGTCAGATTGACAGAATTAGTGAGTATTTCAAATTTATTGACCCCTTCCCGTGGCATTATAGCTGCATTGATGTTGTGATTGATTCCAAAACTACTGAAAAGGTCCCAGAAATATCCATTGCCGATCTCTGGGGTCACTTTACTTTGGGTGGGTGCGGGGTAGCTGCCACGAAGCCATTTACGAATCGCATCTATAGTCAAGCTGGTACTCAGACTCGCTGAGAAACCGCTGAACCGAAGTACTTTTCCGGAGGATTTCCAGACATATTCATCTACTCTACGTCCATTATTACTGCGGTAAAAATCAAACTGTCCATTGAGGTTCAGAACACTCAATCCTTTGAATAAGCGTGTAGTAGCACCATAACTAAGGGGTTGCAATTTAAATGAGTCCGCCACAAAATTGTAAAAAGTTCGGACGTATAGATTGTCGAATATTTTGACTTTCCGGTCTATCGTATCCCTACGAGATCGGACTTTCATTTCCAGAATATTATTTATGCCTAAGCTTAGACCCATCTGAGTACCACTGTTAGCTGGACCACCAAAGATATTCTCACTATAGGGTGAATAATAGGAGAATGGAATAGCCGGATTATTGGACGTCTGAATAGAATTAAAATACCCTCTATAGTCCGGAGTAAAATTTAATCCTGCACTCGGCTTCATCTGGTGTCTGATCGCTCTGATAAAGCCGCGTCTGAACTGCGCCTGCCCATATAACTGCGTTGTCATATTCACACCGGCACTATAGGATCTGAAAGCATGAAATCGAGTAATAGTGTCCTTGACAATCCTTCCGTCATATCGAACAGTAGAATCTATTCTCAGAACTTCATTTGTCTCCTTATTAATCACAGTATCGTAGATATAGACCAATGAAGGATCAAACCGTGCGTCTATGGTATTCAAGCCCCAACGCTCGTTGTAAGTGAATGAAGGAGTAATATTAAAATACTTTAATACTCTATAGGAAGAATTAATACTTACATTCTGATCTATACCCTGTTTGGATGACTTTAGTGTCTGAGGAGAAAAGACTGATGTGTCTTTTGCGTAAAACTTATTGCTCAATTTTGCAGAATAGTTGAAAGATATCTGCTCATACCATTTATCACTACCTATTTTACTCTTGCGCTTAAAAGGAAAAATAGACTGAGTTTGGAAATTGATATCCGGCAATGTGATCGAAAAATCGCGTGATTGAGTATTCTGATAGTGACTTATCTGCCCATTGAGTGAGAATGGCTTTCCGGGAAAAATTCTCGAGAAAGATATGTTGCTCGACATAGTATTATTAAGTACAGAATTAGCATCGTTGAAATTCAGTTCTTTATGTCGCCCCAACTGGAGATTGATATTACCTCCAAATTGAAAATAGGGGTTTGCCTTATTACTCTGGTTCAGACCTGCGGCAATCCTATAGGTAGTCACTTTATTTAGTTTATAGCTGTTATTGGCTTCTGTAAAGAGCCGTGAATACTCCACATCCAGATCACCTTGAAATTTATATCTTCTATTGTAATGAGTCAATAATTCTACCCTATGTGATCCACGCAGATATATATCCCCCCGCAGGACTAAATCCATACGATCTGAAATCGGAAAGTAATACCCTATATTCTGAAGGCCATATCCCCACTCCGGTGAAAAAGTATAATTATTGGGAAATAAAATACCGGTTTGTTTTCCCTTAGAAAGCGGGAAGAACCCAAAGGGGAGGACCAAAGGTGTGGGTACTCCCTCGATCTCCAAATAAGCTGGTCCTATCACTCCCACCTTGTCCGGAATGAATTTTGCCTTTGAGGTGCGGATGCCAAAGTGCGCCTCGGGATAGTTGCAGGTTGTGATCAGTGCACTTTTTTGAAAGACGACATCATCAGACCGAATGGAATCATTGGGTCCGGCGATTACCTTGGTCACTTTGCTGTTGATATATAGGTCTGTTTGCTTCATACGGGAATCAATGATGATTCCCTTTTTAGTTTTATAATTAAACTTTAGCTTATTCGCCACCATCTGTTGCCCTTCTATAACCACATTTGGCTTACCCAAAGGCCTACCGCTGGGTCCCACTCCCACCTCAGCTAATATAGTGTGATTGCGAAGATCCAATCGTAGGTAATGGGCATTCATAGATAACGTCTGGTACTTCACATAGGCATCACCCCATAGATGGACTATTTCATTGGTTTTATCTAACTCAGAAGAGTCCTTTGATCCATATGAAAACACATCTTCCAGGTCAAAACTGGAAGCTATCACCGCGATACCTTTACTTCCGGATACAGTTGAATCAAGAACGATTGTATCTAATCGTAAGGCATTGACTGATGGACTTTTACTTACACTCGTATCCACCTGGCCAAAAACTTTGCCGACAGAACACATTAAAAAAAATAATAATATGGTAGGTATAGTGCGCAATTGCGGATTAGTTAATATATTTGTGATACTTTTTTATAATCTATACTGGGTTGATGCTTAAGGCCTATTAAATTATGAAATAACTTAATATGTCTTTTGCCATTACAAAACTAATAAATAATGACGGGTATGAAATGGATATTAATATCTCTACTATTTTTTACATCTGCTAGAACTTCTATAGCGGGAAATCACAAGCTAAACTGTCCTACGGAAAAGCATAGTCACAGCGGTGATTGCACTATAAATAGCCATAACTCGCTCACTACAGATGAGGTGTTAAACTTTAGTTATAATTTAACCCCGGGTGATATAAAAACCATAGTAAGTGGCGGTGACCATCGCGAATATCGGATTCGCACGGTCGTTCTCGATGCGGGACACGGAGGCAAAGACAGTGGTTGCAAGGGTGCAAGCGGCACGCTCGAAAAGCATCTTACCTTGAAATACACGCTCATGCTGGGAGATCTAATCAAAAAAAATTACCCTGACATACGGATTATATATACCCGTAGCACTGATGAGTTTATTGAGCTGCACGAAAGAGCTAACATTGCAAATCGAAATAAAGCGGATCTGTTCTTAAGTATCCACTGTAATTGGAATCCCAATAGCGCTGCTTACGGAACAGAGACTTATGTATTGGGTCTGCACAGAGCAAAAGATAACCTTGAAGTAGCCAAAAGAGAAAACTCGTCTATCTTTCTGGAGAATAACTATGAGAAAAATTATGATGGATTTGACCCAAATTCACCTGAGGGAAATATACTATTATGCATGTCCCAAAATGCTCATATCGATCAGAGTATTTCACTATCAGAGAAAATAGAATCAGCTTTTGATGTCAAGAGACATTCTCGAAGTGTCAAGCAGGCTGGATTTTTGGTACTCCGAGCTACTTCTATGCCCTCAGTACTGGTAGAAACCGGCTTTCTCAGCAATGCAAAAGAAGAAGCGTTTATGACCAGCGAAGAAGGTAAAAACTATATTGTCAATTCAATATTTAAGGGGTTCTCTCAGTATAAATCGGTAATCGAATTTTCCTATAAGAATATTGCAAAGCAGGCTAAGCCGATTGAAAAAAATGAGATTAGCGCTCCACAAATCGTTCAGGTAGAGGCCATTGAGAATGATAATATAAACACCTCAACAGAGCAGGTGGATGATAATCCAAATTTGATCAAGACCGAGAATCCGACTCAGTCCAATATCTTATCCAGTTCAGACGCCATACCCAAAGCCAAGCCGGGATTTCCAGAATATTGTGTACAACTAACGACCAGTAGTAAATTAATCACATTGAAAGGGGAAGTTTGGTCAAAGATCCCTAATATTATCACACGCAAGGAGAATAACATCTACAAATACCAATCCGTCTGCGAAAGCATTCAGCAGGCAGATACAATAAAGAACCTAGCCAAAAGTCTGGGCTTTAAAGATGCCTTTATATGTGCGTATAAGGATTCACAGAAAATTCCACTTGACAAAGCATTGCAAATGGATCCAACTATGACAAAAAATTAGGTTGTGAAATTTGAAGAGAGAAAAGTAAAATAGAATTCCTTACAAATCACCTTCTATCGGTCTGATCAGTATTTCCTCCACATTGGCAGAAGGACTGAGCGAGGCGGCATAAAAAATACTCTTGGCTATATCATCAGCTTGCATCAACCGCTCTTCCGGTAGATCTATACCAGCCCACGAATCCGACCATGTAGCCCCGGGTAATATTGCAGTTACTTTGATTTTTTCAGGGATGAGTTCTGCCCGCAGACATTTGGTCATACCGTATAGTGCAAACTTGGAAATGGAATAAGATCCTCCGTTGGGATAGGCAATTATACTGGCTATACTGCACATATTAAATATGTGAGGACAATGAGATATTCGTAGAGCAGGCAATAGCAAGCGGGTTAGATCGTACGCACTGAACAAATTAACTTCCATCATCTTTCTAAGATTACCTTCCGCTTCACCCACCACACTGCCTGGGTAAAATATACCGGCATTATTCACTAGAATATCTATCGTAGCTGTCTTACTTAAGATGAGCTCAGCAAAATTGCTCACTTCATCAGGGTTACTAAAATCAGCACGTGAATAAATTACCGTAAGATCGGGATATTGTTTTGTCAGACTCTTTGCTTGATGTGAGAGTTCATCTTCATTCCTGGAATTAATATACAAGCTATGGCAGAAGGGAGCAAAAATATCGCAAATAGCCTTGCCAATTCCCTTGGTGCTTCCTGTGACGACAATATGCAGTCCATGATTAGGTTCCATCAACTCCTTATTTTAATAAATTTTTCAGTAGTAGATTTATGTGGTTCAATGAGGGTAAGCAAGTATATCCCATTGACATAATCATCCATACTTACGCTGATCTTGCTTGACCAGGAACTGAAGTGAATGATACGAGGATTGGCTCCGTCCAGATCCTGCAAAACAAAATAGGCACCCTCCTGAATGGCACCGGTAATGGTAATCTCAAGATTCTGGGGTGTATTATCTAATCTGAACCGCTTAGAACGCGGGACAAATTCTTCTCTTTCATTTTCAATAAAAGTGGCGAAAACAAAATGTAATAAGCTGTAGTCTCCATATTCAGCCACTGCATCCTGACCCAATTCCCAAAGCATTATACCCCCACAACTTTCACGAGCAAGCTTTGACTTCTCTACAATGGTGGGAATACTATTATAAAACGTCAGATCACTCTTGTCTTCAAAAGCAAGGAACCGATCACAACTGACCATAGAGCTATACGGCTTGCCTTTCACGGGACGGCAGTTAAAGTCATAGCCATAACATGGGATGCCGAGTACTATTCTATCGCGAGGAACTTCACAGATCGTGTTCCAGAAGTTAATGGCACGACGTGCCAGGTCCAGTGAAGAATGCTGGCCGACATCATTTGGTCTCCAAGGGCCGGCATTGTCATAAGCCATGATATTGATAAAGTCAAAAACCTCGAAGTCCTTATTTTCAAGTACACTGTATCTCTTCATTGCCGGAAACGCGGCACTGAATATATATCCGTAAATCCTTAAAGAGTCACTAAGCTCACGTGTGAACGGAGCATAGGTCGTATCTACGTCGTTCCATTCCAGATCCATGTCGACTCCATCCAGGTCGTTACTCCTAAGAAAACGAATTATATTACTGATAAAGCCGGATCTATATTCGGCAGACATATATTTCTTCCATAGCAGTTTTTGGTTCTGTGTGAGGCCACCTCCTGCCACAGAGATCATCACCTTGAGATCCGGATTTTTGCTTCTAACTCTCTGGATTATATTCTGATAGTTTCCTGCACATACCAGGTCTCCTATAGAATTGGGGTGCGCAAACGCAATATTAAGGTGGGTTAGTTTTTCAACCTCTATTGACTCAGCCATACTGAATCTATAGGTAGGCAAATACCCTATTATCTTTAAGGGTAATGCTGAATGAAGTTGAATAGAAATGAAGCAGGCTAATAAGGAAAGGAAAAATTTGTGCATGCTCTAGTTTATTGAATGTTTAAATCCGGGGCGAAAATATGCATTCAACCGGTGGAATAGAGTTAATATTTGCCTAATACTTAAATTAATTCACTTTTTCAAAATGTATATTTAATTCTAATATTATTAAATAGTACATATGTATTATAAAATTCAATCATATGTTTAATTGAAAATCGGTGTATCTCATCCCTAGCAATTACGTATCCACAGGTTGCTCCATCTTTGCTGCTCTGAAGGGCCTCCTTCATTCTCATCACGTGCTAATATCAATGTAAAGTATGAGCCCTTCTCTCTCCAAATGTCAAGCACTAAATGACGAATAAATAAGATAAAGCAGGGACGTAAACCCAGCATCTCTCACTATGAAAGTTGTAATCCTAATAATTAATAATAGAATGTTGTGCTCGCAGAGCTCTTCTCAATCCAACAACATACTACTTGAATGTATCTAGTCGCTCCGGATGTGTATATATATTATAGCCCGACTTCTTATAGAATCCTACCAGAGTGACTCCCAATTCAGTCGCGGTCTCAATAGCTAGCGAGCTAGGTGCTCCCACTGAAATAATGATTGCACAGTTCATCATAACTCCCTTCTGAATCAGTTCGTAGCAAGAGCGACCACTCAGACACAGGACTGACGGGCTTTCAAAGCCCCCTTCATTCAGTAAAATTTTACCACAACACTTATCGACCGCATTGTGCCGGCCTACATCCTCACTGAGCGCTCTGACAGTACCGTCAAATTCAAAAACGCCGGCACTGTGGCAACCGCCTGTCAGACTGTAACTGGAATCATGTGCTGCCATCAAATTATAGAACTCTGCTACCATCTTCATGTCAAATAATGAAGACGTAGAAATAGGAGACCGGTGGATCTTGAGTGCTTCTATAGACGCTTTTCCACAAACACCACAACTGGAGGTCATGTAGAAATTCCGCTCGGGAATAGGTTCAACTTGTAATGATTCGCTTTGAATATCTATCAATACCGTCTCAGCATCGAGCTGCGCTCCGGAATAAGTACTATCTGCATTTATGAGACCTTCACCATACATAAATCCCACCGCCAATGCAATATCATCTCCCGGTGTGCGCATTGTAATAGATAAGGGACGTGGCTTCTCACCCGGCCTCTGGATCAGAATTTGTAGAGCATCTTCACGAACCACTAAGTCATCTTTTTGTGACCAGCTATCTGTCTTTTTTTTCCACAATTTTATTTTCGCCCACATAAGTGTAAAATCTTGACTAAAAATTAAACTTACAAATAACTATAAATTGTCTACCAAATGGATGCATTTCCACTCATCTATTTCGACCTTACTTGACTTCTAAGACGTCGTCACCTTTTGGATTGGTTCCAAACTATCAGGGTATATTTGTTTATGACTTATTGAGCGTATTTATGAGTAATACCAAAGTCAGAATGGCTGTTGCCTGAGCTACGGAGTCAGCAATTACCTTAGACCAATTGGCTTTTTCTTTTGGTTCGGTTCTTTCCGGCTTCGGCTGTTCATAGCCTACTGAAACTAAAGAGCCTTTCTCAACTTTAGGATAAACTCTGATACCTAAGATGTGCTTAGTTTTTACTTTTCTGCCGCTCGGCAAATTTACATACACTTTATTCTTATCAGCATGCTCACTAAATCCACCTGCGTATTCCTGTATGTAGAATTTTGCTGATTTCTTTCCCTGGAAAGCTACACTTATTTTGTCTCGTGATTTCAGTAAGTCCTCAGCATACACATCCTGCAGATTGACTGCACCACTGATAGAAACTATTTCTTGCTTTTTAGGAACAGTAATCATATCCTCAGCTCGAAGCACTATATCATTTGGACCATTCGGTTGTGCCAATATTTTATTTAATTCAATAATAATAAGTCCCACATTGTCAGCAGTTCTCAATAATTCCGATCCTCCAGGAAAAGATTCATCTGTTACACCACCAGCAACATTTATGAGATCGCTGATTTTCATATTGGGTGAAGTTATTGCATACCTGCCCGGATATTTGACCTCCCCGCTTATTGTAACCATCTGCTGAAACTCAAAATTTGGCACAGATCGAACTTCGATCACGTCAAAGGGCTGAAGAGGAGTCTGCAGAAGTGCCTCATCTGCATTGACCAGTTGTCTATTGATATCGAATGTAGCAGCCACTACTTTAGTCGGCTTGTTGTTTTGAAATATCATTCTAAATACATCCACACGATTGGTAGCAGCTTCCATTTTTAAGCCTCCAGCTAGTGTAACCGCATCGAGCAGCGTCATATTCTGACCAAATTTGAATTTGCCCGGATTTTTTACAGCACCTCCCACAGTAACAGTTGATTCAGTAACTACTAGTGTATTATCCAGCACCAGCACTCTGTCCAGCGGTTTCAGCACAATATTATCTGCGCTGCTCGGATTATTAAAGGCATTTAGCACATTGATGAGCATATACTGGCGTTCCAACGTAGCGCTATCCGTCCGGATCAAGTACCCACGATTGATGGCTTCTGGCTTTATGCCTCCTGCTAAGAGAAGTAGATCATTCACCCGCAGATTTTGGTTGGGATCATAATCAAAAGCACCCGGATTACGCACAGCTCCACTTGCATTCACTTTATAATATTGTGTAAAGTCAGGATTTCCGAGGATGCGAATTTTATCCAAGGGCTTCAGCGTATAATTCTCCGCATTTCCCGCATTAGCTAAGACCTCACGAGGAGAGAATGTCTTCAGACTGATCGAATTATCATCATTAGTACGCTCTATAAAAGCTATATCCATCTTTGTAGTACGCTTGAGCACTGCTCTTTTTAAAGCATCCGCTACAGTCAATCCCTCTTCCCAACTAAAGGCGCCGGGGCGCTCTACTTCACCGAAGATACTCACCAGATTCTTAATCTCCTTAGAATACTGAAGTATGGTGATTTGATCACCGTTGACTGGGACAGTGGTCTTAGCCTGGTCAAAATTGATCTCCAGTATCTTACGTGCACCATTCTCATACCTGACTATTTGAATGATTTCTTTGTCTGCATTGGGGGCAAGGCCACCCGCATAACTTATCAATTCGCCAATAGTTTCCTTTGGCAACAATTCATATTTAAATGGGCGATTGACCGCACCAGAGATCTGAACGACTTTTTGGGCTACCGGAACCTGAATAAAATCATTCATTTGTAGATAAATATTGGCAGATTTCAGTGGATTTAACATTGCCTGATAAAGATCATATCTTCTTACGCCCTTGCCGGGAGTGACTATCTGAATATTTCGCACACTACCTATATTGGTAAGGCCCTTTGCTATGACGATAAGGTTAAAGGCACTATTGGCTGCGGGGTAAGTGTAAGTTCCCGGATTTTTAACTTCCCCATATACACCTACTGTAATCGTTCTGGCTCTCTTGAGTGAAACTTCTATTTGTCCGGGCCCGAAGGAATATCTCTGTTTAAAACGAGACGAAATCAATTCTTTAGATTTGCCAAATTCCACGCCTTTCAAATAAATTTTGGGAAAAGTCTTGGGATCAATATATCCGTCCTCATCTATTTCGAACGAACCATCAAATATGCTCTTTCCAAAAATAACGATCCTCAATTGATCACCCGGACCCAATAAATAATCGTTAGATGGCACGAGATCATTTGAATTGGTGTAAGCTTTTGCGTTACTATTGATAAATAAATGCTGACCATATATTTGAACCTGGTCCATGCCGGGTTCTTTGAGCGAATCTGTGGTAATAGCTGCTTGCTCCTGAATGTCAATCTGATTAGCATCTGATAGGCCTTGAGTGCCAGGTTCTTCCGGTGTGAAATCAAAATCATCCAAACCTCGAGTCCGCTTTGCTTTGACCTCTTCTTTTTTCTCCAGAATTGTTTTATCCTGACTGAGTATTTCCTCCTTCTTGGCAGACTTATTTTTATCCAGCTTAATCTTATTCTGCTCGGCCAATTTCTCCATTTCCAGTTCTCTGATGGCTTCATCAGTAGCTCCTTCCAGTGAGGTCAACTGAGATGGTTGAAGATTGGTCATATCATAACCTTTCTCTTTGAGCCTAGCCTGTAATTCAGCTTCTGAAATTCCTTTCGCTGCAGCCTCTTTTCGTTTTTGCTCGATTTTATCGGCATTTTGCCTTAAAATTTGATCCGTATCGATTGTTTGAGTAGAACCGATTGAAATGGCACAGATTAAAATAAAAATTGTGAGGAATACCTTACTCATAGGTCTTGTTTAATACGGTTTTAAAATATTCATAAGTTCGTTGAAACCCAATTTCTCTGCCTACAACAGGAGTCCAATCAAGAAGTTGTTTTGCCAGCGAGATATCCGGTTGTCTTACCTTGGGATCATCTGTGGGCAAAGATTTGTAGATAATTTTCAGATCGGGATTACCTATGCATTTTACCACCTCTTCGGCTGCTTGGTTAAGCGTGATTTCTTCCGGATTTCCAATATTGACCGGTAGAGGATAATCACTCATGAGCAGTCTATATATGCCTTCGATGAGATCAGTATAGAAGCAGAATGATCTCGTTTGGCTCCCATCTCCGAATACAGTCAGGTCCTCTCCATTCATGCCCTGGCTGAAGAAGGTCGGCAGTGCTCTCCCATCATCCATTCGCATCCGGGGGCCATATGTATTAAATATCCGCACTATCCTTGTTTCGAGCTTGTGAAAAGTGTGATAGGCCTGCGTAATTGCTTCCTGAAATCGCTTCGCTTCATCATAGACACCACGTGGCCCAATAGGATTCACATTACCCCAATAACTTTCCTTCTGTGGGTGTTCCAACGGATCTCCATATACTTCAGAAGTAGAGGCAATTAGGATACGTGCATTTTTTACTTTCGCCAGCCCGAGTAGATTGTGTGTACCAAGCGAACCTACCTTGAGCGTTTGAATGGGCATTCGAAGATAATCAATGGGGGACGCCGGCGAAGCAAAATGTAAGATATAATCCAGCTCACCGGGGACATGGACGAACTTAGACACATCGTGGTGATAAAATTCAAAATCCTTTTCACGGAATAAATGACTGATATTGTCTTCGCTGCCGGTCAGGAAATTATCCATTCCAATAACCTTGTAACCTTTGGCCATAAATTTATCACACAGGTGGGATCCGAGGAATCCCGCTGCGCCCGTAATTAATACCCTTTTTTGATGGTCTGGCATATAAATTCGATTTGCTCGGCGCAAATATCCGGATAAATAGGCAATGAAACTACAATTTTAGTCAATTGAGTAGCTGCATCACAAGATATCTGCTCTTTTCCGTGCGTCTGAAATGCCGGCTGGGTGTGCAAACCGGCGGGATAATAAATAGCAGTAGCTATGTCTGCGGCAGTCAGTGCAGCTATCAGTGCAGATCTGTCTTCTGACTGAACAGTATATTGGTGAAAGGTATGACGGCCTCTTATGGGCTTAGTGGGGAGTAAAATACCTGCAGTATCCTTCAGCAGTGTATCATAAAGATCTGCCGCCTTGATCCTGGCTTCAATATCATGCTCCAAATGTGGTAATTTAGCCAGTAAAATACCTGCTTGTATTGCATCCAATCGTGAATTAATTCCTACCATCTCATGATAATACTTCTTCCGGGTCCCGTGATTCTTGATCATTCTGCACTTTTCAGCATATGTTTCATTTGATGTTACTATGGCACCTCCGTCTCCGTAACAGCCTAAATTTTTTGAAGGAAAGAAACTGAGCGTTCCAATATCTCCCATACAGCCTGCCTGTCTCGGATCGTCATTTTCCTCGTACATACTGCCTAATGCCTGTGCGGTATCTTCTATTACAAATAGATTATATTGCCTTGCAATGGTCATTATCTGATCCATATTGGCACAAAGTCCAAATAAATGAACCGGAATGATGCAGCGGGTGTGCTCAGTGATCACCTGCTTTATTGAGTCAGGATCGATATTGTAAGTGAAGGGATCCACATCGGCGAATACTGGGGTAAGGCCCATTAATTTTACAGTCTCAGCAGTAGCTCCAAAGGTGAAAGCCGGAATAATTACTTCATCACCGGGTTGTAACTCCAAGCACATCAGTGCGATCTGCAGCGCATCAGTTCCATTACCACAACTTACTACGTGGTGACCGGAGAGATATTGGGACAATTCTACTTCAAATTTCTGAACCTTAGCTCCACCTATAAAATGGCCTGAAGCGAGTACTTCATTTATCTGAGCATCAATATCTGCTTTATATCTTTCATATTGTAGCAGCAGATCATTCATCGGAATAGCAGACATAGTTGATAATGTTGGTGTAGGTACAAAAATAAGCTATTCGTACTTAACCAAATTTTGTGGTTTCTGATTTTTAACGCCATTCACAATTATCTGTATCTTTGAATCTGTATGCGAAAGTTGACATTTATTACTTTATTAATCATAGCCATTGGAAATCAGTCATTTGGCCAAAAGAAAGCTATTCCTGAAAAAGGATTACTCGTCCATTTTGAATATGGTTGGCATCTGCCTTCAAGCGACCTGAAAAATAGATTTGGAAATAACTTTACTCTGGGCAGCGCAATAGAGTACAAATTCAACAATTGGTTCGGCGGACTTTCGTATCATTATATATTTGGCAACACAGTTAAAGAAGCTGTATTAGCTAATTTGCTGAATGATCGGGGCGAGATCATCGGAATTGACGGCCATTTGGCAAATATTACCTTGCAGGAAAGGGGATTTATGAGTTCATTATATATAGGTAGATTGATTCCACTGTCCGTCAATCGGCAGCATAATATCAAGGTGTCTATAGGCGGAGGAATAATGCAGCACAAAATCAAGGTTACTGAGGAATACAATGTAGTACCTCAGATAGTCAAAGATTATATAGGTGGCTATGACCGACTATCTAATGGACCAATGGTGGAGGAAAGTATAGGGTATCAATATCTTTCGACTAACAAGAGGATAAACTTTAACATAGGATTGGTATTCCGACAGGGCTTTACTGCGCAGCGACGGATAGCCAATTACGTATTTGATCAACCCAATAACACTCCCTTGAACTCAAAGCGCCTTGATCTGCTCAATGGGGTGCAAGTATCCTGGATCTTACCCTTTTACTTCAATGACTCTCCCGATGAAATTATTTATTGAGGACATTCTATGAATGTTATCTATCAATTTTTTTCACGGCTAAGTCCACTCATTTATACTATTGGAGGCTGGATCAACCCAAAGATCGCACGCATCAACGTCGGACGTAAAGAGACCTTTACAAAAATAAAAGATTACGCCAATAAGCTTACAGGCATTGAAAAGACCTATTGGATACATGCTGCTTCGCTGGGCGAGTATGATCAGATGATTCCGGTAATCGAACTGATAAAAAGTACAGTGGGAAATAATGTTATTGTATCCTTCTTTTCCCCTTCCGGATATGATAATTGCAAAGCAGATTTAATCGATTTAAAATTCTTTTTACCCGCAGACCAATGCAGCCATTTTGAACATATTTTCTCCGTCTTTAAACCGGAAAAAATAATTTTTAGCAAATATGACCTTTGGCCCAACTTTGTGGCTACTGCCTATAGACACAATATCCCAATGCTCGTCGCAGGTATGGATATAAATGAAAATAGCAGCTTAATCAAAAAACCAAATTCGCTTCACAATTTGCCATATGGAAGCATGCAATTTTTACTTACCAATACTGACAAGGGAGCAGAACTGCTTCGTCAGAGTGGGTTTGAACGAGCCTACTTTACAGGTTCACCAAAAATAGAACGGGCGGCCGCTCTCCCTGCACTACCCCACTCACCCGCCGGCCTTGAAGATTTTATCAAAGGGGGGAAGATTATAATAATAGGGAGTGCTTGGTCACGTGAAATTAAACTTGTCCAATCCTGGTGGAAGCCGGATAGTGGATTTAAACTAGTCATAGCGCCTCATGAACCTACACTCGAAATGGTGAATTTGATTCGACATACCTTTAAAGGAGAGACCGAATTATTTTCAGAGCTGAGCACACACAGTTCTACAAAAGACATTCTTATAATCGATACCATGGGTGATCTTTCAAAAATATACAGATATGCCACGATAGCCTTCATTGGTGGTGGCTTCGACGATGGAATTCACAATATATTGGAACCGGCAGCTTATGGGATCCCGGTACTTTCAGGACCAAATTATATTCAATTTTCAGAGGCAGTTCAATTGAAGGAGTCAGGTGCTTATTTTCCGATTAATGATGAAATTGAATTTACCGCATTAATTCAACATTTATCCACCGATGCGGATAAACTTCAGCATATTCGCCTCAGTTTAGCAGAGTATTTCAGGAGCAATGTGGGTGCTGCTGCTAAAATAACTCAATACATCTATGAATAATGTGATCGAGCATATCCGCCAATTTCCCGAAAAACACATTCTAGTCATTGGTGACTTAATAGTTGATAAATACATCACTGGCAGAGTAGAACGAGTCTCGCCTGAAGCTCCAATTCCTATCGTGATCCAGGAAAAAGTGGATTACCGACCGGGTGGAGCTGCAAATGTTGCGCTGAATCTGCATGAACTGGGAGTCAAATGTTCCTTGCTGACAGTGATGGGGAATGATGACCTCGCTAGGCGAGCTGCAGAACAACTGCCTTTCTTACTCAATAAAGACGAGGCATTTATCTCAGATGACTCCAGAATCACTACTTGCAAGACCAGAGTGATGGCCCATCTTCACCACATAGTTCGCATTGATGAAGAGGACCTTACACCGGTCTCCGATGAAATCACTACTGAGATATTGCATAGAGTGGATTTATTACATCAAGCGACACACATCGACGCCGTGATATTACAGGATTATGAGAAGGGTGTCTTTCATGAAGGAAACATTTCAACCATAATTAAGCATTTGAAACAAATGAATATCCCGGTCATAGTAGATCCCAAGGATAAAAACTTTTGGCTCTTCAAAGATGTTACTATATTTAAGCCCAATAAGGGCGAGACTGAGAAAGCATTGGGTTTAAAGATTGAACTTAATGAAACTACACTAGCACTTGTTGATTCGTTATTAAGAGATAGACTCCATCATTCTATTACTGCTTTGACCCTTTCAGACCAAGGAATATATCTCAATAATGAGATTGAATCTCTCTGGCTGACATCGCATAAGATTGAAGTGCTAGATGTATGCGGTGCCGGAGATGCAGTGATCAGTATAATAGCGGCTATGTATATTACAGGTGCTTCACTTGAAGAAATGGCGACCGTTTCAAACATAGGCGGGGGCATAGTTTGTGAGATAAGTGGCGTAGCTCCGGTGAAATTAGAAAAATTGTTAATAGAATGTGAAGAGAAATTTATAAAATTGTTAACATAATTTTCTTGTAATTTTAAATTAATAGTCTTTATTTTACTTTTTAATTGGTTCAAAATAAATAATTGTCATAAAATCAGAATTAATATGAGGAATTTTAAAATTTTACAAAATTTTTTACTTTTACTAATAACGTTCTTTGTCGTGGACAGTGCCATGGCTCAGAGTGTTATTGAGATTACAGCTCCTGCGGAGCTAGCGGGTCGTAGGATTGAATATTTATCTACTCCTTGGACAGGTGGTCCTGAAGCTTGGGAGACCAAAGTGGGTACTTCAAGCCCGGCTTCCAGAACGATGCCGGATAGCGCAGCATGTGAAGATGTAACTAATGACCTTACAGGTACAGTTGCGCTTATCAAGCGCGGTGCTTGTAGTTTTGGATCTAAGGCTTATCGCGCTCAAGTAGCGGGTGCTAAGGCAGTTCTTATTGTCAACACTGCAGAAGAATTAGCTGGTATGGCTGCAGATGCAGCATTTGATGTTACTATTCCCGTAGGTATGGTGAAGAAGGGTATCGGAGACACATTGATGGCACTGATAAAAGCAGGTGTACCTGTAAGCGTCCGTGCTATATACG
>DAOLZQ010000011.1:0-61262 GCA_035426385.1 Saprospiraceae bacterium
TTAGAGAGACTTTACTTCACAGAAAACAATGAATAAATCAGAAAATCGAGGGAATTTCTTAAGTTTGAGGTGCAAAAACGTAAATTTTAATGGATCTAATCAGACAAAGTGCACGAGACTTCGCAGAAACACACCTCCGCCCACACATAATGGAGTGGGATGAAGCACAAACTTTTCCAATAGAAACCATGAAGGAATTAGGCAAACATGGCTTCTTGGGCGTTTTAGTACCTGAAGAGTATAAGGGATCCGGATTAGATTACCAGCAGTATATTACCATCATTGAAGAGATCACCAAGGTGGATTCATCTATTGGGCTCTCTGTAGCGGCGCACAATTCACTCTGTACGGGACATATATTACAATTCGGTAATGATGAGCAAAAAAAGAAGTACTTGCCAAAACTAGCCACCGGTGAATTTATTGGTGCCTGGGGTCTAACAGAAGCCAATACCGGCAGTGATGCAGGTCGTATGCAGTGTGTAGCTACTTTGGAAGGAGATTATTATACCATCAATGGCACAAAAAACTGGATAACTCATGGCATCAGTGGAGATGTTTGTGTGGTGATCGTTCGTACTGGCGAGTTATTGGATTCACGCGGGATGTCTGCTTTTATCATCGAGCGGGGAACTGTAGGCTTTAAAGCCGGTAAGAAAGAAAACAAGTTGGGTATGCGCGCTTCTGAAACCGCAGAAATCATCTTTGAAAATTGTAAAGTACACAAAAGCCAAATGCTGGGCGCTAAAGGGGAGGGCTTCATACAAGCGATGAAAGTACTCGATGGAGGACGCATTTCGATAGCTGCTCTATCACTTGGCATTGCCAAAGGATCATACGAAGCTTCAGTAAAATATTCAAAAGAAAGACACCAGTTTGGCAGACCCATCTCTGACTTCCAGGCGATCTCTTTCAAACTAGCAGAAATGTTGACTAAAATCGAAGCAGCGGAGTTATTGACCCGACAGGCAGCAGCCATGAAAATGGAAGGTAAGCCGATGACCACCGAATCAGCGATGGCAAAGTATTATGCCTCTGAGATTTGTGTCCAAGCAGCTACCGATGCTATCCAGATCCACGGTGGATATGGCTTTACAAAGGATTTCCCCGTCGAGAAATTTTTCAGAGACAGTAAATTATGTACTATCGGTGAGGGCACCTCTGAAATTCAAAAATTGGTGATATCAAGAGCAATGAGTAAGTAAAATCATTCGAACTCACTAGTCATATGGAAGTTGATCTCAGGGTGAGCTTCCTGCACTGTTCTCAAGCCCCAAGCACTCTCTGCTAGATACACCCACTGATTATCTATATCGCGTGCAATATCTTTCTTACGCCGTGAGATAAACGCTTGCAGATCGGAGAGCTTGTCTGCGGTAATCCAGCAGGCTTTGTATAGATTCACGGGTTCATATTGACACTTGGCGCCGTATTCATGTTCAAGCCGGAACTGAATGACCTCAAATTGAAGTGCACCCACCGTTCCAATTATTTTACGCGCATTATCCTCTTTGGTAAAGAGCTGTGCCACACCTTCATCCATCAGTTGGTCCAGACCCTTGGCTAGTTGCTTGCTCTTGAGTGGATCTGCATTATTGACATATCTGAATTGCTCAGGCGAAAACCGTGGAATTCCTTTGAAATGCAATAATTCACCCTCAGATAGTCCATCACCGATTTTAAAGTTCCCAGAGTCATATAGACCGACCACGTCACCGGCCACTGCTTCTTCTACCAGTTCCTTTTTTGAAGCCATGAAGGTGGTTGGGTTGCTAAATTTTATGTATTTATCCTTACGAATGTGATAGTAATTCGTGTTCCTCTTAAAGATGCCCGAGCAAATGCGCATGAAGGCTATCCTATCGCGGTGCTTGGGATCCATATTGGCGTGAATCTTAAATATAAATCCGGTAAACAAGTGTTCGTCCGGTTTGATTACCCGTTCTTCGGTCTCACGAGGTAAGGGTGGGGGAGCAATCTCTACAAAGCAATCCAGCATTTCCTTAATGCCAAAATTATTTACAGCTGATCCAAAGAAAACAGGACTCTGCCGTCCCTCCAAGTATTCTTGCCGATCGAAAGCAGGATATACACCCTGAACAGTTTCCATGTCCGATCTCAGTTGATTACTCAACCGTTCACTAACTAATCCGGGTAGACGCTCGTCAGACAGCTCCATAGTGATACTTTCTTCCTCTGTTTGCTTTCCGTGCGGACTAAATAAGCTCAGTTGGGATTCATAGATGTTATAAACACCTCTGAAATCCTGTCCCATACCGATAGGCCAGGACTGGGGAGTAACATGAAGACCGAGCTGCAGTTCTATCTCATCGAGTAGTTCAAAGGCATCTTTTCCTTCCCGGTCAAGCTTATTTATAAATACGATAATAGGCGTCTTTCTCATTCTGCTCACCTCCACCAGCTTCTCAGTCTGTGGCTCGACACCCTTTGCTACGTCTATGACGACTATCACACTGTCCACAGCGGTTAAAGTGCGAAAAGTGTCCTCTGCAAAATCCTTGTGACCCGGTGTATCCAGGATATTGATTTGCATGTCGCGATATTCAAATCCCATGACCGAAGTAGCCACCGAGATACCGCGCTGTCGCTCTATCTCCATGAAGTCAGATGTTGCTCCCTTCTTGATTTTATTTGATTTTACTGCACCGGCTACCTGAATGGCACCACCGAATAAAAGTAATTTTTCTGTGAGGGTAGTTTTACCCGCATCGGGGTGACTGATAATGCCAAAGGTACGTCTGCGGCCTATCTCGCTTAATAAATCCATATTCTAATTTAGGATGACAAAGATAGGATTTTAAAATTTTCAGCCTACCACTTCAAAGCTATAGTCAAACTATTCTGAGATACGAGAACACCTAAAATGTACTGTCACCCTAATCGAACCTATTTTTTCTTTTTACTCTTGTTTTTGTTTCCCCATTTCTCCCAAAATTTCCACTTCTGCTCTTTCTTTTTTGCCTTGATGAGGACATAACGCAGTGAGAGTGCGGTTTGGGTGTCGAATATCCGATCTCCACCGACGATGTTTATAGCGGGCTTGAAGTCAAAAGAAGCAACTACACGCTCGAAGCGCATTTCTATCCCTGCTATAGCTGTGACACCCAGCGGATTTTTGCGCTCACCTCGGTCACGGGTGTAAAAGCCGTAATGTGGACCGGCACCGATATAAAAATTGAATCCTTTAAATAAGATTTTTTGGTGCTTCTCAAATAATACTGAAGCTGTAGCTATATCGTTGAAAAAGCCCTTTTGAACTATTCCTTCCAATGTATACTCATCCCAAAGCAGTTGCTGTACCGTGAGCCCAAATTCAGTGCCTATCCGAATTCCGGCGGCAGTTCTGTACTTTTGAGCGGATAGTGTTACTGTCCCAAAACACAGAGTGATTAGAACTAACCAGATTTTTATTCTTTTAACTACCACAGACAAATTTTTATTTCTTAATTCAAAATGAACGACTTAATCTTGATATTATTTCTCTTATGAATTTGAATCAAATTAAAGATTTCATAAATTATTATCTCCGCAGTCAGACTAAGTACGACGTGCACTCTCCTGCCATAGCTGATTTATTGACTCAATTATTCGTGGATATAGAACCCACTTTAGCGGCAAAAATAACACATTATAAAAATCATTTATATAAAATAAATGAATCTATCCCACTTTTTGATCTGGGTGCAGGAAGCACGTTGCTGTCAGGCAAGTCAGGTATACAGTCTATTCGTTCCATTCTAAATTCAGCAGTTTCCGGTGAACGTAAATTAAAATTTTTGCACAACATCAGTCGATGGTACGCTCCTGAGCAAATCTTAGAACTGGGAACATCTCTTGGCTTTTCTAGTGTGTCGCTTAATGCGGCTCATCCGCTTTCAATGATTACGATAGAAGGAAATCCAGCTCTGGCTCGTATTGCAGAGCAGACATTTAACCACTTTGATTGTAAAAATATTCAACAGCGAGTGGGCAACTTTGATGTCGTCCTGCCAGAGATTTTGAATAGTTCCATTAGGCCACAACTGATATTCATCGACGGTAATCATCGTAAAGAACCAACTTTAACTTATCATGAATTATTGAAGAAGCATTTGTTACCCGCTAAGTTCATGGTTATATACGATGATATTTATTGGTCAGCCGGCATGAAGAGCGCCTGGGAAACCATAAAAGCTGATCCAGAGGTAAACTGTAGTATTGATCTATTTCATATTGGAATAGCTATTTATGATCCTTCCTTCAGGCAAAAGCAACATTTTACTCTTATAGATCAGCGATTCAAACCTTGGCGTATGGGATTTTTCAAAAGCAAATAACATTTATTCAAGTTATGCCACTTTATCTGTCATGACATTTCTGTTTTCAAGCCTTAGATAGTACATTTACGTAAATAAAAATACGAGAATGGACATTTCAATACGTGAACTTATAGACAAAGAATTAGCTCGTCAAAGAGAGGGAATTGAACTCATAGCGTCTGAAAATTTCGCCTCTGCTGAGGTTATCAGAACTATGGGGACTGTACTAACCAATAAATATGCTGAAGGATATCCCGGAAGGAGATATTACGGTGGGTGTGAAGTAGTGGATATGGTAGAGCAACTTGCCATAGACCGGTTAAAAGAACTTTTCGGAGTCGAGTATGCTAATGTCCAGCCACATAGTGGTTCTCAAGCAAACACGTCAGTTTATCTGGCATGCTTGCAACCCGGAGATAAGATCCTGGGACTTGATCTCTCACAAGGTGGTCACCTGACTCATGGTTCTCCTGTCAATTATTCCGGCAAAGTCTATCATCCGGTATTCTATGGGGTAGATCGGGAGACTAAGCAAATAGATATGGATGAAGTAGAGCGTATAGCGCTAGCTGAGATCCCAAAATTAATTATTTGCGGTGCCTCAGCTTATAGCCGGGATTGGGATTATGCTCGCTTCAGACAGATAGCTGATAAAGTGGGTGCTCTTCTGATGGCAGATATCGCCCATCCTGCCGGATTAATTGCTTCTAAGAAACTATCAGACCCCGTTCCACACGTACACATCGTGACTTCTACCACTCATAAAACTCTGCGTGGGCCTAGAGGTGGTATTGTGATGATGGGCAAAGACTTTATCAATCCATGGGAGCGAAAGACCACTAAGGGGGAACCTATCAAGATGTCAACAATTTTAAATAGTGCTGTCTTTCCGGGTATGCAAGGCGGTCCGCTGGAGCACGTTATAGCTTCCAAGGCTGTTGCCTTTGGAGAAGCGCTAAGACCTGAATTTAAGACCTATGCCGCACAAGTGATCTCCAACGCTAAGGCAATGGCTCACGCTTTCCAGGAACTAGGTTACGAGATTGTATCCGGAGGGACTGACAATCACCTCATGCTGGTAGATCTAAGATCAAAAGGTATAACAGGAAAAGAAGGTGAAAACGCACTGATCAAAGCCAGTATCACTGTCAATAAGAATATGGTTCCCTTTGATGATAAGTCGCCGGCGATTACTTCAGGCATACGCGTAGGTTCTGCTGCAATGACTACAAGGGGTCTTAAAGAGAAAGACTGCGAACAGATAGTGACTCTCATTGACGAAGTATTGATGAGTAGGAAAAACGATTCTCAGTTGTTGGCTTTAAACAACCGCGTTAAAGAAATGATGGGCCACTTTCCTCTGTATGTAGGAGAGTTTTAGTCAAAAAATCCTCAGCTAGAACAAGAGTGCCTAATTATCTCAATATGAGGCAATTAGGTACTTATGTTTAAATGAATACATTTATTCCAAATTATCGTATAAATATTATAGTTTAATTTTAAATGCTTGAAAATTTATATCAAGTCATTTTAGCCTAAGAAGAATTTAATATTTAATGAACCTCGACATTCCTAGGCTACCATCTCTATATTCATAGATGATATAGTATACCCCACCTGTTAGATTGCTGATATCGAGTGGTTGCTTGTTATACTGATCTACTCTATTTACTACAGCGCCGGTTTGATTGATTATTCTCAAATTGTACAACGGCTCCAGATTATTCAATGCGATCATCGAAGTTGCCGGGTTAGGAAATGCCTTAACTTCCTCTACTTTCGATATCAACTTGTTAGAAAGTGCAAAGCATGAATTAGTCGGACTTTCATAAAAGTAATAAGCAGTATCATCGTCGTCTGTAGCGCCTTCCAGTTTAATAGTCATTGATACTAAGGCACAACTATCTACACCATTCGGCCACATTGAACATTTTAAAAATGTCTTGCCATTAGCAGGAATCGTGACAATTCTAGTAGTTATGATAGGTAGATAACAATTGACTATATCACAAACTTGAACACCTTCCCACTGCACGGGCTTAAATAATATTTTAGAGGTCCATCTGAGCACTTGGGGCACATCAGTGGTATTTATCGCATTATTCTCCAGATGAGCTTCAGACTCTTCCAGGTTTACAGTTGTCCTTAGGGTATCAGTTTCAAATCTAAAAACTTGAGCAGAGATGCTACTCCATAGAAATAAACTGACTGCAATAAGTATAATGTTCTTCATATCAATTTTTTATATTACAAAAGTAAGGATTTCTAAATTAAGAGACACTTCATTTCTGAATTCAACGATACTTAATTTCAAATGGAGGGAAAAAAGAAGGCTCCGTTAAATTGGAGCCTCATTTTGTTTTATTTCAAACTCAGTACATGTTCATATCGTCGGTTGACTTCGTCCCAATTGATTATGTTAAAAAACGCATTCACATAGTCAGGTCGTTTGTTTTGATATTTTAGATAGTAGGCATGTTCCCAGACGTCCAGACCCAATATAGGAAGACCGTGACAGTCGGTAGAGACATCCATGATAGGATTGTCCTGATTTGGAGTGGAACATATATTCAATCCATGCGTATTGCACATACACAGCCATGCCCAACCTGAGCCAAAGCGAGTAGCAGCTGCCTTAGCAAATTGCTCTTTGAAGCCTTCAAAACTTCCAAATTTCTCATTAATTTTAGACGCCAATTCACCTGAAGGAGCAGTACTACCACCTGGTGCGATCATTTTCCAAAATATAGAGTGATTATAGTGACCTCCACCATTATTTCTCACGGCAGTCTCATATTTACTGATATCCTTAAGTATCTCCTCTATGGATAAGTTTGCACCTTCTTTACCCTCGAGTGCCTTGTTCAAGTTGTCCACATAGGCTTTATGGTGTCTATCGTGGTGAATTTGCATTGTTTCTGCATCGATATTGGGTTCTAATGCATTAAAATCATACCCCAAATCTGGAAGTGTAAAAGCCATTATATTATATTTTATATATTAATAAATTGAAAAAAAACAATAGCCCAAAAGGGCTGTTCTGTTGGCTTTTTAACCTCTTTAACTTATGTTTTGTTTAGGAAAGGCAAGGAAATATTTCTTTACCAGCACATTGGCGATTGGATAATCAGAGATTTCAGAGAATTTCCGTAAATCACCCGTTTTCATCAAAATCATTATTTCATCATTTCCTTTATAGTACATTTCATTGCTTTCGTACCCGGTAATTACCAATCTCGATGCTTCTTTCTCATTTAAACCCAATGATTTTGCTGTAAATGATATTTTCTCTGCTATTAGTTCAGTTGAAAAAGGAGTTTTGGACAACTCTGCTTTAAATATTTTTCTATCAAGCAAGTAAGATGCTAAAATCCGCAGCGTAGTATCTTCACTCTGAGAGAATTGTTTCAGTGCCCACCATATATCATAATCATCCAATTCTAAAAAATTCTGAATTATAGTTTCGCTACTATCTTCAAAGGCATGGTGAGTATCCAGGAAAAACTGTAGGGCAGGGGAGATATTGTATTTTATCCCAATACCTGACAACTCTTTTGCACGCTTCATTGCAGCAATCAACATCTGTTCTGTAGCAAGTACAGTCTTGTGGAGATATACTTGCCAATACATCAGACGGCGCGCCATGAGGAATTTCTCGACTGAATAAATACCTTTCTCTTCTACAGCCAACTGATCATTGTATATAGTTAACATCTTGATGATGCGATCATAGCCGATTTTTCCTTCGGCGACTCCGGTAAAGAAACTGTCTCTATTGAGATAATCCATTCTGTCCAGATCCAATTGACCTGAGACAAGTTGATGCAGATACTGCTTCTTATATGTCCCGGTAAATATCTGAATAGCGAGGTCCAGCTTACCGTCAAATTCTACATTGAGTCGTTCCATTATAGCCAGTGTCAAAGTCTCATGCGAGATACTCGTCAGCACATGTTCCAGTACATGACTGAAAGGCCCATGGCCAAGGTCATGACATAGTAGTGCTATACCTAGCCCCTCTGCCTCTTCCACACTTACATCAAGTCCCCTCCGTCCGAATACTTCTAGGGTCTCCTGACATAAATGGAGTGCACCGATGGCGTGGTGGAATCGTGAATGATTAGCCCCGGGATAAACATAATTGCTCAGTCCGAGCTGACTAATGCGACGCAGGCGCTGCACGTACGGATGACTGATGAGATCAAAGAGGATGCCATCCGGTAAGTTGATGATTCCATAGACAGGGTCATTCATTATTTTTCTAGCGATAAACTTCATATGTTCAATCCTGCTGGAGTAATAAAACTGCGTCAATATAGGAAACTTGCAATGACTTGTTGAATTTGGCGGAATGCAGTTGATAAATATTGATCAGGAGCTGCCTGTTCTTGCCGTGGTATGGTATAGTAGTATCGATTTTAAAAGGAAGTAATTTTTGTTGTTTTCCTTCCATTGCAATCCATTGGTCTATCATTGCCTGATCGATTAGCTTAATCACATTTTTACTCTCTTCAGTGGTAAATATTAAAGTAGTATCTCTCAATTGGAGGGAGAATCCACTTAGCGTAATAGTTTCATTAACGCTTGATCTCAATGGTAATATTAGATAGTTTCCGATCAGGTTTTGACTAACTAACTTATCTGCTTTAAAGTCAAAGTAAGAGCGAGCTGCTTCTTTATATTTATCTTTTAGGTTGAGAATGTTGACTATCTCTCCCTGTACTTCATATCTACTCATATTACTATTTACATTTATCAGAAGGCGATTTATCTGCTCATTCTTAAGGGCATGCAAGATCTTTAGGTCATGATAATCCATCAGGTAGCTCAGAATGTCGTTCGCAGCATTAGGCGAATCCTCTTGTACAGTTGTATTCGTTATGGTCAACATAGATTTTAACCGATCAACTTGTGAATGAGCCGCAATATTATCAAATCCCCAAGGACCAAAAGTAGAGAGCAAAAACACAATACTCAGGCTCAATGGGATATAAATGATATTGTCCCTTCGGGAAATTAGAAAATAAGTGGTAATGCCAGCCAGCCAGAGCGAAAGCACCCATACGATGTATCTGTCTATAGTGATGCCATAACTCTGAATGCGGATGAAAATGGCGAGAAATAGCAGAATAATGAGTGGTATAATTGCAAAATAGAAAAGTCTTGAGAATTTTTTAATCCAAGTCTGATTTTCATCATTCCGGAGAGGGTACACCAACAGGAAAGCTAAAATACCAATAATAGAGAACCACAAAATCAGATTAGATACCCATCCCACCGGAAGTGACCAATGCACAATAATTTTTAATTCATAAGCATATAATATCAATAGATACAGCGCGATCAGCGGCAGAAGCACGAATTGAGTAAAAATTCGCAGGCCAACAGGATAATAATAATCTCTTTTATATTCATTCAAATCAATCCTGATCCCGGCAAGTACATAGAGCGTCATATAAATGCTACTTAAAAAGGCTATAATCTGGAGGTAATGACGAAGTTGAATATCCCAATTAAATAGATACTTCAAGGCAGCCAATGCGCCACAAAGGCCCAGTATCAATACTCCTGTATAGAATATTCCAGTGAGCATTCTAATCAGCAATCGAGCATTAAAATTCCAAAAATCATTGACTTCTGCATATCTGTTGAAGACACTGATAGCCAATAGACCATGAACGGCTAGAAACTGAGCTCCGTATTTGTAAAATAGTACCATCGGAGGATCAAAAGTATCTGAGTAGGCTAGTGAGTGCCTCCAAAACAAATAAAGATACCCTATCTCAATTAAGAAAAATAAGATGCTCTGATATAAAAGGGGTCGATTCCGCTCTATAAAAAGATGTGTTGCAGTAAAAAGTGGAATTCCAAGAGCGAAGGTAAAAACCAGAAATGTCACAGGAAGCTCATTAATAGTCTTTCCATCGAGATCCAGTGTGAGATAGTAAAGAGAAGCGAAAAGGCCGATGGCCGAAACAATAGCAAAGAAAAAACGTTTTGAAACTTTGTAGGCTACTGTCAAGTGGTAAAGACTATTGACCTTGAGGTGTCCTAAATCAAAAACTTTCACTCTCATATATAAATTTTTAACAAAACTTTCAAAGTTACCTCGAAATAAACTGGGATGAAACTTTGTTCTCATTAAAAGTAATATAATGATTAGATATTTTTTATGTATTTCATTTTTTATAGGTCTATATTTAAACGCTTATAGTCAAGCCACCACATACAATTCAGCTAAGGATAGTGACAAAAAGAGCGTCGCTATTCTTAATAAGCTAAAATCGTTTTACAATTCTAGTACAAATCAGATTACTTCAAGCTTTAATCTAAAAATGACTTTTGCAGGGAACAAATCAAGGTTAGAAAAAGGCACTATAGTGCAATCAGGTAATAAATTCAACCTCGTCCTGAATGATATGTCGATAGTCAATGATGGCAAAACAATATGGGTTGTAAATAAGGCCAACAAAGAAATCCAAATCAATGACAATACCGGAGGAAGTGCTTCAGGAACCTTCAATCCTACTGACGTAGTGCGCTTATACGATTCAAAAAAGTTTGTCTCTGTTTGTACATTTGATGGCACGCAAACAGGAAAAAGTATCCAGATTATTGAGCTTAAACCATTGGATAAAAAAACAGAATATTCAAAAGCGCGGATCACTGTAAATAAGGTAAATGGGAGCCTATCCAAAGTAGAACTATTCAATAAGGATGGCTCTCGATACGATCTGACTATCAATAAAACTATTTCAAGCAAAAGCGTTAATTCTGCTAATTTTGCATTCAATAAGGCCAGTTATCCAGGCTATAATATTGAAGATTTAAGGATTAATTAAATTATCGGGTGGGAATAAAAGCCATATTAGCCAGTGCAACTGCTTCATTCATAGGTCGTAGTGTGGCGAGAAAAAGAAGTAATCCTATACTGGATCAAGCTCAGATCTTTCTGAAATTGATAAAAAAAGCAGCTGATACCCGATTCGGACATGATCATGATTTTGCTTCAATTACCAAATATTCTGATTTTGTCGAGCGAGTCCCTCTCAGAGAATATGAAGAATTCTCTACCTACATTGCATTAATCAAACAAGGCGAATCCGATATTTTGTGGCCTGGAAAACCCAAATATCTAGCTAAGACATCAGGAACTACATCTGGTATAAAGTACATCCCGCTGACTAAGGAAAGTATGCCTTCCCATTTTAATACCGCCAGAGATGCTGCTTTTAATTACATCTATAAGACTGGCAATACTGCATTTTTTGACGGCAAATTGCTTTATCTTTCAGGCTCACCTGAACTCGATAATACAGGTCCAATTCCTACAGGGAGATTATCAGGTATTTCGAATCACGAAGTACCTGCGATATTTAGAAGGAGCCAGCTGCCTTCATATACAGTCAATTGCATTGAAGACTGGGAAGAAAAAGTAGATGCGATTATATCGGAGAGTTTGGATGAGGACATTCGCATGATTAGCGGTATTCCATCATGGGTAAAAATGTACATAGAGAGGGTATTGCAAAAGACTGGTAAGCAGAAACTAATGGAAGTATATCCAAATCTTAGTCTATACATCTACGGAGGTGTAAATTATGAGCCATATCGTTCCTCCATTGAAAAACTAATCGGGAAGCAGATAGATACTGTAGAACTATTTCCAGCATCCGAAGGCTTTTTTGCATTTCAAGATGAACCGACTTTATCATCTATGCTTTTGAATACCAATAGTGGTATGTTTTTTGAGTTTGTCTCACCTGAATTTATTCATTTAAGCACTCCTCCGCGTTTAAATATTAATACTATAGAAAAAGATAAACCCTATGTATTGATCGTCAGCAGCAATGCAGGCCTATGGGCTTATAACACCGGTGACATTGTTACTTTCACCTCCTTACGGCCCTATAGGTTGGTCTTTTCCGGCAGATCATCTCATTTCATCTCTGCCTTTGGTGAGCACGTGATAGGAAAAGAAGTGGAAGATTCTATGAAACAAGCACTCCAAGCTTTCGATGCTGAAATATCAGAGTTTACAGTTGCCCCCCAGGTAAATCCTCCTGAAGGAGGGTTGCCCTATCATGAATGGCTTATAGAGTTTTCTAAAAGACCCGAGGATATGAAGGCATTTGAAGAATATTTGGATAATGAAATGACAGCTAAAAATATCTATTACAAAGATCTTATATCCGGTGGAATTCTGAGAAAGTTGATAATAAAGGAACTACTGCCTAATTCATTCAGTCAGATGATGAAGCAGAATGGAAAGCTTGGTGGGCAAAACAAGGTTCCTCGACTGACCAACGATCGAAATTTGGCAGATCAATTAGTGAACATAAAAAAAGAAAATGCACAATAGAATAATACTCATTATCACTCTTATCCTGGGATTAAACATTTCCACAATAGGGGCACAAAACCAAAAAGTCAAGTTTGTAGGGGTTAATTATCCTGTTCCTTCAGGGTGCGAGAAGGTCTCAGATTTTGAAATCGCCTGTGGACCCTTTGAAATGTCCTGGCTCTACGTTGAAAAAGGGACAATTGAATCTATTCTATTTGAGACGATTAAAAAGATCCAAAATAGTTCCAGAGACTTCCAGTACAAAGCTGTACGACTGATGATAGATACAGTTCCTGCCAGTGGATTTGTGACTTCATTCAGTATAGAAGGAATGAAACTATTCCAACTGTATGCAGCGGGTAAAATACGCGGCCAGAATGTATTATTCCAGTGTATGGATGTTAGGCCCTTTTGGAAGTATGATGATGCCAACGCACTATTTAAGCAACTGATCACCATATTACCTGATATAAATAAAGTTAGGACGGAAATAGACAACACTAACCCGCCAATAGATTCGCTAATAGATCCCAATCAGCCCACCACCAGGCCCAATCATGAATGATGAATTGATTCAGATCTATGTCACCTGTCCTGACTGGGAGGCAGCTGATATGATTTCAGACACATTGATAATTGAAAAACTTATAGCTTGCTCAAATTGCCATGAGAGTAAATCGAGCTACATCTGGAAAGATAAAATGGAGAAGCAAAGTGAAATTATCGTGCTAGCTAAATCCTTAAAATCTAGACAAGAAGTAATAGTCCGGAGAATTACTGAATTACATCCATATAGCATCCCTTGCATTTTAATATCAGTGTGGGATGCTAATCCTTCATATCTCGAGTGGGTGGGGGAGTGCCTGAGCTAAGTTTACCTCTGGGTCCTACTTCTATTACTTCTGCATCCTTTACCTTACCTGAATCTATAGAAAACCGGAGCAGTGTTCTTACTAAGTGAAATCCATTGATTCCTGCAGCACCGGGATTCATCACCAACATGCCATATTTCTTATCATTCATCACACGCAGGATGTGAGAATGGCCGCAAATAAATAAGCCCGGGCTATGCTGCGCTATCTGCAATCGGGCGGAGGCAGCATAGTGATCCGGATAACCTCCTATATGCAACATCAATATTTTTAACCCTTCTACTTCAAAGGATAGTATCTCAGGCAACCTTCTCCTAACTTTATGATCATCTATATTGCCCCATACCGCTCTGACAGGCTTATTGAGTGATTCAAGATAATCCAGCACTTCCTCATTTCCGATGTCCCCGGCGTGCCAAATTTCATCACATGATTCCATGTACTGAGCCCACAGTGGATCGATAAAACTATGTGTATCTGAAAGAAGTAAGATTCGCTTCATATTGTAAATACTATTTTCCCGAATTGGCTGCCATTATTCATTTTCTCGAATCCGTCCTTATACTCTGAGAGTGGGATAATGGAATCGATAACAGGCTTAAGCTTATGCTGATCAATAAATGTGATCATATCAGCAAATTCCTCCGGAGTGCCCATTGTACTACCTATTATCGAGACCTGACTCCAATAAAGATGCTGAGGAACAATTTCTACTTTGCCTTGTGTGCCGCCATAAACAACGATTTTGCCACCCGGACGACACAGTTTCAAATATGAGCCAAAATCCGGGCCGCCGGCACTATCCAAAATTACATCAAAATGGCCTGCAAGTGCTTTTAATTCAGATATAAAATTCAAATCTTTATAATTTGCTCCACCTACAGCACCCAATACAATTGCTTTGTCTATTTTATCTCTTGAACCTGAAGTAACATAGACCTCTGCGCCCAGATGCACTGCAAACTTCAAAGATGCGAGCGCTACACCACCTCCAATACCGGTAATTAATAGTTTCTGACCTTTTAAAAGCTTGCCTTGGGTCATCAATGCCCGCCAGGCAGTCAGTCCCGCCAAGGGCAGCGCTGCGCCCTCTTCAAAACTTAAGTGGTCAGGCATATTTACTATATTTTTGGCAGATATATTTACAATATTAGCAAATGTGCCATTTCTTGGCATCCCCAAGATACTATATTGACGCGATTGGAAACGATCATCAGATCCCCAGTCAAATCCCGGTTGGATGAGAACCCTTTTATCATTAACCATACCGGCGCCATCAGAGCCAAGAATGCATGGAGTCTGAATACCGGCATATTGTCCTTTGGTAATCCAAACATCCCGATGATTTAAAGCCGCAGCTTTCAATGATACGGTAATATCATCGAGAAGAAGATCTGCTTCTATCTCTCCAATTTCAGGATAATTACCTATTTCCTTGAATATCAATCCTTTTATAAACATTACATAAAGTATTTTTACAATAATATGAAATAAAATGCTAACATATAAGCTTCTAAATTGCTTCAAATAATACAGCAATAATAAAATATTAAATCTGTTTTATATCTTGGGGCGTTTTATTAAATTAGAGCAATTATTATTCATTCATTATAAAAAACAGTGTTTTATGAATATCACATTTGATGAACTTAGAGAATTGAAACATGCATTACCAACGGGTAGTATTCAAAAGATTGCTAATGAGTTGAATATCGACGAACAGACCGTAAGAAATTATTTTGGTGCGGATCATTATGCTGAAGGAAGTATCGCAGGAATCAATATTGAACCTGGACCACATGGTGGAATCGTGCATATCGAAGATACTAGAATTTTGGAGCTTGCCCGACAGATCATGAGTGAGACTGCTGAAGAAAATTAATCAAATGACTTGAACTCTTGTAATAGAGATTTATAGTCTTCAGACCAATCATTTCTTTTTAAACTGTTTTGGAGACTGAGTTCGTTTTTCAAAATGTTTGTCTTATTTCCATCTTTGACAAAACAGAGTATGGACCTAATGGCAGGATTTTTTCGAAGCGATCTAATAACAAGTGCTCTTCTCAAATTTAAAAGAACATCGGATGCAAGAGAGGTGATTTTTTGTTCATACTCTGATGGAATGATACAGTAAAAGCTTCCTCCGGGAATTAAGTGAGATGCCACACCTGAGATCAATTCCTCAAATGATAGGGCAGAAGTATGTCTGCTATTTGACTTACGCAGATCTTCAGGGTGTAGACTATTCTCAAAGTAGGGTGGATTACTAAAAATCAAATCGAACTGTCTATCTCTAATACTGTTAAAATCTTGCTCCAAGAACACTATTCGATCCTCCAGATTATTCCATTTGGCATTTGCATTTGCTTCCATTACAGAGGCTGCATCTATATCAATACCTGTTATTTTTAAATTAGAGCATTTTCTTCCCACCATTAGTGAAATGATACCACAACCACTTCCCACCTCCAGAGCTTCTATGTGGTCTGCTGCATCAATATAAGCCCCGAGAAGCAATGCGTCAGTTCCTATCTTGAAAGCGCTATCGGCGTCTTTGACCCTCAATCCTCTTAGAGTAAAAGGAGCGCGATTTTTAAATTTACTTTCCTTGTGATTTGGCAAAATCTGCTAGGAACGTGGCTAATCCCTTGTCTGTAAGTGGATGGTTGAGCAAAGCAAGAATGGCACTTAAAGGACAAGTAACAACATCTGCGCCCATTTGTGCAGCTTTGACTATGTGAAGAGGGCTACGCACACTTGCAACTAAAACTTCAGTTTCATAACCCTGAATGGCATAAATTTCGCAAATGTCACTCACCAATTCCATACCATCGTAAGAAATATCATCCAACCTTCCAACAAAAGGAGATACATAACGTGCGCCGGCCTTAGCCGCCAAAATACTTTGTCCCGCAGAGAAAACTAAAGTACAATTAGTTGCTATTCCCTTTTCAGTAAAATAGGACATTGCTTTCACGCCATCCTTAATCATTGGAATCTTAACAATTATATTGTCCGCAATTGCTGATAAAAGTTCACCTTCCCGGACCATTCCTTTGAAATCAGTAGAAATAACTTCCGCAGAAACATCACCATCAACTATGTCGGCAATCTTCTTATAGTGATCATATATCGCTGCGTCACCGGTGATACCTTCTTTGGCCATCAAGCTGGGATTGGTAGTAACGCCATCCAGTATACCCAAATCTTTAGCTTCTTTGATCTGATCAATATTAGCTGTATCGAGGAAGAATTTCATGGAATTGTATTTTAAAAGAGGGGAAAATAAAAATAGAAGCCAAACCGCACCGCTCAACTCATTACCCTTGCTGCATTTCTGCCCTGGGGGAGTTCACAAGGAGCTGGTCGAATGGCTTCCAGAGGCAAAGATAAGGAAATGTAACGGGATAAAGAGAAAATTTAAGGCAAATACTTCCAATAATTATATGTGTGTTAATTCTATATATTATATTATTTAAAGATTAACAATCTATAATTTTTCAATCCTACACGTACAAGAAATTAAGTACTAATGACTGACAAACGGATATACATGAATAAAGAAGTAATCAAAATAAAGAGTCAGAATAGATATCATGTAGTTGCCACAATTAGAAAACCAAAGGTGACAATCATACAATAAATAGAAGTAAGTGAAACTACCTTTAAGATGTATGATACATGATAAGTAGGAAGGTACTACACTTCTCTATTTAACATAATATTAATTATAGGCATAAAGTCATAATCACTAATAATCGTAGTTGCCAATACTTCACTTACGATCAGGATAAGTCATTAAGTTACAACCGTATTCAAATCTTCCAGACAGCTTAAATTAATTATCTATGTATCATCAAGACCAACAACATATTTAAAATAATTGCTGCTATTCCTGAGGTTATTAAAGAAATGAAGAAAACTTAAGAAATTACGCTCTACAATACACTTTGTGTGTCTCATATGAGATATTCAAGTAGCTGCCAACACTAGCCAATAGCTCTCGCCAATTAGATAGTAACGATCCTTAAGGCGTTTCTGAGAGCGTCAAAAAAATCTACACTAAATATCCCTTATCATACTGAAATACATTAATGAAAATATTTAGATCATCTGTGAAGATACACTTTGGATACTATTTATAAATATCACTTACATATATGGAAATATGACATATCATAATATTCTATGGGACATTAAAGACATAAAAAAAGATTGAGAAAATATCCCAATCTTTTCTTACTAGAAATATATTCTATTACTTAATGATAGTTACATTGCCTTTCTTGATAAATCTCTCTCCTCCGATACAAAGTACGTCAAGATAGTAACCATATACATCTGGATCAAGTTGTTTGCCATTAAAAGTACCATCCCACTCAAAATTAAGGTCAGTGGTAGTAAACACCTCTTGTCCAAAGCGATTGAAGATGACAAGTTTGTTCATCTTATCCACCACGCCATTATTGTGCAGTCTTAATTTCTCATTACGGGGATCACCTTTACCGTTAGGAGAAAATGCATTCGGCAGAAAAATATGCTTTTCATTACATTGTGTTTCTCTTACAGTAAGTGTAATCGAACCAGAAAGAATACATCCATCTGCATTAGTTACTTCTACACTAAATGTATAGTCTTTTGCTATGCCCGGAGGTGGTGTAAAGATAGGATTATCAATGGTTGGGTCACTTAAACCTGTTGTAGGAGTCCATTTATACTTTAATCCCTTCGGATAAGCATTTAGCTGAATTTTCTCGACATCAAAGATAGTGTCTCTATCTGCTGTAATATAAACAGTACCGCCAAAATCACTGACATTTACCGGAACATCACGCTCGATAATACAACCATTTGAAAATACAAGCTTAACGTGATACGTGATATTTTCAGTAGCAAAAACTACCAATGTCGGAGTACCTTGACCACGCAAGATTCTCACGTCAGGTGTCCACTCAATAGTTGGGTTAACAGGTCCGTTCAATATATTTAGATGAAGTGGGATTGAGTCTTGCTCACATATCAAATTACCACCATTGGCATCTGCTGATACTTGAGCTACATCTACCGCTACCCTACCGATTACATAACAGTCACTGAAAGTCTTATGAGAAACTTTCACAGTAAATACAGTATATTCGGTTACGGTCGCTTTAGGATTTGGGCTGGTAGGATCGTCGAGCAAATTTGCCGGACTCCACTCATATTCGTAATCTGTTATGGGATTCGGATTTAAATTGATAATGCTTTCATCACAAAGGAAAAATGAATCATTAACAGACGCAATATCTATGAGATCTACACTTACTTGCTGAGAGAATGATCTGATACAACCTGCAGTATTCTCAAGTGTAACGGTATATGTACCTGACTGAGCATAGGTATGTGTCGGATTCTGATCATTCGAAGTATTTCCATCTCCAAATTTCCATAGATATGAAGTAGAACCGGAACTGGAGTTTTGAAAGTCGACTTTAAGTACACCACAATCATTAGTCCAACTAAAAGCTAAAGCGGGGATCGGAACTACTATTACACTGACTGTATCTCTATAAGTACATGAGGATATAGCATCGAAAATATCTACATAATAATCGATGGATGTAAGCGGATTAGTAACAATTGGATTAGGGCTATTCGGGTCATTGAGATAAGTTGCAGGTGACCAGGTATAGATATAATTAGGATTCGGATTTGGATTTAGTGCAAAGGTAGAATCACTACAAGTGGAAATATCTTTAACACTGATTACGTCACTAAGGGTATTAACTTGTTGGGTTAATTCACTTGTATCACTGCATCCATTCATATGATATGCGATCAATGTAATCTTATATGTGCCTGCCGGTACCTCGAATGTAGGTGCAAAGTCACTACTATTTAGTTGGACATTTGAACCATTTACATACCACTGATAGTTTGAACCACCTATTGAATTGTTTATCGTCTTAATCGTAGCTACATCGCCGCAAGTCGGAACCTGAACTGCAAAGAGGGACTGAATAGTTGCTGAACTTAAGACGATATCTCTATCTAGAGTATCCACACACTTTGAATCCAATCTCGCAATTAACCTCACATGATACGTACCAAAATCAGGATAAGTAACGAGTGGATTCTCTTCTGTGGAAGAGGAAGGCGTGCCACCAGGGAATTCCCAGTGATACTCTATCGCTCCCGAAGAACAATTATTAAATCTTATCTCATTGGTATTGCAAATAGTATCCGGAAGGTTAAAACAAGCAATAGTTTCATTGATACATTCACGCACATTATATTGAAAATCACGTCTAATTCGTGAAAGTAACACGCCATCTCTAAATTCATCTACGCAGATACCGACAAGAAACTGACCCACTGTAGGTGGAGTACCAGTGATGAGACCGGTTCGATAGTCAATTTTCAATGGATCGCTTCCGCCCAACAAATTCTGTAATGAAAAGGGTGCTTTCCACCTTACCGTATCATATGGAGGAGGTGGTGGAGGGAAAATACGACCATCTACAGTAGATCCATCCTGGTAAGGAGTACAGAGACGGTATAATATTGTATCGCCATCAACATCAGTAGCGCTGTGGTCATAATTTAGAGGTTTATTCGCACATATATAGATGGGTGGCCAATCATTGATCACGGGAGAACTATTGCATGATCTCAGGGCTTTCTCAGTGATGGTAACTGTAAAAATTGCACCTGTATTCAGTGGATCAATAATATTTTCAACTGTTTGATTTCGGCAACACCTCTGATAGGTAATTACATATCCTCCTTCTATCGGAGGCAAAGTAACTATGGTACGATACAACCCTCTGTGTACACACACATTCTGACCTAAGACTTTACATTCAGATGTAAGTTGTCCATCCAGGGTATCATTACTATTGTAAGGAACATAGAGTACGCCATCAAGCCCAATATTGGCCGGTGTCTTATCTTTACCTTTATAGAAAGCCAACCAGGCTGGATCATCAAAGGTGGCATTTGGATCGCCATAGAAACAGTCTCTGTAAACTGTCAATACTATTTCATACTTGTTATTTCCGAGACATCGATAAGTAATCTCACCACCCACTATGTGGGTAGCCCAGGCTTGTTGAGTACCGGCGACAAGAAGTATTGCCAGAATAATGAATTTGAAAACCTTCAAGATTGGTTTTGATTTATATATTTTAAAAATTGAATTCATATCAGTTTCAATTTATTTTGAACGATTAAGGTTAACAATCTCAACACGTCGTTCCCTTGAAGCGGGTACACCGTATACTGAATTTCGAAGATCACTGTAGCTACTGACCACATCCGCCGGCGATTTGGATTCACCATAACTCACCTGAGATATTTTCAACTTGCCGCTATTTATATATTTGGCGATAGATCCACCATAAGATTTCTGCAGATAATTGACAACAGAATTTACCCTTCTGGCGCCCAACTTTTCATTGTATTCAGAGGAAGCCAGTGGACTGGTAAATCCCTGGATTACAATCTCGACTGTCTCACCACGATCCAATACTTCATCCAATGCTTCTGTAAATGCAATCAGGTCGTCATTACCTTTTTTAACTTTATTATCAAAAAAGTTATTCATGGTCTTCTCAGCCTGAATCTTTTGTTCACCACTAAGTGGTTTGGTGTACTTATCTCTGAACAACCATTTCTTATTATAATATGGCGTATAAGTCTCAGGGAATGTCTTCTTTGTAGTTAGTGTCCTGGTAGCTCTGCCCGGCTCGTCATTGTCAAAATATAACTCAATGGGCAAGTAATCTTCCAAATTCCCTTTACCTAAATAGAGTTTCTGGGTCAGCTTCGTGATATTATCTGCTATATTTCTGGTATCCACCCAAGCTGAATCAGGTGCATATCCTTTCTTGGTAGCTATGACCAGATATCTTTGGTTTCGGACTAAGGGTGCCAGATATTGATTGGTAGACTCCGGAAGCTGGACCATCTGTTCTTTATCAGAACCTGTCGGATTAGTAATCCGGATGGTTGTACCATTTAATGGCAGGCCTGTACGCTTTGCAAAGGTCAATACATCCAGTTCGAGTGTTCTAGATCTCAAATAAAATAATTTGACGATGTCAGCATTATCTTTAAGATCCTTAGTAGAAAAATATACTGTATCCGGAAAATAACCCGGCTTACTAGCGATAGCCATGTAGTCACGCTGATTATCCAGCGGGAAGATATAAGAAGCAAAAGCATCGTACTGTTTTGTAGCGACAGGTGTTCCATCTCTCATTAGCAACTCAAGTTGAGCTCCAGGAAGAGAATCACGTGAAGCAGCTTCAAATACGAAAGCGAGTAAGTTAACCTTAAGGAGATTAACCTTGTAAAGGTCATTACAACAGGCTTCGTCACTCGGTTCAAGATACATAGTACCTGTACGGTTAGAAGCAAAGTAAGCAACTTTTGAGTCAGGTGCTTCCATGTAATAAATATCGTTAAAGCTACTATTCAGTGGGGCCGGCATTTGTTCTATTTGTTGCCATTTTCCATTCATGAATTGAGTCTTGTAAACATCATAACCTCCAAATCCTTTTTGACCAAAAGAGCTGAAGTACAGTGTACTGCTCTTTTCATGAAAGAAAGGTGTAATATCTGCCTCAGCAGTATTTGCTACGTCAAGATTGACCGGTGTACCGTAACTGTCGCCATTGACTTCACTATACCATATGTCATCTTTACCAACTCCACCGGGTCGATCAGAAGTGAAGAATAAGTACGTCTTACCTGTCTCAGCTAACTTGCCTATGGAAGGTTGAGTCGAAGTAGTACCTTCCATATTGATGGGTTGAGGTAATTTCTTCGGTGTTCCCATTACTCCATTTACTATATCTATTGAATATAGTTCACATCTTATCTCAGAATAATTGAGATTATTACATACAGAGAAATAGGCTTTCTTTCCATCCGGTGAGAATGTCAAGTTGACTGTGTGCAATGACTTATCATAATTTATAGGAGCTCCGAGGGTATCATTAGAGGTAGAGTCTTTCATTATAACTTTACCGACCAACCATTTATTTTTTGGATTTTCAAAGCGGTTGGATGAATAATACAGTGTATCGTTCTTTAAATAAGGAGCAAATTCAGAATAGGGGGTATTAATATCGGAGCCCATATGCTCAATGGTAAAGTAAGTAGCCGAATCAGCCGCGTTTTTCTTAGCCCATTCGATGGATTCTAAGCGTTGCCTTGCTCGTCCAACTAGTTCAGCATTATCTCCTTGGTTTTCCGTAATAAAGAGATTAAAATTTGTTTCTGCTTCGGGGTACTTACCTTGAAGCATCTGCATTTCGCCCAAATAGAAGACACTCTGCTTAAAAGTATCTTTATCAGGAAGTAATTGCAAGAGGGAATAATATATCTCTGCTTTGGAATAAGAGTTATACATTCTTGCAGATTCACCTATTTTAAAAGTTACATAAGCGTCGGTATGGTCAAATTCGTAAGCTTCCTGATAATTGACTAATGCTTCTTTGTAGTTCTTTGCCGCCCAAGCTTTCTCAGCGGCATTCATATGTTGTTTTTTGGTGGTGTATTGAGCTACTGCGTTGTTGGACAACAATAGGACAAAGAACACTACACTCAAATAATTAAGTATTAATTTCATGGGATTCATTTTTAAATTAGTAAACCGGACAGAATTTGTTATTATCCAATGGCCTGACCTTCGTCATGATGTATTGTAGTGATAATTCAAGTCCACCTCTCTTGTCGGATGCAATCAAAAATGGTGAATTGTTGATATCATAACTCACACCAGCCTTCCAGTTGTTGACATATAATTCAAATGTAGGAACCCAGGCGTCCTTTGTTCTAAAATCTACACCACCTGCAACAGCATATGTTTTACCTCTCTGTGTATTTAGATAAAATTTCACTAATGCACCATAAACTGTCTCATGATATTCCGAAGATTTTCGATAAGCTACATTTAGAAGGATGTCTATAGGATTAGCTACCCGAATACTTCCCAAACCATACACAGCAAAAGTTGCCGGAAGTGTAGATTTATCTCCATCATAAAAGTTCATCCGAGGTTTATTCAAGTGATTTGCGCTACCCCCTATGTCTACACGGGTACGAAGATCTTGCTGAAACCGAAAATTAAGGCCGGCACCTATTTCCGGATACCAAAATGAACGGTCGCCCAGGCTTACCTGTTCGCCTGACGGATTGGTAATGACTTGTTCTCCATCCCAACTATCACTGAAATTGAATCCTTTGGACTGAATACTCCTCTGACCTACTCCAATATTAATACCTGGAGTAAGCATCAGTTTAGGCGAAATAAAGTAAGTAAAGGAGCCCAATAAATTCAAATTATACAATGAAAACTTACCATCTCCTGCAAAATCGTAGTTGAGATTACCCCCAGCGGCAAAAAAATACTTTCCCGACCTTTTCGGATAGATCTTTTGATCATAATCTAGAGATACTGTAGTGTAAGGAACAGGAACTGTCCGCCATTGGCTTCTGTAATTAGCGTTAAAGCGATTATCGCCATTGAATATTCCAGTTAGTCCCGACCCCAAATTAAGAGGAGCATTATAAAACATAGAATAATGAATCTCATTTTGCCCTGAGGCCTGGAACTTGCCCAGTAAACAGAATGCCAAAACTGAAAATGATAGTAAGACATTTATTTTCATAAGCCGATAGTTTAATGGGTTTATAAATTTAGAGTAACAAAATTAATATATTTTAACAATAAAGCTAAAAAAATTACTTTTATGTGTAATATATAATGAACTATATATAAGTAAAAATGAACATATATCCAATACACACAATAAGAGAAATAGAAAAGTTAACTTGCGAAAAACAGAATCTTACACATCTTGACTTGATAAATCGAGCCGGTGCTGCTTTTGCTGATGCTTTTTTAATAAAAGTATTCAAAAAGAGATTACCGGTAATCATTTTGGCCGGAAATGGTAATAACGGTGCAGATGCTATTGTCGCAGCCAACGTTCTTGCCTCAAAAGGGATTGAAGTAATATTGTATTGCCTTCATGTAAATCCAATAATATCTTCCAATTTTGAAGAGATGTCAAAAAGGGTCTTTACTTCAGTTCGACTTATGACATATGACCCAGACCAGTTTGATGCTATCAGTCTCATACCAGAATGCTATATTATAGACGGAATTCTCGGTTCCGGCCTAAATAGAGCACTTGAACCTGCGCTACAAGGACTGTTAAGAACAATAAATGCAAATTCCGCTATAAAAGTTGCAGTGGATATACCTACTGGCGTGGGTGCAGACGGAACACTGTATGAGGGAGCATTGAAGTGTGATCATACCATCGGCCTAGGAAGTTTAAAACTAGCTTATTTCCTTTATTATGAAGAAGACCACATTGGCAAGTTTCATTTTTGTGACTTGGGCTTCGAAAAAGCAGATCAAATCTCTGACGGTATATATGTAGATAGGGTTCTAGTCAAATCCGAGTTGTTCAAAGCCAACCGATATGCACACAAATTTCTAAAGGGCTCTGTATTGATGGTAGGAGGTCAATATGGCATGGTCGGGTGTATGCGACTCGCAGGTGAAGCTGCACTCCGAAGTGGATGTGGACTTGTGACCCTACATGTTCCTAAGTGCGCGGTAGAGTTTCTGCAAGGCTCACTTCCTGAGGCGCTTATAGAACCGGACGAAAATTTCTATTCAGTTGGGTTAACTCAGGATTATAAAAAATTTAATGCGCTGGGAATTGGACCCGGAATGGGTCAGCATACGAAACAAATAGATTTGGTACGGCGATTATTATTCAATAAACCACACTGCCCCATGGTGTGGGACGCAGATGCTTTAAAAATACTCGGCCTATACCCAGAATTTTTGTCTCAACTGCCTGCCAACACTATTTTGACCCCTCATATGGGTGAATTCACAAAGTTATTTGGCCGTATAGTACAGGGGAAAGAACTGCATAAGTTTGCTTTAGCTAAAGCGAAAGAATATCAAATAATCATAATTTTAAAAGGACCTGACACCATTTCTTATTTACCAGATGGAAATTATTTTGTCAATTCAACTGGAAACTATGGAATGGCTACTGCGGGCAGTGGCGATGTGTTGACGGGGATTGTAACGGGGTTATTGGCACAGGGATATATTCCGGCAGAGGCAGCCCGAATTGGTGTATTTATACACGGTCTTGCGGGCGATCTCGCTGCAATAGATTTAGGGCATTCATCATTAATTGCTTCAGATATCATAAAATATCTTGGACATGCTTTTCTCTCATTAAATGCCGAAGAATAGAGAAATGAAAAAACGGTTGGTAGTGCTTTCAGGTGCAGGCATCAGTGCGGAAAGCGGGCTAAGTACTTTTCGTGATGCAGGCGGACTATGGGAGGGGCATGATGTATACGAAGTGGCGACACCTCAAGGTTGGCAAAAAAACCGACAATTAGTTCTTAATTTCTACAATGCGAGACGTCGCCAATTAATACTTGCTAAGCCTAACGGCGCTCATATTGCTATTGCTTCACTCGAGCAAGATTATGAAGTCATAGTGGTCACTCAAAATGTGGATGATTTACACGAGAGAGCCGGTTCTACACAAGTAATTCACCTGCATGGCGAACTAATGAGAGCAAGAAGCAGCAACGATAATTCTCTTTCTTACTACTGGGAAGAAGATATAAGCGACGGCGATTTAGCAGAGGATGGAGCGCAATTGAGGCCTGATATAGTATGGTTTGGGGAGCAGGTTCCACTACTGGCAAATGCCGTGGATGTGGTAAAAAGAGCTGACATAGTGTTAGTTATCGGTACTTCGTTGCAGGTCTATCCAGCCGCTTCGTTAGTGGGGTTTGTGAAAAAGCACTGCGAAATATACTACATTGATCCCAGACCTGAGATGAATTATGAAATGACTATATTAAAAGAACAATTGGAAATTATATCTGAAAATGCAGTAAATGGAATGCAGATATTGAGTCAATTACTGTTTCAAAAAAATATTAATTAACCTATTTTAAGTCCATTCTCAGATAATTTATCTGGTACAAGAAGATTGACCTCTCCTCCCCGACCGACGACTCCAAGAACCAGGCATTCACTCATGAAAGTGCCTATCTGCTTAGGACTAAAATTTAACACCGCCGTAATTTGCATTCCTATCAGCTCGTGTGGCTGATATAAATGAGTGATTTGTGCAGAAGATTTCTTCTGACCTAAAACGCCAAAATCGATTAACAATTTATAGGCCGGCTTTATAGCATTTGATAATTCCTCCGCTTGTAAGATCGTACCTGTGCGAATATCTAATTTTTCAAAATCGCTCCACTCTATTAATGAATTAGTTGACATATTTTTTAACTAAATAACAGGTAATTGAACATACTTATTAAATATTTCTTCCTTAATATCTGAGGCTGAGTACACTTTTACCTCATGATATAGCGTATCGCGCTCTACTGGAATTTTATGGCTATCGAGGATCATTTTAACTAACTCTTGTGTCGTAAGAGCAGGTGTTTTTTCTTCAGAACCTGCCATTGAATAAATCTTGGTGGTGTCATCAATAGTGCCATCTAAATCATCTACTCCAAAGGCTAGGCTCAACTGGGCCATTTCTCTCCCTAACATAGGCCAATATGCCTTCAAATGATCAAAATTATCCAAGTATATACGACTGATGGCATAAGTCTTCATATCGTCAATAATAGAAGTCATTGGCACATCCGACATTTGATTATTTTCATTTAAAAACTTAAGTGGTATAAATGTCTGAAATCCACCAGTTTCGTCCTGAAGATCTCGAAGTTGCGCCAGGTGATCGACGCGATGGAAATAATTTTCTATATGACCGTATAACATGGTAGCATTAGAGCGCATACCAAGTTTGTGCCATTCTCGATGTATATCGAGCCATTGTTCTCCTGTGCACTTGTCCTTGGCAATCAGCATCCGAATCTCTGGATGGAAGATTTCAGCTCCTCCTCCCGGTATGCTATCAAGACCAGCTTCCTTCATTAGTTTCATTCCTTCAGCATAACTGATCTTATCCTTCTTGAAGATATAATGATATTCGACCGGAGTAAGTGCCTTCACATGAAGTTCTGGCCGGTGTTCTTTTATTCGCTTAAATAGACCAGAATAGAACTTCACATCATACTGGGGCATTACTCCGCCTACTATATGCACTTCTGTCACCGGCTTATCGTCATAGGCATAAATCTGCTCCATCATTTCATCCATGGTGAGTTCCCAACCATCGCCGCGCTCCTTGATGAGTCGGCTATAGGAACAAAAGTTACAGCTATAAACACATACATTGGTGGGTTCCATGTGGAAATTTCTATTAAAGTAGACCCTCCCGTGCGATTTTCTCTCATTGACTATATTGGCTAGAAAACCTGTTTGACTCAAAGAAGCATTTTCAAATAGATAAAGAGCGTCTTCATTTGTGATTCTAACACCCTTTTGAACCTTTTCTTCTATTTCCCGATATTTAGTGCTCTTTCTTGCGATATTTGACATGTTGTAGTAATTGGTATTTGTATAAGAACAAGAATGTAAAATTAGTGTTTAGCAGCCAACTAGTTACCCATAAATTATTAATAAATATTAATTTCAAACAATGGAATATAGAAGATTAGGCAAATCTGGCTTACAAGTGAGTGCTTTGTCGCTGGGCTCGTGGATTACGTTTGGTAATCAAATCTCAGATGACGTTGCTGAGCAATTAATGATCACAGCATATGAAGCTGGGGTTAATTTCTTCGATAATGCGGAAATCTATGCCAATGGAAAATCTGAGATAGTGATGGGGAACATACTAAAGAAGTTACAATGGGACCGTTCCTCTTATGTGGTATCAAGTAAAGTATACTTCGGAGACGGACGAAGACTGCCCAATCAGCATGGGCTCAGCCGCAAACATCTGATAGAAGGCACTAACGACGCATTAAAGCGAATGCAGGTGGAATACCTAGACCTATTATTCTGTCATAGGCCCGATAAGCAGATACCCACCGAAGAAATCGTATGGACCATGACTAATCTAATCCAACAAGGCAAGATATTGTATTGGGGCACGTCTGAATGGTCCGCACAAGAGATTATGGAGGCCCACTTTTATGCTGAGCGATACAAATTGATACCTCCGGTGATGGAGCAACCCGAATATAATATGTTTCGCCGATATAAAGTAGAGACAGATTTTAGTAGGATTTACGAAAACTTCGGACTGGGGACTACTATCTGGTCACCTCTTGCTTCTGGAATGCTCACCGGTAAATACAAAAATGGAATACCTCAAGATGCGCGGCTTGGCCGGGAAGAGCTTAATTGGCTGAAAGAAAAGGCAGTAACACAGCAAAAAATAGATATAGTGCAGGAAATTGGGAAAGTAGCAGAGAAAACTGGCCTTTCATTACCAGTATTTGCTATAGCATGGTGTCTCAAGAATCCCAATGTCAGCACTGTCATTCTGGGAGCTTCAAAAGTCGCTCATCTCCAAGAAACACTTACTGCTATAGATAACTATCAACTGCTGACTCCAGATCTCATGGATGAGGTAGATGGCATTCTGAATACAAGAGGCATTGATTTCAAGGCCTGATAAATGCATTTTTATATCTTTGAGACCGGAATAAATAAAATTTAATGTCAAGAATAATTACACTGCGCGAAGCGCTAAATGAAGCCATGAGTGAAGAGATGCGCAGAGATGAAAGCGTGTTTCTTATGGGTGAAGAGGTAGCAGAGTACAATGGTGCCTATAAAGTAAGTAAGGGCATGCTGGAAGAATTCGGCCCTCGTAGAGTAATAGATACTCCTATTACAGAACTCGGCTTCGCCGGAATAGGCGTAGGTGCAGCTATGAATGGCTTGAGACCCATCATAGAATTTATGACCTGGAATTTTGCTGTGCTTGCCTTTGATCAGATAGTAAACAATGCTGCCAAGACATTGACTCAATCAGGTGGCCAATTTGGGTGTCCTATAGTATTTAGGGGGCCATCAGGTGCGGCCGGCCAATTGGCTCAGCAACATAGTCAAACGTTTGAAAGCTGGCTGGGAAATGTACCTGGTCTAAAAGTGATCTCTTGTATTGATGTCTATGATGCTAAAGGGCTTCTAAAGTCAGCCATCCGTGATCCCGATCCTGTGTGTGTTATGGAGTCTGAACTATTTTATGGTGATAAAGCAGATGTTCCTGAGGAAGAGTACTTAGTACCCATTGGAAAAGCCAAAGTCAGAAGAGAAGGAGCGGATGTCACTCTAGTATCTTATAACAAACAAGTTAAAAATTGCATGTTTGCTGCAGAAATATTAGAAAAGGAAGGTATTTCTGCAGAAGTAATCGATCTTCGAACTATAAGACCCCTTGATTACCAAACACTGGTAGAATCAGTTAAAAAAACCAACCGTATGGTTGTAGTAGATGAAAGCTGGCCTATGTTTGGTGTTTCTGCTGAGATAGCGTATGAAATCCAAAAATATGCATTTGACTATCTTGATGCACCGGTGTTAAGAGTCAATGCTGCTGATACATCTCTCTCTTACTCTCAAGTCTACGTAGATGAGTATATGCCCAATCCCGCCAAGATAGTAAAGGCAGTGAAAGAGGCAATGTATATAGCCAAATAGATATTACTAAATTATTATGAAGCGATACGCGGTTGTCGATGTAGAAACCACCGGTGGCTCATTCAGATTAGATAAAGTAATTGAAATCGGCATTGTACTCATGGAAGATGATGAGATAACCGAAACTTATCAGAAACTTATCTATCCGGAGCGATCAATACCATACCAAATTACGATGCTGACCGGTATCTCTGATGAGATGGTAGCTGATGCTCCCCGTTTCTATGAAATTGCGGCCGATATCGTACGCTTGACAGAAGATCGGATTTTCGTGGCACATAATGCTACATTTGATTACAATTTCATCAAGAGTGAATTTGACCAATTGGGTTATGTATTTACTCGCAAGATTCTGGATACTGTCAAATTATCTCGTCTTGCCTTTCCTGGTCACAAAAGTTACAGTCTAAGTAATCTAATTTCTATTTTTCAACTACAAATCGCCGATCGGCATAGAGCTCTCGATGATGCATATGTGACGGCAGAGATATTCCAGAAAGTAATCCGTACTGGTACATTTGTAGGAACCCAGGATGACTATATTCGCATGGCGATAAAAAATAGCTCTCTTCCGCCTACGATTACTATTCAGGATATACTCAATATCCCTGCTGATAATGGAGTGTACTATTTTTTCAATGAGGAAACACTGATCTACGTAGGTAAAAGCAAGAATATCAAATCCCGGGTCGCTCAACATTTCAGTGATCACAGCGAAAAGGCTGCTAAACTCCGACAGTCAACTACCCGGATAGAATATGAAGCTACTACTAATGAGTTGATCGCACTCATAAAGGAATCAATCGAAATCAGGCAGCACAAACCGATTTATAACAAAGCACAGCGCAATACATCATACCCATATCACAGTTGGTATGAGAGCAATGATGATAAGCTAATTAAGTTTGGGGTGAGTAAGGCAGGAAGTCTGAAAGCTGGACAACAACTATTAAGATATTTCTCACACAAAAAGATTGCCGATAATCATATCCTTCATTTGCATGAAAAAATATTAAATCACCTGAATGAATCAATTGAGGATGAGGAAGAAAAGAGCTTATTAATAAATCTGTTTTCCGGTCTTATTGGAACTGAGGGAAGCAATAATTACTTTAGATTAAATTCTATAGTACAAGAATATGTCACATCAATCGTACCTGTCTTCGAAAAAGATTTTATCATCTTGGATCCCAATGATCAGAAACCGGAAAAAACTGCTATTTTGATCTATGAGGGTAGATATCATGGGTATGGTATCATTAAACAAAGTTTTGGTATGAGCGAGACCGCTCAGTGGACCGATGTAATTCCCCGCCATACCTATTCACCTGAACTTGATCTGATAATTAATTCGTACATTAGAAAATACCCCAATAAAGTTCGAATAGTCGAACTAAAAAATCAACGCCAATATGAATAATCGGGAGATCTTCCAACGACTCATTGCACAAACAAGCGAAGCACCCGTAGGTCTAGAAGTAGTCAAAGCCGAGGGTTTATATCTCTTTGATAATAAGGGGAATAAATATGCCGATCTGATCTCAGGCATTGGAGTTAGTATCGTAGGTCATCGACATCCGAAGGTTATAGAAAGTATCAAGAATCAAGCTGACCGATACCTACACACCATGGTTTATGGCGAGCATATACAGGCCCCTCAAACGCAATTGGCTGCGTTTCTAAGAGGGATTCTACCACCTTCGTTGGACAACATTTATTTTGTTAATTCAGGCACTGAAGCTGTAGAAGGCGCTTTGAAACTAGCCAGAAGATATACGGGTCGGACCGAAATAATCTCAGCCAAAAGTGCATATCATGGTTCCACAGCAGGCTCAGCTTCGCTAATGTCTTCCACTTTCTTTACCGGAAAATACCGGCCTTTGGTCCCAGGAATTAAATTCATAGAATATAACGACTCTTCAGAATGTGATAAAATCACGTCTAAAACAGCAGCTATAATACTGGAGTGTGTTCAAGGAGAAGCAGGAATTATATCCGGTAGCTGTGCATTTTTCAAGGCTATAAGAAATAAGTGTAATGAGACCGGCACACTATTGATATTGGATGAGATTCAGTCGGGACTAGGCCGAACCGGACATTGGTGGGCCTTTGAAGGGTTAGGCATAGAACCAGATATTTTGCTGACAGGAAAAGGATTCGGCGGGGGACTACCCTTAGCTGCGTTTATTTCTTCTAAAAAAATTATGCATTCATTTGCAGCGAAGCCGGTGCTCGGTCATATCACTACTTTTGGAGGAAATGCATTATGTTGTGCCTCCTCACTGGCTACACTGCAAGTTATTCAAGAGGAAGAACTTATAGCACAAGTAGTGCAAAAGACAGATGCAATACAATTAATTGCACGACATACAAAGGTAAGTGACGTCAGAATAGCCGGCCTCTGGGCAGCTATAGAACTTGCTGACTCTGAGGCGATAATGATGGTTATACAGAGGTTGAAAGAAAAAGGCGTCTTAACTGACTGGTTTTTATTCAATGACAAATCACTTCGAATAGCTCCTCCGCTGAACATTACTATGGTCGAATTAAATACCTGCATGGAGATGCTCCTACAGATTTTAAACTCCCTCTGATCAGAGGTTTACTAATAGCATTGGGATAACTTTTATTTTAATTTACCTTTGCACCAAAATCAAGTAAATATATCAATGGAGTTTAATCCAAGTGAAATTGAAATTAGGTGGAGAAAAGTGTGGCAGGAGACCGGCTTATACACGGTATCAAATGATAGTCCGTTACCAAAGTATTATGTATTGGATATGTTCCCCTACCCTTCCGGCTCAGGATTACACGTAGGTCACCCGCTTGGATATATTGCTTCAGATATATTCAGCAGATTCAAGCGACTTAATGGGTACAATGTGCTCCATCCCATGGGCTACGATGCATTTGGTCTACCGGCTGAGCAATATGCTATTCAGACAGGCGTACATCCTTCCGTTAGTACAGATGCTAATATAAATCATTTTCGGTTTCAACTGGACAATCTGGGCTTTTCATATGATTGGTCCCGAGAGATACGAACCAGTGATCCCACCTATTATAAATGGACGCAATGGATATTTTTAAAATTATTTGATCATTACTACGATCTCGATGTAGACCGTGCCTTACCGATCAATAATTTAATTCAAAAGTTTGAAGCAAATGGCTCAGCAGGTGCCCATGCTGATACTACTAATATATTGAGGTTTAGTGCAGATGAATGGAAAACAATGTCCAAAGCATCACAAGAAGAGATTTTAATGAATTATCGGCTGATGTACCGTAAGACCGGAATGGTCAACTGGTGTGAAGCACTTGGTACCGTCTTGGCCAATGATGAGGTAAAGGATTGTGTCTCTGAAAGAGGAGGGTTCCCAGTAATCAAAAAACCAATGATGCAATGGTCTATGCGGACTACTGCCTATGCTGACCGATTATTGAAGGGATTGGATATAGTAAATTGGCCCGACTCACTCAAATTAATGCAGCGGAATTGGATCGGCAGATCTGAAGGAGCAATGATCAAATTTAAGATCGAAAGCAAAAAAGAATCTATTGAAATATTCACCACCAGACCCGATACTATCTTTGGAGTAACATTTCTGGCCCTTGCACCAGAACACCCTTTGGCTATGGAATTAGCCACGGCTGACCGAACAGAAGCTGTACGCGAATACATATTACAAGCCGATCCAAATAAAGATCAATCAGCCGAAAAAATAATGACCGGCGTTTTTAGCGGATCTAATGTCATTCATCCTTTTACTATGAGGCCTATTCCAGTGTGGATAGCAGATTATGTACTGATGGAATATGGCACAGGAGCTATTATGGGAGTACCAGGGAGTGATGAGCGGGATAACCGGTTTGCTGTAAACTTTGACTTACCCATCAATCAAATAGTTGATCAGACGGGAATAGAGAATGTAAACCTTGAAGATAAAAGAGGCCGCATGGTCAATTCTGATTTTTTAGATGGTTTGACCGTAGAGGAAGCTATCAAAAAAATGCTTGAAGAACTCGAAAATAAAAAATTTGGCGCACGAAAAGTTAACTACAAACTTCGTGATGCTAACTACAGCAGACAGCGATATTGGGGTGAACCATTTCCTATAGTCTATGATACTCAGGGTTTACCGCATTCACTTAGTGAAGACAAGCTCCCATTGAAGTTGCCAAACATTACCGATTTTAAACCCTCAGGTGACGGCAGTTCACCCTTAAAAAAAGCGACCGAATGGCTTCTAACTGATACGGGTGTCATAAGAGAGACAGATACAATGCCTGGATTTGCCGGCTCTTCTTGGTATTACTTGCGCTATATGGATCCACAAAACAATCAGGCATTGGTCTCCAACGATGCGATCAACTATTGGCAGAATGTGGATTTATATATTGGGGGTGCGGAGCATGCAGTAGGACACTTACTCTATTCAAGAATGTGGCACAAATTCTTATTTGATCTTGGAGTCACAGTTACTGAAGAACCATTTGAAAGATTGATCAACCAAGGTATGATTCAAGGTGTCTCAGAAAAGACATTTATGATCAAAGAACCTACCAGTCAATTATTCTTCAGAGAGAATGTAAATAATTGGGTTGAAATCAATTTGGATGACTCAGCTCAAGTTTTCATCAGTGCCGAATTACTTGATCAATATCCACTTCAAATTCAAAACACAAATGATATTCTTTGGGCGGAAATGCCGGTAAATATTGACTTTATCAGAGACTATGGAGCTTCTTCAGGTGGATATCTTGATGAGGTATCTATTCGTTCATTTATTGATTGGCGACCGGATTTCAAACAGTCGATATTTGTTACCAGCCATGGTTATTTTATAGAAGGAAATTACCGCCAGATAATTAAAAGTGACGATTCTCCAAAATTCTATACCCGCTCTGAGGTAGAAAAAATGTCAAAATCAAAATACAATGTGATATCGCCCGATGATGTGAGCGATAAATACGGAGCAGATGTTTTCAGAATGTATGAAATGTTCCTGGGACCTATCGAACAGTCCAAACCATGGAATATCAGTGGTATCGAAGGCGTATCTAAATTTGCAAAGAGGTTCTGGTCACTATTCTTTGACTCAGAGGGCGCATTTATAGGGAACGAGTTTGAGCCTCAAAAAGAAGATTTAAAAATCATTCATAAGACCATTCGTAAAGTAACTGATGATATTGAAAAATTCTCTTTTAATACCAGTATATCAGCCTTGATGATGGCCGTAAATGAGTTAAAGAAATCAAGCCATTTATCTATACAACTTTTGGAGCCCTTGATAACAATAATCGCACCTTTCGCTCCATTTATGTCAGAAGAATTATGGTCACTGGCAGGCCATACCGGTAGCGTACATACTTCAGTATGGCCATTGTGGTTACCAGATTACGTACATGAAGATATTATCTCGTACCCTGTTTGTATCAATGGTAAAAAAAGAGATCTGATCGAAATGGATGTACATGCTGATGAAGAAACAATAAAAAGTACAGCTCTTGCTTCATTAGAAATCATAAAATGGCTGGATGGAAAATTACCTAAGAAAATCATACTGGTACCGGGTAAAATGGTCAATATAGTTGTATAAGAATATCAGTTTGCTTTCTTTAAAATTTGAAATAGTCCTTAGTCCGAACTAATGGATTATCTAAGGCATCTTTTTTAATTTTTTGGTAGTGAAAGAACATGGTATTGATAAAAATTAGAATTAGTGCTACACTCAAAATTATGTAGACAACACTAAATATTTTCCCCAGATCTGACTTAGGGACAAAGTCACCATAACCCACGGTGGTCATAGTTGCAACACTAAAGTACAAGCTATCAAGCCATCTCCAATTCTCAGCAAAATGAAATACAGTAGTTCCGGTCAGAATAACCCCAATAGTAGCAAAGATTAATTCACGATATCCCTTATCTGCTATGAATGAGACCAAAGTTCTTATCAGAAACATAGTGCTTCTATTTAAAGTGGAATATTTCCATGTTTTTTCCTCGGATTATTGACCACTTTATGCTCTAACATGGCAAATCCGCGGATTAGTTTTTTTCGAGTTTCTGATGGTTCAATAACTTCGTCAATGTACCCTCTGGAAGCTGCTTTGTATGGATGACTAAAATTCTGTGAATATTCTTCTTCTTTCTGTTTAAACACCTCGGCCGGATTGTCTGCGGAAATTATCTCCCTTTTAAAGATAATCTCAGCTGCTCCTTTGGCACCCATCACCGCAATCTCAGCAGAAGGCCAAGCGTAGTTGAGATCAGCACCAATATGTTTTGAATTCATTACATCATATGCACCACCATATGCTTTTCGAGTTATGACAGTAATTCGGGGAACAGTTGCCTCACAGAATGCATACAATAATTTTGCTCCATTAGTAATAATTGCATTCCATTCCTGATCTGTGCCCGGTAGAAATCCTGGTACGTCTACCAGCACGAGCATTGGAATATTAAAACAATCACAAAATCTGACAAACCTCGCACCTTTCTTGGAGCTGTTGACATCAAGAACCCCCGCCAAAAAGAGGGGCTGATTAGCAATGATACCAATGTTTTTCCCAGCTATCCTTGCAAATCCTACCACGATATTCTCAGCATATCCTTCATGCACTTCGAAGAAGCTATCCTGATCTGTGATCTCATGAATCACCTCTTTTATATCATAAGGGTGGAAAGAATTACTCGGGACAATATCATTCAGTTTAGGCCTTAGCTCATTACCACCCTGATAGAGAACAGGGATGGGATAATCCTCGCAATTTTGGGGTAGATAACTCAACAATGTTTTGATCTGTTGAATACAGTCTAGATCATTGTAAGCTACAAGGTGGCTCACTCCGGACCTCACTGAATGGGTCTGAGCACCACCCAACTCATCACTTGTTACGTCTTCATTGGTCACTGTCTTAACTACATTAGGCCCTGTAACAAACATATAAGAAGTCTGATCTACCATAATAATGAAATCAGTGATCGCAGGGCTATACACAGCACCACCTGCGCAAGGGCCCATGATTGCAGATATCTGAGGGATCACACCACTTGCCAAAGTATTTCGGTAAAAGATATCGGCGTAACCACCCAGGGAAGCTACTCCTTCCTGTATCCGGGCACCACCTGAATCATTAAGGCCTATGACAGGCGCTCCAACTCGAATAGCATGATCCATTATTTTACAAATCTTTTCAGCGTGGGCCTCTGAAAGTGAGCCTCCAAAGACAGTGAAATCTTGAGAAAACACAAAAACCAATCTGCCATTTACAGTGCCGTATCCAGTCACTACACCATCACCTAAGGGTCTATCCCTCTCCATACCAAACTCGACCGTTCTATGTTCCACGAATTGGCCTGATTCTTCAAAAGATCCCGGATCCATTAAGAGCTCTACCCTTTCCCGGGCAGTAAGTTTACCTTTCTTATGCTGTGCTTCAATCCGCTTTTCACCACCACCTACTAAAGCTTCTTTTTTCTTCTGACGTAATAAATTGAATTTGTCTTCCACTAAAATTATTTATTTATTGAATGGCTTGGAGATATCTGGCTGCACCTTCATTATCGCCAGCATGTTGCAGTATTTGCGCTGCTAACTGATAAGCTGGCTTGAAAGTCGGAGCATATTCTATTGCCTTATTGATCTGCTCCATTGCGGTTGAATAGTCTTTCTTTGCATCTAAAATTAAGGCTTTGTAATAATATCCAGAGACATTTCGATAATTTAGATCAGTACACTGCTGTAATAGTTGATACGATTCATCGAACTTATTTTCACGTAAACGAACCATAGCCTTTGCCATTAACAGATCGGAATGCTCCGGTGCATAAGCTAATCCTCTCTCAATATAATATTCAGCCTTCTGAATAGAATCGGCTGCAAGGTAAGCATTAGCCATTTCGACATCAAGAACTTCGTTTTTTGGATCTCTCTTCTCTACTATTTTGGCCATCTCTGCGGCGGCCATTAAGTCTCTTCTTTTGTTTGCCTGGATAATTCCATACATTAGGGTATCGGGGTATCGCGATACTGCGCCAATAGGAACACCATCTACAGTAACCGTCTTGACTACTTCGGAAGGTGGCCAAGCTCCATTTTTCAATAAATCCTTGTCGACAAACCTCGGAATAGAAAGGTAGTAATCAGCCTTGTATTTATATCTGTCTTTGAATGAAGCATATCTAACTATTACTTTCGGAGCCAGTTTCTTAAAATAATATGCCGCCGGGTCGATGCTATTAGTTACGACTGTGACTTCCTCGCCCTTCTTAATACGAGGATCATTCTCTATTATCCAGAAGCTGAGTGATTTGATGCTATTCATCCAATAATCGGTTTCATACTCACCATGAGCATGCTTTATGCCACCTTCCAATTCATTAAAATACACATATTCATTGGGATGATTGGCGATCATGAAGCGAAGAGGAAGAATCAACAAAATACCTAATAATACAGGTAGCAGCCATTTCATTTTTGATTGCTTAAATTGCAAACCTATTGCTACCCAACCTAGTGCGGCCAGCACAGTCAAGACAGGCATGATAAATAGAAAATGTCTGATACCATCATAAAGTGCTGAATGCTTATAAATCGCATAGGCTACAGGAAAGATAGCGACAAAAAGCGCGAAAAGCAAGGGCAATCTGCGTGTATGAGTGAATATGGTTTTGAATTTCACTAAGAATAGTCCCAGACCTCCCAGAATAAACAATGGCAGAGCAATCATCAACCATTTAGGAATATAATACCAAGGAATTTCATCCGACCACAAGGCTCGACCTTCAAACAACATACGGATTGCTGTCTGGAAATTTTCCATTTCCTTCAATGCAGCAAGTGAATTCTTTATCGGAGCAGCATGTGCATATGGAAAAAATATAATACCTGCAAAAAAGCCGACTATACCCAATACTGCTGCCATCAGGAGTAATTTTATTTTACTGGATTCTCCGGGAGCACCCTGTTTATATCGGGTGAAAAATAAATTTACCAGAGTATATAATCCAAAATAAACCAAGAGCAGAATTCCCCCGATACGAATATTAATTGCAACTGTAATGGCAAAGAACAAAAACAAAGCTGACTTCCAATCCCAACGAGGAAAAAAACGATTGAGTCTTATGATTCCGACTATAGACATAGCATAGGCAAGTGCAAAAGGAATATCCTTGGGATTATTCATTGAGTCACCAAAAAGCCGTGGGGAAAGCAACATAAATAGTAATGTAATCAGCGCTAGGAGCCAACTACCGGCAATCTCTCTTGCTAATAGGCCTGTTACAATCATCAGTGATGCACCACAAAGTGCATTTAGAAAGTGGCGAACATTATAGGGGTCTCCACCCACATTTTCATAGACAGCGGCGGCACTGGCATCAAAAAGCCCACCGTATAAATACAAGTTTTTATAGTGCCTATAAGTGGTATCCTTTCCCCCACTAGTGAGGTATTTCAAGACATTCTCACCATTTGTTTTATGCACCAACTCATCGCCTGTAATACCATAATTGAAACTCAACAAAGGCATTATGATCAGAAGCGCCAGAGAGGACCAGAAAAATATTTTTTTAAATAATATTTCTTTTGAATCCAGCTTGAGATCTAGCGAGGTGTCGGTTCTAAATAAACCAAAAACTCCGGCAGTTGCATTTTGGCGAACTTTATTTTGAGTCGAAAGTACAGGTGTAGATACCGGTTTCGATTGAATACTATTTGCTTGCTTTTTATTTCCCGGGTTTCTAGTATCTCTATTAGCCATGTCAAATCTGATTTGAAGAAGTGGTAATTTTATAAATAAATGTCTTGTAATCTACAGCGGGTATAAAAGTCTTTTGAACCCTCCCATTTAAGATTGTAAAGGTGAGCAACAATGAAAAGAAAAAAGCCAGCAATAGAATGATTGCCAGGCCTATGCCGATGGATGATGTCCACCCTGGGATTGCCAGATTACTGAAGAGTTTTATCCCAAACAATACAGATAAAATGAGAAAAGTAATGATGATCAGCGTAAAGGAAAAAATAAGTAGTCTTACAGCGACGATATCCATATTTACAGTGATACTACTTAGACCATGCTGAATGAGCGCCACCATATTCATTTTAGATTGTCCCCGGTATCTAGTTCCACGGTCAATTGGAACAGAACCATACGGTATCTTAGAACGCATGATCCCTCCCGGAAAATGATTCCATATTTCAGATACATACACTAATCTCTGTGCCTTCTCAAAAGGGATCAAAACAAAGTTCCCAAACGTAATGAGATAGCCTGTCAGACTTTTAAAAGCAATCTTATAGAAGAAATATAGAAATTTGAACATTGAGTTCTCTTGACGTTTTCTCCGTTGAGCAAACCAGATCATATCCTGTTGATTTCCAGTAGCATCCAATAGGGTTTGAATATCCTGAGGCCGATCTTCACCGTCGGCATCCATCACTATAATCCAGTCACATTTTTTCTCCGCAGCTACATAAGCAAGCCCAGTAGCAATTGCTTTTTGATGGCCCAGATTGCGGACCAAATCTATTACAATTACATTCTTCTTAAGTAGTGATGCCGGTAACCCATTTTGGCTGCCATCATTCACCAAAATCAACTCATAGGTGTATTCTGAGGGATTAATGCTTAACTGCAGGTCGTTCTGTAGATATTCGACGCACTCCCAATCATTGTAAACCGGCGAAATAATGATGATATGCTGTAACTCCAAAGGTTGGTATTAATACTTCAAATATATGATAAATTTTAATACAACCTCATAAGCGTCATACCTAAGAAAGTCCCAATCAAGCAACTACCCAATGACAACAAGACATAGACAACTCCCTGGGTGACCTGACCTGATTGTAAAATATCAATGGCCTCAAGTGAAAAAGTAGAAAATGTAGTAAAACCACCTAACACCCCAGTAGTGGCAAGTAAGAAGATGCGGGGAGGCAACTGTATTTTGTTGCTTTCACTGTATAAAATACCAATGATAAGGCATCCTACAAAATTGACTAAAAGTGTGCCCCATGGTATAGAATCCCCATAGCGGGAGTTTAGTGGAAAACTGATCCAGTATCTTAGTACACCACCTATGAAACTACCGATACCGACATAGATCCATTCCATATTATAAGATTGTAAATTTATTCAAATCCTTTTTCCACTTGATGGGATTGAGCTTCTGCAAATCCATAGCAAAGGAAATTCTAGCTGCAAAATTTCCTTTTCGAGTTTGAGAATACAAATATTTTAATTCATCGTGGTAGGCTATAGGCAAATGAACCTTTATAATGCCAAAATAATCAAACATAGCGCCAAACTCCCAAAGCAATTTGGTCTCTGTAGCTCCCGCAATAGCCATAGGTCCGTAACCCACATCCAAATAAGCTTGAAGGGGAAAGATAGTCGATGATATCGGCATATCCACAACAAAATTTGCACTAACCAGATACGTATTGCTGATTCCAGAGGTGAGTGCACTATTAAATGCTCCTTTGAAACCACCATTTTGGTTACCCAATATTTGAGCAGATGCCAATCCTGACTGCGCTGATCGACCTAAAAACATGCCGTCGAAAGTAGTTAGATTGTCTATATTACCATTACTAAACAAAGACAAAACACCTTCCTGATAATTGGTAAAACCAGCATCATCCTCTGCTTTATGACTATTATAAAGCATTACTCCCGCCCAGCCTCTTAGTGAGAATTTATGTTTTTCAGAATAATACAAATCTGTAGTAAATTCATTCAACCATCGTAGTCTATCCCTGCGCTCGCCGGTGAAGTAAGTATAGTTGAAATTTTGTAGTGTTGACGTAAAAGAAAAAGGTGAGACTTTATTTACCTTCTTATGCTCGAATATCAATGAATTAACCATCCGATGAGAAGATGTTGCTTCTTTTCCAAGATAGGTGCCTATGGTGTCGAATTTTAAATCATACTGCTTAAAAAATAAATTAGTGCTCTTTAAAGTAAGGCTATTCGTTAAGTTTTTATTCGATGGATTGGCAAATACATAAGTCAGATAAGGCTCTGCTTTAGCATACCTCTCCCTGTAATCATATTTCTCATTGTAATTCATGCTGTAAAGCCTGCCATTCACACCCACTTTCAAGTGTGCATTGCCCAACCGATCTGTAGGAATATAATATTGAATGTTTGCATTGCCGGCTAATTGCTTTGATCCGAAAGCATACGAAGGCGCCAAAATATATTCAAGCCGTCTTCCGGGTAATCCCTGATTGTGAACTACGATACCCAGCATAAACTTATCATATTGATTATATGAGATCATGGGAAGCATATAGATGTTGGTATTCCCTGGCCTTTCAAACCAAGGGCCCATCAATAGCTTGATCGGAACTATTTTTTTATTATCTATAGATCTACTATTATTAGTAGATCGTAGGTCTAGTGTAGTGGGATACAGATTTACACTAATCTTATCAGCTGTTACATTACTGAGTGTGATCTCTTTGTCTCCGGTAAAACCCTCTTGCCATTCAGTCCAACTCAAAGTATCAGCAACATAACCGGAAACTGGAAATGGAGCGTTCAAGTCTCCTTTATTCCGTAGTGATAGTTTTATTTTATTATCATCTTTTGCTACATGGACTAGGTTGTAATCCATAATTTCCTTCGAATTTAAACTCTTATTAAAGAACCAGTCTGTTGCCTTATGTTGATCTCTAAAAATTTCCTCCAAATTTTTTGGTTGAGAATGTTTCAGTGCCCATTGGGAAAAATATTGCTGCATCCGCCTATCAAATTCATCTCTTCCAAACTGATTTTCCAATAAATCAAAAGAATAACCCGTTCGGGCGTAAACATCTAATCCATAATTTACCCGCCCAAATTTTTCTGCAGAAGTTCCCAAGGGTTGCTGAAAATTATAGATTTGTTGATACCTCATGCCTAGTGAAAGGAGACCGTTCTCTGAGAAAGCACTTTTTTTCGCTGCATAATATTTCTCCATATACCTATTTTCATAATAGGTATTTATGCCTTCGTCCATCCAAGGACTGGCGCGTTCATTGCTCGCCAACATACCGTAGAGCCAACTGTGTCCCAATTCATGTTGGATAACCCGATCTACAGACTTAGGATCATTACCGGTATTGATGATAGTAATCATAGGATACTCCATACCTCCACCTGCACTCAGTGGGCCATATACTGCAGTAGCTTGAGGATACAGATACTCTCCAAGCACTTCAGACATATAAAGTATAGACCTATCCACAAACTTGGTCGCATTTTTCCAGCCATCGATACTCTCCGGTAAAAAGAAAACTGCCGTTTTTACTTCCTTACCTGACTTTAAAATGACCTCACTTTGCCTAACCAAGTAACCCTTGTCAGCAAACCAGGCAAAATCGTGTACATTTTTGGCTTTGTATTGAAGTGTTTTTAGTTCTGCACTGGAAGGAATTACCGCTTCTTTCATTTTCTTATTTAAAGTAGCAGGTAGTTCTTCTTTTGATTTATTTAATAGAAATTCTCTTTCGGCCGTTGTTGATAGTTCGCCGGTTGCGGCTACAATATAATTAGCTGGGAGAGTGATGGATACTTCATAATCTCCAAACTCAGAATAGAATTCACCTTGATCTAAGTATGGAATAGGATGCCATCCATTATTATCATAGACTGCAGGCTTTGGATACCACTGTGAAACTTGGTATCCGTTCAATGATCGCCCCATACGGCTAAAACCTGCTGGAATACGCTCTTGAAATGGCAGACTAAATTTCATAGTCTCACCAGGGAGAATATTCCGAGTGAGCGTGACCAAAATGATATCTTTATTTCCCTTATAATATTTTGTAGCCAAACTATCTTGACCTTGCCACACACTATAATTTACATATCGACCTCTCTCCTCAGGCTTTGCAAAATAGAATCGATTTTTACCCGCATCGAGTTGTTGCCTAGCAAACTGTGTTGTGTTATCTACGTATGCATTGGTCCAGTAATGCAAGTAAATTTCTTTCAGCGTATCGGAAGAATTATTGGTATAACTCATCTCTGCAAGACCCTTCAGAAGATGGTTTTTGTCATCCAGTGTAACATTGATTTTAAAATCAACTTTTTGCTGAAAATATGGGGCCTGTGCCTTCAAGGCGGCACCAAAAATGATCAATAGAATAGTAATGAAAAAGAACTTACTTTTAAAAGTGTGCATATAAAAAACTATTTGTAAAGCACAAAATAACAGAAAAGTAACGGTACATTTCAACTGAAGAGGAATTAATCAAAGTTGAATAGAATTGCTATATTCGTTTTTGAGTAAACAAACACTGATATTAATTTAAAAAAATTTGATTATGAAACTTAAGCATCATTTTATTTTAAGCTTGTGCCTGGCCTTCACTTTGAATCTTTCGGCACAGTCAACTCCTAAGTGTGGGCAGAGAGCATACATAGATTACCTCGATCACAAATACCCCGGCTTTAAATCCGCCTCAGACAAGCAGTTCGAAATGGTAAAGAGAAAACCCGCTGACCTTACAGTTCGCAATCCCATCTATCACATTCCGGTAGTCTTCCATATAATTTATTATAGTGAAAAGCAAAACATAGCTGATTCAGTGATAAGCCGGCAATTGGAAATATTAAATCAGGCTTATCGCAATTCACATCCTCAGGTAAATGATACCCGCGATGAGTTTAAGCCATTGGCAGCAGATGCTGAAATTGAGTTTTATCTTGCTTCAAAAGATCCGGAGGGCAACCCCAGCAATGGGATCACCCGTACTCTGTCCACCGAAAAATACTTTGGTGATATCGGCATATTGCTGGGTATTTTCGATATCGAGCAGATAGAGCGGATCAAATACACTACACAAGGTGGCTTCGACGGATGGCCTTCAAATGAATACTTAAATGTTTGGGTCGCAGATATGGGTTTCTCATTCCTGGGACAAGACCTATTTGCCATACTAGGTCTGGCTACCCCACCCCGCTTCCCTGCTCTACCTGACAACTGGCCTCCGGGAGCAATTGATGGAATCAAAGACGGTGTGATCGTCCAATATCAAGCTATAGGCGACAATAATCCGAACGTAAGCGATTTACTTGATCTGACGACAAAGGGCCGCACGCTTGTCCATGAAGTAGGTCATTATCTCGGTTTGCGTCACATCAATGGTGATGAGAGTGATTGTTCCGGAACTGATGGCATAGATGATACGCCAAATATGAACTTCTCAGAACAAGGGACAGAATGCCCCACAGCGCTAATAAATTCGTGTGTAGATTCATTGAATGATTTGCCTGACATGTGGGAAAATTACATGGATTACTCTAATGACAAGTGTCAGACCTTATTTACTTACGGGCAGGTAGGACACATGCGAAAAGTATTAAAAGCTCAAAGAGATAGCCTATTATTATCTAATCCGTCAGTAATTCTTAAGACCAAAATGCAAATATACCCAACCATTGCACAAGAAGATTTATACCTGTATTCTTCGGAGGAATATACTGATTACTCAATTTTTGACTTGACCGGAAATGAAGTAATACGACAAAAAATTACTTCTGAAAGAATCTCGATAAGAGAATTAATCCAGGGATATTATGTAATAGTAGCAACAAAAAGAGATGGCACCTTACAGCAAGCTTCATTCATGAAGCAATGAAGTTATTGATATTTCTCTATCTGGGTATTTACGACTTCACGACTTGCATAACCAAGTTGATCCCAGACCAGCTGATTCTTTTTATATAGCTTTAAAGTAGGTAATCCCTTTACTTTAAGTGATTCTGCCAAATCAGGATTCTTATCAACATTGATCTTAATTAACTTTAATTTATCTCCCTTTTGTTCCGAGATTTCCTTAAGAAAAGGTGCCATTTCCCGACATGGACCGCACCAAGGCGCAAAAAAATCAACGAGCACCAAATCAGAACTGTTAACAATGTGCTCATAATCTTGGAGGCTCAATGAGGTGAGGTTTTGAACGTCTGATGAAGATACTTCTTTTGGAGCCCCATTCTCTAGAGCGTAACCATCATTTTTCCAATTGAGAATACCACCTTTTAATTCATAAACGTGCTTATAACCCTCCTGCCTAAGATAGTTGGCAGCTGAAGCGCTTCGACCACCACTGAGGCAATAGACATACAGCGGCGATTCTTTGTCGTATTTAGACACTTGCTGCTTAAATGAAGGATCATTCCAATTGTAATTAACTGCGTGAGGGATGTAACCTTTACTGTATTCTTCGGGAGTACGTACATCCAGGACCACAGCTTTTTTGTCTTTTTCTATGGCCTGTTTAAATTCAGAAGAAGTAAGGTCAGTATTTCCGGAACTCTTGCTTACGGAACAAGAATAAATCAGAAAAAGTACACCAAGGGTGATAAAAGACAAATATTTTCTCATTTTTATAAATTTTGAACTAAGAACAATAATCTCAAATAATTAGTTGCGAAGGGTGAAATCAATTTGCCCAAGTAGAAGGCAGCGGTACTTGCAACCAACTGTCCATATCTGCCTTATAGAAATCGTCTACATACCTATCTGGTATTACATTTTCAAGAAAGCTACCTACCTTGGTACTTGGGAATATCTCTTCGAAAGTAAACATTTCATTAAGATTTATTCGTCTATAAATGTGACCTCTCGTTAGTGAGGTTGCGCTTTCCATACCAGCTGCACCTAGTAGTTCAACATAATTTTGAATTGTAACGCGGTGATAGTTTGCAACTCTAAATTTCTTGTCTTCTACCACCAAACCCACTGTAAGCGCTGGGTTTTGAGTCGCTACACCAGTCGGACATTTATTTGTATGACACTGTAAGGCTTGAATACAGCCCACTGCCATCATCATGGCTCTGGCACTGTTGCAAGTATCTGCTCCCAGCGCGATGGCGCGAAGAATATGAAACCCCGTCATTATTTTCCCTGAAGCGATGAGGCGAATGTGTTTCCTGATGTCAAAGCCACGGAGGATATTGTGTACAAAGGCCAATCCATCTAGTAAAGGTGCACCAACATAATTTGAAAATTCCTGAGGAGCAGCTCCAGTTCCGCCTTCTCCACCATCTACAGTGATAAAATCAGGAAAAATATCTAGATGAACCATTGCTTTGCAAACTGCAATAAATTCACTTTTGTGACCGATACACAACTTAAATCCGATAGGCTTGCCCCCAGATAATTCCCTTAGGGTGGACAAGAAATTCACCAATTCTATCGGATTATTGAAAGCTGAGTGGTATGGCGGCGATACAACCATAGTATGTGGAACAACGTGGCGTATTCGAGCTATCTCAGGTGAATTCTTTGATGCGGGAAGGATTCCACCATGTCCGGGCTTGGCTCCTTGTGATATCTTCAATTCAATCATTTTGACCTGTGGCAACTGCGCCTTAGTAGCAAATAATTTAGGATCAAAAAGACCTTCCTTAGTGCGACATCCAAAGTATCCTGTACCTATTTGCCAGATGAGATCACCTCCATATTTCTGATGATGATCACTTAGTCCGCCTTCGCCGGTATTGTGAGCAAAATTTCCCATTTGAGCACCGGCATTTAGGGCTTGAATGGCATTTGCACTTAGTGAACCATAGCTCATGGCAGAAACATTTAGCACGCTGGCTGCATAAGGTTGTTTACAATCTTTATTTCCAAAAATCACACGGGGATCTTGGTCAAGCACGTCGAAATGCTTTGGCGCTATGGAGTGGCACATCCACTCATACCCCTCGGAATATACATCCAACTGAGTCCCGAAGGGCATGGTATCAATCTGTTGTTTTGCACGGGAATAAATGGTGGACCGGTCTATCCTATTGATCGGACGACCATCCGTATCGGATTCGACGAAGTACTGATATATCTTAGGGCGGATATCCTCCATCCAGTATCTTAGTCTCCCGACAACCGGAAAAACCCGCATAATGGTGTGCTTGGTCTGGATCATATCCAGAATACCCATACCGGTAAAAAATAAAAGGACGGCTGTTAGAATCAACCAATTCAAACTATAAAAATAAACTAAAACTAAGCTGATAAAAATAGTAGATAGCGAGACTATCCAAAATAATTTTCGCATTGCGTAATCGATTTAAATGAATTATTGGATAGAACCAAACTTATCCAGGTAAGTTGCTAAATTAGAGTAAAATTCCATTCAAAATGAAATATTGTAGTTTGATTTTACTTTTTTTCCTGACCTCCTGCGGAAAATCATATGTGGATAGTATATGGACAGGTGGCAAGATCTACAGTGTCGATTCATCCTTCAATATCTACACTGGAATGGCCGTGAAGAATGGAAAAATACTGGCTCTAGGATCTACAGAATCCATTAGTTCTATGTATAAAAGTAAAAACTCATATTCTCTCAACGGAAAATATGTCTATCCTGGGTTTATAGATGCTCACTGTCATTTTATAGGCTATGGTCTTTCACAAAAACAAATAAATCTGAAAGGCACTAATTCATGGCAAGAATGTCTGAAAGAGCTACAAAAATTTGCAAAGGAAAAGAACATTCAGCCCGGAGAATGGATTACCGGCAGAGGTTGGGATCAGACTGTTTGGAATATCAAGGAATGGCCCGATAATGAAGAACTGAGCCGAATATTTCCAGACATACCTGTCTTCATTCGAAGGGTGGATGGACATGCAGGTATAGCAAACAAACTAGCGATAAAATTAGCTAATATCTCATCTCTGACTCGGATAGAAGGCGGCCAAATAATGATAAAGAATGGCCAATTGACAGGTCTAATGACTGATAATGCAATGGACTTGATAATTGCAGGAATTCCCGCAGCCAATGAAAGCCAAATAACAGAGGCATTACAAGTAGCAGCCAGTAACTGCTATGCAGTTGGTCTCACCGGTGTTGTGGACTGTGGAATATCCTATGACCAGGCTGAAATAATACAAAAAGTACAGGAAAGTGGAAATCTAAAAATGAAGATATATGCCATGCTAAGTGACGAGCCCGCTAATTTTACTGCTATCCTCCAAAAGGGAAAGATTAACACGCCGAGCCTGAAGGTGCGTTCTTTCAAGGTGTACGGAGATGGCGCACTTGGTTCTCGAGGTGCTTGTCTTTTGAAAGATTATACCGACATGCAAGGACACAGGGGATTCATGCTTAGTAGTAAGGAGCACTTTGATTCAGTCGCTAATTTCCTATATAATAATGACTTGCAGATGTGTACGCATGCTATTGGCGATAGCAGTAATCGTACTATACTAGGTATATATGCCAGATATCTGCGTGGTCCTAATGACAGACGATGGCGTATAGAACACGCTCAGGTGATAGATCCTCAGGACTTTGGCGCTTTCCGAAGATTCAATATCATTCCTTCAGTCCAACCTACACATGCTACAAGTGATATGTATTGGGCAGAACAAAGACTGGGACCTGAGAGAATACATTCCGCCTATGCATATCGGTCTTTACTTTATCAGAACAATTGGCTTCCGTTGGGTACTGACTTTCCGGTAGAAGATATTTCACCATTTAAGACATTTGCGTCAGCAGTCTTCAGGCAAGATGAAAAAGATTGGCCACCAGAGGGATTTGAACCTGAGAATGCCATCAACAGGACACAAGCTCTTAGAGGTATGACCTTCTGGGCAGCTAAATCTACTTTTGAAGAGAACGATAAGGGCAGTTTAGAGCCTGGTAAAGCAGCTGACTTCATTATTGTAGATACTGATATAATGCAGGCGACCCATCAGCAAATTTTGAAAGCTACAGTATGGGAAACAGTCATCAATGGAGAGATCGTATATAGCATACGACGCTGATCTGTCACGAAATATTATAATAGATATAAATGAAATCTCTGCATCATGAAATTTAATTTTCTTTGGTTGAGTTTAATCTTCATTAGTTCCTGTACAACTGTAAGTGACCATTCCATTTCCCAAACCACAAAGCCTCTCCAATATATGCCAAAGCCGTATGTAGAATTAAAGCATCCTGAATGGTCACGAAATGCTACCATTTACGAAGTCAATATCAGGCAGTACACTCCCGAAGGCACTTTTACTGCATTTGAGGCGCATTTACCCAGGTTGAAAGATATGGGCATCGACATACTCTGGTTGATGCCGATTCATCCTATAGGGCTCAAGAACAGAAAGGGTGATCTGGGTAGTTATTATTCGGTCAGGGATTTTTATGGCATCAATCCTGAATTTGGAACTGCAACTGAGTTGAAGCATCTGATCGCGAGCGCTCACACACTGGGCATGCACGTGATCATCGACTGGGTTGCCAATCACTCCTCATGGGATAATGAACTGGTTCAGTCCCATCCAGAATGGTATGTCAAGTCGCGCTCCGGCCATTTCCAACCGACGCCATGGTACGACTGGGATGATATCATAGAGTTTGATTTTGACCGCCCGGGATTTAGAGCCTACATGATTGAAGCGATGAAATTCTGGTTGAGAGAATATAATTTGGATGGCTTTCGGTGTGACGTAGCGGGGTTTGTCCCACTCGATTTTTGGGAAGAGGCACGTCCTGCGCTCGATGCAGTGAAGCCTGTATTTATGTTGGCAGAGTGGGAATCACGAGATCTCCACCGACGGGCGTTTGACATGACTTATGCCTGGAGCCTGTGGAATGTGATGAAAGCAGCTACCACCGGAAAGAAAGGAAATGATGAGCTCATTGAATATCTGGCCCATGATGTGAATACTTTTCCGGCAGACGGCTACCGCATGACCTTCACTGACAACCATGATAAGAACAGTTGGGAAGGCAACCAAATTTCAAATTTTGGTAATGCAGCTCTGCTGTGTGCCGTCACTTGTGGTGTAGTGAATGGTATGCCACTGGTGTACAGTGGACAGGAAGCAGGTTTGGCCAGGTCTTTAAGATTTTTCGATAAGGACTCAATAGAATGGAAGGCTCATCCACTGGCCACTATTTACAAGACGCTCTTTGAGTTGAAGCATCAAAATAAAGCGTTGTGGAATGGCCACTTGGGGGGCGTCATGGAACGAATTAAAAATGATCATGAGAAACAAGTCATTTCATTTGTGCGAAGTAAGGACGGCTATAAAGTGCTGGCGGTGCTGAATTACAGCAGTTCAGCCGTGGAAGTAGAGCTTGCACTACCCTATGATGTTGGCACCTATACAGAAATATTTACAGGCATAGAAACACAGTTGGAAGCAAAGTCACATTTACACCTGCCCGCCTGGGGCTATAAAGTGTTTAAGATGGATAAATAGGATGAATAGGCATAATCGTCCAAAGTGTACCATAAGACAGACTTCCGCTAATTTTTCCATTTAGACTTTATTCTCGTAAGTTGCGAGTCTAGCCTCACAATTCGCTCATATCGCAGAACGACGCAGAAAAAGATGTAATAAATTGATTCAAGTGCCTGAGAAATCTCATTTTATATGACTTAAACATTGATTCTAAGGCCATCAAAATTGACTAAAAAAGAAAGAATCCACCGTATTTATAGCTCAACTAACCAAGCAAATGAACAATTTAGTTTGCCTTGATCTCTGCCACCAGGTCTTGAAGCACCTTCTTGGCATCACCGAAGAGCATTGATGTCTTCGGACGGAAGAACAACTCATTTTCGATGCCGGCGTAGCCCGGTTTCATACTTCGCTTATTGACAATTACATTTTTTGATAACTCGACATCCAGTATGGGCATACCATATATCGGAGAAGAAGGATCAGTCTTTGCAGCTGGATTGACGACGTCATTTGCTCCCAGAACAAGAGTAACATCTGTTTGTTTGAAGCTTTCATTTGCCTGCTCCATTTCTTCCAGTTTCTCATACGGCACATCGGCTTCAGCAAGTAACACGTTCATATGTCCAGGCATACGACCGGCCACAGGATGAATTGCATAAGACACCTCTACACCGCGTTCAGTGAGGGTTTTCTCAAGTTCATGGCACACGTGCTGTGCCTGAGCTACTGCGAGACCGTATCCTGGCACTATCATCACTTTATGAGCATAAGCAAGTACGGTAGCCGCATCACTCATTGAGATCTCTTTTACTGTGCCTTGGAAATTACTTGAAGTTCCACCTGCTATAGTCTTATTTCCACCGAAGGAACCGATGAGTACATTTTTCAGTGAGCGATTCATCGCCTTGCACATCAGTAAAGTCAGGAAGGTACCCGCAGCGCCTACCAATATACCACCCGTCAACATTACTTTATTGTCATAGAGGAAACCTCCAAAAGCAGCCGCGACCCCCGTAAATGAGTTTAGGAGCGAGATTACTACGGGCATATCAGCGCCACCTATCGGCATGACAAACATGATACCATAGATAACTGCCAGAATGAGAATAATGTAGATTAGCACGGTATTTGCCGGATTGAGAATCAATAGTACAGCGAGTACTAGTATAATCGCCAAAATGAGCAGATTCAGCACACTTTGGCCTTTGAAACTCAAATCACCAATATTGCCATTTAGCTTTCCCCAGGCGATCATACTGCCTGCAAATGATATAGTACCAATGATCAGACCTAACACTATCACGAGCACCATAGGCTGGTGTGCACTGATAGACTCCGCTGGATTATTGGCGAGCAGGTGGCTCAGGTGATCAAATTCGACAATAGAGATTAATGCAGCACAAGCTCCACCCATACCATTGAACATACTCACCATCTCCGGCATTGACGTCATCTTAACTTTGCGCGCTACTACTGTGCCCACAATCGTGCCCAAGAGAAGGCCGGAAAAAATCCAACTGTAGTTGCCCAATCCAAGTCCAGTCTCCAGATTTTTATATAGAAAAATGGTGCCAAAAATGGCTATAGCCATTCCGGCTGCAGCTATCAGGTTTCCCTTTCTAGCTGTAAGAGGATGAGAAAGCATTTTTAGTCCCATGATAAATGAAACCGATGCCAACAGATATATCAGAATTAGAATTTGTTGTTCCATGTAATTTCTAAATTGTGTTTAGGATGATTTTAATTACCTTTCTTTTTTGATTTGAACATCTCCAACATGCGATCTGTCACTACGAAACCTCCCACAACATTTAGAGTCCCGAGAAAAACAGCCAAAAAGCCTAGAGTAAGTGCCAGATAGTTGCCTGGTTCAGCCTTGCCCATCACGATAATGGCGCCTATGATGACGACACCATGTATTGCGTTGGCGCCACTCATCAGAGGCGTGTGCAGGACACTGGGTACTCTACCAATAACTTCGATACCTACAAAGATCATCAGTATCACGATATAGAACATCTCCTGGTGTTCCATCAAAAAATTCAACATACGAAATAGCTTTTAATGTGTATTTAATTGGTCACTGGCATCAGTGCCAGGATGCGTTCATTGGTAATCTTTCCCTCATTGAGCACACAAGTACCCTTGACCAGATCATCTTCGAAGTTTAGATTGAGATTACCTTCTTTATCGATGATCAGAGCCAGAAAATTGAGGATATTCTTTCCGTACACTTTGCTTGCATCCGAAGGCATTGCAGAAGGTAGATTAGAATTTCCTACAACTTTGATACCTCGTTCGACTACAGTGGCATTATCTTGAGTTATAGTTGTATTTCCACCTGTAGAAGCTGCAAGATCTATAATCACTGATCCTTGCTTCATTCTATTTATCATCGCATCGGTAATTAATATAGGTGCCTTTCTTCCGGGAATTTGCGCAGTAGTAATTATTATGTCAGCTTTGGCCACACTTTCATTGATTCTCTCCTGCTGACGTGCTTTATAATCTTCACTCTGCTCTACTGCATATCCACCTGCAGCAGTTGCATCTGCAGCTCCTTCCACTTCAACAAATTTTGCACCCAAACTCATTACCTCTTCTTTAACTGCAGGTCGGGTATCAAAAACTTCCACTACGGCGCCAAGCCTCTTAGCAGTCGCGATAGCCTGAAGGCCAGCGACGCCCGCTCCCAATATGAGAACCTTAGCCGGCTTAATAGTTCCTGCTGCTGTCATAAACATGGGAAAGTATCGGGGATATTCATTAGCTGCTACCAACACAGCTTTATATCCGGCTATATTAGCCTGGGAGCTCAATACATCCATGGATTGGGCACGGGTTGTTCTAGGCAGCATATCCATCGAAAATATCGCAGCAGAGCCTTGTCCATATTCTTCCAGTTTCTGAGGAAAATTCAACGGCTGAAACATACCAAGTATCACCTTAGCACGCGTAGCTCGTAAATCCTCAAATTGAGGAGGATTGATTACTAAAATGATGTCAGCCTGATCTTTGATTGAAGCTAAATCAACTACCTTCGCTCCTGCATCAACATAATCCTGATCAACAGCAGCAGAAAGAATTCCTGCTCCTGATTCAATCAAAACCTCGCAATTCAACTTCGTAAGAGACTGAACATGCTCAGGTAATAAAGAGACTCTAGTCTCGGGTGCATCTTCTTTTAATACGGCAACCTTCATAAAATTTCAAAATAAGGTGCGAAGATATTAAAATATGATGATATATCTCACCACACAAATTAATACAGGAACTGAATACTATCCTTAAAATTAAATTTTGATTTCTACAAAAGAAAACCACTCTAACTGTACAGAAAATATTATTTAAGTACCTTTGCGCTAATCAACTACTATTGACTAAAAAACTTAATATGAGGTTTATTACATTCTTTCTTTTTTTTTCAATGATAACTGCCTGCCAAAATACAGACACAGTTTCAGATTGTAGACAATTTCATACAGGAAAGTTCATATTTAAAACTGGCAACCCAGTAAAACCGCTATTTTCAATTGTGAGAGATGACAGCATTCAGGTAGAGACAAATCTAGCTGATAATTCAGTCACCAAACTCGCCATTACATGGACAGATACGTGCGCTTATGAATTAAGATTGCTGGAAACCACACTCACTATTGCAGACAGTATGAAAAATGTAGGTAAGACCGCACCACTAAGGTCTGAAATATTGTCCTGGACTAAGCAATACTATATTTTTCGCACTACTTCAACTGCCTCAAATAAAGTATTAACAGATACTATGTGGGTAGGTAAGTAATTACCATTGACTTGCTCCGGCAGGTGACCATAGTGTGAATACCCTGCTCAGGTTAAATCCGAAATGTACTGCAAAGTCAGACCACTTATCGCTGGTTTCAGTGACAAATGTCTTTTCATTCATACCTTGTGAGTTAGTAAAATGAAGTTGAAATACGTGTCCACCTGTCTCTATATCTACTCCAATGGAGGCAGAATTAGTATATTGACTGCCTAGTTGATCAGGCAAAACATAGATAAACTCCGCATTTAAAGATAGTCTTTTGGTGATTTTTTGCCTCGCACCCACTCCGAATGCTATTACATCATTTGTCTCAGCTGAGGTCGCAACAAGGTTCCTATGAATCCAGGTTGGTGTCAACTGCAAAGTAAATCCTTCAGAAAACTTACGTGCCAATAGTAGCTGAGAGTTGTAGTAAAGCCTCGAGCTGAACAGATTATTGCGATTGGGGTCGGAAAATCGTTGTGTGGATATACCCATGCCAAGAACTACTGAAAGCGACACTGGCATTTCACCCTTTGGATTTCTTTGCCGCAATACCTTATATTTCGCATAACCATCAATGATCTTTTGGTTATTACTCCTTCCTACTCCTACTGCCAGTCTATCGCTCAGACCAAAATCGAAGCCAAGTCTCATCTGAGCGGCATCAAGCCCAAATATATCATAGACTCCATTCTTAACCGAGCCAAAGCGATGAGAAATAGTAAAGTCAAGAACTCCAGGTGCAGTATTTTCAATAGAATGAAGGTTGATAATTCGATTGGATTTAAAACTAGCCGTGGTATAATTGGGGCCGGAATCTCCTCCCTCAATAGAACTAAGTAATGAACTAGTGTCTTCTTGAGCAGATAAATAGGTAAAGGGAAGAAGGAGAATTAAAAGAAAACCAACACTTTTCATGAACAACTTTATTTAGCCTAAATATAATCACTTAAGCTGAAATATAACCGAAGTCAATTTACTTTGAAGTGTCTAAAGTGCCTTGTAATTAGCCTGAACCTTTATACTTACGACTTTACTGATTTTATCTTTCACAAGAGAGGGGATTTCAATGTTAAAGTCGGAAACATTTACTTTAAAGTCGGCAGCTAAGTTGAGATTATTCCCATTGATCTTTAGCGGTCCACTGACAGTTATTTTTTTATCTACTCCGTGCATATTCAGGATACCCTCTGCAACAACATTATAAGTCCCATTCTTATCAAAATTTATATCTTTTAAATTGGTAAATTTTCCTTTGAAAGTAGCTTTAGGATACTTATCTGATTCCAAGTAATTTTCATTAAAATGTTCCTGCATAAGCGCTTTCTCAAACATAAAAGATTTGATCAGTGCAGAAAACTCAATTTTGCCGGTAGAGCGTTCGATTACTGTATTTACTTTATTATTTACCGCCTGTACTTTTTCCAATGGTGAGTCTGCATTGAACGTAATATTTCCATCTCGAGTAAAATATTTGGATTGACCATGCAGCGAAAAGCTAGCGAAGAAGGTCGATATATAAAGCAGAGATAATATCTTAATCAGATTCATGTCCTTAATATTTTGCCTTAATAATGAGATTTACTTCGACATTGTTGTACTTAGATAGTTAAGGGTTTGCTAAATATGCATATATTCGACAATCGATTACCTTTTCAAGCTCAAGAGAGTGTTTCGAGTAGTACACGCTCAAGCCTCTTTTTTCGATTCATTTTCCGTAATAAGTTATCTTTGGAATATCCATAACTCCACTTAATCGTCATTCAGATGCCAGTATGTAATCTAACGCCACTAACAACATATATCCCGGATACTACCAATCCTTGGGATGAAACTAAAGTGAGACATCTCTTTAATACAATCGGATATGGATCCTCTAAAACACAGTTGCAGGGAGCGCTTGCTGCTGATCCCATAAATTATATAAATACTATTCTGGATGATGCGTTTGCAAAACCCACTCAGGCTCCACCGGAATGGGCCAACTGGTTGCTGGCTGATTTTGACCCGGAAGATCCCTATGGCCAGTCTTATGACTTGTCTGTGCAATGGGTCTATGACTGGATTAATTATTCGATGGCGAATCCTTTTCGCGAAAAGCTCTTGCTCTTTTGGAGCAATCATTTTGTTACAAAATTTGAATCCTACGGAGCTGCACCATGGCTATATGAATATCACGAGATACTTCAAAGGAACGCATTGGGTAACTTTAGGACAATGACCCGCGAAGTCGGCCTTTGCTCAGCTATGCTGGTCTTCCTGAATGGAGTCGAGAATAATAAATTTGAACCCAATGAAAACTATGGTCGTGAACTGATGGAATTGTTTACCCTAGGACTGGATAACGGATATACTGAAATGGATATTCGAGAGATAGCTAGAGCCTTCACCGGGTACAATGATGCGCCTTATACCTGGCAGAAAATAGGTTTTTTGGACTGGACGCACGATGATGAACCAAAAACCATCTTCGGTCAGACGGACAATTTTGACTACAATGGAGTCATTGATCTCTTATTTACAGAAAAAAAAGAGTTAATCGCTCATTTTATCTGTAAGAAAATTTATAAACACTTCGTAAGCTATGATGTCAATGAAGATATAGTCAAAGAATTGGCACAAACTTTTTTGACCGCCGACTTTGAACTGTTGCCGGTATTTAAACAGCTTCTGACCTCTGAGCACTTTTTTGACGAAAATGCACAAAACAATAAAATCAAAAGCCACTTCGACTATTTCAGTACTTTCCTCAATCTGTTAAATGTTCAGTTAGACGCAGATTCAGGTCCCGGTTTCTTATGGTATTGCGGCTCACTTGGTCAGTCTCTGTTTGATCCGGTGGACGTGGCAGGTTGGCCGGGGAATAAGGCGTGGATTGATTCGGGCAGCTTACTGGTGCGGTGGTTGTATACGGATTGGATGGTTGGTTCTATCTGTGATTCTAAGCCGGAATTGGTTATCGGATTTATGAAGGATGTCACGGGAAATTCAAATGACGTAGATTTTGTCGTCCATACATTGGTAGATTATTTCTTAGTACGTGGACTAAATACTGCAGCAGATTACGACCGCCTATTGGTAGCTTTCAAGAGTGAGATACCTGAGAATTATTTTAGTGAGGGATTGTGGAATTTAGATTGGGATTATGTTCAATGGCAATTCTATAATATGATGAAAGAATTCAAAATGATTCCGGACATAACTTTAGCTTAAAATCCCATAACAATTTAGAAGATTAGACAGATGAAAAAAAGAGGAATAAAATTGCAGGATGGAGTTTTCCATGAAGCTGATCATATAGCCTTCAGCAGGCGACGTTTTATCAAATCATTTGGCCTTGCAGGAGGTATGGGTTTGATGCTCAATAATCTACCGGTAAGAGCCTCCACTTTTTCTTCATGGTTTGCACCACCCAATTTGGAATTTAGCGACCGCGTGCTGGTACTCGTTCGACTCAAGGGTGGAAATGATGGACTCAATACCATTATCCCCCTCAATTTTTTGAGTCAATATCACAATTATAGGCCTCAATTGGGTTATAAAGACAGTGAGATGATTCAGCTTAATGGAGAGTTGGCGATGAGTCCGCATCTGAGCAAGTTGAAGCCACTCTGGGACGAGGGAATGATGAAGGTCGTCAATGGGGTCGGCTATCCGGAACAAAATTATTCACATTTTCGATCTGCAGATATCTGGTCCAGCGCTTCTGATGAAGATGTCCAGGTCAATAGTGGTTGGGTCGCACGATATGCAGAGCATATTTATCCGGATTATGCAGACAATCCACCTACAGATCCACCCGCCATCCAGTTGGGTGGCGCAAGCAGCCTTCTTTTCACCGGCGAGCATAATTCAAAAGTTGGTTTTGAAGCCTTTTCCGGCCAGCAAATTTTGGACATCCTGGCCAATGGCGGTGTCAACTCGCTGACCGATCTGCCCGACTGCTACTATGGTGACCAATTGAAATATTTGAGAAAATTGACTAACAATACATATCGCTTCGTGGATCGCATCAAAGAATCGTACAATAATTCAAGTTCAACCATAGAATATACGGCTGATGATGGCTTTGCTCTGGCATTATCAGCAGTGGCTAGGCTCATCAAGGGCGGCTTACAGACCAAGATATACGTCGTAGAACTGGATGGATTCGATACACACGCCAATCAATTGACTCAACATCCGGAATTATTAAATCGTCTGGGTAAGTCAGTCTCTGATTTCTATGCAGATTTCAAAGGAACCAGTTTCGAAGATAAAGTCCTCACGGTTACATTCTCTGAGTTTGGCCGCAGAGTAGCTGAGAATGATGGACCGGGCACAGATCATGGATCTGCAAGTTGTATGCTCGCATTTGGTAGTTGTCTTAAAGGCAACGGCTCACTCGGCGCTTATCCCAGCTTGACTGAACTGGATGATTATGAAAATTTTGTCTTCAATACTGATTTCAGAAGGGTTTACTCTACCCTAATGACAGAGTGGCTGTGCTTGCCTGATCCGGAGGCTGACCAAATCTTATTTCATGACAATGGGTTGCCGCTTACTTTCGGATTTGACTGTGTCGCCATCCCGACCTCAGTCAATCAGGTTAATGTCGATCCCTATAAACACAGTGCTACTTATTCGGGAGGCAATATTTATATATCCTATTCATTGCCAAAAGCTACGATGACGATGATCGAAATAATCACTGCCAGCGGAAAATCTATACTCGTAGAGAGACCGGCCAACAAAACACCGGGTGACTATATTGTCAGTATTAGTGCCCGAGAAAAAGGGCTTACTCCCGGCGCTTATTTCTATCGCATACGGGTCACCGGTAGAGATCTGCAAGGTAAAGTTATGGTCTATTAAAAATCGAAGTGAGGAGATTTACTTTAAGGTTTGAAAACTTCCTGAACCGGTAATGCATGACCTTTAAAATCCCATAAGGCTTGATTCTCACAGCAAGATCCGTCAGTGGCTTGATTGCCTTTGTAACTGACCAATTCACCACCCCAATAGCAAAATCCGATTCCGGCCGGGATTTCGTGCATCATCTGCTTCAAGTAAGCTAAAAAATCCCTCTGACCCGCAGGCGTAGGTGGAAATTGGGGAAGTATCTGATCAGTCGAGCCAATCAAGTTTTGAGTTTGATCATTCCAATCCAGTGTAAAAGGATAAGCAGTCTCGGCTATCACTATATCTTTTCCCAGAGCTGAAGAGAGCCGGTTCAATCTTTGTTTGATCCAATCTAAATCCTTACCATGCCAGTTGGGATAATAGCTGATGCCGATGATATCATAATCGGTGGGTGAAAACAGGCTATAAAAAGTCTCAGCTCCGTCTAAGCCTGCATAGTGGATTATAATACGGGTCGAGGCATCGGTCTCATGGACAGCACGGCTGCCGGCAGCAATGAGGCTTCTCAGATTTTCCGGCTGATTCAAATTTCCCTGAGGCCAAAGGAGTCCATTGTTGATCTCATTTCCCAGTTGGATATAATCCGGCTTTAGGTCTGTCACCACTTGTCTGGTAAACTGATAAACACTATCCTGTAGCGCACTGAAAGTGAGCTGTTTCCACTTCTCAGGAATGGTTTGATGCGCCGGATCAGCCCAGGTGTCTGAGTAATGTAGTGTTAACCACACTTTGAGGCCTGCAGCTTTGATCTCCCGAGACAATTTACTGACTGCGGCAAAACCGGAGATGGCATCTTGCTCATTATTCCACAGTCTAAGGCGGACTACATTCATTCCTGCTGCCTTCAGTGATACCAGCATATCTGATGGAGCGCCATCTAAATCGTACAGTGTATAGCCACTATTTCTAACTTGGGCGAGTTCAGAAAGGTCGGCTCCGCGCAGTTCCACTCTTATAGGGTCGGGCTCGGTTGATTTAGTACAGCTCATCAGAAAAACCAGGAAAAGAATTGAAAGCAATTTCATATGGTACTGATTAATCAATAATATTATCAGAGTAATTAAATAAATTAAGCAGAAGCAGAATCACTCTGCAATAAACGTTAAATTATTCTTTGTTCGCATTTCTTCAATAACTCAAGGTGCGAATTCAGTGGGATGACCGAATGTAGCCCTGCCTTGCAGGGCCGAAGATGGGTTGCCATCTTCG
>DAOLZQ010000012.1:0-60560 GCA_035426385.1 Saprospiraceae bacterium
CGAGATAAATTAAAGACAATAAAAGGGGCTTATTCCTATCAGGATTAAGCCTCTTTCATTTTGACTCCGTTTTATTCTCAATGTGTTTATTTTGATAGATTAAAACCGTGAATAGTGCCACAGAAAAAAACTTTATCCGCCTTCATGCTCCTGTTCTTTGTAAGCTTGTTGTGGGGCACATCTTACATTTTGATAAAGAAGAGTCTGCTGGCATTAACTCCTTTTCAAGTGGCGACTACACGACTATTTGTTGCCTCTGTATTCTATACGCCTGTAGGGATTTATCACTTTAGAAAATCAATGCGACCTCATTTATCCTCCTTTCTAGTAGTGGGAGTGATAGGATCTGCTTTCCCGGCGATATTATTTGCTCAAGCACAGACACAAATCAATAGCAGTCTTACGGGTGCATTAGCTTCTTTGACTCCACTCTGTACTCTTATTCTTGGCATCTTATTCTTTGGCACTAAAAGCACTTTGACCAGATCGATAGGTATTGGCATGGGTTTGCTTGGTTCACTATTGCTAATATTTGGAACCACCGATCCTACAGTAATTGGTAGGCCGGTGTATGCTTTATTCATTGTATTGGCCACTTTGATGTACGCTTTCAGTACCAATGTCATAGGCCACAAATTACAATCCTATAGCAGCACAGTCGTCTCAGGCGTTGCTTTCGGACTACTGCTGCCGGTGATCTTACCACTATTTTATATCAGCGGTGTGGGGCAGTCAATCATGACGGGAGAGCTTACCTGGCCTCAATTGTGGCCTGTGGTGCTTTTATCAATTCTGGGGACGATCATCGGCTCTGTCGCCTATTTCTATCTGATCAAGAGGACGAGTCCCGTATTTGCATCTACTGTAAGTTATCTGGCACCTGTACTCGCTATCATGTTTGGCATGGTCGATGGTGAGCATATCTATATGATTCATTTGGTGGGTATTACTATTTTATTGCTGGGTATATTTATGACGAGAAAAGAGCCTTAAACATGCTTCATGTTGATGAATTATATATCACTTCTATACCCGAAAGAGGGCGGGGTATGTTCTGTTCTCGAAAGATTTTAAAAAAAGAAATTATTGAAGTGTGCCCGGTTTTGGTCATACCACGTCACCAACTGGAACAAATCCATACCTCCATGCTACATGATTATTATTTTCTTTGGGACCATGGTCAGGCGGCGATTGCGCTAGGATATGGATCACTATATAATCACTCTTACACACCCAACGCAGAGTATATAATGGATTTCACACATAGTCAATTAATCATTCAATCACTTTGCGATATCGAAGTGGATACTGAGATCACTTTCAATTACAATGGAGACGCAAATGATCGAAGTGAACTATGGTTTGCCCCCCAATAAAAAAAATCCCTGATGATTGTCAAACCATCAGGGACTATAAGTAATATTAATAGAACTATTCTATCTCACTCAGATCAATCGTTGTCTGAGTTTCGGTCATTATCAGGATTTGGCCGATAATTATCTTGCTTCGGTTGATCATTTTGATCCCTGGCAGGATTATCATTTCTTTTATTATCCTGATTATCTCTGTTATCATTTCTATTATCCCGGTTGTCATCGCGGCTATATCTACTGCCACCACGATCGTCACGGCTTCCTCCTCGATCATCACGACTTCCTCCACGGTCATCACGACTACCACCTCGGTCATCACGTCGGCGATCATCTCCACCACGGTTGTCTCTGTTGTAGCCACCACCACCGCCACTGCGGTTGTCACGGCCACCACCACCACCACGGTTGTCTCTGTTGTACCCACCACCGCCACTTCGGTTGTCACGATCACCACCACGATTGTCTCTGAAGCCACCACCGGATGAACGGTTATCTTGCTCAGGCATTCCTGCAGGTCGTGGTAAGAGGGCTTTTCTGGAAAGTTTGAATTTTCCCGTTCTCCTATCTACTTCAAGTAGTTTGACTTGAATTTCATCACCTTCTTTGAACATGTCTTCCACCTGATTAATCCGGTGATGACTCATTTCACTGATGTGCAGTAATCCTTGTTTGCCACCAAATTCTACTACTGCACCGAAAGGTAAGATTTCTTTGACTACTGCGTCAAATGTATCTCCCACTGTAGGTGCAAAGGTGATTCTTTCGATAGCTTCTACAGCTTTCAGGATATTTTCCTTATTCGGACTAGAGATATTTACATAGCCTTTACCTTCTTTTTCTTCAATAGTGATAACTGTGCCGGTTTTCTCTTGCAAATCCTGAATAATGCTACCACCTGGGCCGATTACTGCACCGATAAATGATTTATCGATCACAATCTCTACCATGCGAGGTGCATGAGGTTTCAGATCATCAGCCGGTCTCTCGATTGTTTCGTTCATCTTACCGATGATATGTAGACGACCTGTTTTGGCCTGCTCCAGCGCTTGCTGTAGCTGCTCATATGGTAATCCATCGATTTTTATATCCATCTGGCAACCGGTGATACCATTCACGGTACCGGTTACTTTAAAGTCCATATCACCCAATGCATCTTCATCACCGAGTATATCCGTTAATATGGCAATGTTGCCCTGCTCGGCGATCATACCCATTGCGATTCCCGCCACGTGGTTCTTGATCTGAATACCACCATCCATCAGCGCCATTGAACCGGCGCAGACTGTAGCCATTGACGATGAGCCATTCGACTCAAGGATATCAGCTACAATTCGGATCGTATATGGATTTTCATCCGGTAGGACTTGACGAAGTGACCTCGCAGCCAGATTGGCATGTCCTACTTCACGTCGGCCTGGGCCTCTCATAGGTTTTACTTCTCCTACAGAATAGCCTGGGAAGTTATAATGGAGTATGAATCGCTCAAAGTTCAGTTCGACTGCTTTGTCGATCATCATCTCATCCATTTTTGAACCCAGAGTCAATGAAGTAAGTGCTTGAGTCTCACCGCGATTGAATATGGCCGAGCCGTGTGTAGTGGGCAGGAAGTTTATTTCTGACCAAATAGGGCGTACTTCATCGGGCTTTCTACCATCCAGGCGAACTTTGTGCTCAAGGACATATCCACGGATCAGTTTTTTCTTATGCTTGTCGTAGTAAGAGGCGATTTTACCTGCGTTCTCAGCCACAAATTCTTCATCATGCAGTTCAGTAATATGAGCCGCTAGACTTTCCTTCAGTGCGTCGAAGCGTTCTTTGCGCTCGAATTTGGCTAGTGCGCCTGCACACACAGCCAGGACTTCTGACTCCACAAATTTCTCAACTTCAGATTTGAGTTCTTCATTAACTTCCGGCATAACCACTTCTCTCTGAGTCAGTGCTTTACCACCGACTTTCTGAGCCAGTTGCAACTGAGCGTCTATTTGAGTACGGATGGCGTCATGCGCTACCTTGATGGCTGCTACCAGATCGGCTTCAGAGCATTCCTTAGCCTGGCCCTCTACCATGAGTACATCAGTGGCATTAGCTGCAACGATGAGGTCCAAATCGGAATTATCGTTCTCAGATTTGGGTGGGTTTATGCGAAACTCTCCATTGATACGGCTCACTCTCACCTCAGAGATGGGTCCGCTAAAAGGCAGGTCACTTACTGTCAGAGCTGCTGAAGCTGCTAGAGCTGCATAGGCATCTGGAAGAATATCTTTGTCTGCAGAGATCAGATTGATAATGATCTGAGTATCTACGCGGTAGTCGTCCGGGAATAAAGGTCTCACCGCTCTATCTACCAGGCGGCTGATCAGAATCTCATAGTCAGACAGGCGGGATTCCCTGCGGAAGAAATTTCCCGGGATGCGGCCTGCTGCTGCAAATTTTTCTTGATAATCGACGGATAGCGGGAAGAAATCCTGGCCTTCTTTTGCTTTTTTAGCTGAGGTGACTACTGCCAGAATCATGGTATCGCCGATTCTCAGCATCACAGAGCCATCAGCTTGTGTCGCCAGTTTGCCGGTCTCCATGATTACTTCCTGACCATCCGGGAGGAAGAATGAATGTGTAATTGGGGTCTGTTTGCCCATTTTGATATTATTTATTGGTTCAACATATTTGCCGTATAATAGCTTAGCGTGACGGCAACATAAAAAACAAAAATGTCCAGTCTATCTGACTGGACATTTTGTACAAAGCTTATTTTCTTATTCCTAATTTTTCGATGAGTGCCCTATACTTGACGATGTCTTTCTTCATCAAATAGGTCAGTAGGCGCTTACGCTTACCTACCAGTGCAAGTAGGGCCCGAGTGGTAGCGTGATCCTTGCGATTGGTTTTCAGGTGTTTTGATAGTTGTTCGACGCGAAAAGTGAACAGAGCCACCTGGCCCTCGATACTTCCGGTGTTTTCAGCTTTACCGCCATGATCGGCGAAGATGCTGCTTACTTTTTCTTTTGTTAAATAGTTACTCATGTTAGTTTTTAAAGAGATTACTAGATGCGATCACGAAGATCTTGATTAGCGGGGACAAAGATAGGTAAATAAATCGGGTTGGTAAGGGTGAAGTTTGGAAGTAAATTTTAGTGTTGATATGGGTGATGGGGCTCGATTTAACGAAAAATTGGAATATCTGCTGAGCTGAAGTAGGCTGAAAGCTGAAATAAGAATAAACCAAAATTGATTAAGTTAGCGTGATAACCTTTCCTCACACCATTTCATGCACCACATCACACATCTCCGCCAGCACATGATTGTGCGTCACGATGACGAAAGTCTGGCCAAACTCGTCGCGAAACTTTAATATCATCCGATGCAGTTCCTCAGCAGTTTTCTCATCTAGGTTGCCGGTGGGCTCGTCAGCGAGAACTACCTTGGGACGATTGATGAGCGCACGAGCGAAGGCGATACGCTGCTGCTCGCCACCCGACAGTTCTTTTGGTTTGTGTGTAAGCCGGTGACTGAGCCCGAGAAATCCCAATAACTCATTTGCTTTTAACTGTGCTGTCTTAAATGATTCTCCCCTTATGAGCGCCGGAATACAGACATTTTCGACCGCATTAAACTCGGGCAATAAATGGTGGAATTGAAAGATAAAGCCAAGTGAATTATTTCGGAATTGGGATAATTTATTTCCTTTGAGCTTCAGTGTAGAGACTCCATCTATGATGATCTCACCTTTATCCGGGTTCTCAAGCGTACCCAGTATGTGTAGCAATGTGCTCTTACCCACACCACTCTTACCTACGATAGCGGCTATCTTGCCGGTTTCGATCTGAAAGTTTACACCCTTCAATACTTCGACATCATCAAACGACTTATATATGTTGCTGGCCTGGATCATAGTGTAAATGTATAATGCAGATCGCATAATGTGAAATAATGACTTTTATAATTGGATAATATAGCGACCGGGGCGAACCAATTGTGATTATTTAGCTCCAATAGGGGTAGAAATTGTACCACTGATGGGGATGAGCCAGTGCTTTCTGCTCCAGCAAGCGGATGTAAGCACTCGCCAGATTAAGCAGGTCCCTGCTCTCCAGTGCATCGGTACAACTGAACTGATAGTGGAATCCTGACTGCTTAACTGCATATACATAGCTGACCGGCACCCGAAGCTTGGCAGCCAGGTAGAATGGTCCCTCTGGGATTAAAGCTTGGTGACCTAAGAATTCACATGGCAGCGTACGCTTCTGATTCAAATATCGATCGGCGTGCATACAGATAAAGGCGCCTTCATCCAGCGCTGCCTTGATCTTTAAGATCATCGTAATATCATCAGTCAGTGTGATCACCTCAAATGATTTCTCACTGATGACCTTATCTAGCAGTGATTTTATTTTTTCATGTTCATTTTCCAGCATGAGCACATACACTTTTGCATTGATGCGGTGCATGAGCTGGCTGGCTATCTCCCAGTTGCCCAGGTGAGCACCCATCAGGATAGCGCCTCGTCCGCTGGCAGCTAACCTGTGTAATTCCTGTTCATTTTCAAAATCAAAACTGATGGCTGTGTTAGCCTCAGTGTAAGTCGCTATCTTGTCGATTAGCGCTTCACCAAATAAATTATATGTCTGATATCTATGCCGCCAGAGAGTGGGCTTATGAATTTTAGCTCGGGTGTAAAATTCAATGAGCGCTGAATTGGCTTTAGTTGAAAACAACAGATAATAGATAGAGACGAAGCGCAGCAGAAAATAAGCAGGCTTCAAGCCACCATAGCGGATCAGCCAAATAAATATCCTATATCCAAGTGGATTTGCCTGGGATCTGCCTGACCAAGCGGAAGTCAATGTGTCTTCGATTGAATTATCTTACAGGTGTGCTCTGATGTAGTCGCTGAGACACATAGGAATATAAATCCTGGAAGGTCTTCATCTTGGTAAACTCTTCCGCATTAATTTTAAAACCGAAATTTTTTTCTATCAATACAACTAAATCCACAAAATCCAAACTGTCCAAGTCGAGTGTTTCTTTCATATTCGCCTCGGGGCGGAATAAACTCAAATCAGCTTCAAACTCCTCTGCGAGAAAGCCATTGATGGTAGATATGATTTTATCTTCATTCATAGTGCAAAGTAAACCACTATTTTATAAATTTTTTCAAAATTATGCTTGAATTCGTGCCTCCAAAGCCAAATGAATTGGATAATACGGTGTTTAAGGGTGTTTCTATCGTTTTCCGTACGATATTTAATTTTACTGAATGCTCATCTGGTTCTTCAAAATTGATGTTTGGCGCAATAAAGCCCCCTTGCATCATCAGTATTGAATAGACCAGTTCACTGGCGCCAGCCATCCAACATTCATGTCCGGTCATTGATTTGGTCGAACTCACCGGAACTGTATTGGGTCCAAAAACTGTAGTTATTGCCTCAGCCTCCGCTATGTCACCCGATGGCGTTCCTGTGGCGTGTGCATTGACGTAATCGACCTCTTCAGGAGCTATGCCGGCTTGCTCCAATACCATCTGCAATGAGCGCACCTGACCCTCTATACTCGAGCCTGCGATGTGTTCTCCATTAGATGAGAATCCATAGCCCATTATCTCTGCTAAAATATTCGCACCCCGTGCTTCGGCACTCTCCAATGATTCAATGATCAATGATGCTGCACCACCTGAGGGAACCAATCCATCCCGATGGCGGTCGAAGGGCCGGCTGGAACCTGCCGGGTTGTCTTCGCGTAGACTGAAGGTGCCCAGTCCGTCAAAACTGGCGAAAGCATAAGAGTTGACTTCTTGAGCGCCACCGCACAAGATCATTTTCTGTAAGCCTAGTTTGATGAGCAAGTAAGCTATTCCTACAGAGTGAGAGCCACTTGCACAAGCCGCACTAAGCGTAAAATTAACACCTGTCAGACCAAAAATGGTAGACAGATTCATGGTGACGGTAGAATTCATCGACTGGAAAATAGAACTCGAACCCAATAACTGAGTGTCTTTTTTCTGCTTTACCAGGTCGATTGCCTCATACACTGCCTTCACTGTGCTGTCATTGCCAAAGATAATTCCACATCCATTTTGCCTTAGCTCAGGTATGTGCAATCCTGCAGCTTCGATAGCTTGTAGTGAGGATATGTAGGCAAATTCAGCTTCTTCGGGCATCATGATGCGCGCACGTCGATCCAGTAATCCTTTCAGTTCCGGACGAGGAACTATGCCTGCCAGACAAGAGCGATACCCCAATTCTTTCCGTTCAGGGTCCAGCACGATTCCCGATCGACCGCCCCGCAGAGAGTCAGAGACCTCTGCTGCATTAAGACCTATACATGAATAAATACCCAAACCGGTAACCACCACTCTGTTCATGATGTAAAAGTAAGAAGTTATTTTTGATCGGACGAAGGGTGCTTTGCTTCATTCCAAAGCTTATCCATCTCTGCCAGAGTCATATCTTCCAGCTTTTTGGGTGCATTGCTCTCGATATATTGAAACCGGGCTTTAAATTTTTGATTGACTCTTTCCAGGGCATTTTCGGGGTCGATATGGAGATACCTGGCCAGATTGATCAGTGAAAATAAGACATCACCAAATTCATTTTCGAGAGCATCTTGATCAAGTGTGTGCATTTCAGCTTCCAGTTCGGCCATTTCTTCCTTTAGTTTACTCCATACTTCCTCTGTTCGATCCCATTGGAATCCGACCTGTGCCGCTTTATCTTGCATTCGTAGTGCTTTGATGAGGGCGGGGAGGCCTGCAGGAACTCCCTGGAGAACAGATTTTTTACCTTCTGTCATCTTGATTTTTTCCCAATTTTGTTTTACCTGTTCCTCAGTATCTGCCTTTACGTCACCATAGATATGAGGGTGACGGCGGATCAATTTCTCACATTGGGTATTAAGCACTTCTTCCAGTGTAAAGTGACCGGCTTCGGTACCGAGGCGGGCATAAAAAAGCAAATGCAACATTACGTCGCCGAGCTCTTCCTTTATATTGGTCCAATCCTCGCGTGTGATGGCATCGACCAGCTCGTATACTTCTTCTATTGATAGATTTCGCAGTGAGTGAATGGTTTGTTTTCGATCCCAGGGGCATTGATCACGAAGCTCGTCCATAATATTTTTAAGTCTGTCGAAGGCGTCTGTGTAGCTCACTTATTCAGTTGATATTTGGAATGTTATAATAAATGGCCCATTAAGTCTTTTTTGACATCGAGATAGGCCTTATTTTGCTCTCCAGGAGTGATGATCAATGAGATACGGTTCCGCACGGTGATACCATGGCTGGCGAGATAATCTACTTTGGCGGGATTATTAGTGATCAGATCCAATTCAGTTACACCGAGTTGAAGTAACACTTCGACGGCCTCACTATATTCACGTTCATCACCACGAAATCCGAGGTGAATGTTAGCCTCCAGTGTATTCAGTCCCTCCTCTTGGAGTTTGTATGCTTTTAGTTTATTGATGAGGCCGATACCCCTTCCTTCCTGTCTTAAATAGAGGAGATAACCACCTGATGTTCCAATCATTTCGAGTGCAGTATGAAGTTGCTCTCCACAATCGCACCTTCTGGAGGCAAAAGTATCGCCAGTAAGACATTCAGAATGTAATCTGACTAATGGTAATTCACCCGGGGTGACCTCTTTCTTGAGCACAAGTAAGGGCATAGGATCTTCAGGATCAGCAGAAAATGCCAATAAAGTAAAGTCACCATAAAGGGTAGGTAGCAGGACTTCAGCCTGTTTGACCAGCATAGGAATATGTTTATTCTTATTCAACTCAGTGATGCCCGACAAAGTTGTTTATTTGCTTAGGCCCTACAAAGATAAATGAACAGTCGTAATTGCTGTGCAGTAAGTAATTTTCTATTTTCTCCGAATGGACATATTTGCAGAATATGACAACATTCCGCCCACCAAAAGTGCAATCAGCACTAAACCTAATATCATCATAAATCAAAACTTATTTTTTCGCAGATAAAAATAATATACTGTCTAACACTAATAATTATCTCGTTAAGAAAATATTATTCTCTTTACCCATGAAAATGTCTGTCACGAATGTAGTGAATTATATTGATATGAATCGGATATATTTTATTTATTTTAATATGTTTTTATGAGACCCTTACAACTATTGTTGACCTGAACTAAGATACACCAAGATCAGACGTAGTTATATTAGATCGGATAACACAGATTTAAGAAATTCTGTGAGGGCTAAAGGAAAAAAAACAATTATTAGCGGCCAAAGTCATCTGTAACTCGCACTATATCTTCTTCATCACTCAGCTGTGACAAGTCTGTGTGCTGCCATAGCTCAGCAACAATCCCGTACGTCTTTAAGCCGATGAGGCGATGACGTTGGCCTTGCTTAAGATAGATGTGGTCATCTTTCTCCAGATTTATAGTTTTGCCTTCTTGGTCAGTCTCAGAGACCGCAACTCCTACGGGTCCATTTATACATCTCCACAGTTCAGCTCGTCTATGATGATATTGCCAACTGAGTCGTTTGCCTGGCTCTACTATGAGAATCTTAGGACTGATGGGTAGATCTAACTGAGGTAAAAATTCGCTGGTATCCACACCAGAAAAAAAAGTATCGATAAACTTAGTGGTTTGCTCGGGAGCAAAAGTAAAATACCCACCCCAAGGTTTGTCAGTCACCATACTCTGTTGCGGCATATCTATTTTCCAAATTACTTTAAGGACCGAATCAAACACATTTAGCTTAGTGGCTTTATTGATAATTATATTCATAGTAGTGATGTTTATTATTGCATTTACATATTTAGTGCTCGCTTACCGGTGGCATCCAGTGCTGCCTCTTTTACTGCTTCAGCATAGGTGGGGTGAGCATGACAGATACGTCCGATATCTTCTGCAGAAGCTCTGAAAGCCATAGCTACTCCCATCTCAGCGATCAGATCAGCTGCTCTGGCCCCGATCATATGGACGCCAAGTACTTCATCTGTTTCCTTATCTGCCAGTATCTTTACAAATCCGTCTTCATCTCCACTGGCTTTGGCACGACCCAATGCTTTAAATATAAATTTACCTGTTTTGTATTCTATGCCTTTTTCTTTGAGTTCTGATTCCAGATAACCTACAGAGGCTACTTCCGGCCAAGTATATACTACGCCCGGTATCAAGTGGTAATGCATTGACGGCCTTTGGCCTGCAATAACTTCCGCCACGAATACACCTTCCTCCTCTGCTTTATGCGCCAGCATAGGTCCTGCGATGACGTCGCCGATGGCATAAATATGGGATTGTGTGGTTTGTAATTGTTCATTTACATCAATACGGCCTTTATTGTCTGGACTGAGCCCTGCATTTTCAAGATTTAACCCGTCAGTGTAAGGTCTTCTGCCGGTGGCGATCAGGCAATAATCGGCTTCAATCGACTGGGCCTCTCCACCGTTTCTATCTTTATATGTGACTGTAACTTTTTTTCCTTTGCTGCGCACATCGGTTACCTCGTGATTGAGGTAGAAGTTGAATCCTTCCTTTTTCAAGATTTTCTGAAGTTCCTTTCCACAGTCCGGATCCATAGTACCTATCACGCGATCGGTGAACTCTATGACATTTATTTTGGTCCCCAGGCGCGCGTACACCGAACCCAATTCCAACCCAATGACACCCGCTCCGATAATGATCATGCTGCGCGGAATGTCATTTAGGCTTAGGGCTTCTGTACTGGTGATAATCCGTTTCTTATCATAGTTGAAGGCTGCAGGAGTAGCCGGTTTTGAGCCGGTGGCAATTACTATATTTTGTGCTGTCAGCTCTTTAGATTCTGGAGTGTCAGTAGATGAGACAGTGATGGTATGAGCATCCTTGAAAGAGCCGATACCATTGAAAACATCTATCTTATTTTTTTTCATCAGAAAGGATACACCTTTGCTCACCTGACTGACAACATCAGCTTTTCGGTTAAAAAATTGGCCGGCATCCATCGTCACCTTTTCCACACTAATGCCGTGAGTAGCAAAATTGGTTACAGCATTGAAATAGTGCTCTGAAGAATCAAGCAATGCCTTGGAAGGAATACATCCTACATTCAGACAAGTACCACCAAGTGCTTTATATTTTTCGATAATTGCAGTCTTTAAACCCAACTGAGCACAACGAGTGGCACATATATACCCGCCGGGACCCGACCCAATTACTATTACATCATAATTCATTAGATAGTCGCTTTATTTACTTTTGTTTTGATAAGTCAAAGAGTTTATTATTCGTTTACTCCGGATCATTTCTTTTTGATTCGCGGTTCATTTGTTCTTCCTGCTTTCGGATACTCTCCAGATGAATGGTACTCAAATAGCCTTTGATGAAGTCATCACTGAGATTCATTTTCCTTCCTTTCTTAAAGGCACGCTCAAGTATATCAGCCCACCTCTTCAGTTGGAGGATTGAGATGTTATTGCGTCCTTTATAGATGCCGATTTTTTCAGAAAGCACCATTCTTTTGCCCATTAACGATAATATTTCATCATCTAGTTGATCTATCTGTTCCCTGTATTCGATAAGCGCTTCGTGCTTTAAGGGAAGTTTCTTCTGACGCCAGATTATCTGACCCAAGATAGTTTTGAGATCTTGAGGCGTCAGTTGCTGATTAGAATCGCTCCAGGCCTGATCGGGATCGAAATGTGATTCTATCATCACGCCGTCATATCCTAGGTCCGCAGCATATTGGAGTGTTTCAGGAATCATATGGCGATTGCCACATATGTGGGAAGGATCATTGATCATAGGTAGATTGATATGTCTACGCTTCATTTCTATTGCTAGATGCCACATTGGTGCATTCCGGTAAAGGGTAGTTCCATAAGCTGAAAAGCCTCTGTGGATCAACCCCACCCATTCTATACCCGCATTCTGCACTCTTTCTACTGCACCTGTCCACAGATCTATATCCGGGTTCAGTGGATTTTTAACAAATACAGGTATCTGATGGTCCTTTAGGGCATCTGCTACTTCCTGTACACTGAAGGGATTGACTGTAGTCCTTGCTCCCAGCCAGAGTATATCCACACCACCTTCTATAGCTTCATTGACTTGACGGGCATTAGCTACTTCAACCGATACGGGTAGCCCGGTCTCTGCTTTAATAGTTCGTAGCCAACTCAGTGCTTCCTTGCCAATTCCTTCAAAGCTGCCAGGTCGTGTGCGAGGCTTCCAAATCCCTGCTCTGAAAACATCAACACTACCCGCAGTCACCAGTTCGTGTGCGGTGCGCAACAATTGTTCTTCGGTCTCGGCGCTGCAAGGTCCTGAGATAATGAGTGGTCGGCGCGCCAACAATGCGGTCAATGAAGTCTGAGGTGTGGAATGTATAGCAGTCTTAAGTGTCAATTTTGTTTCTGATTTTCTATAAAATGTATCTCACTAACATCGACAAATTCTTCATTGTTCAAGCGGGTATATACATGGGCGACAGTTACTACATCCTTTTGACAATAAGTCTTGATTCTATCCAGGTCATCTTCTTTCCAAAATACACAACCTACCATAGAACCATCGATGTCATCTTTCGGAGTGGGAATATCTAATAGATACGCCAGTAGGGCCAGTGATATATAATGCTTGTGGTCGCCGAATTTCCACATATCCAGTGTATCCAGGATATGCTTTACCTCCCAGGGCTTCTTGTTCATCAGGTGGAGAGATGTGGGTAATTTTAGACCATGAATGACTGCCCGTCGACATATATATGGTATATCAAATTCTCGGATGTTGTGTCCACAGAAGCCTGTCCTATTGGAGTCATTATAGCGAAGTTCGACTAGTTCAAACAGTTGTTCCAAAAGTAGCTTTTCATCTTTTCCATAGAATGATTTTACTCTGAAAGTGGCAGGACTCTCTTTACTTCTCACCATCACACCTACGGAGATACATATTATCTTGCCATATTCGGCATAGATGGCGGCACGGTCGGAATAGCAGGCAGCTATCCTTTCCGGCTGAGCATGTTGCTCGGGCGTCAATAGTTGGCGCGACTTAAGGCTCCAGAATTTGCGGTCTTCCTCCGGCATTTGGTCGAAATCTGAATATCCGGAGACTGTCTCGATGTCAATAAATAATATATTCTCAGTGTTCATAATGTATATCAATTTGATATTGATTAAATTAGTAGTTTACCACTATTAATAAATAGGGAATTTACTGTAGTGTTATATTCAGGAATACTTTAAATTTACACTATTATAGCAAAGTTAAAGTTCTTCTTGAGATGTAAAACCTTTGCCTCGCAACTATTTTAGAAAAATTTGTATTTACAATCAATATTAAAAACAATAAAATAAATGGATTCTACGAATAACAACAATACCTATAAGATAGTAAGTATTTCCATTATTGGGCTACTCCTTTTACTCAGTGGATACCTGCTTTATCTCAAATCTCAAAATTCAAATTTGATTGCTACTCAGGACTCTAAGTTGGTCGAGACTGAAAAGAACAGAGCAGAGCTGGAAAAAAATTATTACGAATCATTGGCTGAACTTGAAGAGCTGAAAGGGGATAATACGGAATTGAACTCTAAGATAGACAGTCAAAAATTAGTTCTTAAAAAGCAACGTGATCAAATAGTAGGATTGATAGGTACTACTAAAGATTACAATGCCATCAAGTCCAAAATCAATACCATGCGGGCCTCAAATGAAGATTTTAAAAAAGAAATGGCAGTGCTGAAAGAAGAAAATGATCGCCTATCACAATCAAATGAAAAATTAAGCACCGAGAAAGGCTTACTTACTGATCAGATTACTAAAGAGCGAACATACAATGATGAACTCGCTACTAAAAATACTACCCTTACTGATGAAAATTCGAAATTGGCTACCGAGCGGCAAAAGTTGGCGCGGAAGGTGGACAGAGGATCAGTGATAAAAGTTTCGGATATATTGGTCGAAGGGTACAGGTTAAATTCAAAAGGCAAGGAAATTTCACAGCGTCATGCTAAGGATGTGGAAATACTGCGTGTCTGCTTTAAGACTGCCATCAATGAATTAGTAGAAAATGGTAGAGAGAAATTTTTTATAAAAATAATTAATCCAAACGGAGAGACTATCAATGTCCCTTCAGCCGGCTCGGGAGTGATAGATGGCGGTGACGAGGGAACGCAGATTGCATATTCCCTTCAGAAGGAATTTAACTATGAGAATACCGAAGCAGTGAGCTGTGCAAGCTGGAAGCCGGGATCTGCTTTTCAAACCGGCACTTACAACATAGAGGTTTACAACAAAGGATTCTTAGCAGGCAAGAGTACCTTTAAACTCAAATAAAACTTATCTATTCGCCAAAATTTTCTCTTTGGCAATATTTAGGAAATTGCTGATTATCAATTGACCTTGTGGAGTCATAATGCTCTCAGGATGATACTGAACAGCGAAGCAATAGCCGTTTTCATGGGACAAAGACATTATTTCTCCCATTTCATCAGTGGCGGTAATGCTCAATGAATCAGGTAGTGTACATTGATCTACCACCCAGGAGTGATATCTGCCTGCGATAAATGGGTTCTCAATGCTTTCATACAGAGGATCATCCAATATCAGGATGTTATTTGCCCTTGCCAGCCCATGAGTCACCTGTGTCAAATTCTTTAATCGTGCTCCATACGCCATAGCTATGGCCTGGAGTCCCAAACAAACTCCCAGGCTGGGCTTAGTATCACAAACCTGAGCAATGAGTGGTAGTAGTATGCCGGCATCCGGGGGTAATCCGGGCCCGGGTGAAAAGATAAACGCATCATAAACAGCAGCTTCTTCCAGAGTGATCATATCATGTCGAATCACATCTATCTCAAACCCTGCCTGTACACGACAGGCATAGTCGTACAAATTATAGGTAAAACTATCGTAGTTATCCAGTATCAATAATCTCATGCCGGTATAGACCTAATTTAATCGGGAGCAATAATAATTTATTTTTAGACCATTTAGTATGGATATAAAATACATAGTTAAAATCAAATACACTATAAGGTTGAACTTTTTTAAGACTATATATATTCTTGTGCTGGACACGTTTGTAGCTAAGCGGGAAAAGAAAGATATGAATAAAATTCCTTTATTAATTTGGTGGTTGCTCCCGTCACTCTTGGTGCCGGTTACGAATTGGGGTCAGGCCGTCTGTGTCCCGGCTGAGGCAGCCAAACTTCAATCTGCAATCACTGTACCAATACAGATTCCTCTGTCAGAGGTAGAAAAAATGGTCAATTCAACGCTCCAAGGTCTGATCTATGAGGATAATTCCTATACAGATAATGATAATGATAATTTTAAAGTCAAAGTATGGAAGCAAGGAAATCTTAGTCTCACGCCAAATGCAGCCAATCAATTTCAAATCTCTGTTCCTCTTAAAGTATGGGCAGAGAAGGGATACGGTGCCTTCGGTTACAATACTTACAAAGACTGTACATTCGAAATGGAAATCAGATTTAAGACTTCTTTTAATATTGCACCCGACTGGAGTGTTAAGACGGTGACAACTCCTGCAGGTTATAAATGGATCACCCGACCAGTGCTTGACTTTGCAGGTGTAAAAATACCAATCACGCCAATAGTGGAGAAAATTCTAGATCAAAATTATGCCGAGTTCTCTAGGACCATAGATGATCAAATCAAGCAGAATCTCAATTTCAATACTTATGCACTCCAGGCATGGAATTTGGTGCAGCAACCTTATCTGGTATCTGAGGAATATAAGAGCTGGATGCTCATCACCCCTATCGGAGTGAGGATGACCCCCATCAGGATTCGCAATAGTGCCTTCGTCTCTACCTTGGGTTTTGATATCATCTCACAGACCGTGACAGGTTGTGTACCTGTCGCACCATCCAGTGTCAGATCATTACCTAAGTTGCAAATCGTGCCGCAGATCGATCCAAAATTCGAAGTTAATACGGCTGCGCTCATTGATTACGGATATGCTACGAATCTAGCTGGCCAATACTTTGAAAACTATAAGATGGAATTTCTGAATGGGAAATACACACTCTATTTATACGATATTTCTGTCGGTGAGGAAGATGGGAAATTACTTATAAATTCAAAAGTTCGAGGTGATACTAAGGGCGATATTATTCTAAAGGGAACTCCATATTACGATATTGAGAAAAATGAAATTGGAATTATGGATACCAAATTCGACTTAAAAACAAAGAATTTATTTCAGCGATCTGCCTCTTGGTTATTTAATGGACTAATCGAGAAAAACATTGAAAAGGCATTTAAAATACCGGTAGGACCAATCATAGACGCCACTAAGGCAGGCTTGATATCCGCACTCAACACAGAATATTATAAGGGTGTCAAAGTAAAGGGTGGCATCACAGAATTAAAGCCAACAGCTATAAAACCTGTCGTGGACGGAATTCAGGTAATCATCTATACTAAAGGAGAAATTAATCTGGATGTAAAAGGGCTCTAAACAAATTTCATTCTCTATCCACTGCCTTTACTTTCCACTAGTCAATGTCAATACCGTAATCTCCGGCATGAATCCTACCCGGCCTGCGTATGCCAGGAATCCAAATCCTGTATTTACATAAAGATATTGACCTGCTTTTTGGTATAGACCTGCCCATTGCCTGAAGATAAATTGTGCAGGACTCCATTTGATCCAGCCCGGGATATTAATACCGAACTGAAATCCATGAGTGTGCCCTGCGAGCATTAGTACGATGTCTTTATATGATTTATTCACTTCATAATCCCAGTGAGTTGGATCGTGAGATAGTAACAGTTTAAAATCGACGGGTGGGATATTTTCAATCGCTTTTTGCAAATTTCCATATTTAGGAAATTGAGGCAAGGCTGAGAAATTTTCTACTCCGATGATTCCGATTCTGGCCCCCTTATGCTGAATTACCCGATGCTCATTGAGCAATAAGTCCCATCCTAATTCCGAATGTTTATGTTTTAAACTTTCAAGATTGGCGATTTTCTCCTGTGGTGAATCCCATTTGACATAATCTCCATAATCATGATTTCCCAGAATTGAATACGTCATTTGGGTGTCGATATTTATACGTTTGAATACAGGGATATAGGGGTCAGCTTCGTCAGCTTTATAATTGACCAAGTCACCGGTGAACACGATAAGGTCGCCCATTTCTTTTCGGATCAAATCGATGCCATGCTCTATCGGATGTTCAAAATAAAAACTGCCGGTATGAATATCGCTGATCTGGACGATTTTGAACCCCTCCAAATCAGGATGTAATCCGTCAATGGGAATTTTTAGGCGCTTCACTTTATAATTATAAGCATTTTTGAGGCTACCGAAGAGCATCGCTATTCCCGGTGCTAGACCAGCAACTACTGCCACAGTTGATAAAAAACGGGATCGTCCTGCGTCGTATCTTGGTTCCTGAGAAAAGTAATTTGTAATAATGATACCTAGTCTGCGGACATCGTCAATCAGTAAAAATGGAATCATAAATAATTTTGTGACCATCAGTATGATCATAAAAGTACGACCATACACTTGCAAGAACTTAGTCTGATTATCAATCCAACCAGCCATGGTTGCAATGTAGATGAGGTAGGCTAAAAGACTAATCCCCCAATATATAAAAATGACAGATCGCTGAACACCCTCGGACATTTGCCTTGACAAGCCCCTGAACGCAAAGAATGCATATACATCAATAAGTACAAAAATGATGCCTATTAAAACAAATCTGTTGATCATAGTTTTGGAGTTATAATTCAGGAAACTTTAAACGATTCCCAATTCCATTCTAGTAGTGAAAAAGACTTATAGGTCGTGAATATTCGATATCCTAACAGCTATTAAAGAAAAAGGTAACCTGAATTCAGATTACCTTTTTAAAATATTAAAACTTTTTTGAAGAAACTATCCTTTCATGATATCCCCAAACTTAACTCCTATAGAGAGATTAATTACACCCATTTTGGCATTGTCAGGAAATAAAATTTTATCAAATAATTTTTCAGCAAATACCTTGCTAAGACCATATTCATAGTCCAAATCTAAAGTGAAAATACCAAGATCAAAGCCTAAGCCTGCTTTTAGACCTCCATTGAAAGATTTGAAATTGTCCTTATCAAATACTATATTTTTATCCACACCAATTAAAAAGTTAGCGTACGGGCCACCATAGAGTCTTAAGACGAAAGCGTTGGTCGTTACCAGATTTCCTGCCACCATTATCGGAACCTTAATAAAGTGTGTATAAACTTCATCGTCAAAATTCTCATTGTCTTTAGTACCACGTAATATACTGCCATATCGCACGTAGTGAATTCCTGGAACTATCATAATTCGGTCGCCCACTCGTACATCTATACCTGCATTCCAACCAAGCCTTGCCTTTTGAGAGGCATTATCGCCAGAAGGATCAGAGCTCAGGCGCATAAAATTTGCACCAACTTTTGGATTGATTACTACCTGACTTTGCACTGTTGTGCCAATCAATAATAAAACAAAAAGATAAATTACTTTCATAGGATTAATTTTTTTTCTGATTATTTATATAGTATGAGTAACAATAGAAATAGATATAAGATGAAAGAAAATTGAAAAAATTACCTAATTAACAATAATTATGACATGATATTTCTTCAAAACCAAATTGTAAGCCTATCAACCGGCTAATATTATATATCGAGTCACTCAACAATGGGAATAACTACTAGATAGTGTCACTTGTACATATAGTAAATATTGATACTTTTGCACCCATAAAAAGCCAAAATGGGTCAAAATAACTTTCAAAACTTTCACTTTCCGTTTCAGGTAGATAAGTCATATAGTAAGCGAGTCACGTATTTATGTATGGAATTCGCAATTGATCAATCACTGAAAACCTATTCCGGTGGGCTGGGATTTTTGGCAGGCTCTCATATGCGAAGTGCTTATGCTCTGAAGCAAAATCTTATAGGTGTGGGCCTGCTATGGAAGTACGGCTACTATGACCAAGAGAGGAGCTCAGACAATTCGATGTATGTATTATTTCAAGAAAAAGCCTATAATTTTCTACAAGATACAGGCATTAAGTTTGAAGTCAAAGTCAATAGTCATACCGTCTGGGTTAAAGCATTTTATCTGGATCCGCATATATTTGGGACAGCGCCGATGTTTTTTTTATCTACCGATTTACCTGAGAATGATTTCCTTTCCCAGACCATCACACACAAGCTCTATGATTCTAATGCGGAGACCAAGATAGCTCAAGGCATCGTGCTGGGAGTAGGTGCAGGAATGCTAATGGATGCAATCAACCATTCGCCAGACATATATCATCTCAATGAGGCACATGGATTACCTGTAGCCTTTTATCTGTATAATAAGTATCGCAGCAAAGAAGCTGTACAAAAACGAATTATTTTCACTACACATACGCCCATTCCTGCCGGTAATGAGAAGCATCCTATGAAGCAATTGCTTGATCTCAGTTTCTTTCAGGATATGACTGAAAAAGAAGTGCGTGATATTATGGGTGTAGATACTGATACCTTTGATCATTCATTGGCGGCACTCCGTCTGGCCAAAATCGCAAACGGTGTAAGCGAGATTCACGGTAAGGTCTCTAATAAGATGTGGGGTGAATACAAAGACATAGCCGAGATCATCTCCGTCACCAATGCTCAGAACAAAAGCTATTGGGTGGATACCGTGCTGGAGCAGGGTAGAGTGGAACATAACGCGGAGCTGATCAGAAGCAGAAAAAGAGAATTAAGATTACTCATGCTTGAAGAAGTAGCCGATCAAACTGGAAAATTATTTAGCCCCGATGTATTTACTATTGTATGGGCACGCCGCTTTGCGGAGTATAAGAGACCTAAGCTCATTACAGAGGATCTGGAAAGGTTTGTTGAAATTTTTGAGAATGGCAAGTATAGAGTTCAAATTATTTGGGCGGGAAAGCCTTATCCAAAAGATGAAATAGGTATAAAAATATTTAATGATTTAGTAGAATTTTGCAAGAAGTTTCCCAATGTAGCCATTTTAACCGGATACGAACTCAAGCTTTCGAAAATTATGAAGCAGGGGAGCGATCTCTGGCTTAATAATCCCCGCATACCGCTGGAAGCTTCGGGCACGAGTGGAATGACTGCTATGATGAATGCCTGCCCCAGTCTATCTACCTTTGATGGCTGGATTCCAGAATTCGTAAAGGATGACCACAATGGTTTTATCGTACCACCTGTTGATTACAATACACTCTCAGAAGTAGAGCAGGATACTATTGATCGTGACAATATGCTAGATAAAATCAAAGATGTGATCTTACCAATGTATTATGATCACCCAGCTCAGTGGGACAGATTATTGCAGGCAGGTATGGATGAAATAGTTCCATTCTTTGACTCTGACCGAATGGCAGCTGAGTATTATGATAAAATGTACAATTCCTAAATGTTACGTAAAGCCTGCTCAGCTGATTTCTAGCATTTGCATTTTCGCCATCATACCGTATATACTTTCCGGGTCGCTGAGGAGCGTATTGTGAGTTCCCTCTTCGATAATTTGGCCTTCTTTTAGAACTACTATTTTGTCGACATTTTTGATGGTGGCCAGTCTGTGTGCTATGATGATAGAGGTACGACCCATCATGAGATTGTCGAGTGCATCCTGAACAAGCCTTTCAGAGCCCGCATCCAAAGAAGAAGTTGCTTCATCTAGGATCAATATTTTAGGATCCTTTAAGATCGCCCTTGCAATGGCTATTCGCTGTTTCTGACCACCTGAGAGTCGCACCCCTCGGTCTCCCACTAGAGTTTCCATACCTTCCGGAAAAGAAGAGATGAATTCCATCGCATTAGCTTTTCGAGCTGCTTCTATAATCGCATCCTCCCCAGCCTCAGGATTACCATAAGCGATATTTTCGCGGATACTGCCCCCAAATAGTAAAATGTCCTGGGGCACAATGGCGAAGTTCTTTCTATAAGCAAGTAAATCAAGTGAAGAGATGTCTTCCCCTCCTATGACTATACGTCCCTGAACAGGTTCATGAAATCGCATGAGTAACTGTATGATGGTGCTTTTTCCTGCACCACTAGGACCTACAAGAGCAGTTTTTTTCCTTTCCTCAAAAACAAGATCTATACACTCAAGGACATTTTTCTCTGGGCGTGTAGGATAGGCAAATACCACCTCTTCAAATCTTATATCACCGACTAATTTGATAGATTTCCCCGTACCGGACTCTTCTCGGGTCGGGTGAATCTCCGGATCTTGCTGAAGTATCTCAAGAATACGATCTGAAGCACCCAGGGCCCCTGCGATGGTAGTGTAGAATGTGCCAAGACTAGCCATTGACCCGCCTATAATACCGGTATAGATGATAAACGAGAACAAATCACCTATAGCCATTTGGCCTTTTTGGACCATGAGTGCTCCCTCATATAGTATGAAAAACATGCCGCCAAAGAGGAAGGTCACTAGGAAAATAAAGAAAACACCCTTGATTTTGGCAAATTGAAGTGACACCCCAATTACTTTATTTATGATATTGCTATATCGGTTGCGCTCAAATATTTCATTAGTAAAAGCCTTCACGACCTGATAGGCATGAAGTGATTCTTCAGCCACTACATTGCTGGCCGCTATCTCAGCTTGTCTTTTTTTGGATAACTTTCGGATGTACCTACCGAATATAAGGGCAGATAGTACGATCAAAGGAAAAGTAAGCAGCATGATAAGACTGAGACGCGGTGTTATCCAAGCCAAAATAGCAACACCTATCAATAAAGTAATCAATTGACGGATAAATTCGGCTAGTGTAACAGAGATGACATCTTGTATCTGAGCAACATCTGCCGTGATACGACTGGTGAGCTCACCTACGCGGTTCTTTTCAAAGAAACTCACCGGCTGACCTATCATTGCTTCATATAGATCTTTTCGGAGTTGTCCCATGCCTTTTTCACTCACTACAGCCATCAGGTAAGAGCGAAAGTAACTGAAGACACCTTGTACAATCAATAAAACCGCAAAGAAATAGCCAAAATCCTTTAGCTGGAAATTATATTTTGATTTTCCTGCAGCTGTATTTGCCATTTCTCCGGCAGCAGCCGGAAAGATCATAAACATAACGCTACCTATAGCTAAGCTTACCATCCCAAAGAAAAATTGCCACTTATAGGGTAGCATGTATGAAAAAATCTTCTTAATAGACTGCCAGGATTCTTGATTCCATTTGACCTTTGCCTTTGATTCTGTAGGTTTGAATGCCATATTATTTGAAATAATATTCAAAGGTAGTATAAAAACAAGTGGTATGTATTGAGATCGTACCCCTACCCGACAGGTAGCGATACTTCCGATATATGAGACTGTATGTCTGTGTATTGAGGCATCTGAGTATGCGCTGAATCATTGGCTATGTACTCCTTCCTTTTTCCTATCTTCGTCCCTTTAAATAACTGATATGAACATCCGGTATTTAGGTCATTCTTGTTTCCTTTTGGATATAAACGGCCATCAGGTCTTGCTAGATCCGTTTATCAGTGATAATCCATTGGCAAAGGGAAAGATACAGTTGGAAGATATCAAGCCCGATTACATCCTGCTTACTCATGGGCATGGTGATCATGTGGGTGATGTAGAGGGATTGGCGCTGGCTAATGGCGCTCTAGTGATAGGGAATTTCGAAGTGACCAATTGGTTTGCTGATAAAAGCTGTCGTGTGATGGCGCTTAATATCGGTGGTAAGCACAAGTTTATTTTTGGTGAAGTGCGAATGCTTTCTGCAGTTCATTCAAGCACTATGCCTGATGGAAGCGACGGAGGTATGCCCAATGGATATCTGATAAAAACCACAACTTCTACTGTTTATATTGCCGGAGATACAGGCCTTTCCATGGAGATGACACTTATCCCAAAATACTATGGAAGACCAAATATGTCTATACTGCCCATTGGAGATACTTTCACCATGGGCTATGAGGATGCTATCATCGCAGCAGGACTGGTGGAGTGCAATAAGGTAGTGGGTTGCCATTTTGATACCTTTCCACCAATTGTTATAGATCATGATGTGGTAAAAAAAGCCTTTGAGGATAAAGGAATAGAGTTGATATTGCCTTCTATAAACCAAATTTTTTCTATATAAATGGGCAGAATTATTGCTATAGCCAATCAAAAAGGAGGGGTAGGTAAGACCACTCTTGCTATCAATCTGGCAGCATGCTTGGCTATGATGGATTATAAAATACTGGTGGTAGATGCTGATCCTCAAGCAAATGCCACTTCGGGAAGTGGCATTACCAAGGATCAGATAGAATACACTTCATATGATTGTTTTATCAATGAGATACCGGCGAGCAGGGCGGTTGTGTCCAGTCAGGTACCTAATCTATACATATTGCCATCTGAGATCAACCTCGTAGGTGCTGAACTCGAATTAGTTAGTCGGTTTCGCAGGGAATACATCATGAAGGAATTTCTGGAAGAAGTTCGGAAAGACTATGATTTTATTTTTATAGACTGTCAGCCATCACTGGGTATTATCACAGTCAATGCACTCACTGCAGCTGATTCGGTGTTGATTCCGGTTCAATCTGAGATATTTGCACTTGAAGGATTGGGTAAATTAAAAAATACAGTCTCTCTGGTCAAGAAACAACTCAACCCCGGACTGACAATAGAAGGTATTATTCTAACCATGTACGATAAGCGATTGCGACTAGCCAATTTGGTCATACGTGAAGTACGAGATAATGTAAAGGATAGGGTCTTTGAAACTATTTTGCACCGAAACTCGCGTATTTCCGAAGCACCCAGTATGCATCAGCCGGTAATCCTGTATGATGCCGGCAGTAAGGGTACCATTAATTTTATTAACCTGGCACAGGAATTTATTTCGTATCAGGAAGTCAGGCAGGGGTAGTTTTTTATTTATATTTATTGAGGTGTACTTGATATTCATATCTGCACTAAATTTTATTTGCTTATTTCCCATTAAATTGAACAATCTTATATTAGTGGGCTCTCTATTCCAAACTTTTTTAGACTGACTGCACTAAGCCATTTTTCTAATATAATACTTACCTTTGTCGTTCAGAATTTTTTAAAAAAATTGAAGTAATCATTTGAAAAAGAAAGAATTAGGTAAAGGTATCCGAGCGCTACTGCACGATATGGACGATGAAGGTGCAGTTCCTACACTAGATACGATGCGTGAACTATCTGACGTGGTTGCCAATATTTCCATTCAGGAGATAGAACCCAATCCGAGTCAACCCAGAAGTCGGTTCGATGATAATCAGTTGGCCGAGTTGGCTCAGAGTATCACGACATACGGGATCATACAACCACTTACCCTTAGGAAAATAGGACGTGACAGATACCAAATTATTGCAGGGGAGCGTCGATACAGAGCGGCGAAGTTGGCAGGGTTAGATGAAGTACCTGCCTTTATCAGATTGGCTAATGATCAGGAGCTCTTTGAAATGGCACTTGTCGAAAATATACAGCGTGAAGATCTCAATGCTATCGAAATAGCTGTAAGTTACAAGCGGCTCATGGAAGAATGCTCTCTCACTCAAGAAGAACTTTCCGGTAGGGTAGGCAAGGACAGAGCGACGATTTCTAATTATGTCAGGCTGCTGAAGTTGCTGCCAGATATTCAAAATGCAGTAAAGAACAAAATGCTGAGTATGGGTCATGCACGTGCGCTGGCCGGTATAGATGATATAGCTCTTCAGATCACCATGTTTCGTCAGACAATAGACCAGGGTTGGTCGGTGCGTCAGTTGGAGCAACACCTCAAAAGTCATTTTGAACCAAAATCATCCGGTAGTAGTAAATCGAAAGTGGTTGCTGATCCACAACTGGAAATGGTAAAGAATGATCTGCGCAAACACTTCGGGACTAAAGTCCAAATAGATCGAAACACAAAAGGCGAAGGCGCCATCAGGATTTATTTTAATTCGAATAATGAATTTAATCGGATCCTGGATATTCTACAGGAAGAAATCTAATCCTGTATTGTTCTTACTAAGATATATACTGTGCATTTTTCTGGCTAGTGTGTCGGTAAGTTCCTATGCTCAGGATCATGACTCAGTCTTGTTAGAGCCGGGTATAATTGTAATCTCAGACACCATCCGTTCCGATACTCAGAAAGTAATCACAAATTCAGGGGCCGACCTACGGGGGCCAAGACAAGCTCTTGTCAGATCGCTCATTTTGCCGGGATTGGGTCAGGCGTATAATAAGCGTTATTGGAAGATTCCTATAGTATATGGTGCATTAGCAGGCATGACTGCAGTGGCTATCTGGAATCGGAATAATTATCGTGAGTTTGCTGGATATTATCGCAATTCTATAGACGGCATTCCACACCCATATGATCGATACCCGGCTCAGTCACTAAAGAGTATTAGAGATGGATACCGGCAAAATATGGAATTAAGCTGGATAGGAGTCGGTGCTATATACCTACTACAAGCATTGGAAGCATATGTCAATGCCCATCTGAAGACTTTTAACGTTAGTGACGATATCAGTCTGAAAATAAAACCTACTTTATCTTCCCCTGGCGCACCCGGTATCGGACTTTGTTTACAATTCTCAGGCAGTTCGAGGTGACCATTACATCAATCCGAGTATCTTGATGTATTTCATGATTTCGCCCGGATTACTGACCTTCAGTTTACCCATCATAAGCGCAGTAACCGGATTAGTTTCTTTATTAACTAACTGAGAGAAAACCTGTGCAGTCGTCTTTATGGTCGACTTAGAATCGCCCTGCAAACCCTCTGCTACTGAAATTTGACCCTTATCTATGGTCAATGTGTATAGGCCACCATCGTCGCCACTGATGTCGAAGTGCAACACTGTACTCATATCTGCTATTGCTTCCGGTGCAACACTCTGAGGTAATTGATTTAAGTAATTCTTTACTGATGTCATTATTTTTATTTTGATATAAATTCAATTTGGATACACTCCGCCGAAGTTAACTTTTCGAAATGAGCATTCTTTATTCCGGGTAACCAGATAATTTTCCCTTCCATCTCTACAATGGGTTGAGTTATCTTCTCAATATAGTTTAATTTCTGATTGGTATACACATCCTGGATCTTCTGGCTCCCGCCATCTGAGCTGAGCTGAATAGAATCACCACTTCGCCAACTTCGAACTATTAACGTCTGATTCCATTTTTCAGATGGTAATAATAGGATATTTTTATTTTGAGCTTTAAGTGAGTTGGCCTTTGTGATCAGCAATTCACCTGAATCGGTTTCGTATGTCCTGGGTGTAAGAGTGATTTGGAGCGGCGGTATCTTTAGATCTTTCTGGAGAATTACAAATTTATTGCGGTCACTGACCGCCATTAACCCTCGTGGAGAAATAATTTTAAGCCCACTTTTATGAACTATTATCGCCCTGATCAGATCAGTGATGCTTTCATGTGAAAATTGATGCTCTTCTAAAACCTGACGAATGAAGAAAGGTACTAACTCAGATTCATCAATGAGGTTTAGATCATATATACTTCCGTGTGGCTTCCTGGTTTCTGCGTTCTGTCGGAGTGCATTTATCTTTGCACTGACATATGCATCATATTGCTTCAAGATGGACATGCTCTTGAGCACATTTTTATTAAAATATGGAAAGCGCTGATTGATAGTACCGATGACTTGGTGTCGAAGAAAATTACGATCGTATTTTATACTCGCATTACTGAAATCTTCGCATATCGGGATCTGATGCATTTTATTCCATATCACTAATTCATCTTTAGTCCAGCTTAGTAGAGGTCGCAAGATTTGGTTCTTATTTTCAGGAATGCCACTCAGACCTTTCGGGCCGCTTCCCCTGCCCAGATGTAGGAAAAAGGTTTCTATATTATCATCTGCATGATGAGCAGTGAGTAAAAAATCAAAGCCATGTTCACGTCTGAGCTCGTCGAAATACGAATACCTCAGATGTCGGGCTGCCTGCTGTATGGATAATTGATGATTCGCAGCATATTCCTTAGTATCGAAGCTATGGCTATACACCGGAACTTCCATTTTGTTAAAGTAGTCAGTAACTGAATGCTGTTCATTTAAGCTTTCAGGGCGCAGTCCGAAATTACAATGGGCGATACTATAGTTGAGCTTCGATGTATCCGCCAGAGTAGCTAGTGCCATAGAATCATTTCCCCCGCTCACTGCGATGAGATAGTGTGCAGAGCGAAATGATAGACCTGCCAGATCTTCCATTTCCCTTTCAAATTTGCGCTGAAAATATTTTATTTGAGGATTCATTCGTTTAAAATCATAGTCTTATTTCGAACTCTATTGTATTATAAAAATTTATCATATATCTTTGTGCAAATTGTCCTATTTGATTTCATTTTTTTTAAAAAATCTAAACACACTCTAAGCAAATGAAAAAATCTCATTTTCTACTCATTATGATGATATTATTTACAGGTCTTATTTCTTGTAAATCTGAAAATAAGGAAGCACCTCCTACTATTAACAGAGAAGTTACCGGTGGCGCAGCACTCGATACCTTTATCAAGCCCGGTGACAGTCTTATCCAAAATATAAATCCCAATGCAAATTCAAGACCCGATATAGGAGCGGATATGCGTGGCTTTAATGGCTCCAAGGATGAGAAAAACTTACGTTCATTATTAGGCTTTATCTTCGGTCCTGAATGGGAGCCAAGAGCTAAAGTGACTGCAGGTGATGATCAGTTTGTTAAAATTACAGGCGAGTCATATATATTCAAGGATGATGGGACTTATGTCTTTACTGGAAGTAAAGGAAAAGTAAATGGAGTCTGGAAAGCTTTGATGGCCGGTGATCAGCCCGTTATGCTCTTAGTGCCTGGAGATGAGAAAATGAAGACAACGGAATGGGTCGTACATGAGCTAGGAAAGCAACAGATGGTATGGGCCGGTACTAATAGCTATGGTGACAATGCTGTCCAGATTATGCTGAAGCATAAGGGTGTGGAATAGACATGCACCATTTAGGAAATTAAATTTTTAATAAATTAAATTATAGTCATGGCAGTCGTCAGAATAATTGTTTTTTCTCTTTTTGGACTTTTTTCTTCCTTTACCATAATGGCGCAGTCCGGCGACCAATCCTTCAAAGTCCAATCTTCAGCTTTAGGGGATGAAATGATGTTTTATTCACCTGTTCAGGCTGGAAGTCAGTGGTTCTATACTAAAGTATCAAATGAAGCTGTGTTGCAAAAAACAGTTCCTGCATCTGTAGATATTCCCATTGCGGGCTTATTGTTGAAGAGTAATGTAATCACTGGTTACAGTAAGGCGGGTGCCACAGGACTTACAGCAATTTCATTTGGTCGTAAAGATGATATAGTTCGTAATCGTGTAAAGAAAAACAAGATTTGGTTTGCCTACCAGGACAAACTGGGTATGCTGGCTAAATATTTTGAATTTGCTGTAAATAGTGAAGATTATAGTTGTACTACTCCATATCTGACACCGGACGGTACTCAGATGTATTTCGCTTCAGACATGCCGGGAGGCTACGGAGGATTTGACATCTATGTATGTGACTATCGCGGAAAAGAATGGACTAAACCGCGAAATGTGGGTCCATTAATCAATACTTCTCAGGATGAGATCTTTCCATATAAGGATGGAGATATGATGTTGTTTTCCTCCAATGGACACAGTGATCAGGGTATGGATATTCTGATAGCTGATATGGATAATGGAAGAGGCAGGATAGTCTTCAATCCCGGTGTACCGGTCAATTCACCTGCTGATGACTATGCGATGACATTTGACAGCGAGCATTCGAAAGGATTTTTGGTCTCTGACCGATCAGGGTCTTCAGGTCAATTATATTCTGTTGAGAACATTAAGAAATTATTACTGCTCAATATTCGATCATTGGATGATAAGCGCTCTCTGGGAGGTGCACGTATTGATATGTCCCGTTGTCGCAGAGCTTCTTTCTATACTAATGCTAATGGATCAATGATACTGCCGGTAGAGATTGGTGAGAATTGTTTCATCAATATTGACAAGATAGGCTATACCTCTACCTCTCTAAAGTTGGATTACAATGGAATCAAAGGTTTGAAAAAATCCGTAGATATTTTATTGGCTAAAGAAGGGTTATTTTATGATGGCTTGATCACTGATGCAGATGGTCGCCCCGCACAGGAAATTCAAGTGACCATAGTCGATCAGGCCAGTGGTGATATTCAGATTTCTTATACCGATGATAAAGGTATATACAGAGCAGCTTTGGAGCCTTTGTCATATTACCTGATTCGTACTTCCAACCAATACTTTAATCAGAGTGAAACTAAAGTTGCCACGTTGGCAAATTTTCCGGCAGGTGTCTTAGGCACAATAAAACTGCAGGGTAATGGCCGTAAACGCCCTGGCATAGGAGCTGTTACACCTCGAACAGAGGAGGTTACCTCCGAACAAAATACCACGATTGCAAATGTGCTTGACGAGAAGGAACGACTGGCGGTCGAACAGCCTAAAGAGACTAAACCAATCAATAGCCCTCAGCCCATGCCGACTCCGGTCAACGAAGGTGAAAAGGCCACAGTGCGCTTCGCCATCCAACTGGCAGCTATCGCCGGAGATTATGCTGATCTCACTGGCTATCAAGCCAAGCTCCAACCATATGGAAAGGTCTATTCAGTGCGAGAGAATAATATGACTAAAGTTAGACTAGGTTTCTTTAATTCTCAGGAGGATGCTAAAATGATGATAATTAAATTGCCAGCTGAATACAAAAAGAGTTTTATCGTTCAGGAAAATAATACAATAGAAACTACTGTTCCTACTACAAAAACAGTGGTGGCCTCCTCTGTACCACCGACCTCTGTCGCAGCACCTGAAAAAACGCCTACTGAATATAAAATTAGACTCTCCACACTTAAAGATCCAAAACTATTCAATGGTGCCAACTTGAAAGAGCTGGGACTTATAGAAGAAGTAAAGTCGGGAAATTTAGTCACTTTTTATCTGTCTGGATTTGAAAATCTGGATGAAGTCAGACGTGTTTTGCCTGCAGTTAAGAATCAGGGATTTACCACGGCTCACATTGTGAGCTTTGCAAATGGAGAGTACAGTAAAGTAGAATAAGCTTGGATTAAACCTACATTTAATACCTCATTCAGCATTTCTTTCGATAAAAGGTTGAATAGAGTAGCAGTACTGGGTTCTAATTTTTACCGGAATATTTTTTTCTCAGATTGTTGATCATTTCGGCAGTCATTTCTTCCAGACCATAGTGAGGGGTCCATCCCCAGTCATTTCTGGCGATTGAGTCATCGATTGAGGCAGGCCAGGATTCAGCAATTTTTTGTCTAAAATCCGGCTTGTAAGTGACTTCAAAATCAGGATAATATTTCCGCACAGATTCAGTAATCTCAGCGGGATCAAAACTACATCCTGCTATATTATAACCTGTTCGAAGCGAAAGGCGGCTACTATCTACCTCCATGATTTGAAGAGTTGCATTTAGTGCGTCCTCCATGTACATCATTGGTAAGGCTGCATCAGACTGCAGGTAGCATTCAAATGGCTCATGTAATACCGCTTTGTGATATATCTCCACTGCATAATCTGTAGTACCACCACCCGGTAGACTTTTATATCCTATGAGACCAGGATATCTGACAGAACGGACATCCAGGCCATATCTCTTGAAGTAATAATTAGCTAGATTTTCACCTGCCGCCTTGCTGATGCCGTAAATACTTTCCGGAATCAGTACTGCATGCTGAGGTGTAAGTTTCTTCGGTGCTTCCAGACCGAATACCGCAATACTGGATGGATAAAATATCCGAGTTAGATTTAATTTTCGAGCTGTTTCGAACACATTAAAAAGCGAACCCATATTTACCTGCCAAGCCCAAAGCGGATTCTCTTCGCCTTTTGCAGACAGAATTGCCGCCAGATGGTAGATTTGACTTATGCCATATTCGAGACAGACGGCCTCTAAATTCTCCTTATTAGTTACGTCAAGCTGAATTGTATTTTGTGAACCTTCTGATATCCTTAAGTCACTGGAGATTACTTGATCTACACCATATTTTTCGACCAGTTTAGTCACCAATTCGGTTCCTATTTGACCACCAGCACCCGTAACAAGAATTTTTTCTGACATGTTTTTATTTATTGAGCCAAATATAATCAAAGTGTTGGTTTTCGTAGGTTGGTCTTCATCACCAGGTTCTATTATATCGGGTAAATTTGCTCTAGCTACTTGCCCAAAGCTGATGTGATAATTATTGTAAATCTTGAGAAAGTATCACAACTAATTTAAGCAATATGCTATACGCTATCATATCTGTATTTTAAAATTGATCATTTATTATTTTCCATTTATAATTTATAACTTACCATATTCATTACTTTTGCCAATATAAATTAAAACCATATGTCCAAGATAATGATAATAGGGGCCGGCGGTGTTGGCAAAGTTGTGACCTATAAATGTGCAGCTCATCCGGAGGTCTTCTCTGAAATTTTACTAGCAAGTCGTACCAAATCAAAATGTGATGATATCGCCGCAGCCATTGGGTCAGATAGGATCACTACAGCTGCCATTGACGCAGATGATGTACCTGCATTGGTGGCACTGATTAATTCATTTAAGCCTGCTTTGGTTATCAATGTCGCTTTGCCATATCAGGATTTGCCCATTATGGACGCTTGTCTTGAGACGAGAACACCATACCTTGATACCGCAAATTATGAGCCAAAGGATGAGGCAAAGTTTGAGTATAGCTGGCAATGGGCTTATGATCAGCGATACAAAGAGGCTGGGCTAACAGCTATATTGGGTTGTGGTTTTGATCCAGGTGTGACAAGTATTTTTACCGCATATGCAGCCAAGCATTACTTCGATGAGATACATGAATTAGATATTATAGACGCGAATGCAGGTAATCATGGTAAAGCCTTTGCTACTAATTTCAATCCGGAGATCAACATCCGTGAAGTTACACAAAAAGGAAAATATTGGGAAGACGGAAAATGGATAGAGACCGAGCCACACGAAATACACCGTGATATCAACTATCCAGATATAGGACCCAAAAGGTCATATCTCATCAATCATGAAGAGCTTGAATCACTCGTAAAAAATTTCCCCACTCTGAGAAGAGCGAGGTTTTGGATGACTTTTGGGGAAGAATACCTCACTCACCTTCGCGTGATTCAGAATATTGGAATGGCAGGGATAGAGCCTATTGAATATCAGGGAATGGAAATAGTTCCACTTCAGTTCTTAAAAGCTGTACTGCCTAATCCGGGTGATCTTGGTGAAAATTATACAGGCCAAACCTCTATTGGCTGCCGTATCAAAGGAATCAAGGATGGAAATGAGCGCACCTATTATATCTGGAATAATTGCAGCCACGAGGTTGCTTACCAGGAGACAGGTACTCAGGGAGTAAGTTACACTACCGGCGTGCCGGCCATGGTCGGAGCGATGATGTTTTTAAAGGGTGAATGGGATCTGAAGGGAGTTCGCAATGTCGAAGAATTCAATCCGGATCCGTTTCTGGAACAGCTCACGCTCAATGGTCTTCCATGGCATGAAAAATTTGATATAGATCTGGAAATGGATTAATTCAAGTTGTTATTTCTTGCTTGTTATCACACTAAAATTATACAGATACCTATTTCCATTTAACTTTCCGTTGAATTGGTAGTTGTAAAAATGGTCTGTTGGCTTTATTGGAGCAGATCTAATTTATTTTTTATCTCAACAAGTGTTGATTGTACAGTATCTGAAATTATAGTGTTGAATTATCTGACCAATAACCTCAATCAAAAAAGCATGCCGAATGCCTGATGACATTTATCAAAACCTTACCACGGCAGCCTTTGTGTTGGACGAGAGCAAGCTAATTCGTAATCTAGAATTGATTTCATCAGTGCGCGACCGTGCAGGTGTTGAAATCATCTTGGCGCTAAAAGGATTTTCGATGTGGCGCACCTTTCCACTTGTATTTGAGTATCTAAATGGGGCCACTGCTAGTTCACTACATGAGGCTATGCTGATCAATGAACATATGGGGACACAAGCTCATAGCTACTTTCCGGTGTATATTCAGGGAGAAATGGCAAAAGTCGCAGAGCTAAGTTCTCATATTGTATTCAATTCTCTTGGACAGTTTGAGCGCTACGCCCCCTTTTTGAAAGTTAATTTTCCGTCTATTTCTTTGGGACTTAGAGTAAATCCGGGATTTTCGAAAGTTGAAGTAGATATGTACAATCCCACTGCCCCGGGCTCTAGGCTGGGTATAGATCCGTCGCACCTACAAAATGGACTGCCGGATGGGATTGAAGGCTTACATTTTCATGCATTATGTGAATCTACGAGCTATGATTTGGAAGAAACTTTAGTTGCATTTGAGGCGCGATTCGGTCATTTACTGCCTAAAGTCAAATGGGTAAATATGGGCGGTGGTCATCTGATGACACGGGTCGGATATGATACCGATCATTTAGTAAATCTTTTACAACGATTTAAAGAAAAGTATGAAGTCAATATTATCCTGGAGCCAGGTAGCGCCATCGCCTGGGATACCGGTGATCTGGTAGCTAATGTTATTGATATTGTGGAGAATCATGGCGTCCGAACTTTGATGACCGATGTGTCATTCACTGCACATATGCCGGATACTTTGGAGATGCCTTATCGTCCAGTTATCATTGGCGCTACTACAGATGCGGCAGGACCAAATCAGTTTAGAATCGGAGGCACAAGTTGTCTTAGTGGAGACTTTATGTACGAATATTCCTTCGAAAAGGTACCCTTTATAGGCGATAAAATTATCTTTAAAGACATGATCCATTATACTTTGGTGAAAACCACTATGTTCAATGGGGTAAAACATCCGGATATAGGGGTAATTAAATCAAATGGAAGATATCAGACATTACGATCATTTAATTATGCAGATTATCATGACAGAATGGATTAAAAAAGGGGGGATAATTCTTTTTATAAGCATGTGTATTTTGACCACCATTTCTAAACTTAACGCGATTAATGACCCCTCAAAGATGAATGTCTATTTCATCAGTGGATTGGGTGCTGATGAACGTGTTTTCAGTAAGCTTGATATTGACCCACACTTCAATGTCATAAATATCCAATGGATTCGCCCTAAACTCAATGAGACTTTAAGGCATTATGTTCAGAGGCTATCCGCAGTAGTGGATACGACAAAGCCATTTCAATTAGTGGGAATGTCTTTCGGGGGAATTATCGCTCAGGAAATGTCCACTATGATTCATCCGGAACAGATCATTTTGATTTCCAGTCAGACTAAAGGCTTACCAATTAATCGATTCAACCGGGGTCTGATTAGTTTTCTACTTGCCAGCCCTTTTGCCGGATTATTACTCAAGCACCCTGTAAAGCGAGTCTATACTTTGTTTGGAGTTACTAAACCCGATGAAAAAACCTTACTGGCTGATATTTTTAAGAAATCAAATGTGCGCTTTATGAAATGGGCCATTCGACAACTGACTAAGTGGGATCGAAAGGAGCGTGTCCCTAATGTATATCAAATTCACGGAGATTCGGATAAAATGATTAAGCCGGAGTTGGTCACGCCGGAAGTATTTATCCCGAAAGGCGAGCACTTTATGGTTTATACACTTGCAGATCAGATAAGTCCCATCGTCAACAGACAATTGCTAAAGCATTTAAAATAGATCAATATCAGCTATTAATCTATTAAAGTTAATTCATTAAGGCACTTTTCCTAACTTTTATGAAGGTGGCCTCAATAAGTTAGAAATGTTGTTTTGATTTGCTCAATTATATGTTACTTTGTACTTTAAATCCATGGATGAAAAGTAGCACAATACAATTGACAGTAGGAGAGATAGCGGATTTATTGGGTGGTACTGTTCGTGGCGAACGGGAGACTCTGATAAAGGGTGCGTCCACTATTGAGAATGGAAAAGAAGGAACTATCTGCTTTTTATCTAATCTCAAGTATGAGAGTTACATATATGAATCAGACGCCACTGCCATTTTAGTCGACGAAACCTTTGAACCTGCTCAGCCAATAAAGGCATCCCTCATTTTTGTGCCTAATGTATATCAGTCACTCGCTGTTCTATTAGAAAAATTTAATAGTGTCACCGAGACTATTTCTCGTACCATTTCACCTCATGCTCTAATTGATAGCAGTGCTTCTATTGGTGCAAATACAGGATTGGGTCATCATACTGTCATCGAAGCTGGAGTTGTCATCGGTGCAGAGACAGATATAGGTCCTCAGGTATTCATTGGTAAAAATGTATCAATTGGTAGTCATTGCATATTGATGGCAGGTGTGAAGATCATGCATGAATGTAAGATAGGAGATCATTGTATTATCCACGCTAATACGGTAATAGGTAGTGATGGGTTTGGTTTTGCTCCCACGCCGACTGGTGAGTATATCAAGATCCAGCAAAATGGTAATGTAATAGTGGGGGATCGAGTAGAAATAGGCTCTAATTGCTCCATAGACCGAGCGACATTCGGCTCTACGATCATCCATGATGGTGTCAAGCTGGACAATTTGATACAGATAGCTCACAATGTAGAAATAGGTGCCAATACTGTTATTGCCGCCCAAACAGGCATAGCCGGAAGTGCTAAAGTAGGAGAATCCTGTATCATCGGCGGACAAGTGGGTATTGCGGGCCATCTAACCATTGCTGAGGGGGCCAAAATACAAGGCCAATCAGGAATTCAATCTAGTATTAAAAATAAGAATACCCGACTCTATGGTTCTCCTGCTATAGAATACACCAGTTACCTCCGTTCTTATGCCATCTTCAAAAGATTGCCTTCCCTCCTAGAAAAATTAGGGGTGTTGGAAAAATCAGTTTTGAGTAAGCAAACAGAAGTAGAATAGGGGATAAAATAATAAAATTGATTTTTATACCTTTGCGCTGTTTCCACAGTAAGTAAAAGTTATGTGCTTTTGTGACTTTCAGTCGGGAATGAAAGTAACAAATTATGTATCAAAGAACAATACAGGAACCAGCCAGCATCGAAGGTATTGGATTACATACAGGACGCATTGTCAAGTTAGTCTTTAATCCTGCACCTGAAGATCATGGCATAAAGTTTAAAAGGGTTGATTTAAATGATCAAACTTTGATCTCAGCCGATATCAGCCGTGTTGCCTCCACCAATCGTGGTACTACCCTCTCCCAGGGAGTTGCCAGTGTTCATACTATAGAGCACGTACTAGCAGCCTTGACCGGACTCGGAATTGATAATATGCTTATCGAGATCGATGGACCTGAAATTCCCATCCTCGATGGCAGTGCTATGCCTTTTGTTTCTCTGCTCCAGCATGCCGGTATAGTAGATCAAAATAAGGAGAAAGATTACTATATAGTCACCGAACCTATATCATATAAGGATGAGCTCACCGGAAGTGAGCTGATCGCACTACCCGCAGATGATTTTGAAGTCACTACATTGATTGATTTCAACTCACCTGTATTGGGCCAACAATACGCCACACTTGGAAGTATGGATGATTTCGTCAAAGAAATTGCTCCATGCAGGACATTTGTCTTTCTACACGAACTGGATCAACTGCTGGCTCAGGGCCTGATCAAAGGCGGTGACCTGGACAATGCAATAGTCATTGCTGAGCGGAATATGGATCAGGATGAGCTAGATATTTTGGCTAAAAAACTAGGCAAACCTAGTGTGAAAATAAAAGAAGGTGTCCTCAATACGGTCAATTTATTGTATAAAAATGAACCCGCTCGACATAAGTTGTTGGATGTCATAGGAGATCTAACTCTATTAGGCAAGCCCATCAAAGGGAAGATTGTAGCTACAAAGCCGGGTCATGCGGTCAATATTGAATTTACAAAGTTGCTTAAGAAGCAATATTTAGAACAGCGCAAGCTAAAAGGATTACCCATATATGACCCTTCTAAGGAACCTATATTCGATACTGTAGAGATCATGAAGCGACTACCGCACCGATTTCCGTTTTTGTTGGTGGATAAGATCATCGAATTGGGTCAGGATTATGTAGTGGGAGTAAAAAATATTTCTTTTACAGAAGCCTGCTTTCAAGGCCATTTCCCTGAAAACCCTGTTTACCCGGGTGTGCTTCAGATAGAGGCGCTGGCTCAGACAGGCGGTATATTAGCTCTGTCACAGGTGCCAGATCCAGAAAACTGGGATACTTATTTCCTCAGAATAGATTCAGCGAAGTTTAAATCAAAAGTATTGCCAGGTGATACCCTTATACTTAAGATGGAACTATTGGAACCCATAAGACGCGGTATTGTGCATATGCAGGGCATTGCCTATGTTGGAAATAAAATTGTCTCTGAAGCTGATCTGACTGCTCAGATAGTCAATAGAACCACCCTTAAATCATGATCGGAAAATTCACTGATATTCATCCGGGAGCCCAGATAGGGCAAGGAACCACAATCTCAAATTTCACTACGATAGAAGAAGATGTGGTCATAGGAGATAACTGCTGGATAGGCCCAGGAGCTGTTATTATGAATGGAGCACGTATAGGAAATGAAGTAAAAATTTTCCCAGGAGCTGTTATTTCTGCTATTCCTCAGGATCTCAAATATAAAGGGGAAGTAACCACTACTATCATAGGTGATCACACCACTATAAGAGAATACTGCACTATCAATAAAGGCACCAAAGCTGCAGGTACGACACGGATAGGCTCAAACTGTTTGGTCATGGCTTACTGCCATGTCGCACATGACTGTGTAATAGGTAATTATTGCGTTTTAGCCAATAATTCGACTCTCGCAGGGCATATCGAACTGGGTGATTATGTAGTAATTGGTGGTCTAGCCGCCATTGCTCAGTTTATCAGAATAGGCGATCATGCCATGATAGGTGGTTATACTCAGGTGCGCTCAAATGTGCCCCCCTATGTAAAGGCTGCGCGTGAGCCACTAGCCTATGCGGGTATAAACTCGGTTGGCCTCAAAAGGCGCGGTTTTGATCAGGAAACCATTCATACTATCCAAGATATATACCGCATCATCTTTATGCAGGCAAAAAATATGATACAATCGATTGACCTCATCAAGGAACAATTTTCAGGGTCGAAGGAAGCTGCAAATATTCTTGATTTCTTGGCGAAGATTGAAGGTGGTATTATAAAAGGAAGGTGAGGATGCAAGCCCAACAGGTAATATGTGAAAACATCGCCAAGCGCTTTCAATACGAATGGGTGTTTAAGGAATTATCCTGTTTATTCACTTCAGAACATATTTACGGCATATTGGGGCCAAACGGTGCGGGTAAATCCACTTTTCTAAAGGTTATATCCGGCTTTACCACTCCGACAAGAGGAATTGTAAAATATGTGTTAAATGATAAAGACTGGACTCAGTCCAATGTCTATGCTAATGTAGGATATTGTGCACCTTACATTGACCTAATTGAAGAAATGACCGTTCTCGAAATGGTGAAATTTAACCATGTAATGAGACCATTTCCTTCTATAGACCTTGTAATTGAAGGCATAAAGCAATTTCCCTTTCGAGGAATTCTAACAAAGAGAATTATAGAACTGTCCAGCGGTATGAAGCAACGCGTGAAATTAATTCTCGCCATTATGAGCGGCTCCGCTATATTACTATTAGATGAGCCGGGTTCAAATCTTGACACTCTGGCAAATGTCTGGTGGCAGGAGCTTCTGGTCCGTCATCGCGACAATAGATTGATATTGATAGCCTCTAATGATCCACAGGATTTAAAATTGTGCACAAGTCAACTTGATATTACTTCCTATAAAAATTTTGATAATAAACTTCTCAAGAATCGGCTTATAGATGTCATTGAATAGTTTTCAGGAAGCAGTTGATTATCTATATTCTTCTTTGCCTGTTTTTCATCGGCAAGGGCCTGCTGCATACAAAGCAGATATCGGTAATATCAGCAGATTGATGGAGTTTGCCGGTGATCCTCATAAAGACAATATACAATTTATACATGTCGCAGGAACCAACGGTAAGGGGTCCGTTTCTCATCTTCTGGCTGCTTATATCCGCGCAACAGGAAAAAGGTGTGGACTCTATACTTCACCGCATTATTTTGATATCCGAGAACGTATTAAGATAGACGGTGAATTAATAAGTGAAATTGATTTTACTGCTTTATTGAATTTTTATTTACCCGTTATTCAAGAAATTCAGCCTTCTTTTTTTGAAATTATATGTGCAATGGCTTTTTCTTATTTTCATCAGCAAAAAGTGGATTTCGCCATTATTGAGGTGGGTATGGGTGGTCGATTGGATAGCACAAATATCCTCAGGCCAGTGTGTTCTGTCATTACAAATATCAGCCTAGATCATACTGCGTTTCTTGGCAAGACCCCCGCTGAGATAGCAGTAGAGAAAGCCGGTATCATCAAGCAGGGAATTCCTGTGTTGATCGGTGAAAGACAGATCGAGACCGAAGACGTATTCGAAGCAAAAGCGAAGGAATTAGATGCACCTTTGTATTTTGCGGATAGCATTGTAAGAGTCTCTAAGAATTCAGATAATACTAATTCGGGCCTTTATAATATCAACTTTCAAAAAGACTCAAATACAATAACTGTCTCCACACGATTGAATGCAGGATACCAGCTAAAGAATATTCGCACCTTTTCTGCAGTCGTGTTTGTGTTAGACAAATATAAAATTCTACCTTATAATTCGGAATTTTTCCGGATCGCATTAGAGGAAGTTCACAGCCTCACAAATTTCATCGGGCGCTGGCAACTCATCCACAATAGCCCTCGTGTCATAGTAGATAGTGCTCACAATCTAGCTGGTATCCAGGAACTGATCAAGCAACTCAGTTCAATGAAGTACGCAAAGGTTTATATCATTTTTGGCACCGTAGATGATAAGGATGTACGACCTATTCTGGATATCCTTCCCGCGGAAGGAAATTACATCTGGACGCAGGCCGAGATTCCCAGAGCTATGAAAGCTGAAAAATTGGCAGAGCTGGGGGTACTTTCAGGTTTATCGGGCTCTATAATCACTCCTGTTTACCTTGCAGTGAGCTCAGCTCTTACTTCTGCTTCTCCTGATGATTTGATATTAGTCTGTGGAAGCATTTTTGTGGTCGGTGAGTTACTTGCTAACAAACAATTCTCCCCATTTAAACTTTAATATATTCTTAAATTTTTTTAAATATAAATTAACAGTCCTTACTCAAGTATCAACGTCTATAAGCTATACAGTTTATCAAAAACAAAAAATAATATCATGAAAAAATTATTGTTATTCGTAGCATTCCTCACATTGGGCAGTACTATCGCCCAGGCACAACTTTATTTAGGTGGTAAAATAGGTTACAATGGCTCAAAAACAGTAGCTTCCAATAGTATCGAAGCTATACTGCCGGACATCAGAATGATGCATGGAGTTACGGGAGGTGCGATCTTAGGCTATTCATTTGGTGAGTTTTTTGACTTGCAAGGTGAGTTTAATATCACACAGAAGGGATTTGTTATCAAGGAAGCAAAGGGATTCGATCTCTTCAACCTACCTTTGGAAGTAGGTATAGATTATAGAAACAGGTTTACCTATCTCGAATTACCTATCCTTGCAAAGGGGAAGATAGGCAATGACCGCATAAAGGGTTACTTTGCAGTAGGTCCGCAGATTGGCTATATGATAAAAGGTCGTTCAAAAGGAATCGCGAATGTTATTCTACCTATAAAGCTTCTTGATCAAACACTTAATCTGGATAATCTGGGCTTCAAACGTTTTGAATTCTCAGGTGTGGCTGCTTTGGGCGCTGAATTTAATGTAGGCATCGGTAAGCTTTTTGTAGAAGGTCGCTATACTCATGCATTTACAGACTATTATAAAATACCGCTTGGTGGTAGTGTTCAGATCGAATCAGATATTCAGAACAGAAATATCGGTGGGTCTGTGGGTTTGTTGATCCCGATAAATAATACTTCTACCGGCAATACATCAAGCCGAGCAGGTAGATTCTAAACTATTTCAAATTAGTCACAACAAAAAGAGGGCTGGTTTTATCCGGCCTTTTTTTATTGTGATAATGAGTTTTTCAGTTGGATTGAAACTGAAACAGTAAAATAATCGTTAAATAAGCTTCATAAATAGTATTCGTATTGGACTTATATATTATATTTGTTTAATATGTTTAGAGTGTAAGGTTGATTTTTTCTTTTTTGTACATACATCTCCCCTTTCAGTATTTCTGTTTTCACGCATTAAAGTTCACTGATGAATAGAGTGTATTCCTTTTTTTTATTCTTATTAGGTGCTGGCAATCTTTATGGCCAAAATATTAATTTTCTTCCAGGGGATCTTAGCACGTCCACTGCCCTCACAGCCCATTTTCACGAATTCTCTACTGGTTTAGTTTCTCTTCCTAATCTATATAAGCAGGTGGTAAGTTCATCTTCACTTGACTTAAGTGCGAATGGCAAGCAATGGAACTTTGATCTAAGGGAAGATCCCCTCTTGAGCCCTAATTATTTTGCAACAGAGAAGGGAGCTAATCTTCCCCTTATTCATCGGGATATTTCTACCCGAACATATAGTGGTTTTTTGGAGGGAGAATCAGGAAGTATCGTGATTACTATCGATAAATCCTTTTTTCAAGCTATGATAGTCAGTGGTACAGAGACCTATTTTATTGAACTCATGAATCCAGATGGGCGCTTCAATACAGATGGTAATCTGATCTGGTATAATACAAAAGCGATTATTCCGGGAGAAAAATTCTCCTGTGGAGTCACTGATATGATGGAGAAAGAAGGTGCTCTTGAAGATGGGCTCGAAGCTAGAACAAATGGGTGCAAGGTGGCGGAAATAGCTATCGCAACAGATGCGACTATGTATACAAAATATAGCAGTAGCATTCCCAATGTACAGAATCACAACATAGCAGTACTGAATAATGTCCGGTTCAATTATAGGCATGAGTTCGGTGACAATATTGAGTTTTCGCTCGTTACCCAATACGTCAGTACGACTTATGCAAATGACCCACTTTCACCCAATACAACTTCCACTAATGCAGTCACTCTTTTGAATGCATTTACTGCATGGGGAAGCGGCGGCGGCTTTGGAGTCACTCACGATATCGGTGAATTTTGGACTAACCGTAATTTTGATGGAGCTACCGTAGGTCTGGCTTGGTTAGATGCTGTATGTACAAATTACAAATATCACATCTTACAAGATTTTACCACAAATGCGGATAACTTGAGAGTTATGACAGCACATGAGATGGGACATAATTTTAATGCAGACCACGATGCGGATGGATCACCGTATATTATGGCGCCGATTGTCAGTACTTCCAATATCTGGTCGTCCACTTCTGTCACTGCTATAAGTAGTCACATCAATTCTCGCACTTGCCTGGCAGGATGTTCTGGTACGCTCTTACCCAATTTTGTATATTCTCCTGCTGCATTATGCGGTTCCGGAACTGTACTATTTAGAGATAAATCAGCAAACAGTTCAAGCCGCACCTGGACTTTCACCGGAGGCTCACCCGGGAGCTCTACAGCACAGCAACCAGCGATCAGCTATAATACCACCGGCAATTATGATGTGAAGATCGATTTAGGTGGTGGTGCATCGAAGACTCTATTAAATGCAGTGACCGTGGGAAGTGAGCCTTATTTTAACTTTAATAGCTGCGCTGCACCATCCGGAACGCCAGGAAGTTTAGGCCCAAGACTCTTTTCGCTGTCCGATCTTTACAATCCCTCAGGTACAGCTTCTGTAGATGGTGCCAGATATATGAATTTTATTTGTTCCGACCTTGCTAGCTTAGAATTTGGTAAGACGTATACCTTCAGTACTACTGTTGGCAATTGCTCCTCTTCAAAATACGAACAGATCCGGCTGTATATTGATTACAACAATGATGGTGACTTCAATGATAGCGGTGAACTCGTATATACGAGTGGTGGAGGAGGTTATTGTGGAACTGTAACTGATAATTTTGTTACACCGAGTTCCGGTGTCCCCACCAATACCATCATAAGAGCGAGATTAATTACTAATAACGCCAATATCACTGGACCCTGTTATAATCCGTCTCAGGGTCAAACTGAGGACTATGGAGTGATTTTCAAGCACGTGGATGTTCTGCCTGTAGATTTACTTGCTTTTGAGGGGAATGGCCTTAGAGGGGTAAATGTATTGAGTTGGAAAACTGTTAATGAAATCGGTGTTGCCAAATATATAATTGAGCGAAGTACAGATGGAAATGAATTCTTTGAGATTGGTTTCAACAATGCAAAAAATTCAACGGAGATACAAAAATACGTTTTCAATGACTCGCAATTATCTGAGGCAAGTCCGGGATATTATTACAGATTAAAAATCCGTGCTACAGATGGAAATATTAAATATAGTAATATCATTTTCCTAAATCAAAAGAGCAGCTTCGAAGTGATTAAATACAATTCACTTATCACTCAGGATTTTCAGTTGACTCTTTCTAACGGCCAGATAGATCATTATTTACTCAGTTTATCTGATCTCACTGGAAAAGTGATTCTTGCTGATCAAGTTGATTTGCAACCGGGCATTAATGAGTTAAAATACAAAATGGATTTTTTATCTGCGGGACTATACATTTTTCAAATCAGAGATAAAGAAGGCAAAGTTGTTAATCTAAAGCTGATTAAGAATTAAAAAGAAACGGGTGCTTATTAGCACCCATTTCTTTTATTGATTTGTTTTGAACCGAGTTCTGAATTATATTAATCTTTCCAATTGGCCAGAAATAAGTTGGTATCGCGAGAGCCACCGTTATTTCTATTTGAACCAAATATTAATTTCTTACCATCCGGTGAAAACATAGGAAACGAATCAAAGACTGTATCAAACGTGATTTGCTCCAATCCTGTTCCATCTATATTGATCATAAATAAGTTAAAAGGGTATCCTTTCTTGGTGTGATGATTACTCGAGAAAAGAATCTTTTTCCCGGAAGGATGCATGAAAGGAGCCCAGTTTGCTCCACCCAGATGAGTGATCTGACGCAAATCACTGCCGTCAATATTGACCATAAATAATTCCATACTGGTGGGCTCTACCAAGTCCTTGGCCAGTAAAGCTTTGTATTTCTCCACCTCTTCCGGCTTAGTCGGCCTACTGGCTCTGAAGACAAGCTGCTTGCTGTCGGGAGTGAAAAAGGCACCACCATCATACCCTAGGTCGAAGGTCACTTGTTTTACTTCAGATCCATCCAGATTCATTGTGAAGAGTTCAGGATCTCCGGTTCGGGTGCTGGTAAAGACGATTTTCTTACCATCTGGAGAAACGGTAGCCTCTGCATCATAACCTGTAGTGTTAGTCAGAGTTTTAATAATATTCCCCTTCAAATCTGCCTGGTATATATCAAATTCCGGATATAACTTCCAGACATATGCTCCATGAGTCCGCTCAGCCTCAGCCGGACAATCGGTGTGATATTTGTGTGTAGATGCGTAGATAATACTTTTATTATCAGGCATATAGTAAGCACAAGTTGTGCGACCATTGCCAGTGCTCAGCATTTGGGGGGTAGGGTAGGCTCCTCCCTTTGTTTTAGTAGGTTGTTCTGCTTTCATCGTAAATATTTGGTCACATTTCAAGCCCCAACCTTTGTTGTTAGATTGGAATACCAGATTTTTATTGTCAAATGACCAATATGCCTCCGCATTGTCACCACCGAAAGTGAGTTGGCGTATATTCTTAAGATGCTTCTCTTGTTTATAATGAGTGATAAAGCCCGGTTTTTCAGCAGTTTTGCAGGCATTGATGAGTCCAATCAGGCAGATCAAAGGGAGGAATCTAATAATCTTGTACATTTGTATCAATTTGAATTATTTATTATGAAATATGACGCAAAGATGAGACTTAAACCCTTAATAAAAAACTGTTGGTTACTTTTCGTGCTAATGGTTATGGTGGCTAAGGTACAGGCTCAGGCTGTTCTATCGGGTGAAGTTTTCAGAGGAGATATTAGTTTTTTAGCTAGTGATGCTATGGATGGCAGGCTGACAGGTACCATTTATCAAAAAATAGCAGCTGAGTACATTAAGAGTCGTATGATTCAGAATGGCTTGTCCAAATTGCCTGAGCAGACTGATTTTTTACAATCTTTTTACATTCGACAGCAGCAAGACCCACATTCGACAGCCGGTAGTATGTCTCAAGGCACTGATTCTGTACAAGTAATCAACGTATGTGGCTTCATTGATAATAAGGCTGCTAAGACCATCATAGTAGGAGCTCACTACGATCATCTTGGTGAAGGTGGCAATAGCTTTAGTTTGTCCACTGAGAAGGCAGTTCACAATGGCGCAGATGATAATTCAAGTGGTGTGAGCATCATGCTCGAATTATCAAATTTACTGAGTAAAAGCAGTGCTACTTATAATTACTTATTTATAGCTTTTTCAGGTGAAGAATTTGGCTTGTGGGGATCTAATTACTTTGTGAAGCATCCCATATATCCGCTTGAGAAAATAGCAGCGATGATCAATCTTGACATGGTGGGCCGATTAAAAGAAGACAAGACACTTCTCGTAGGTGGTGTGGGTACATCTCCTGTATGGAAGGGGTTACTCGAGCAGAGTAATACCGCACACCTCAAGATGGTGTATGATGAAAGTGGTGTTGGCCCATCAGATCACACCTCATTTTACTATGCCAATATTCCGGTACTATTCTACTTTACAGGCCAGCATAGTGACTATCACAAACCATCAGATGACATCGATAAGATCAATTTTGAAGGTATGGCAGCTATTACTACCAATATATACACATTGATCACTGACTTGAATAAAATAGATAATATTCCATTTACAAAAACTAAGGATCCGGAAGAAACAAAGACTGATTTCAAAGTAACTCTCGGTATTATGCCTGATTACATTTATGCTGATGGGGGTCTTAGGGTCGATGGTGTGAAGGAAGACCGGCCCGGTTTCAAGGCCGGCTTAAAGCAAGGCGACATCATATATCATTTGGCTAAAGTGGAAGTAACAGATATTCAGTCATATATGAAAGCGCTCAACTCTATAAGTCCAGGCCAAAAAGTACCTATCAGATACAAAAGAGGAAATGAAATGATAGATGCCACAGTCCAGTTTTGAGTTGATTGTATCTAGATTTTTGAAGATTTGTTTCATTGTGACAGCAGTGATACTTAGTCAGTGCAAGCAGGATAAGGTCACAGGGAAGATACCGAATGACTCTATTCTGGGTTTGTGGAAGATTGTTTCTGTAGATAATGCAGAGATGGACCCGGCAATGAACGAACTACAGAAGTTTAATTTCAACAGATTTCTTCAGCTAAACTCAGACCATTCCTACACCTCAAATATTACCGGGCAATATGACTTCGGGCAATTTGATGATAAGGAGAGAAATAAGGGTTCTATTGTCTTCAGAAGCCATTCTGGTGATGTTTATAGCCGAAGATTTTTGTATTCCAATGATGGGAAGGGAGTGCTCTATGATGAAATTACCCTACCTGGAGGAAATAAAAAAGTAGAGGTGATCAATAACTGTATAGTTCGGAAGTATCAGTATAGTGATGTGAAGATGGATCCATTTTCAACTTTGAATAATTTGTGGCGCTTACCTGCTAAAGAAACTGAAAATGACTCCCTGCTTGCTCTTCGCATAGCCAATCACATTGATTTTTGGAAATCCTATCTGCATACTGCTGATGAGATGGAATGGTCCACTCTGGATATGACTAATGTAGAAACTTGCTTTAATTTCTCTTCTTACGGAATCCAATTAATGAAAGCAGAGAAGTGGCTACCGGCTTTCCGCTCGATATTTTTCTCACGCAAGGAAGCAGAGCGTGCTTATGACCTAGTAACCGATGCGATATATAAATCCCAATTCGTGAAGGATGAAAATGCATACCGACAGGGAATAGGCTTGTTTTCTCAGATACAGTATTACTTACTCCACCCAAAAGAGGCCAAATAGACTAAAGAGGACTTATAATATTTTATTGTATTTTGCGGCCTTTTAATCCGAATCGTATATGACCCCATTAATCATAATTGCTTTGTGCATTTTATTATTGGTGGCTTATATATTTGAACTGACGAATAAGTTCTCCCGGATTCCCAGTATTCTATTATTGTTATTTTTAGGTTGGCTTACCCGGGAAATCGCTTCATTTTACAACTTCAAAGTACCCGACTTGAATTCTATGCTTCCAGCCTTAGGTACTATAAGTTTATTACTTATCGTGCTGGAAGGATCAATGGACTTGCAACTCAATCACTCGAAGCGAAAGATGATTCAGAGCGCTTTTCTTACCTCTTTTGTAGTACTGGTATTCACTGCCATTTATTTGTCATTTGTCATATATATGGATGGGACAGTTAGCTTTCAAAAAGCATTTGTGAATGCCATTCCATTTATAGTGATCAGTAGTTCTATTGCCATTCCCATAGCCAAAATGTTGCCTTCAGCGCACAAGGAATTTGTAACTTATGAAAGTAGCTTTTCCGATATTCTCGGGATACTTTTCTTTAATTTCTTTACTATTAATGAAGTAATAAATCTTCATGCTATAGGTAGCTTTGTGTGGCAATTGTTGTTGATTATATTGATAAGTATTTTTTCGAGCTTGGTGTTGTCTGTTTTTGTTCGAAAGATTAGTCATACGGTGAAGTTTCTTCCGATCATCATTATGATTATTTTAATTTATCTATTGGCAGAAGAAATTCATTTGCCGGGACTGCTCTTTATATTGATTTTTGGAATTTTCCTCGAAAATCTGGATCAATTTAAGAATGTTAAACTAGTCCGGTTCTTACATCCTGAGTCTATCGAAGATGAGATTGAACGCTTCAAAGAGCTCACCGCTGAAGTAACCTTTGTAGCCAGGGCAGTTTTCTTTCTTGTGTTTGGCTTCACATTAGAGACTGCAGAAATAATTGACGTACACAGCTTGTTCTTATCAGTGACTATGGTATTGGGTATACTGGCTATCAGAGGTATTTATTTGAATATTGTCAAGTTGCCCTTAAATCCTTTACTTTTTATGGCACCCCGTGGGCTGATCACCATTTTATTATTCCTGAGTATTCCGACATATAGTCAGATCGGCTTTATAGATAAGTCTGTGGTAATTCAGGTAGTTTTGTTGACCACTATAGTCAGCGCATTTGGGCTGGTGTTTAAGCCTAAAAATACACTGGAGGTTCCTGAAGAAAACACCACTGAGACTGAAGCCCCTGCGCTAGACAATTGAATCTGACTGCCTCTAGGCGGTAGATTATATTTGCCTCATTAATTCAGCTCAACCTCAAATTCTATCTGATTATTTACCGCCCACTCTATGAGTAGTTGATTGATTAGTAAGTGATGCGATGAATTTGTCATCAATTGGAATTTTTCACCCTGATCTACGATCGCAATTTTCAGAGATTGATTTCCCTGAAATTCTTCAATGAATTTCTGTAGATAATGAATGATATCACTTGAGACTTTATCCTGTGGGATTTTCAATAATATACCTTTGAAATGCTCTTCTGACATATTGCTCAGTAACTTCATCTTCTTAGGATTGAAACTCACATATTCTGACTTCCAGCGCTTAGACATCTCACCTTCGACGAATATTTTCACATCGACATGAAGTAATTCTTTGTACTTATAATACATTTCCTTAGAAACAAAGAATTCATATGAACCTGAGAAATCAGTCAACTCTAATTTACAAAAGGGGTCACCTCTCTTGGTTGTTCCGTGTACTGCTTTGGTGATCATGCCACCGATCTGAATGCTTGACTTCTCAGTAATAATTTGTTCCATCAGCGCTATTTCCTGATTGCACAATAATTGGAGTTCTAGTCTATAATCATCCAGTGGGTGTCCGCTCGCATATATGCCAATGAGTTCTTTTTCCTTGTCCAGCAATTCTTTTTTACTCATATAATATTCCACAGGAACTGGTGGCTTAGGTATAACTGAGGCATGGTCATCTCCAAATAAACTCATCATATTTCCACCCTTGTGATCACGTACAGAAGATGCATACTTAGTCAACTGTTCTATAAATGGCGAGCCCTTCTCATTGAGCGCTAGATACGCTTCACGTGGGATTCCGAATTGATCAAAGGCACCACTCAGAGCCAGAGCTTCGAGTGTCTTCTTATTTACAGACTGTACCGGTACTCTGACCACAAAATCATATACATCGGTAAATTCTCCTTCCTTTCGTGCCATTAAAATATCATTTGCCGGACCACCTCCAATGCCTTTTATCGATGACAGTCCAAAGCGAATCGTACCGGATTTACTTACGCCAAAATTTTCATGACTTTCATTTACGTCCGGTCCCAGTACTTTCAGACCCTGCACTTTGCAGTGCTGCATATAAGCAGTGATCTTTTCGATATTACTCTGATGCTGTAAGTTTGCAGCCATGAATTCAGGTAGATAGTGCGCTTTTAGATAAGCTGTCTGATATGCAAGATAGGCGTAGCAGGTAGAGTGTGATTTGTTAAAAGCATAAGAAGCAAATGCTTCCCAATTTTTCCACACCTCATTGCATATGGCTTCATCTAGATTATTTGACCTACATCCTTCGATGAATTTTTGGTACATACTATCCAGTGTTCTTTTGTCTTTTTTGCCCATGGCTTTGCGAAGGATGTCTGCATCCGCGAGGCTCAGATTGGCTAGTTTCTGAGATAGCTGCATGACCTGCTCTTGATACACCGGTATTCCATACGTCTCTCTCAGAATATCTTCCATTTCCTTCAGTGGATAGGTAATCTCTTCCTCGCCGTGTTTTCGTTTGATAAATGATGGAATATGGCTGATCGGCCCCGGACGGTATAAAGCATTCATCATGATAAGATCCTCCAGTTTGTCCGGTTTCAATTCTCGAAGATATTTGGTCATACCAGGGCTTTCAAACTGGAATGTGCCGAAAGTATCTCCACGTTGGAAAAGCTCATAGCTGGCCGTATCGTCTAGTGGTATGTGGTCAATATTCAGTTCGATACCGTGATTTTGCCGGATTAAGTCAATGCATCCTTTGATAATAGATAGCGTCCTTAATCCCAGGAAATCCATCTTGATCACACCTGCATCCTCCACTACCTTGCCTTCATATTGGGTGACTACTAGATCTGAATCTTTGGCGGTGGCTACCGGCAATATATCCATCAGGCTTGTAGGGGCTATAATTACGCCCGCTGCGTGCACTCCAACATTGCGAATTGAACCCTCTAGCTTAATAGCTTCTGAAAGGATTTTTTGACGAGGATCTAACGGATTATTGAAAATTTTCTGCAGTCTTTCGATCTTCTGGAGATCATCTTCCTTAAGCACATTTGCCATTGCTTCTGGATCCTTTTTTGATGTTAGATCTGCAGTCAATATGGCATTGAGCGAGATGCCGGGTTTATCCGGTACCAACTTGACCAGCTCATTGGCTTCATTGAGGGGGAAGTCCAGCACGCGTGAGACGTCCTTGATGGAGGATTTGGCAGCAATGGTACCGTAAGTGATAATCTTAGCCACTTGATTTTTTCCATATTTCTCTATGACATAATCGATCACTTTTTGACGACCTTCATCATCAAAGTCGGTATCGATATCCGGCAATGATTTCCTGCTTGGATTGAGAAACCGCTCGAAGAGCAGATTGTACTTGATGGGATCAATATTGGTCACGCCTATAGCAAAGGCAACTACTGAGCCGGCAGCTGATCCCCTGCCGGGTCCGATTACGACACCCATCTCACGCCCCGCCTTTATGAAATCAGCTACGATAAGAAAATATCCTGCGAAGCCCATAGTGCTGATGACACTAAGTTCGAAGTTGATGCGCTCCGTAATCTCAGGTGTTAGGTCTATATAGCGATTCTTTGCGCCTTCCATGGTAATGTGACGTAGGTATTCATCCTGACTGGTGAATGGCGGCGGTACTGAGAAATGAGGCAATAGGATATCTTTCTTTAGCTCCAGATGCTCCACTTTCTCCACTATTTCTAGTGTGTTTTCAATGGCTTGAGGTACGTCATGAAAGAGAGCGGCCATTTCTGCTGAATTTTTAAAATAAAATTCATCATTCTTGAAACCAAACCTTTTGCCTCGCTGATCAGACTCATCAGACCCAAAATCATCCATGATGGGTGTGGATTGAAGCTCTCCCGTATTGATGCACAGTAAGATATCGTGCGTATTGGCTTCGTCCCTGTCTACATAATGTGAATCATTGGTAGCAATGACCTTTACATTATATTTCTTCGCCAGAAACAAAAGATGTTGATTTAATTCTTCCTGTCCCTTGAGTCCATGTCTTTGGAGCTCTATATAGAAATCTTCACCAAAGATTTCCAGCCACCACTTAAGTTCATTCTCTGCTTCATCAAGTCTTCCTTCAAGTATCATCTTTGGAATGATGGCACCCATACAGCAACTGGAAGCGATCAGGCCTTCGTGATGCTGGGTGATCAGCTCTTTATCAATACGCGGATATTTACTGTAGAACCCGTCGATATAGGCTAGTGAAGATAATTTACACAGGTTCTGGTATCCAGTCGCATTTTTTGCCAGCATGAGCTGATGATATCGAATATCCCTATTTTGTTTTGTAAATTGTTTTTTGAAGCGATTCTCTACCATATAAAACTCACAACCCACGATGGGCTTGATGGAGGCTCCCTTTGCTTTTCGGGATGAAGCTTCTGCCACAAACTTGAATACACCGAACATGTTTCCATGGTCCGTAATTGCCAACGCAGGCATCCCATCTTCTATGGCCTTAGAGTAGAGTTTTGAAATATCTGAAAATCCATCCAGTAATGAAAACTGGGTATGGTTGTGTAAATGAGCAAAGCCTGACATCGGAATTTGGTATATATGATAAAAACAAATGTATAATTTTTCCCCGACTTCTCCGGGCTAAATATTACGAATAAATTTAATACATTTGCATCACATTAAGATTTTTTTGTGGGGTTACGCGAGATATTTTTAACATTTCTTAAGATCGGTTTATACAGTTTTGGAGGTCCGGGCACGCATATGCGTTCGATCGAATCAGAACTGATCAAGAATAAAAAGGCGCTCAGTGAGGATCTCTTTGATGACTTAAAGAAAGGTTCTTTCCACCTTCCGGGCCTCATCAGTACCGGCATAGTCATGAAGACAGGATACAAGATAAAGGGTGTAATCGGTTTCATTTTGGCTGCAATTGGATATGTACTGCCAGGTGCATTAATACTCTCACTCGCGGGCTTGTACTACAAAGAATTGGGAACTTTACCCATGATTGCTCCTTTCCTCTATGGGCTGAAACCTGCGGTTTTGGCAATTTTGTTATTTACAGTTATAAAGCTGGGATTTAAGTTCTTGACCAATATTAGTTATCTGGCAAATTTCCTCTTAGTAGTAATTGCCTATTTTATAGGATTTGATATTATCTGGATAATGATATTGGCAATGATGGCAAATGTGTTCTTTGATTACAGTGTGCAGAAGGCTAATAAACAGGCTAAGATACCTGCATTATTGCCACAGGCAGTCTCCACGGTTACCGTCTCTTTCAGTACAGCTACTGTGCTGGCCACTTTTGTTAAAATAGGGTTCTTACTTGCCGGAAGTGGATTTGTTCTTGTGGCCTTTGCCAAGGTATTTCTAGTGGACAACGGGCTACTTACTGTGCAAGCGCTCTTGGATGGGACAGCCTTTTCTCTATTTGTACCCGGACCGATCACAGGCCTGGCTGCTTTTCTGGGATTCCAACTAGATGCCTGGCGTGGCTCCTTTATTGCTGTTAGTGGTCTCCTGCTCGCAGCTTCTTTCTATGCCATAATTGGTTTGGTATTTGAGAAATTAATCTTACAATGGAGATTAATTGGCATACTGACCAAGTCGTGGAATGTAGCGGCGCTTGGATTTTTATTTGCGTGTACACTCCAAATGAGTTCTACCATTTTGATAGATTACAAACTTTGGATTATAGGATGTTTTAGCCTTATCATTTTATTGAAGTGGCCAAAACTCCACAAAGTCTGGATACTGATAATCGCTGCTAATCTGGGTTATATCTTACACCATTACCTGGCCTGATCTACAGTCTTCTTTTAACCTATTCCTATTTATTTTCTTTTCTAATTGATTGGCTTTATCTCATAGTAGATTATCTATAGATGTGGTGATTCGAATTAAGGGAGATTAAACATTAGCAGTTAGCTCATATTTTTTTCCTAAGGTTTTCATAAAAAAAATGGCCCGGCAAAGGCCGGACCACTAATCAAAAAGTATTTATTGTATTTGAAGAAATCTTAGAAGGGGACTACAGTAAGTCCTACATGCCAAGTATGGACTGAAGGTCCTTCATTTGTTTTGTATAATTGGTTAAGGTCGTATATCCCGAAGATGCTCCATGAATTGAATCCAAGTCTTGCAGTGGCTCCTATATTAAATGGATTCTGGTGGAAAGTCGACTTGGTCTTAATCTCAGTTGTAGTTTGGTATTCATTGGTTTGTTCTAGAAGCTGCTTTTGCTTAAACCTTAGACCCATAATTACACCGGCATCGATATGAAAGTTCTTTTTACCGGGATTTGTATTTATATTGATTAAAGCTGGAATGACAAATTGGTTGAGTATTAAAGTATTCCTTTTATAGTCAATATTATTGTCTAGGAGAACTAATTTTTCTTTAGTATTTTGGAGTAATACCCCTGAATTTTTCATTCTATAATGATCGAATTGAAATCCCAGACCAGTTACAAATCTTAGGTATTCGGTGCCTAAATTGAAGCCTTTTTCAACTAGGTTTAAATGTATACTTACAGAGGGTTGCTCTGCTTCCATTAAGTTGTCTTGTGCATCTGGTACAAACTTAAAGGGTGCATTTGAAAATCCACCCAGACTCAATTCTAAACCGCTCCAAACACGATTTCGTTTCATGTATTTCTTCCAGGAGTCTTTGTTTTTTCCGGGCCAGTCACGGAAGACCTTCCCGTCATTATCCCCATCATTATCATCCATATCACCATTACCAGAGTTGTCACGATCTCTTACGGTATCGTCTGATTCCATTATAGTAACATCTTGATCGGTCATCTCCGGTGCCACTTCCAGTGATCCGTTATCGTCAGTTATTTTAACATCTAACTTATTAAATTGTCCGTGTCCTGCATCTTTTGCATCAGCTTTAACATATTTAGCGTCTAGAGCGAATCCCATAATATTGGCAGCGTCTCTGATCTTAGCATCCACTTTGTTGGCTGTACCACTTATATTTATAGATGAGGCATCGTGTGCTTCCAGGTTTATAATATTAAAATCACCGGTGAGATTTACCTGAGATACGTCTTCGCTCTTGATGCTCAGATTATTAAATCGATTTCCTGCAGATAGATCAGCGGATGACCTGTCATTACAACTGAGAGATTTTAAATCTTTTAGCATGATCGTAGCGGTGCTATTATCACGGACGGACAGAACACCATTCTGAACAGTATATTTCCTCGTACCATCCGGAAAGGAAATAGAGTTTATTTCAGCCTCAATTATATTGACATGGCAATTGTCAGATAGCTTCACTGAGTTAATATCGGGTAGACTGATACCCGCCTCCTGAGCTGATAAGTATGTCAGAGTGAAGAATGAAATTAAAAAGAATAATTTTTTCATAGTATAATATGTTTAGGTTTAATATTTAAATTATTTATAATGATTGATAAAATTTGCGGTCTGCAATTCGTAGTGTAACTGATTCGATCTGACCCTTTTCGCTGCGTGAAGTACTTAATCCCAACAAACCGTTTTGATCAATATATTGAATAGATTTAATAGCGCTCTTTTGAAGACTCTCTTTTCTTGATAAAAATGCTATTATACCATTACTAATCAAGCCATCAGTTTTTTTCTTTTTCTCAATTTTTTGTGGACTAGTATTAATCCTGACAGGAACTATAAAGAATGTTTCTCTGTGCTCAACATGTGTTTGTCTGCCGTCAATATAGTCCAGTTCGGGGAGGATAGGATTTTGAAAAGCAACTTCTTCTACAAACTCTTTGGGTGGCTCTGTTAGATTCGAAGCTGTTGCTTTCTGAGAGTTAATGATCCTTCTGTGAACACGTGAATTTTTTGATTGATTTAACTTAAAGTCACGGGATGAAATGGATTTATCGGAACTAGTTTCGGCGAGAGTAGATTCTTGATTCTTCGTATAATTATTAGTGGGTAGGGTATTTTCTTTTGGTTTTAATTCTTCGACTTGTGTTAATTGTTGGGTTGATTCTGAAGTAAATACTGGTGCGGTTAGTTTGAATATTACTAACAAGAGAGCTACTGCGGCTATTGCAAGCCATATTGGTTTATACTGAATAGAATTAGTTTTTCTCAATGATTGCTTAAAGGGAGCATCCAACTTCTCTTCCAGGTCAGGTGCCAATATGCTGTGTTGGTAAGCAGTATAATGCAATCTTAGGATGGTGTCTTCTTGAATTAATAGTGCTAATTCTCCGGATGGTTCTTCTCCTTCTTCTACCAGATTATAAATCTCTGACAACTCGTGGTTAGCAGGTTTGAACTTCTTCAGAAGTTCAGCGGGATAATAGTAATCTTCTATGCCGAACTTTGGATCTAGCTTATTGTCTCCCCAGGTCTGATTAAAAACATCATTGAGTTCTGGATGAGAACTTAGAAAGCCAAGTAATTCATTGTAACCTTCTTCAGAAAGATTTCCTTCGAAGTGGTCGAGGAGAAAAGCCTCGTAATTATTAATATTTATTGTTTTAGCAACCATGTCAAATACTTGGATATACGGCATTATTAGTGATCAGAAAATCTTTCATAGTAGTTCTAGCTCTGAAAATATACACTTTTACCTGTGATTCATTCAATCCGGTCATCTCCTCAATTTCTTTGTAACTGTACCCTTCATAATCACGTAAGAGCAATATTGATTTTTGAATCTTGGGGAGCGTATTCAGCGCGTGATCCAGCAATTCTTTAAGGTCGTAAGATTTCATTGGTTCTATGACCGTATTGTATTCAACTTCGATTTTGCTTTTTCTCTTTTTATCTCTGAAATGATCCATTAGGCAATTATATGCCACGGTAAACAAGTAGCTTTTGGCCTTTGTAAATTCAACCTTTCGCAGATTATTCCATAATCTTAAATAAGACTCTTGCACTAGATCTTGAGCAAGCTCCCGATCTGATGAAGATTTCCACAGAAAGCGAAAGAGCGCATCACTGTGTAGGTCTACTAAGGTATTGTAATCAGATATGGTCATCAGGCCAATTTGTAAGTAATACGTTCCTTATTAGCTAAAAGTTACAACCCCCTTAGAATATTATTCTTAATTCCCGAAATTTCTGCTCTGAATAGACCTAATGCGGCGGTGGACTAGTTGTCAATTATAAATTTAAAGCCCACGCCATGGATGTTGTCGATGTGTAATTTTGGATCCTCACTTAGATATTTTCTTAGTCTAGAGATGAATACATCCAGGCTTCGGCCTAGAAAATAGTCATTTCGGCCCCATAGTTCCTCCAGTATCTCACCTCTTTTAATCAGAGCGCCACGATGATCACAGAAGTATTTAAGCAGATCAGCTTCTTTTTGAGTCAAAGTTTGGTCCTCCCCACTATGACTGAGTATTAGATTAGCATAGTCAAAAACGAATTCCCCAAACTCAACAACCTTGTTATCTCCTGGAGAGCCCATCTTACTTCTTCTATTGAGAAAGATGTCCACCTTGAGTATTAATTCTCTTGTATCGAACGGCTTAGTGATATAGTCATCTGCTCCCAATGTTAGTCCTTCCAGCTTGTCATCAAGCATTGATTTTGCTGACAGGAAAATGATAGGAATGGACTCATTAGATGCTCTTATTCTCCTGGCAAGTTCAAAGCCATCAATCTTAGGTAACATGACGTCCAGTATGCATAGGTCATATTGATTGCGTTTAAAGCCTTGTAGCCCATTTTGACCATTACTATAATGGTCTACCATATACCCTTCTGCTACTAATGTTTCAGTAGTTAAATAGGCTAGAGTCTCGTCATCTTCTACGTAAAATATTCTTGCTTTGTTCATTTATTTGGAATTGTGATTATGATTTTCGTCCCCAGATTTACTTCGCTTTCTATATTTAGTTTCCAATGGTGTGCTCTACACACATTTTGGACGTAATATAAGCCCAGCCCGAATCCTTTGACGTCGTGTACATTGCCGGTAGGATGCCTGTAAAACTTTCCAAACACCTTTTTTTGTGTAGGAAGATCCATCCCAATACCCTTGTCTTCTATAATAAGTTTCACGGTATTATTGTTTTTAGACAGCGTTATAGTTATAGCCGGTTCTTCAGGTGAATACTTTATAGCATTATCCACAAGATTATCCAGTATATTGGCCATATGGACTTTATCCGCCACTAAAATAACTGATTCTTCCGGTAAATTTAATATGATTTGACCTCCATTCTTATCTAGCAACAACTGAAATGAGGTAACCAGTTCATTGATCATTTCCTTTAAATCGATAGGTTCCTTCTCCAATACGAAGTTATCTCGCTCCATCCGTGCTAGTTGTAGAATCTTTTCCACATGGTTAATGAGTCGTAAATTTTGTTGATTTATAATATTTCCAAGCCCATAGAGTCTCTTTGAAGAAGAGACATAAGGATCAGACTGTATTGCTGAAGTGGCTAGTTTTATATTGCTAAGAGGAGTTTTGAATTCATGAGTCATATTATTAATAAAATCCTTTTGTAACTCAGACAGTTCATTTTGTCTTATTATCACCCAGAGAGCGTATAAATACACGAGAATAGCTCCGACTAAAAGCAAGCTGAGCATTAAAGCCACACGCATGTCTGTGATCATACCTACGTTCTTATCGGGAAATAGGACACCGAAGTAGTAAGTTAAACCCTCAATAAGCGGTAAGTTAGATTGAATTTTAGCTCCTTTGGGCTTAAATAAATTCTCAGTATTGATGTGTATAAAGTTGCCGTAGACCATTTGATTATCTCCACAATCATATATACCATATTCAAAACTTTCATTTATATGGTTAGCTTGAAACTCCTTAATCAAAAAGTACTCCAGTTCCTCAATATTGATATTATCGTTTATATTGACTACAAAGTAATTTGAAGTAACCTGATTGATAAATTTTGTCCGGGGTGCTACAGAGCCATGAAGTTCTAAGAGCTGATTGGCGACCTTAGCGAGGGTTATTTTTACCCTTTGAGAGAATTGCTTTTCATTAAAGCTCCACAATTGATATACCCAATATCCCTGCGCTAAAACAATAGAACTTATCGCCAGGATACTGAGAAAGGCTACCCACCTTATTTTCGTTTTAGTCATTTAATGCCTGGAGAGTATAGTCATTGTTGATTAACAAATATTTAATTAATTTATCAGAGGATCGGCTTTTAATTGAATTAATACCTTTTAACCACTGTAATTTAGTAAATGCCATTGTAATAATCTGATATTTCGTATTTGAGGATATGCATTACATGAAATTTATCACAAAACGAGCCTAATCAATAAGTTTAAACGCTATATACTAGAATATTATTTAAAATAGTTATAGCTTTGCATCTGTTGCTCATCAGTATGAAAACCTCCTTACCCTTCACATTCAAAAATTAGAATTAAGTTTTTGCGGCAACAAAGGTATTTGATATTTAGTTTATTTTTAATTAATTCATAACTCACATTTTATTGATGAAGAAGATTGGTATTTTATTTGGCCAGGAAAATACATTTCCACAAGCATTTGTTGACAGGATCAACGAAAAGAAAGTTAAAGGTATATCAGCAGAACAAGCACTGGTAGATGAGGTATTTCAAGGTAGAAGCACTAACTATGCAGTGCTACTAGATAGGATATCTCAGGATGTTCCCTTCTACAAAGCCTATTTGAAAAATGCAGCTCTGAATGGTACTGCAGTCATGAATAATCCTTTTTGGTGGAGTGCAGATGAAAAATTCTTTAATAATGCATTAGCGACAAAGCTTGGTGTTCCCGTGCCTAAAACCTATTTGCTGCCCTCAAAGGAAATGCCTGTTGGTACCAGTGGCAATTCGTTCAGAAATCTAAAGTTTCCCATGGATTGGGGAGAGATATTTAAAGAAATAGGCTTTCCGGCCTACATGAAACCCCATTCAGGAGGAGGTTGGAAAAGTGTTTATAAAGTCCGGGACATAGAACATTTATTTGATTCTTATGGTGAAACCGGAGAATTGGTTATGCTTCTTCAAGAAGAAATTATATTTGATTCTTATTTCCGATGTTATTGTCTTGGTGGGAATGTAGTTCGCGTAATGCAATACGAACCGCGCAATCCTCATCACCTCAGATATGTGATCAATGGCGGACCTGTCGAGAAGAAGTTATTAAGTACTATAGAGAAATATGTTGTTTCACTAAATCAAGCTTTGGGTTATGATTTCAATACTGTAGAATTTGCAGTTCGAGATGGTATTCCATATGCTATTGATTTTTGCAACCCTGCACCTGACGCAGATTTGCATTCTGTTGGCGAGGAAAATTTCGAATGGATAGTGGAAAATGCGGCTAATATGGCTATCGAAAGAGCTCAGAGACACAGAGAGGGTTTTGATAATCTTACCTGGGGAACTTTTATACATAATAGCAGTCGAGGTATGTTAGTTTCCGAAAAAGATCTTGATACTAAGATAGATGATTTCACAAAGACATCTACTTCCACTCCAAAGGTAAGTACTCCTGCACCGAAGGTTAGTACTCCAGCACCGAAGGATAGTACTTCCGCACCAAAGGTTAGTACTCCTGCACCAAAGGTTAGTACGCCTGCACCAAAGGTTAGTACTCCTGCACCAAAGGTTAGTACTTCAGCTCCGAAGACAACTTCAGAGTCAAAAGAAGTAAAAAAGAATAAATCAAAAAAAGCACCGCTTCCATTAAGAGGTCGCAAACCAAAAGTTGAATCTACTGAGATTCCTGTTCCAGGTAAACGAGGTCGCAAACCTAAGTCAGCTGTTGCTGAAGAGAAAGCTGCACCTGCTAAGCGCGGACCAAAACCTAAGGCTACTGCTGCAGTGAAAGCTGCACCTGGTAAGCGGGGACCAAAACCTAAGGCTGCTGCTGCTGCAGTGAAAGCTGCACCTGCCAAACGTGGACCAAAACCTAAGGCTACTGCTGCAGTGAAAGCTGCACCTGCTAAGC
>DAOLZQ010000013.1:0-56598 GCA_035426385.1 Saprospiraceae bacterium
CGGAGCTTAGCTCAGTTGGTTTAGAGCGCTTCCTTGACAGGGAAGAGGTCACTGGTTCGAATCCAGTAGTTCCGACAAACCATTTTTCTTACTTTAAATTTTAAGCTATGAAACAATTATTTGTCGCCTTATTTTTAATGGCCTGTGGAGTTACCACCTATGGACAATCTGTCAATCTAAATGGCAAACTAGATGCACTCAAAGGGCAGAAAGAGATCATGGTAGAGTACACTTACAACGATATGAAAGTGGGTAAAATGACCGAAACAGAATACGTGAATAAAAAAGTATCTGAATACAATGCGAAAGAAGCCGGCCGCGGCGATAAATGGAAAGGGGACTGGGTTGCTGACCGTACAGGCAGATTCGAACCTCAATTTGAGGAATTATTTAATGAATATTCAAATAATATCAAGATCACCGAAAAAGCAAAAACCGGTTATACATTGCAAGTAAATACTGATTTTACAGAACCTGGATTTAATGTATATGCAGTTAAGAAGAGGGCAAAGATTGACCTCACAGTCAGAGTAATTGAAAATGCAACTAAGAAAGAAATTGCTACCATCGAGATTAAAAATTCGCCGGGTAGAGACGTAATGGGATATGACTATGATACCGGCTCTCGAATACAGGAAGCGTATGCCAAGGCGGGTAAAGAACTGGGTAAACTATTCAATAAAAAGATTTAGTAATACATTTTAAAATGGGAAGACGATTAGCAGTTGTCTTCCCCTTTTCTATTATCCAATTGTTCATAAACTGCAATCACTTGCTTCGCCGGAGCAACATCATGGACACGCAAGATATTCGCTCCTCTCTCAAGTGCTGCCATATGAGCAGCACATGTAGCCGGCAGTACTTCCCCCGGACTAGAGTTTAGAAGTCTCCAGAACATTCCTTTTCTAGAGACTCCGGCTAGAAGTGGATATCCCAACAAGGAAAAGACCTCCAATTTGTCAAGAAGCTCATAGTTCTGAATTAAGTTTTTCGAAAAGCCGAAACCAGGATCTATAACCATGTCCTGCACTCCCAAGGACTTATATCTTGCGGTCAAATGCAAAAAGTAATCTACCATCTCTAAGATGAGATCATCGTACTGAGTCAGATGCTTCATATTCATCGGCGTGCCTCGCATGTGCATCATAATGTAAGGTACCCCATATTCTGCTGCCAATAGTGGAAGATTGGGATCAAGGCGTCCCGCAGAAATATCATTGATCATAGATGCCCCTGCCTCGATTGCACCGCGTGCAACCTCCATTCGATAGGTGTCTATTGAAATAATTGCCTCTGGAAAAGATGAACTTATGGCTGCAATTACCTCTTCTACCCTTCCCAATTCTTCTGAAATGGAAATTTCAGGAGCATCAGGACGCGTGGACATACCGCCTATATCCAATATATCTGCACCCTCCGCAAGCATTCTTCCTGCTACTTCAAGCGCCTCATCTAAGCTCTGAAAACGGCTCCCGGCATAGAAAGAATCATAATTTACATTGATGATACCCATCACTTTGGGGCGAGTGAGATCGAGCAGTGAGCCCTTACAATTTAAAGTCAAAGTGAACTATTCAATAGTGATTACAATAAAAATCCCAAGGATACACCTGTATGAATTTGCTTCCATTGTATGTCTTTATTGTAAAAAAAACTATTCTTAGCCAGACCTGCGGCCCCACTCAGTCTAAGAAATAACCCATTGGATGTAATGAGGCCCAAGTTCAAACCAAAACCATAATCAATATGACTTATACCTTCCTCAGAAAAGTTTACTTTTGAAGAGGTTGAAAATTCTACTGGAAAACTGGTGCTTTCAGAACTAAAACTCTTCTTTCCATTAACCAAATAGGTTAGAAAAGGTCCTGCACCTGCCATAAATCTAATCTTACGAGGATTACCTAAATATAACTGAGCATTTAGTGGAAGTGTAATCCTGTTAAAATCATAGACAGCAGATGTTGAGAACTGGCTTCCATTGGGATCTATAAAGGGAAATACCTTGATTTTGCTACCGCTTTGATCAAAGTAGAGACCTGATTGCAACCCAAACATATCTACGAACTTCTTTTCGACGGCGACCCCAACCTTAAGACCAAAATTCACTTCGTCATTAGAAGCTTTCTCTCCTTTTACGGTATAGTTAAAGAAAGAATAGTTTAGTCCTACCTCTGGCCCAATGTTTATTTCGGACTGAGCCATTAATTGATTCTCTCCCCAAACCAGCAAAAAGAAAATGAAAAGTCGGAAATACGCCATAATGTTGCTTTTTTCTGTCAATAAAACGATTAAAATTATAATAATTAAAGATATCAAATAAAAATTATGCATCTATAGCCTGATCTCTATGATTTTAATTTAATTACTACAGTTGTGATATTCAATAATTGAACAAAGTATTTACGGCTGATTATCAAAACCTTAATTCTTAATTAACGGCGTTTTATGGTGATTCCTAATCAAAATACAAATAAATTTCTTTTCTTTGAGTTTCTATGGTGAGGTAATTTTGTCTTAACTAAAGTTTAAGTAAATTTTTACATTCAATAGCAACAAATCCCTTTCATCGGATAGTTATAAGACTATAACTCCAGATTATTTAACAGAAAATAAGACGTGGTCCTATGAACAATACATTTTTATTAAGAAAGTCATTTTTAATTCTACTTTTCGCTATTATTTTACTTCCCTACCTATCTGGTCAGTGCCTTAGTGGAGACTGCCAAAATGGTATAGGTGTATTAAAATTCAAGAGTGGAACGACATATATTGGTGAGTTTGAAGAAGGTAAGTTTCAGGGAGTCGGAGTACTCCTCTATACCAATGGAAATAAATTCATTGGCAGATGGGAGAATGATATGCGCTCTGGATACGGAAAACTCTTGCTTTCCAATGGCACCCGATATGAAGGCGAGTTTTTAGAAAATAAATTTGATGGCTACGGTACCTTCCAATATGGGGATAAATCTGTTTTTTCCGGTATGTGGACAGCCAGTTACCCCAATGGTCCTGGAAAATATAAGAGATCAGATAATGAAATCATAGAAGGAATATGGCAAAATGGTTCCCTGAGCGAATTGAAAAATATCAGCAGTCTCATCAAAGGAAAATCTAAAAAACTGCGCAATTGTAATCGTGCAGAATGTAACTCAGGACTGGGCACATTTGATTACGAAGATGGCTCTAGATGGGAAGGACAGTTTTTTGAAGGTAACCCGGAAGGTGTAGGTATGTGCACCTATTCAAATGGTGATGTATACTTCGGCCTATGGGATGAAGATAAACCGGATGGGTTTGGCTCGATGTACTATAGTGGTGGCAAAAAATTAACTACCGTTTGGAATCAGGGCCAACCGGCAAAGGAAGAAGATGCGAGAGAAGAAAAGGCGATTGTACAAACCAATAATCCATTCAATAAACAAGTGAAAATATGGGCGGTAATCATAGGCACCAGTAGATATGAAAATTTGCCTACATTAAAATATACTGATGATGATGCATATCAGATCTATGCATTTTTAAAAAGCCCTGAAGGAGGCGCTGTACCGGATGAACAATTAAAAATTCTTATCGACGAATCTGCAACCCGGGATAACATAATGAAGACTATAAAAAACACATTTTATCAAGCAGACAAGAATGATGTCGTCTTTCTTTATTTTGCCGGGCACGGCATCAATGGCTACTATTTGCCAACTGATTCAGATGGTTATAAAAATAAGATCAGTTATGACGAAATCAAGCGAGTACTTGAAACCACTGAAGCTAAGCACAAAATCTGTATTGCCGATGCCTGTTATTCAGGGAGTTTACTTGCACAGCGCTCAGCATATGGTGAATCACTGGATTTATTCTATTCCACTTTTGAAAAGACTAAAGGAGGAACAGCCTTTCTGTTGTCCTCTAAACACGAAGAAGTTTCTCTTGAGTCCTCAGGCGTGAGACATGGTATATTCAGCCACTTTTTGTTAGAAGGACTGAAAGGTGGAGCTGACATAAATAGTGATAAGATAATCACCATAAAGGAGCTTTATGATTTCGTCTATAAAAATGTACGTCAATACTCAGGCGAGACTCAGACTCCTGTAATAGCAGGCAATTATGATGATAATATGCCGGTAGGTGTAGTTCGTTTTTAGTTACCGAAAGTGATTTCCAGATTCAGACAAAATTAATTTCGGGTTCTAGCTCAATGCCGAAGGTTTTGCTAACCATTTGCTGTATCTGCTCCGAGAATTGTTTGATTTCTGCGCCGGTTGCGTTGCCCCAATTGATCAGAACCAATGGCTGTCGTGCATGACAGCCTGTCTCACCCACTCTCTTACCTTTAAATCCACAGTATTCTAGCAGGAATGCAGCAGGTACTTTTATACTACTTTCGTCAACTCTATAGCCCGGTATGGTTGGGACCTTTGTTTTTATTTGCTCGAAAAGTTCCATTTCAATGATGGGATTCTTGAAGAAACTGCCTGCATTGCCAATCTTATTTGGATTGGGTAATTTTTCTTTTCTGATAGCAACTACAGCGTCAAATACCTGACGAGGTGTGACAGGTGCATTTCCACCAGATGCATTAATGTAGTGTAATATATCTCCATAATGGGTATTTACAAGGCCATCTTTTCGAAGAGCCAATGTGACTGACAAGATAAAATATCGACCTTTTAGCTGATTCTTAAATACACTATTCCGATAGCCAAACATACAAGCAGCATTGTCAAATAGGATTGTTTTACCTGTCCATTTATCCACTGCCTCTACTTCGTAGAGTACATCTTTTAGTTCCACCCCATAAGCTCCTATATTTTGGATGGGAGCTGCGCCGCAAGTTCCAGGGATTAAAGCCAGATTCTCTATTCCATTCAGTCCCAACTCAAGAGTTTCTGCGACAAACTGGTGCCAATTTTCACCTGAGCCTAACTTTATTAGTGTGATCTCTTCATCCTCTCTTATGACCTCTCGTCCGGAAATCCGGTTAATTACAACAAGCGGAATTTTATTTTCCAGAATTAATACATTACTGCCACCACCCAATAAAAGAGGTTGTCGCTCACTGAATAGACCTGATTCTATATGTAGATACAGCTCCTCTCTGCTTTGTAGCATAATGACTTCCTCTGCAAATACATCACAGTGGAAAGTATGCAGATCTTTGATTGAGATCATTAAATTATCAATTGAGCTTGCCCACCATATCTTCAGGGCGCACCCATGCATCAAATTCCTCACCTGTAAGATAACCCAGTTTGATAGCAGTCTCTCTCAGTGTAGAATGATCTTTATGAGCTGTCTGGGCTATTTCTGCCGCTTTATAATAACCTATTTTAGGATTTAGAGCAGTGACTAACATCAATGAATGCTCCAAGTTGGCCTGTATATTAGGTAAAATAGGTTCTATACCACGTGCGCACTTTTCTTCAAAGGAGAAGCATACTTCCCCAATCAGCTTAGCACTATGTAGAAAATTGGCAATCATGACTGGCTTAAATACATTCAGTTCGAAATGCCCAGTTGCTCCACCTACAGAGATAGCCACATCATTACCCATCACCTGAGCTGAGACCATGGTCATTGCTTCACATTGTGTGGGATTGACTTTACCGGGCATTATAGACGAGCCAGGTTCATTGTCCGGAATTGAAATCTCACCTATACCACAACGTGGACCAGAGGCTAAAAGTCTGACATCATTAGCGATCTTCATCATGGATACAGCTACCATCTTCAATGCGCCGTGTGCCTCTACGATCGCATCGTGAGCTGCCAGTGATTCAAATTTATTTGGTGCTGTGACGAATGGCAAACCTGTTAGTGCAGCTATTTCGGCGGCGACATTTTCGGAATATCCCACTGGCGTATTGATTCCCGTACCGACAGCGGTGCCGCCCAGGGCCAGCTCTGACAGGTGAGTCATTGAATTATGAATGGCTTTTAATCCATAACTCAATTGTGCAGCATAACCTGAGAATTCTTGCCCTAGAGTGATTGGAGTTGCATCCATTAAATGCGTACGACCTATCTTGACTATCCTCATGAATTCCTGCGATTTCTGAGCTAGGGTAGCTTGAAGCTTTTCAATACCCGGCAGAGTCTTATCTACTAATATTTTGTACGCCGCTATATGCATAGCCGTAGGAAATGTGTCATTAGAAGATTGTGACTTATTTACATCATCATTAGGTGCTATTACTTTTTTTTCATCAGCGAGATTGCCCCCTTGCATTACATGGGCTCGGTAAGCTATTACTTCGTTGACATTCATATTTGATTGAGTGCCTGAGCCTGTCTGCCAAACAACTAGTGGAAACTGATCATCCAGTTTGCCTTCTAAGATTTCATCACAAACTTTGGAAATGAGGTCTTTCTTATCTTCTGTGAGGATTCCTGCCTTAAAGTTAGTAATAGCCGCTGCTTTTTTCAGATAAGCAAAAGCCCGAATAATCTCTATTGGCATTCGATCAGTATCTCTTGCAATTTTAAAATTCTCAATTGACCTTTGTGTTTGTGCACCCCAATATTTATCTGCTGGCACTTGCACCTGACCCATTGTATCCTTTTCTATTCTAAAGTCCATTTTTTTAATTCTTTATGATATATTCAATTATAAACCGAGGCCCTGACTGGTCAGCCAATCCCTATATTTATTTGCCTTCTGACGATGGCTTTCAAAAGTTTCACTAAAATCATGAAAGCCCGAGTAATCTGGTCGTGCTACCATATACAAATACTCATGCTTCTCATAATGGAGCACTGCATCAATACCAGCAATAGATGCCATATATATAGGGCCAGGAGGTAACCCATCGACCCGGTATGTATTGTAGGGAGAATTCAGTTCTACCATCCGCTGGCTGATTCGCTTAACGGTAAAATCACCATTGGCAAAAACTACTGTAGGATCTGCCTGTAAGCGCATATTATTTTTCAATCTATTAAGATACAAACCTGCTATAGCCGGTTTTTCTGAATTATTTCGAGATTCCTTATCTACTATAGAAGCTAATGTATAAACTTGATCTTTAGAAAGGTGAAGAGAATCCAATCTTTCAACTCTGTCTCTGGCACTCCAAAATTTCTTATTTTCTGCAACCATTTTTTGCATAAAGCTTTCAGGGCTAATATTCCAGAAGAACTCATAAGTATTTGGGATAAACAATGATAAAGCATTGGCTGTATCCACCCCATTAGCCCGCAGTAATTCAGGATTTAAAAATGTCTCAATAAAATGAATAGAGTCATATTCAAGGTTCTTCCCGATTAATGCGGCTAGGTTTTCAATAGTTCGGACCGGATTAATAACTAATTTAACCGGGACCTGCGGCCCGCGAGCCATTTCGTCCAGCAATCGAATCAGATTCCACCCCGGAATTATCTTGAATCGGCCTTCCCGAAGATCGTCATTACTGAATCTCATGAGCCGGGCAGTTTTCAGAAGTTCACTACTGCTGTTGATATATCCTCGTGCCACAAGACTATCTGCCACATTCTGAAGGTTATTACCATGGTATACCAAAACAAATTTTCCTTCTGCTTTTGCCTGTACTGCAGGCAGAAAACTACCTTTAAAATATAAGAACACTATGACTGCTAATCCAAAAAAAATGATAAGCAGATACTTAATTTTACGTGACATACAAATAATTCTAATTGTAAGTAAGTATTAGTTAATACTGTTCATTTTCATTTGGGAAATCGCCTGACTGTACGTCCTTGATATAATTACGAAAAGCCACTTCCATTTTATCATAAAGATCTTCATATCTACGTAGGAACCTGGGTTTAAATTCTTTAGTAATGCCAAGAAGATCATGTGTTACTAATACTTGGCCGTCTACTCCATTCCCGGCGCCAATGCCTATGACCGGGATAGTTAGTTCAGCTGCAGCCCTTGCAGCCAAAGCAGCCGGAATCTTTTCAAGTACAATACTAAAGCAGCCAATTTCTTCAAGAAACTTGCAATCAGAAATTAGTTTATCAGCCTCTGCATCCTCTTTTGCGCGGACAGTATAGGTACCGAACTTGTATATGCTCTGGGGGGTCAGTCCCAGGTGACCCATGACAGGAACACCTGCAGTCAATATCCTTTTAATAGAATCACCGACCTCACGGCCTCCTTCCAACTTAACACCATGTGCTCCTGCTTCTTTCATAATTCGTACTGTCGATCGAAGTGCAATCTTGCTATCCCCCTGATAGGACCCAAAAGGCAAATCCACTACAACAAAACTTCTTTTCACTGCTCGTATTACAGATGAAGCGTGATAGATCATCTGATCAAGAGTGATGGGCAATGTGGTCTCATGTCCAGCCATTACATTGGAAGCAGAATCACCCACCAATATAATATCTACACCGGAGGCATCAATAATCTTTGCCATGGAATAATCATATGCAGTTAACATACTGATTTTTTCACCTACAGTTTTCATATCCAATAAAACCTGGGTTGTTACTCTTTTTACTTCTGTATGGATGGACATATATCTAGTTAAAATTTGAATGCAAGTTAAATATTTGACTAATTTCGCAGAAAGATTATTAGATGTTATTGACAATTAAACGTATAATACCCCTATTTCTCATTGTCTTCCTATTCCATTCATGCAATAATGACCTAGAACTACTTGGCCCTAGGGAAGAGAAACCAGTGGTCTATGGTGCGCTCAACAAATCTGATAGTATCATTTATATCAGACTTGAAAAAATATTTGCAGATGAGAATACAGCTCCCGTGACTTTGGCACAAGACCCTGCAAATTTATACTATGATAATGCGAAAGTAACCCTATCCACTGAAGGCTGGTCTGGTGAGCTAAATAGAGTAGACGCTGCCTCGCTCGGATTTCCACGACAATCCGGTCCATTTGCCGATGTACCTAATTACATTTATTACATACCTACCTCCGAAGTTCTACTGAATCCGGGTAAAGAATATACCTTAAATATTGAAGTGAACAACAAGACATTTAGCGCCAAAACCGTATTAATTGACGGTATCATACTCTATGCTCCAGATCCCACCAAACCATTTACTATTATTCCAAAAGTGTCCGGTAAATTACCTACGCTGGAATTGGACCCGGTCAGTAAGAATCCCAATGCAGCTCCTCGTGTAATCTCAGTGTTTCTCACCCTGAATTATTCCGAGAAGAGCAACGAGACGGGTGGAAAATATGTAACGAAGGAGATTGAAGTGGGTCTGGTCAAAGACGCACCAATAAATGGGTTATCCTTAGACTATGATCCTCAGATATTTTATGCTGCCTTACAAGATAAAATGACTACCGGCGCTGATATCACCAGGATAGCTAATAATATGAAACTAAAATTTATCACAGGTGGCAAGGAATACATCCAATATAATCAGTCTGTAGGTGCTAATAGCGGTATAACTTCGACAGCCGACTTCCCGGTTTATTCCAACATTGAAGGTGGTATAGGCATATTTACTTCAAAAAATGTACAAACCTTTAACAATATCGGTCTGTCAAAACCTACACTCGATTCCATTGCACTAAGCCGCTTCACTAAAAACCTTGGATTTAAATAAGGTTGATCCCTGAATTGGCAGAATTCACCAACTCTATTTTCTTATTTTAGGATAATTTGTCCTACCATGATAGTATAGTTCAATCTCTACTGTCAATTTGTCATTTCACCTTTCGTTGGTTATACTTTTGATTGAATTAGTTTGTACAATTAATTCAATAACAAAAATATAAATACATAAGCATGGGAAAAATTATCGGTATTGACTTGGGAACTACTAACTCTTGCGTATCTGTAATGGAAGGTAATGAGCCAGTAGTTATTCCAAATGATGAAGGTGCAAGGACTACTCCCTCTGTAGTGGCCTTCATGGATAACGGAGAGCGAAAAGTAGGTGCGCCGGCTAAACGACAGGCTATAACCAATCCTCAACGCACAGTGGCCTCAATCAAAAGATACATGGGCGCCAGATACAGCGAAATAACAGATGAGGCCAGCCACGCTGCCTATAAGGTAGTGAAAGGTGATAATGATACGGTCAGGGTGGAAATCGATGGCCGTCTTTATACTCCACAGGAGATTTCTGCTATGATACTACAGAAAATGAAAAAAGTTGCCGAGGATTTCTTGGGTCAACCAGTTACTGAAGCGGTCGTAACAGTACCGGCATACTTCAATGATTCTCAGCGTCAGGCTACTAAAGAAGCAGGAGAAATCGCCGGTCTTACAATAAAGAGAATAATCAATGAGCCTACTGCAGCTGCACTGGCTTATGGATTGGACAAAAAGCACAAGGACACAACTATAGCGGTCTATGACCTGGGTGGTGGAACTTTTGATATCTCAGTTTTGGAACTTGGAGATGGCGTCTTTGAAGTTAAGTCTACTAATGGTGATACTCACTTGGGTGGTGATGACTTTGACAGAGTAGTTATTGACTGGTTGGCAGATACCTTCAAACAACAAGAAAATATAGATCTTAGAAAAGATCCAATGGCACTTCAACGCTTAAAAGAGAGTGCAGAAAAGGCAAAAATTGAATTATCAAGCGGAAATGAGACTGAAATCAACCTCCCTTATGTTACCGCAGTAGATGGTGTGCCTAAGCACCTGGTTACAAAGTTGACAAGAGCAAAATTTGAACAACTGGTTGATGAGTTGGTGCGCAGAACAATAGAACCTTGCCGTCAAGCTATCAAAGACGCAGGTATTTCTACAAGCGACATAGATGAAGTTATCCTGGTAGGTGGTTCTACCCGAATACCTAAAGTTCAACAAGCAGTGGAAGAGTTTTTCGGCAAAAAACCACATAAAGGTGTAAACCCGGATGAGGTAGTTGCCATTGGAGCTGCCATACAAGGTGGTGTACTAAGTGGTGATGTAAAAGATGTTTTATTGCTAGATGTGACTCCATTGTCACTTGGTATTGAAACAATGGGTGGAGTCTATGATGTAGTGATAGAATCCAACTCTACCATTCCAACCAAGAAATCTAAAGTTTACTCCACAGCGGCTGACAACCAGCCTTCAGTAGAGATTCACATACTGCAAGGGGAGAGACCGATGGCAAAGGACAATAGAAGCGTGGGTCGATTTATACTCAATGATATTCCACCTGCACCCAGAGGTTTGCCTCAAATCGAAGTTGCTTTCGACATCGATGCCAACGGTATACTAAGTGTAAGTGCAAAAGATAAAGGAACCGGCAAAACTCAAAACATCAAAATAGAAGCTTCTACAGGTCTTTCTAAGGAAGAGGTAGAGCGTATGCGTGCAGAAGCTACTGCAAATGCAGATACTGATAAGATTGCCAAAGAGCGCATCGAGAAATTGAACGCTGCTGATTCGATGATCTTCCAGACTGAAAAGCAGCTAAAAGAATATGGTGACAAGATCTCAGCAGGTAATAAATCTGCCATTGAATCCGCATTAAATAATTTGCGCGAAGCTCACAAAACAGAAGATTTGGCTAACCTTGATACTGCTACTGAAGCGCTCAATACTGCTTGGCAGGCAGCAAGCCAGGAGATGTACTCTGCAGGTCAGGGTGCTGATGCTGGTGCGGGTGCTAATCCTCAGGACAATGGTGGTCAGCAAGATCAGCAGAATCAAAGTGGGAACACAGAAGATGTTACAGATGTCGAATTTGAAGAAGTCGACAATAAATAAACGTGTAAGTTTTAATTGTTTTCAAAGAGCAGCAATCCTGAATATCGGTTGCTGCTCTTTTTATTTGCCTCCGGAATATACTAGATTAGTATATAAGTCTTGTTATTATATCTTTACAGCCTTAATTCTCAAAACAGCAGTATAGATATGGTTCTCAGTGTAATCATCCCGGCATATAATGAAGAAAGAACTATTTCGGATATATTAAATAAGGTCTTACAAACTGAGTTAATAGGTGGTACACAGAAAGAAATCATTCTGGTAGATGACTGCTCTACCGACAATACACATGGAATTATTGATGATTATATAAATACACACCCTGAAGCATCTATTCAATACGTCCGACATACAGTCAACAGGGGAAAGGGTGCAGCCTTACGCACCGGTATCCAGTCCGCCACAGGAGATTATGTTATCGTCCAGGACGCCGATTTGGAGTATGACCCACAAGAGTTCAATATCCTTTTAAGACCCATTTTGGATGGTTTTGCAGATGTGGTATTTGGTAGTCGTTTCTCAGGTGGAAATGCACATCGTATTTTATTTTTTTGGCATACTGTGGGAAACAAATTCCTTACGTCCTTGTCAAATATGATGACTAATCTGAATCTGACTGATATGGAAACATGCTATAAAATGTTTCGACGGGATATCATCCAATCTATTTCTCTGAAGGAAAATAGATTCGGATTCGAACCAGAGGTAACTGCCAAAGTCGCCCGCATTCCAAATATTCGTATTTATGAGGTCGGTATCTCCTATTATGGCCGGACATATGCAGAGGGAAAGAAAATAAATTGGAAGGATGGGTTCAGGGCTATCTATTGCATCATAAAGTATAATATGTTCTCGAGATAAGCTTCTCAAATTTGGTGCCTTCCATCCACCCCATTTGCATCAATCTGAAGATATAAATTACCCGATTTTTAAATGAAGAGAATCAACGGCTGATTCACTTTAAAACAAATTAGTGGGTGAAACAAAAAAAATTACATATTAAACTTTCTTTAATCTGTACAGATTATATTATCTTTGAGCCAGAACAAAGCAGCCCTTAGGCAGCAAAGAATCATAAACCTAACTGAACAATGAAATTCTCTTCTCAACTGATCGAGCAGGCCGTAGAGTCATTTAATTCACTTCCCGGCATAGGCCGAAAATCAGCGCTGAGATTAGCACTTCACCTTTTGAACAAGGACCCACAATGGGTTCAAAAGTTTTCAGATTCATTCGTCAATTTACGTAATAAGCTGAAGGAATGTTCGGTGTGTCACAATCTGGGTGACCAGGAAATATGCGCCATCTGTCAGGATCCAAAGCGCGATCGCAATGTTATCTGTATTGTAGAATCTATCAGGGATCTCATTGCCATAGAAGAGACCGGCTTATTTCATGGTAAGTTCCATGTGCTGGGCGGCCTTATCTCACCTATAGACGGGATCGGCCCTGATGATTTACATCTGGATGATCTGCCCAACCGTATTCAGGAGGCGCAAGTGAAAGAAGTAATCATGGCTATCAGTCCCAACATCGAAGGCGAGACCACCATGTATTACATCTCTCGTAAGCTGGGGGAGCTAGATATTAAGATTACCACTATTGCGAGGGGAATATCCTTTGGTGGTGACCTCGAATATGCTGACGAGATCACGCTTGGTCGATCTATTGTTTCCAGAGTACCTTATCACCAATATACCGAAGTCTCTAACTGAGGTAATTACGGCTTACCAGCTTTCAATTAAATTTAATTTTAATCATATCAATAAAAGTCATTGACAATTGACTGATTATTGTTTATTATTGCTTGGCAATAGTATGCTATTAACTTCAATAATATGGCAGCCTATTTGCATATAACAAGCACATAATTGAAGTACACATGATAAAAATGATCAGTCTTATATTGGGAGGTGGGGCCGGAACCCGACTATATCCCTTGACCGCTCAAAGATCTAAACCGGCAGTATCGATAGGAGGAAAATACAGACTGATAGATATTCCCATATCCAATTGTCTCAATTCAGGTCTAAAACGAATGTTTGTTCTAACCCAATACAACTCAGCTTCGCTCAACAAACACATCAAGAATACTTTCAGTTTTGATGCTTTTACACATGGTTTTGTAGATATACTGGCAGCAGAGCAGACTTACGGAAATGACCAATGGTTTCAGGGAACAGCCGATGCGGTGCGTCAGTCGATGCACCATCTCATCAATCATGATTATGACTATATACTCATACTTTCAGGAGATCAGCTATACCAAATGAATTTTGAAGAAATGGCCAATTTCCATATCGAGCATGGAGCTGACCTTACTATTGCCACTATTCCTGTAGATGCGCGGGATGCACCTTCCTTCGGTATCATGAAAGTCGATCAGGATAAATCCATTCCAAGATTTATAGAGAAGCCAAGCAAAGATTTATTGGCAGAGTGGGAATCTCCTGTAGGTGAAAAAAGCCAAAAGCAAAAAAGGAATTATCTGGCTTCTATGGGTATATACATTTTCAATAAAAAGGCACTAGCTGAATTGTTCGAAGAAAATCCAAATGCGGTGGACTTCGGAAAAGAAATCATACCCCTGGCTATCAATACCGGACGCAAAGTAGTAAGTTTTGAATATGATGGATACTGGACAGACATTGGTAATATTAGATCATTTTTCGAAGCCAATCTGGAACTGACTGATGACATACCACAGTTCAATCTATTCGACAATAGAAATATAGTCTTTACGCATGCACGTATGCTTCCTCCCGGCAAGTTCTTGAAGACTATGGTTGATCATGCACTCATCGCTGACGGTGCTATAGTCCATGCCAGTTCAGTACAGCGATCTATAGTGGGTATCAGATCGCGTATTGGGAAGAATACGGTACTAAAAAATACCATTATGATGGGAAATGATTATTTCGAGTCGCTCGAAGAAATCGTGATGAATCCTGATAGAATAAACATGGGTGTGGGAGCAGATTCTCACATCGAAAATTGTATCCTCGATAAAAATGTACGTATAGGAGATAACGTTAAAATCATCGGCGAAGAAAATTTGGAAAATATGGATATGCCGGAATACACTATTGTAGATGGGATAATCGTAGTTAAGAAGAATGCTGTCATTCCTTCTGGCTCACAAATCGGATACTTAAAAGACTAATTATGGCAAATTTTCTATGTTTGGCAAGCTATTTCAAAGGCGAGGATTTTCTTAGGTATTGCAAAAATCAAGGCAATACAGTGTACCTGGTAACTTCAAAAGCTTTGGAGTCCAAACCATGGCCCAAGGACAGTATTGATGAAATATTTTACATTCAGGAAGATGAAAAACAGTTGTGGAATATTGAACATCTCATTTCAGGTACCGCTTCTCTATTAAGAGAGCGAGAGATAGATTCTGTGGTAGCCCTTGATGATTTCGATATTGAAAATGCTGCGGCCGTAAGAGAAGCCTTCCGGATTCCCGGTATGGGCTTAACTACTGCCAAGTACTTCAGAGATAAACTGGCTATGCGTACCAAGGCGGTGCATTCCGACATCAAAGTTCCTCCTTTCAGTGCACTCTTCAATGATGCAGAGATTGCTTCTTTCTTAGTAGAAAATCAACCTCCATGGCTCATTAAACCCAGGGGTGAAGCCTCTGCAGTGGGTATAGAAAAATGTTATACGGACGAACAAGTCTGGAATGTGCTGGATGTACTGGGACAGGAAAGATACAATTACCTCATAGAAGGCTTCATAGAGGGGGACGTATATCATGTGGATTCATTGTCTTTTGATGGTAAAGCAGTATTCTCTCAGGTGAGTCAATATCTGGAGACGCCCATGCGAGTGGCACATTCAGGCGGCATATTCAGGACAAAGACACTGTCTGATAAAATACCATTTAATAAAGCACTGAGGAAAGTCAATCAGAATTTACTGAAGGCTTTTGGAATGGAATATAGTGCGTCACACGCTGAATTTATTTACAGTCCAGTAGATAAAAAATTCTATTTTGTAGAAATAGCCAGCAGAGTCGGCGGAGCCCACATATCGGATATGATTCAGGTAGCTTCTAATGTCAATATTTGGGGTGAATGGGCCATAATTGAAGACTGCGCACTTAAGAAAATACCATATAAACTGGAAAATGTAAATAATCAGAACGCCGGCCTCATTATCTCACTTTCTCGGGATGAAAAAGCCGACTACAGTGCTTTCAATGCACCGGAGGTGGCCTGGAAATTGTCTCTGCCGTATCACATTGGTCTCATCATAAGCAGTCCGAATCAAGATCGGGTGGACGAACTGATGGAGAAATACACCACAATCATTCAAAATCAATTTTTCACCTCAGCCCCTATTACTAATCAGCACGCGCTATAAAAAACCACAAATACATGCCAGCCTTTCTCTGTATAGCTAGTTACTTCAAAGGAGCAAAATTCTTCAAAGCCTGCAAAGAGGCAGGTAATAAAGTCTATCTAGTTACTTCTACCAAATGGAAAGACAAGCCCTGGCCTCAGGAATATATCGATGAAATGTTTTTCATGGAACTTGATGAGGAGGGCAGTTGGAATATGAAGCACCTGATAGAAGGCGTTGCTTACTTCATGCGCGATCAGAAGATCGATCGAATCGTGGCACTAGATGATTTTGATGTAGAAAAAGCTGCTACACTTCGCGAACTGTTTCGTATCGGTGGAATGGGTCAGTCCATAGCCAATTATTTCAGAGACAAATTAGCTATGCGTATCAGAGCACTTGAAGCAAATGCAGCAGTGCCTGATTTCTCTGACATGTTTAACGATGAACATATCCGCCGATTCACTGAGACGGTACCTGCACCCTGGTTTATCAAGCCCCGGTCTGAGGCATCTACTATGGGTATCTATCAGTGTGAAAATGAAAAGCAAGTACATGCTTTTCTAAAGTCCCACTCTAATAGCCGCCATAAATACCTCATAGAGGCCTTTATAGAAGGAGAAGTGTACCATGTAGATTCTTTTAGCTCAGCCGGAAAGATTGTATTCAGTCAATCCAGTCAATACTTATCTCCACCATATGAGGTAACACATAGTTCGGGAATATTTAGATCCATCAGCGTCCAATATGGTAGCAATGATGACACTACCTTACAGAAATTAAATTCGTCTGTCCTACATGCATTTGGCATAAAAGATGGGCCCTCACATACTGAATTCATAAAGTGTAGAAAGACCGATCGGTTTTATTTCCTTGAAACTGCTTCAAGACTAGCAGGTGCCTTCATACCTGAAATGGTAGAAGCTGCTTCGGGAGTGGACCTATGGAAAGAATGGGCCTTATGCGAAACTGCGCTTTGTAAGGGCGAATCTTACAAAATCCCAAAGCGAAAACAAGAATATGCGGGTATAGTGACCTCATTGAGCAAATATCCCAGTCCCGATTATGATGATTTCAAAGCAAAAAAAGGTGAGATTTTTCATACGATTGAATTTATTCATCATGTGGGCTTGATAGTCAAGTCTTCGGATAGATCACGAGTAGAAGCACTCATCGAAGAGTTTACCGCACTGATACAGGAAAGATACCATGCTGATGGCTGCCTTCCAGAGAAGCGAGTATACTAAAGTACGTTCCTCTATTTTCAAAGCGCTGATTATCTTTGCATGTGCTTTTCCTCTATGATTTATTAACCCATGCTAGCCGATTGAAGGTACGCCATATTGCGGGCCAATCTGCCTACTATGACCCTACCCGACAGCTTAATGTAGCTATAACTCCGGAAGAAATGGTGCGTCAAGCGCTCATGCTACGGCTACACGAAGAGTTGAAGGTACCCTATACACTAATGAAAAGTGAGCAAGCGATAACCATAGGAAAACTCAGACATAGGATTGACTTAATCGTGTATAATCGCAAAGCGCAGCCGATTATGATTGTAGAGACCAAATCTCCTGAGGTCAAATTGACACAAAAGGTAGCAACACAGGCCGCTATTTACAATTCTATTATCTTCGCTCCCCTATTATTGATAGCCAACGGAATTAATGCAATGATTTTCGAGATTAATTTTGAAGACAAATCGGCAATACCTTTGGCAGAGATTCCTAAACTTGAGTTGGACTGATGGAAGAATTTCACCGGGATGTAGAGGGGTATTTTCATATGCAGTATCTGACTGCAAGAGATCATATTATTCCCTATTTGAAGCAATTTATGGACTTATCTACTCCACTCCGAATATTGGAAGTAGGTTGTGGTGAAGCAGGTGTGCTGAAAGCGTTTCATGATCAAGGCCATGATTGTACCGGTATTGAGCTGGAGAGTCATCGCATCGAAAGGGCTGAGAAGCTTCTTGCCCAGGAAATTGAAAGTGGCCGGATGCGCTTTATTGTGAAGAATATTTATGATATCGACCCACAGCAAGACCACCTTGAGTTATTTGACCTGATTATACTGAAAGATGTAATCGAACATATACCTCAACAGGAAAAGATTATGCCGGAGTTAAAAAAATTATCTGCTCCAGATGGATTCTTATTCTTTGCCTTTCCACCATGGCAAATGCCGTTCGGTGGTCATCAGCAAGTACTAAAAGACAAAAAGCTATCCAAATTGCCTTGGATGCATTTATTACCTGAGAGGCTATATAGAAAAATACTATTAAGCGGCGGTGACCAACCCTCTCTGATCGAGGAGCTTATCGAGCTTAAACATACGGGCATCACTATTGAAAAGTTCAGCCGAATTGCAAGCAGGACTTATGAGATCATAAATCAGAAACTTTATCTGATCAATCCAATATATCAGTACAAATTCAAAGTTAAACCTCTAGCCACTCCACCGGTACTGAGAAACCTACCTTTTATTAGAAATTTTTATTCTACCTGTGCTTATTTTTTACTTCGCAATAAGTCATAGATTTAAACCAATGCAGTTAAAATGGGAGCTACACGGCAGATGTGGCCAGGTCATAGTTTCTTGCCATAAGCCATCTCAAAGACATGATAATGCGTAGGTATTTATAATCCTCCGACACTACTGAAAGTGCTGATATTCAACAGATACTTTTATATGCATTGAAATTATCTTACCTTTGCGGCGAAATTTTATTCTGTAGAAATGGCGATTATAATCACTGATGAATGTATAAACTGTGGCGCGTGTGAGCCTGAATGCCCGAATAATGCCATCTATGAAGGTGGCATCGAATGGGCGATAAAGGATGGAACCGGGATTATCGGCCCATATACATTAAATGATGGTACAGTAGTTCAGCCCGATGAAAGAAATGCACCCATATCAGACGACTATTACTTTATCGTTCCTGATAAATGCACTGAGTGCGTAGGTTTTCACGAAGAGCCGCAGTGTGCTGCAGTATGCCCTGTCGATTGCTGTGTTCCTGACCCAGCCCATGTAGAGAGTAATGAAATATTACTCGATAGAAAGGAGAAACTCCACGTATAGATAGTTGGGAATTTGTATGTTGGTTATTTTGAGCGAACTTACAGTTGTTTGAAATTTTACGGTTTACCAACCACTTAGCAATGTTTATTATCTCACTCTGAGTTATAAATCTTCTTTTTATGATCCTTACCTCGTAAAGCCGGCGAGTATCTCGCCTACTCTACTACTCAGTGCCACACCCATGCCACCCATACGGACACCCACAAATATGCCGGGCGCATATTCTTCGATAATGGGCATCTTTACCTCACCAACGCCCAAAATGCCACTCCACGCATAATCAATGGTCGCAGTTTCGGTTCCTCCTACAAATTCGTGTAATTTTGACTGGAGCAAGTCCAATCCCTGTGGTGTAGTCCCCAGCTCATCAGTCGTTTCCGAAGTCCCTAAGAGATGGCGCCCTCCACCTATTAATACTCTGTTGCCAATATTTCGGATATAAAAATATCCACGGTCTAAATGGAAGCATCCGTTCAATCGCAATTCGGGCAATTCAGCGGTAACTATGACCTGATTGCGGACTGGTGCCACTTGCAGATCGTGAATAAGTTCACCCGCAAAAGCATTGGTGGTAATGAAAACACCCTTGGCTTGAATTTCACCAAGATTGGTCCTTACCAAGTGGGAACTTTGATCAATCTCATTTACAGACACACCATTTAATATTCGGATATTTTGTTTCAGACATATTTGAAGTAACGAAGTATAAAATAGACCGGTGTTAATACTTCCTTCGTACTGATTGAATATGCAATGATGTACACTCTTCAGGCCGAGAGGAGTATCAGATTCTATTGAAAATACATTTTTAAAGCCTATTGCCTCACTTACCATAGTTGAAATCAAATCAAATTTTTCAACACAAGTTTCGTATAGAGCTTCATCATTGGCTCCAAAGAGCTCATAGTTACCACTGGGTTTATAACCCATATGCTCATCTCCTATGGTCCTCCGGCTCAGTTGCAGACCTTCCCATCGCATACGAATCAAATGCTGCATCTGAGCTTCGCTCATATGAGTAGAGTCATCTACGAGTTCTGAGACACTGCCAAAGCAGGCAAAGCCCGCATTGCGTGTACTAGCACCACGTGAATAAGCACCACGCTCTAAAACAAGTATATGAGCTAGGGGATTTGTTTTTCTAAGAAAAAAAGCTGTAAACAGACCGACAAGTCCCGCCCCAACAATCACAAAATCAGGACTACCGATAAGCGACTTTTCTTCCCAATAACTCAGCTCAGACTGCAGATTTAGTCGGCTTTAGGATGGGGAAACATCTTACTCTGATCTTCATGGGTATTATCCAGGCATTTGAGATCTTTCTCGATGATGATATCCAACTGATCATCACCGAATTTTTTCTTGTAATACAAGCCCAGGTCAGCGCTCTTGATCCACTCCTTACCCATATCGATGGGGATACTGAGGGTGATATTCTGACCTTCAAGCGATACATTGATATCGGTCAGATCCACCAGAGCCACCATATAGGTCAATACATGATTTTGTCCAAATCCAAAGGGAGTAGCAGCAGTAACTAAACCAGTCGCATCTAACTGCTCGATGTCTTCCATGTCCAATCTAAACCTAACTGAATTTTTGTAAATCCTTATTTTCATAGCGTCAATTTTTTTTCCAATTATCTTTGAGCCCTACTGTCCTATTGAAAGTGATGTGTGCTGCGGTAGAATTCTTATCAACCGTAAAATAACCTTTTCTTAGGAATTGACAATGTTCTCCAGGCTTTAATTTTGAAATTGATTGCTCTGCTTTAGCATTTTGAATGACCTGAAGCGAGTTCTCATTGATATATGTCTTAAAATCATTGTCTTCGCTCATCGGATTCTCCACTTTGAATAGTCGATCGTATATCCTGACCTCCATATCCTCAGCATGAGTGGCATCTACCCAATGAATTGTCGACTTCACTTGAAGGCTAGAAGTATCTGATCCAGACCTGCTATTGGGATAGTAAGTGACTTTTAATTCTGATAGCTGCCCGTCGCCATCTTTGATGACCTCATCGCACTTAATGATATAACCGTGCTTTAGCCTTACCATACCCTCAGGTATTAATCTAAAGTATTTTTTTTCAGGTATTTCCATAAAATCATCCCGTTCAATATAAAACTGACCAGTCAGGGGAAGATTTCGTTCGCCGGCAGTTGAATCTTCAGGATTATTTTCTGCTTCCAGCCATTCTGTATGACCTTCCGGCCAATTGGTGATGGTAACCAATAAAGGATCCAGCACAACCATTTTGCGGAGCGCTATTTTATTCAGATCTTCCCGTACACAGAATTCAAGTAATCCTATATCTATCACATTTTCCCGCTTAGCTATACCTACACGACTAGCAAAATCACGAATACTAGCGGGTGTAAAGCCTCTGCGTCGCAGTCCTGAGATAGTAGGCATACGGGGATCATCCCAACCATCTACATAGCCTTCCTGAACTAACTGTAGCAATCGGCGCTTGCTCATCACTGTGTAATTCAGATTGAGTCGTGCGAACTCATACTGATGAGAAGGAAATATCCCTAACTTCTGAATAAACCAATCATATAAAGGCCGATGATGAATAAATTCCAGAGTACAAATAGAATGTGTGATCCGCTCGATGCTATCACTCTGCCCATGTGCGAAATCATACATCGGATATATGCACCATTGATCGCCTGTACGATGGTGATGGGCGAATTTAATCCTATATATCACCGGGTCACGCATGAGCATATTGGGAAGAGACATATCTATCTTTGCTCGCAGCACCTTAGATCCTTCTGCAAACTCACCTGCTTTCATGCGTCGAAAGAGGTCCAGATTTTCGTCAATCGATCTCTCGCGAAAGGGGCTGTTGTCTCCGGGTACAGTCGGTGATCCCTTGCCTGCCGCGATCTGTTCCGGATTGGAATCATCGACAAAAGCATCACCTTGAAGAATCAATTGCTCAGCAAAAGCATATAGCTGGTCAAAATAATCGCTGGCGTAAAATTCATGCTCCCAGTCGAAACCCAGCCAACGGATGTCTTCTTTGATCGCATCTACATACTCTGTCTCCTCTGTAGATGGATTGGTATCATCGAAGCGAAGATTGGTAGTACCCTTATATTTATCTGCCAATCCAAAATTAAGGCAAATCGCCTTAGCATGACCAAGATGAAGGTAACCATTAGGCTCTGGTGGAAATCGGGTGGCTACCCGGCCACCGTGGACGTTATTTTCCAGATCCTGCTCTACAATCTGCTCCAAAAAATTCAAACTTTCATTCTCGCTCATAGATAACCTTACTTTTACTATTCATTAAGAATACAAAGGTAAACTTATCTGCACATACTTGATTTAACCTACCCTATTCAACTATTTATTGTCGCCAATAATAAACATTGTCAGAATCCGGGATTAATATTACATCTAATTTGCTTCCCAGTCGTTTACCTCAAAATAGATCAAATGAATGCTATTTACAATTTCCTTCTCTTGACAATCTTTGTTTTTAGTACTATCCTAGTTTCTGCTCAGGAATTTAGTAAAATCAATCCGGTGTTTTTAAATGATAATGAAGTTCTATTCAATGCCGCAGCAGGTGGCATGAACAGCCCGATGTTTTACCAATTTGATCTTGATGGAGATGCGATGGACGAGATAATTGTTTTTGACAAGGCCGGCGAGTGCTTTATTGTATATAAATATGAAACAGCGACCTCACAATATAAAGTCGATATACATCCACCTATTGCATTTCCTAGATTGGGTAATTGGGTGATACTAAAGGATTATAACCTCGATGGAGTACCTGATATTTTTAGCTATCCGCAAGAGGGTGCGGGTGGATTTCAAGTTTGGCGCGGATACATGGAAGCGGGAATCATAAAGTTTAGTTTGGTACAGTTGCAACAGGGTGAATTTAATATTCTGTATTTTCAATCACCTAATGCGGGCAAATTAAATATATATGTTTCAGGGATAGATTTAGCATGTATCAAAGATATTGATGGTGACCAAGATCTAGACATTTTTACCTTTAACCCGGATGGTACCTATCTGGAATTTTATCAGAATATGGCCGTTGAAAAGGGATATTCATTGGATTCTCTGATCTATACCCGAAAAGATGTTTGCTATGGAAAATTTCTAGAAAATGCCTTCACCAATGAGATAAATATGAGCAGCAACCCCAATCTATGCGCCAATGCATTTCAGGAGCCACCCCTTGAACGGAGACACTCCGGCTCTACGACACTCATTTATGATGTTGATCATGATGGCCTACAGGATATACTTTTGGGAGATATATCTTTTGAAAATGTAAATTTCTTGCGCAATACAGGTACAGATATAAAATCCTTTATCACAGAAAATCACCATGATTTCCCCGCCTCTATAGGCGGAATCAAGGTAGGTGTATTTCCTGCTACTTACCTATTGAATCCATTTCCGGACAAAAACGAGCACTTGCTATTTACAAGCAACTCAGGCACGCTGGTAGACGAAAGCAAGATGAACTGGCTGCTGCGCCACGTCGCCGGAGATCAGTATGAACTAGTAGACTCCAACTTTCTACAAGACGCCACCATAGATTTAGGAAGTGGATTTCACCCTGTTATTATCGATGTCAATGCAGATGGAAAACCCGACATTATTGCCGGAAATGATCTGACTAAGGATGGTGATAACTATGTCTCCGGTCTTACCTTGTACCTGAATGAATCTACAACTGATGAGCTAAAATTTAAGCTGGCAGATAATGATTATTTAGGGTTAAAAGCACTAGGCAGTCAAAACTACACCTATCAACCGACAGTAGGTGACCTTGATGACGATGGATTTATAGACCTACTGATTGGCACAATTCAAGGCACCATTATGAGATTTGAAAGCACTACCAAAAGCCCCGAACCACTTAATTTCGAATTTCTCGAAAACCCATATCAAAATATTAAAGTGGCCTCACGTGCTGCACCCGGTATGATTGATATAGATGGTGACGGAGATATGGATATACTTATAGGTGACCGTAGTGGCCGATTTGCACTATTTATCAACAATGGTACACCCACCACACCTCAGTTTGAACCCAAGTTTAATATGTCGCCTAATGTTTATCCGTATGGAGGGATCTCAGTACAGGAGCCAGCAGAGATAGAAGGTGACGCTACGGTGCATTTTCAGAAGATACAAGACAAAACTTATTTGATCTCCGGTGGCAAATCCGGAGAAGTGTATTGGTTCGAAGGCATTACAAATGATCCCCAAGCTATACTTAGCAGGGTCAACTGTTGTGAAGGCAATGGGTTTGACGGCAGGTTAAGTCACCCTGTTCTAGCCGATCTGAACGACGACAATACACTCGAGCTGATCAAAGGAAATATCAGGGGCGGCGTAAATTTCTACAGTACAAATATCCAGACTAACAAAGCTTTTAGACCTATAGTCCCCTTATTGGCTGTAGATATCTATCCCAATATCGTAAGACGTAATGAGGTAATATATTATGAGACTTCTGAAAATATTGAAAAGATAGCTTTAATGAACTTTCAGGGGACACAAATGGAGTTAAATTTCAATAAGTATAGCAGACAGATAAGCCTGCCTGCACACATAGCACAGGGCATCTATCTGATTCAATTTTTCGGTCATAATGGCAATATTACCAACAAGAAAGTCATAGTGTTGTAAGCCCTTTTAATGCAAGCACCTATTCAGTGGGGACTCTCTACTAAAATTAGAAGATAATGCCAAGGGAGAGCGCAAAGGCCTCTTTAGAAAAATTGCTATCGGGGCTAAATTTATTAAATGTTCTGCCATAATCAGCCTCAATTGAGAAGGGCAATATAATTAGTCCTGCATTTGCAGTCCAGCCTATATTGAAGTAACGAAGTGGCTGTGAGTATCCATCCGCTTGAAGATCAAGTCCTTCGGGGGAGTAATCTGCAAAAACTCCTCCGGTGACCTTAAACCTAACGGCACGTGTGTCGAGCACATTCAGCCCAATGCGAAGCGGCAAATGTAATGTCCAGTTTTTAGTGTGTACTATCTTATCAAAAGGCTTTTCAAGAGAACCAAAGAAACGATCGTTGCCATCATTATACAGATTAGCGTGCAGTCCCGGCTGGATGAGTAACCAACCATCATAAAAGAGACCATCAAATCCAAATGTATAACCCGTACGCATACTGGAAAGTAACTTAGAATGTCCCGGATTAAAGGATGTTCCAGTCAATCCCAGTTTAAGTACAACTCCGCTTTCGCGCTGTATTCTTTGTGCTTCCACTGTGCAGAACGTGGAAATAATTAAAAGCAAGAATAAATAAACTCTCAATATTACATTTTTAATAAAAAGCACTTCGGTAAAAGTAAAAGAAAGAGTGGAGCTTATTTAGTATAAGGAATAAATTCATCTGATATTTGTTCATTTCGCAATCAAAGTAAGTATATGGAAAAATTAATATTAATTAGGCGCATAGCTTAATTATTCTACCTTTGTTGACACGTAAATATCTCATTAAGTGCTGGAATTATTCAGAAAGGAACAACCAGTTAGTTATATCTTTTTATTGTTGTACTGCCTGTTGCTGCGTCTGGCGGTTTTTTTTGGTGAGACCAATTGGAAGCCCCTCTCCACGGATCCACTTAGTGAGTTAATATATCGTACAGTGGGTTTCAATAATCTGACTACTAATATTATAGGAACTCTACTGATATTCATACAGGCTGTTATCATCATTGCGATGGTAAATAAAAATAAGATCACACGGGAAAATAGCATGTTTGCAGGTCTATTCTATATTTTAGTAGTAACTCTCTTTCCCGATTTCAATTATTTTTCACCTGCACTACTGGCTAATACTGCGGTCATTCTCATGCTATTTAATATTTTCAGCGCTTACAAAAAGAATGGCCCAAACTCAAACGTTTTCAATGCCGGGATCTTTGCAGGAATGGCTATGATGCTGGATTTTAGTTACGGTATTTTTTTTGTAGCCGGATTGGTGGGGTTTAGTGTCGTAAAAGCATTCAAATTTGTAGAACGTATTCAATATATAATCGGCTTCGTGATACCGATTTTCCTCACTGCCACTTATTATTTTCTTATCGATCAGTTACCTATGTTTCAGGAAATGTTCTTTAATAATCTGAAATGGCTGGACTGGTTCGTTCCTATGAATTACATTACCTATATTAAAATAATTGTATTTGGTATTATTCTACTTTATATACTACTAAATTTCAATAATTATGGCAAGAAAAATAGTGTCCACGCCCAGCGGAAAGTAGAAGTGTTGTTTTGGTTTATTGCATTTAGTGCGCTCACTTTCTTATTTCAACCCGGTATCAGACTAGACCATCTTTTGGTCATGAGTGTACCTGTAGGTATCCTATTAGGATTCAGTATATTAGCTATAGAAAACAAACAAATAGCGGAGGTTCTACATATCATTTTAATAGCCACATCGTTCTTATTTCAATACATATTATAACTACATAAAGTGAAAGCAGGCGTTTTAATTTTTCCGGGTTCAAATTGTGACCATGACATCCTCCACGTAATGGAGCAAGTTCTGGGTATAGAGTCCATACCAATCTGGCATAAGGATACAATTCCTTCAGATTTTGATTCAGAAGATTGGATAATACTCCCAGGCGGTTTTTCATACGGTGATTATATGCGTTGTGGTGCTATAGCTAGGTATTCTGAGGTGATGAAGTCAGTCACGCGGTTTGCAAAGGCCGGTGGAAATGTCCTTGGTATCTGTAATGGTTTTCAGATTCTGTGTGAATCACATCTGCTTCCCGGAGTGCTACTTCGGAACAGGGACCAAAACTTTATTTGTAAAAATATTCACCTCTCAGTACAGAGCACACACTCAGATTTGACCTCCAGTCTTGAGAAAGGCGAAGTACTCAGTATTCCCATTGCTCATGCAGAAGGACGCTATTATGCTGATGCACCAACTTTGGATGAATTAAAGAGCAATGATCAGATTCTATTTAAATATTGCGATAGTGAGGGAAAAATATCTGCTGAAGCCAATGTGAATGGTTCTTTGGACAACATCGCCGGGATATGCAATATACGACGTAATGTATTTGGCATGATGCCACATCCGGAGAGAGCCTCCGACGCAGTTTTGGGCAATGAGGATGGTCTTAAGATCTTACAGAATCTCCTGCAAGTTCCATTGTACAAATAAAAAAACCTCAGCACATTTACATATACTGAGGTAATCTTAAACGAAGAACATTCTAAATCTTATTGCTTTAACCGCTCCAGGTTAGTCTTTATAAATTGACTAAGCTCCTGACCTGTCAACATCTGCTGACTAAGTCTCGCCAAATCATATAAATACTTGGCTAATTTCTCCTGCGAAGCAGCATCAGATTCTTTAAGTAATTGATCTGCAATGATCGGATTATTTGCATTCACGACCACGGTAAACATCTCCGGCATACCACCCATCTGGCCCATACCAGACATCATCTGCATCTCTGTCATACGGCGCATAAACTCTGGCTTCACTATGACTACAGGCTGATCTTCACTACCCAGTGACTTCACCTCTACCTGTGCCATGCTCTTACCGGTTACATTCTTGAAGATACCCGTAACTTTTTCTTTCTCCGAATCAGTTAGTACCTCTACCGCAGCATCTTCATTTTCGATGAGATGCTCTACTACATCCGAATCAACTCTCTTGAAGGTAACTTCTTGATTTTTATATTCGAGCTGTTGAATGAAGTGGTTGTCTATCACCTGGTCTAGCTGGATAACATCATATCCTTTTGCTTTTGCCGATTCAATATAAGAGTGATGATCATCAGGCCGTGTTGTGTAAAGTATGACTGATTTTCCTTCCTTATTCTTCTGGGTATCCTTGATGAGTTCCTGATATTCTTCAAGTGTAAAGTATTTTCCATCTAGATTCTTAAATAAAGTGAAAGCCATTGCTTTCTCCGCAAACTTATCATCAGATAGAATACCATATTTGACAAAAGTACCGATATCATCCCACTTACTTTCGAAGGCTGCACGATCCTGCTTGAATAGATCAGCTAGTTTCTCAGCAACCTTTTTGGTAATATAACCAGCTATTTTCCGTACTTGAGGATCAGCTTGTAAATAAGACCTGGAAACATTGAGTGGAATATCAGGTGAGTCTATCACTCCATGCAGCAGCATCAGATATTCGGGAACAATCTCCTTCACATCATCAGTGACAAAAACCTGATTGGAATATAAGTGAATCTTATTTTTTTGAACATCAAAATTGCTCTCTATTTTAGGAAAATATAGAATACCGGTTAGATTAAAAGGATAATCTATATTGAGATGGATCCAAAAAAGTGGTGGCCTGCTGTAAGGATAAAGTTCATTGTAAAATGAAACATAATCCTCATCTTTCAGCTCAGAGGGTGCTTTCTTCCACAGCGGAGAGGTATTATTGATAATATTATCAACTTCTATCTCACGCTCTTTCTTATCATCACCTTCTCCCTCTTCAATGGTTTTTTTCTTTGTTCCCAATTTGATAGGGATGGGCAGAAACTTGCAAAACTTATCCAATAATTCTTGCAGTTTGCTTTCCTCTAAAAACTCTTTTGAGTCATCTGACAAATGTAATATGACGTCTGACCCTCTAAAACTTTTATCAGAAGATCGTAATTCAAAATTCGTATCCCCCAGACATGACCAAATGACCGGTTCAGCTCCTTCCTGATATGACAAGGTGTCCACTTCGACCTTATCTGATACCATAAAAGCGGAATAGAACCCAAGGCCGAAATGGCCTATTATGTTTGATTCATCTTTGAATTTTTCAATAAACTCTTGTGCAGAGGAGAATGCAACCTGATTAAGGTATTTCTTTACCTCATCTTTAGTCATCCCAATTCCTTTGTCCCTGATAGTCAGAGTCCCATTTTCCTTATTAGGTATGATTTCAATAGTCAGGTCTCCAAGCTCTCCCTTTGCTATACCTTTCGAAGAAAGAGTCTTGAGCTTTGAAGTTGCATCTACAGCGTTGGAAATCAACTCTCTAAGAAATATCTCATGCTCAGAATAGAGAAACTTTTTGATTATCGGAAATATATTTTCCGTACTTACTGATATTTGTCCTTTTTCCATAAAACCTTTTATTTTGTCTATTATATCTCAACTTGTATGCCAATTCTATTAGAGTGTCAAATTGTCTTTCGTTCCGCTTCTTATGAAAATCATTAATTTTACACTCAATGTTCAGTTTTAAAGACATCAAAGGTTGTAAAGAGGTCAAGCGATCCATCACACACTTGATCACAAATGATCGATTTCCTCATGCTGCATTATACTTAGGCAATGAAGGCAACGAAAAGTTGCGCTTGGCCTATGCAACTGCTAGAATGCTTCTATGTGAAAGCCCACTCACAGATGATTGTTGTGGGAGATGTATATCGTGTATTAAGTCAGGACATTTCAACCATCCTGATATTCTTTTCTCCTTTCCGTTTGTAAAAACAGCAGAAGTCAACCAATGCGAGGACTGTATGACAGAATGGAAAGACTCCTTCGAGGCAAATCCTTACATGAATATATTCGAATGGGCCAAAAGTGGTGAAAACAGCAATAAGCAAGTAAATATCAATGTGGCGGAGTGCTTGCGCATAGTCAAAGAGCTGTCAATGAGACCATATGAAAGTGATCAAAAAGTTATGATCATATGGATGCCGGAATATTTGGCACGTGAAGGTAACCGCTTGCTAAAAATCATTGAAGAGCCACCTGAGGCGACTTATATCATCTTTGTCGGAGAAGAAAGTGATAAAGTATTGAATACCATCCTATCCAGATGTCAATTATTCAAAGTACCACCGGTAGAAACAACACATCTGGCTGATATCCTGCATAACCAATTTGGTAAAGATCAGGAAATTGCCACCATCACTGCTGCCATGGCCAATGGAAATGTGATGGAAGCGCTCTCACTGTTCAGTGAGGACAATCAGAACTATAATGAGGTATTTATCAACTGGCTGCGGAAGTGCTATTTAATGAATCGCAAAGAAATAGTGGATTGGTGTGATCAATTTGCCCGGTATGATAAAGAAGTCCAGAAGTACATACTCAGCTTTGGGATTCACTTCATGCAGGAGATGTCGCGATGTATGTGGAACCCGGACTATGACGCCGGATTATCTTCAGATTGGAAATTAACTTTGAAAAATTTAATACCTTTAATGGATTTTGAGAAAGTCGAAAGACTAACCAAAATTTTGGAAAATGAAATATATTTTGTCGAGCGTAACTGTAATATGAAGATTCAGCTATTGAGTACTTCAATTGAATTACACCAGTTGCTCTTAAAACCTGTCGCAGTTATATAGACTGCTTTAAATATAAATAATATGTCGTGCGAAACGTGCAGTATAAGTGGAGGGGGCAAACCCCGTGGATGTCAGAGTAATGGTGGATGTAGTACAGGTGGGTGTAATAAATTAAATACCTACGATTGGTTGACCACTTCTGAATATGAAGATCCCACAGCATCCGATTTGGTAGAAGTTTCATTTCGGAATGGAGCCATAAAACAATTTTTTCACCTTCAGCATCCACTTCAAGCTGAGACTCGAGATGTGGTAGTAGTAGAAGCTGACGGAGGATACGATGTTGGAGAGATCTCACTTAAAGGAGATCTGGTGCTACTTCAGATGAAAAAGAAAAAAGTCAATCCGGAGGGAAGTTATAAATATGTGCAACGAATAGCCAATGAACAAGACCTTGAAAAAGTACGTCAGGCTATAAGTAGAGATAAGTCAGCTCTAGTCAGAGCGAGAGCGATAGCACGCACATTAGCACTCGAGATGAAAATAGGCGAGATTATCTTTCGTGCAGATCAAAAAAAAGCCATATTTTTCTATACAGCAGATGGTCGGGTCGATTTTCGTGAATTAATCCGCCACTTTGCAAAAGAGTTCCGAGTTAAAGTTGAGATGAAGCAGATCGGAGCCCGGCAAGAATCTGGCTTAATAGGAGGACTAGGATCTTGTGGTCGTGAACTATGTTGTTCCACCTGGCTTACACACTTTCACTCAGTGAGCACCAGTGCAGCGCGGTACCAAAACCTGGCAATCAATCAGGCCAAACTCTCAGGGCAGTGTGGCCGACTAAAGTGCTGTCTGAATTATGAACTCGATGTCTATATCGAAGCTTTAGAAGCATTTCCAAACCGGGCAGAGACACTTCAGCACGTAGGAGGATATGCAAAGTTATTCAAGACGGATATTTTCAAAAAGATAATGTACTATCTCGTGAAGGACGAACGTGGGAGAAGTAATCTCATAGCCCTTACGGTAGATCACGTCATCTCACTGCAAAAAGAAATAAAAGAAGGAAAAATACCTCAGAAAATCACTGGAACAGTGATCGAACAATTTGATAAAGAAGAATTGCAAGACGAAGAGTTAACCGGCCATATTGAGCTTAAACCGGACCCGCCCCGAAGAAAGAAAAATAAACCTAGAGAACGGCCGGGCCAAGGTGACAATACAAGATCCGATACCAGAGGCCGTCGCGAGCGACCTGAGAGAAATCAATCCATGCGGAATGATCCAAATAATCCAACACAGCGCAGTAACAGTGAGGACGGACCCAGAGAAAATCGTGATAAACAGCGACCTGGTAATAATCAACGAGATAATCGACCAGACAACAGAGAAAAACGATTTACATCAGGTCAAGGTCAGAACAAACCAGCTGGTCAAGGTCAGAACAAACCAGCTGGTCAAGATCAAAACAAACCAACGGGTCAAGATCAAAACAATAATGATTATACTTCTAACAATAATCCTGAGAACAAGGATCGTAATAGGAGCAGAGGTAATTCGGAGAGACGACCTGATTCTAGACGCTCAGGTGACCGCAATCCCCGATCGAACAGACATAATAGAAGTGAAAAACCGAACAATGGTGACGACGCAAAGCCTCCACGAAATAGGGATGATTCTCCGCCGACTACGGATTAATCCTGAAGCAATTCAAGGCGAAGCTCATTCATGACTCGATTTACAGCATAAATCATGTTTATGTCACGATCTCTATTAAATACATAATGTATAGATCTGGGCTCTTTTCCCTTGCGGGCTATTCCAATAAAACAAGTGCCTACCGGTTTTTCCGGGCTACCTCCATCAGGGCCAGCTATTCCTGATATACTGCAACTTATATCCGCATTGAGCAAATTTAATACCCCGGTAGCCATCTGAATTACGACTTCATGACTTACTGCACCATGCTTTGCTATTGTATTCTCATCTACTTGTAGGACCTTCATCTTAGCCTCATTAGAATAAGCAACTATACCACCTTTAAAATAAGCAGAAGAACCACTCGAACTGACAATTTCTGCTGCAATACGACCACCTGTACAACTCTCTGCGAGCGAAAGTTGCATATTCCTTTCCTTCAATAATTTACCAATTATCCCTGACAAAGTCTCTGTACCAAATCCATAAACCTTATCTCCCAGCCGTTCCACCATTTGCTTAAATGGTTTATCCACCATTTCTTCCAATTCCTTTTTATCCTGACCCTTAGCTGTCAGCCTAAGTCGTACCATTCCGATTGAAGGTAAGTAGGCCATTGAAACTTGTGCAGGCAGATCCGTAAGAATATCTGCTAATTCCTTGGCTACATCAGTCTCACCCACACCTGCGGTAAGAATGGTTTGGTGTATGACAAAGGAGTGATTTAATTTAACTGCAATAAGTGGATAAAAGCGATCTTTAAACAAATGTTTCATTTCCTGAGGCACTCCCGGGAAAGAAGCAAGTATTTTTCCCTCATAATTCAAAAATATACCGGGTGCAGTGCCTAGATCATTATCCAATGGTACTGAACCCGCAGGCAGCCAACATTGCTTTTTTTGCTCTTCGCCCACGATTCGCTGTCGGGTAGCAAAATAAGCTACTATCCGCTGGTAGGATGGATCATCATATTCCAGAGGCAATTCCAGAGCTTTGGCTATCGCAGCCAGTGAAAGATCGTCGGAGGTGGGGCCAAGTCCTCCGGTAGTGATTATTAAGTCACTTTCTTGCAACTGATATCTAACTACTTCTATAATCTTCGATTCTACATCCGGGACAGTGACCGCGCTGATGATATCGATGCCAAGTGTAGCACACTGCGCGGCTATCCAACCTGTGTTGGTGTCCAAGACCTGACCGAGCAATAATTCATCTCCAATGGCTATGATTGTTCCTTTCATATTAGATTCCTTTTTAAGGTATAACTATTTTTAGACTGTGTGGGCTTATACGGACTTTGAATTTTGATACTGTTGTAGTCCATGGCTCTCCATCTATCTGAATTTTACTTATGCTTCCATTTTGGCGCGTAAGTGTCAGTTCAGTCATTTGTGCGTTAAATACACTTTTATTCTTCATGTGTGTCTTATTGAGAATTTGGAAGCAGAAAATCAGAAAAGCGAAAATATTACCCGGCTGATATGCTACCACATCCAGCATCCCATCCATCAATGATGCAGCAGGAGTAGCAGAAATTCCATACCCCAGCATATTCGAATTGGCTACAATAATCTGACTGGCAGCAAAGCATACTTTTCCCTGAGAATCTAACAATTGATATAATTCATTCTGGCTTACTTTGCCCAAAGCGCTTAAACCAGCCCTAAAGTAAGTATGAAATCTTCTACCGGGTAAGTTACTGTATTGTTCGATAACCTCTGCTGCAAAGCCTAAACCTATATTACTTAAAAACAGCCGATCATTAATAATTCCGGTATCCACCTTCCCTACTCTACCACGTCGTAGGATTTCTGCAGCCTTTTCCAAATTTGAGGGGATCTCAAGATGCGTAGCAAAACCATTACCTGAACCTCTTGGGATTAAGCCCAATGGAATTTCTGAGCCTACCATTTGGCGGGAGATTTCATTGATAGTTCCATCACCGCCACATGCTACTATCATATGTGGACGTAGGAGAAGTAATTCATCAGTCAACTGTGCACCATGTCCTGCGTGTGTAGTAAAATGAAATCGCAGATCAAATTGATTCTCGCAAAATATACGGCTCCAATCAAACTTTGTAACTTCCTTACCTTGACTTGCGTTGCCTGAAATAGGATTGATGATAAAATGTATGCTTCTTTTCAACACTTAGTACTTAAAGGTTGCTTCATATTAAATAAGCAGCATTGAAATAAATTCCCTGAATAATATCGAATAGACCAGGCAGCGAAACATATCATTTGCTCGTTATCCAATTATTTGGAGAACTTTCTATTCGTAGTCTCTCCATAAAAATAAGTCTTTAGGTTAATAGATAATTGAGAAAATGGTGGGCAAAAGAGCTTGCCATTTTCTATTTTTGAAAGATCCATTTTCTGATGTCTTTTAAATTTGCCTTTTTGCCATACATCAATATCCCTACCCTGTAGATCCTCGCAGATAACCAGGCAAAGAATACAGCAGATCCGATCAACAGTCCGAGACTTACAAATACCTGCCACATCGGTGGATTAAAAGCCAGCCGCGCCGGCATCACGATCGGGGAAAAGAAAGGAATCATGGAGCTCCAAAAAGCCAATGGGCTGTCTGGCGCCCTGACAACAGAAAAACCAATGTACATTCCAAAGATCAGCGGCATAATGATGAGAAATACCAGAGACTGACCCTCTCCCTGGTCATCTCCTACAGTAGATCCCATTGCTGCAAAAAGGCTGGCATACAACATGTAGCCTGCTATGAAAAACAGGAGAAACAAAGGTATGAGCATAAACCAATTAATACTAGACAGTTGAGAAAACAACTCGGTGGACATACCTGACATAGCCGAAGTGGATACATTGGGCCCTCCCATAGCCATTTGCTCACTTACGCCAGCTCCCTCCATACCGAAAAACTTTAGTGCAACACCAAACATAATAGGTGTGACTATGAGCCAAACCAGTACCTGAAATATACCAACCATACCAACACCAAGAATTTTTCCCATCATCAATTGTTCCGGCTTGACAGTATTAATCATAACCTCAATAATACGATTAGTCTTTTCTTCCATCACACTCCTCATTATCATGCCCCCATTGATGGTCAAGAGCAAATAAAGAAGTAACCCTAAGATAGCACCTATACCGGCAGCTACTTCCCCACCAGTATTTTTCTTAGAATCTATACTCTTACTCTCCAACTCCACAGGTTCATTGTACATATCGATTTCCGACTGCTGCAGCCCGGCTACCTGTAGGTTTCTGGCACGAATATATTCCTCGGCAAATTTCTCTAAACTGAACTTGACGTCGATATTGACTCGATCATTAGTCAGGTATCCGATCTTATATTTACTATGCTGCCCTTTAACTATTTTCGGAAAAGTCAAAATACCTGTCAAACTTTTCCCTATACTATCCTTATATTGAGTGGCTTCTCCCTCAAGCCTTATCAGATCCAGGTTTTGATATTTAATAACAGAATCGGGTACTACCTTATCTGGATCGATAAGACCTACCCTGAGGCCTGAATCATCCTTGTAAGACATTATCACGCCTACCAGTATCGAAAATACAGCCAAAAATACGGGTGTCAATACAGTTATCAAGATGAACTTCTTGCGGAAGGCCCTGGTTACGAACTCTCTTCTGGCAATGGTTAAAATATTATTCATATCTATAGTCTGGGGTTTAAGTAAATGACGGAATTATATTCAACTCCGTTATTGACCATGTAAATGTATTAAATATGAACTAAATATATATCTTTGCGCAAATTTTGACTTTTCATGAGTATGAATAACAACAAAAGCACTAAAGCGCTTGATTTCTTCAGAGATAACCAAAACATTATTTTGGGAATCGTTGGAGGTATTGTATTAATAGTTGCCGTATATTTCGGATACAAGAACTGGATCGTAGGTCCTAAGGACAAACGAGCAGTTGATCAAATGTATCAGGCACAATTTATGTTCGATAAAGATTCCTTCCAGCTAGCCCTGACCAATCCTGGGGTGGGTGGTACTGGTTTCATCAAAATTGCTGACAATTATAGCGGAACAAAAAGCGGAAATCTAGCAAAATACTACGCCGGTATCTGTTACCTTAACCTCGGAAACTATGATAAAGCAATTCAATACCTCGAATCTTATAAAGAAGGTTCGAACTTACTGGCACCAATGAAATATGCTGCCTTGGGTGATGCTTATTCGGAAAAGAATAACGATCAAAAGGCATTGGATTACTATTCTAAGGCCGCCAAATTGTCTAAAGATGAGTCTACGGGACCATATGTCTATAAGAAATTGGCTATGTTCCAGGAGAAAATGAAAAAGTACGCAGAAGCTGAAAAAACTTATACACACTTGCGTGAGACATATCCACGTTCAGCTGAATCGACACCTGCAGAAGCCCACATAGAGCGATTAAAGCTTCTTTCAGGAGCTAAATAAGTATTGCTTGAATAAATACCCTTTATTTATATAAAAATGGCAAAGACAGGGTTAAAAAAAGTATTATTTTCAGAAAGTGACTTTCCTGATGTCAAGATAGGACTCGTTTTTACAGAGTGGAATAATTTGATAATCGAAGCTTTACGCACGGCATGTATTGATAATCTGGTGTCGAATGGAATAAAGCCCGAAAACATAATCTCACTTGAAGTACCGGGATCCTTCGAACTTCCCCTCGGTGCTAAAATATTGATGGAACAGAACAAAATACAGGCAGTTATCTGTCTGGGATGTGTCATCAAGGGAGAGACATCCCACGATGAACATATAAACAGAGCAGTTTCATCCGGGATAATGCAACTAAGTATCTTTAGTAATCTTCCTGTAATTTTTGGTGTCCTTACCACTAACAATGAAGCTCAAGCCAAAGAGCGAGCATGCGGCAAAAAAGGAAACAAAGGAGAAGAGGCCGCAATAGCAGCGCTCAAGATGATTAGGATTAAACAGTCAATTACTCAAGCGAAAAAGAAGATAGGTTACTAAGTAGGTGCTTGAATTATCACCTGGGGGTACTTTTCACGTAGTCCTATATAAGTTGCCTCCACCCTATCAATGTGATCCAGGGCTTGTTCACTTTCTGGAAATAGAATACGGTGTGCTTTCAATTTATTATACTGCTCTATTTCTGTCAAAATCTCAATTTCTTGATTTGAGAAATAGCTATTTATAAATTTCTGCAAAATATAATCTACAGCCAGGTCATTCGGATGAACCAGGTCTCTAGCGTAATATCTGTAGTCTCTCAGTTCATCTATCATCAATTCATAAGCCGGAAAATAAAAAACATTGTCCGGGAAGATTCGTAGTAATTCATGAGCCGCCCAATGGAGAGCAGACTTGCTACGTTGGTTCGCGATCAGGCCATCTCGCAGGTGTCGTACCGGGCTTATAGTCAGCAATATAGTAGCATCGGGGTAAAGTCCGAGCAGTTCCTCAAACAGCTCAGTATACTCTTCTACAATTTGCGCAGGTTCAATCAGGAAAGAGTTAAAATTTGATGCCGGGAACTTATGACAATTAGCTACTATATCACCGGTTTGCTTTAATTCATGAGCTACTGATGTTCCCCACGAGAGGATTAATACAGGCGAGGAAGTTAAACATTCCTTCGCCTTGGAATAAGCTAAGTCTATTCTCTGCAATAAATCTTTTTCAGAAGTGGATTTAAAACTTCCATGGTGAGACCACGAAAAGAATAAATCATCTTTCTTTTCTAAGTACGTGGGTTTCCATTTAGACTGATGTGTTATGTTTCGAATGGACTGACTAATACTAAGCGGATTATAAGTAATCCCGGTTGGGTTAGAAAAAGTGTGAAATCCCACAGCAGTGAGTTTGGAAGCAATATGCTCACTAAAGCAGGATCCGATGAATAAAAATCTATTATTATATGTAAATCTAGCAGAGGTTTCTATATTTACAGGTGTATATAAAGGTAATTTGGAAAGCATTACGGATCAAGATTTAGAAATTCTGCTGAAATAAGCTATAATTCTCAACACAATATATTATCTTGAATTGAGAATAAAATCAAAACAGAATTTTAACATACTGGTATTGGTTAAGTTTTTATACCTTTACTAAAACAAGATTTTAAATAATTAATACAAGCACTTTGCGAATGCGAAAAATTTTACTCTATTTAATCTTTGGCTTTGTGAGCCTTAACTCTATGTCTGCACAGGACATACATTTCTCACAGTTCTACAGCTCTCCGCTCAATCTCAATCCTGCATTGACAGGTGTGATGAATTGTACAGACCGCTTTACGTTGAACTATCGTAACCAATGGGCTAGCGTCTTGAAAAGTAATTCTTTCAATACTTTTGCACTGTCTTATGATAGAAAAAACACAGTTGGCAGGTACGATTATTGGGGTTATGGTATCAATATCTGGGGAGACCGGGCAGGTGAGGTAGACTTTTCTACCATTAGCCCGCAGCTTGCAGTGAGTTACAGTAAATACATCTCAGGTTCCCGACATTCGGCACATTATCTTGCCTTTGGCGTGGAGGGAGGTGCATCCAATAGGAGTATCAACTTTACCAATATGAAATTTGGATTACAATCTAAAGATGGTGAGTATTGTGCTACCTGTACCAGCGGTGAAGAATTAAATTCATTTGATCCAAGTTTTTGGTTCGGTGAATTATCAGCTGGACTTCTTTGGTTTTCAACCTTTAATGAACAGAATAGCTTTTACATTGGTGGCGCATACAGTCATTTGACTCGTCCCAATCAAACATTTTTCAGAGATACATCAAAAAGGCCCAATGTGCCATTATATAGCAAAATCACAGCGCATACTGGTGGTGATTTTGGGATATCAGACAAAATCAGCCTTGTTCCAGGTATAGTGGTATATTTCCAAGGGCCCTCCTTCCAGGTTAATGGCGGTACATCTTTGAGATTTTGGCTCGATAGGAGTAGATGGTCTAAGCAAGCTATTCAGTTTGGCTTGTGGACTCGTATCTCCAATCACTGGGAAAAAGCTCTGGAGGCTGATGCACTAATACTTTCCACTCGATTAGATTACAATGAGTTTTCAGTTGGCTTCAGTTATGACCTTAACATTTCGTCACTGAGACCTGCAAGTAATAGCAATGGTGCCTTTGAAATAGCACTAAGTTATCTTATTTGTGGACCTGAGAAGAGGGGAGTATACTGTCCTACTTTCTAGCAATAACTTTCATCGATACGCCGCTACATGTTTAATTCTAAAAGTAAGTCTTCTTACTCCAATGGTGAATTTTCAATAAATTCAATAGGAAAAGGAGCTAGTGTAGTGGGTGATATTCAGGCTCCGGATGATATCCGCATTGATGGTTCTCTGAAAGGGAACTTGAATTGCGACGCTCGATTCATACTTGGAGCTGGTGGCAATGTGGAGGGAGATATTAAGTGTCAGAGTGCTATTGTCTTGGGTCGACTTACCGGAACGATTGAGGTCAGGGATTCTCTTGAAGTAGGAAGCTCTGCAATTCTAAATGGAACTGTTCATACTTCTAAGCTTATCATAGACGAAGGAGCAGTATTCAATGTCGAGTGCCATATGTCAGACGTAAAAAATGAATCCGACTGACGATGTCTTTAGAACCAGCAGAGGAGCCAAAAGAAAGTCAGTCTGAGCCTACACCCTATATAAAATACAGTAATCTCGGGTTCCAACTTATTGCTGCAGTGCTGGTCGGCTATTTTCTGGGTAATTTTTTAGATCACAAGTTTAACCCGGACCACCCACCCTATCTTACAGCCTCTCTTATCCTAATATTTCTTTCGGTATATTTGTACAGGTTAATACGTGAATTGAGCAAATAACAGTATGTCTTTCATTAAATTCAGCATTGGATTATTACTTGTCATCGGTGGGAGCCTGCTGATAACTATGGCGTTTAATCGCAATCCTGATTATGAACCTCATCTTAAATTTTATATTTTAAGTATTTCCTTCTTTACACTGTTAAGCGTCTTGTACTATATCATTGCCATACTGACAGTTCACAGTAAGAATCTATATCTGTTTACTCGATATTCGATGTTTATATCACTCTTTAAGATTATAGCTGCAGGAGGTATTATCATATTCTATCAAAGGAAATTTCTCCCTTCAAATATCTATTATGTAATTCCCTTCTTTTGCTTTTACCTGCTATTCACTGCTTTTGAACTTATCTCAATGTCCAGACTAAACTCAGGGAAAGTCTAAATTAACCTCTAAAAATCACCTATTCTACCAAAATCTCTGTTTAATAAATGAAATCAATAATCAACAACAGCAAAATAATTGAAGTCACTGAAAACGATTTAAGTGAAATAACCTTAAATAAGGAGGGAAACCAGGTAATCCTCAGGCTAAAAGGTCAAAATATCAACGCTAAGATTCTTAAGGAAGACCATCTACACAAAGAATATGAAATAGAAATCAATAAAAAGATCTATCATGTCAGACTCGAAAGTAAACTGGAAGCTGATATCCATAGCATCAAAATGATGGAGAAACCCAAAAGCCTAACCAATGAAGTGAAATCACCTATGCCTGGGTTGGTACTGAAGATAAGTGTGAATGAAGGCGATATAGTGCACCAGGGACAAACTCTACTCATATTGGAAGCTATGAAAATGGAGAATCTCATCAAGAGCCCGGTGGAGGGCACGATTAAGAAAATCAATATAGGCGTGGGAGAAGCTGTAGAAAAAGGCCATAGCCTGATTTCTTTCGAACTTTAGGCTATTTATTTTCTCCGTCATCGGAGAGATTCTGATCGTAAACATCCTGACGACTTGCAAATTCGTCAAAATCATAATCGGGCATTAATTCTGTCTTGACGTAATCAATAGTATCCTGTAAGCTTTGCAGAAAGCGATTGAAATCCTCTTTATAGACGAAGATTTTGTGACGCTCAGTCTCTTCACTATTGAATTTCTTCGTACACTCAGTTAGGGTAATGAAGTAATCATTACCTTTAGTCTGCTTCACGTCAAAGAAATATGTTCGGCGTTTGCCGGCCTTAATCTTGTTGGAGTAAATATTGTTATTTCTATTAAAAGCGTCGTTATATTCCACTATTTTATTTTCAGAAGTAAATACCAACTTAACTTATTAAAAATTCAATTGGCGTGCAAATATACGCAATTTGATTTATTCAATGAAACACTTGATTCCTTTGAAACAATTTAACATTCCAGAAAATTAGTAAAATATATCATCCATTTTATTTTAATTATTAATTAATCTTTAATTTGAAAATGATTGACCTAATGTGTGTTTTCCAGCAATTGTTCTCTGTCTGAATGGCTGGAAACTAAATTTTTCTGTACTTCCGGTGGAGCGTCATTATATTCATAAAACTCAGTGGAAAACTTAGCACGGCCCTGTGTGATGGATCTTAGTGCAGAAGAATAATCAGTCATTTCAGCTAAAGGCAGACGGGCTGAAATTTTTTGATAATGACCATCTGAATCCATTCCTGTTATTATAGCTCTGCGAGTCTGGAGGTCACTCATGACTTCTCCCACCATATCTTCAGGTACAAGTACCTCTAGATTGTTTATGGGTTCCATCAGTCTCGGATCTGCATTCTTAAAGGCTGTTTTAAAAGCCATAGTAGAAGCTATTTGGAAAGCCATATCGTTACTGTCCACAGGGTGCATCTTACCATCAAATATACTTACTCTTATATCACGACATCGAGATCCGGTCAGTGGACCTTCTTCCATCTTCATAAGAATTCCCTTCTTTATGGCATTAGAGAATCGTGCGTCAATAGTACCACCCACTATACACCAGAGAAATACCAGCTTACCTCCCCAGGGCAAAGGCTCTTCCTCAGTGTTACGAACCGAAAGTCCGGACGGAGGCGGCATACCTTCAAAATAGGGTTCTACCCTCATATGAAGCTCAGCAAACTGCCCTGCACCACCACTTTGTTTTTTATGCCGATAGACTTCATCAGCAGGCTTTCTGATTGTTTCTCTATAAGGGATATTAGGAGGTTCAAAGTTAATGTTAACACCATAGCTGCTGGCGATACGAGACTTGACTATATCCAGGTGCAATTGTCCTTGTCCATGGATGATTGTCTGTCTGAGTTCCTGGGAGTGTTCTACTGTAAGTGTCGGATCCTCAGCATGTATATTGGCTAAAGCGCGAGCTACCTTTTCAAGTTCATGTTTTTCAGGTGGTGTGAGTGCCATTCGATGTCTTGACGAAGGGAAGTGAATGGGTTTGATTTGGATATCAGTGCCCTTTGTATTCAGTGTACTATTAGTTTGGCTGGATTTTAGCTTGACGGTGGCGCCTAGATCTCCAGCTATTAAGCTTGGTGTTTCACTCCTATTTTTTCCTTCCGTTACATAAAGGTGATTAAATCGCTCTGTGGTATTATTTTCTACATTGACCAGTTCTTCACCACTATTTAGTGTTCCGCTATACACTTTAAAATAACTGACATTTCCTACATTCTGCTCAGAAACAGTCTTGTAAATAAATATGGTAGTAGGCTGAGCAGGGTCACATTTCAATGTCTTACCATTAGTAAGTGGTTCTTCAGGTCTATCTGCCGGAGAAGGTGCTATATCGTTCAGGAAACCCATAATTCGACCACTGCCCATATTGCGAGTTGCTGACGTACAGAAGACTGGAAATATCTGTTGTTGGGCCAATCCTATGGTAAGACCTTTTGCCAGATCTTCCTCACTTAAGTTACCTTCTTCAAAATATCTTTCCATCAAGCCTTCTTCGTTCTCTGCCGCTGCTTCTACGAGTTTATTATGCATTTCATTTGCCCTTTCGATTTCACTATCAGGAATAGCAATTTTTTCGGGCTTTCCGCCATTGGCAGGAAATTTGTAGGCTATCATCCGAAGGGCATCGATAATGGTATCAAATTCTTCACCTGACTTCAATGGGTACTGTACTTCCAAGACCCGATGCCCAAACCTACTTTTTATCTGGCTTAAGGAGCGTTCAAAATCTGCCTGATTATGATCGATATGATTGATTACAAAAATCAAAGGCAACTTAAATTCCTGAACATATTCCCACAATAATTCAGTACCAACTTCCACACCATATTTGGCATTGACAAACATGAGCGCAGTATCAGCAACTTTCATGGATGAAATACATTCACCTACTAAATCATCCGCGCCCGGCGTATCAATTATGTTGATCTTACAATTTTTCCAATTTACGTGCATCAGAGAAGAATACACTGAACTATGACGATCTTTCTCTATGTCTATATAGTCAGAAGTAGAAGTACTATCGTCCACAGATCCTAATCTCTGTATCTCGCGAGCCTCAAATAGCATATTCTCTACAAAGCTGGATTTGCCGCTTCCGGAATGTCCCAGCAATATTATATTCCTTATATTTTTTGGATCATTAATCATATACATTTTGATTTTATAGTTTCTGAGCCCATGTAGACTCGTTTATAATATATTCATAAATATATACATTGAAGTATAATTCACATAACTTACTTGGTGATTATTGGGAATTAAAAAGAGAATAAATCAGTTTTGATTCCAACGCTCTAAGTTTATGAAAGGAAAAGAAATAGCAAAGAAGATCGTGATTTTTCCGGTCAAAGTATATCAATATACCATTAGTCCAATACTTGGCCCTAATAAATGCCGATATAAGCCAACTTGCTCTCACTACATGATAGAAGCTATCAATGAGTGGGGTATACTAAAAGGTACTTGGTTGGGACTTCGACGGATCGGCAGATGTCATCCATGGGGTGGTCACGGGTATGATCCTGTCCCCTCTAAAAACAAAAAAGGGTAAGATTACTCCTACCCTTCGGTTATATATTTTTATAAGATTATTTCTTAAACTGAATCTGATTGATCTTTGTAGCTATTCTTTTACCGAGTTCAAGACCACCATTTGCGTCCATCACGAAGTGAACTCCGAGGGGTAAACGGCTGTAAGCATTTTCCTCCGCCATCTGACTAAAAGAGGTGAAATGTCTGGGAGTGCCTTTGAATTCTGTTCTACCTTCATGACATTTGTCATTCATCGCATAATTATCACCGAAGATATTGGCCAAGACACCACAGGCTGCTGAAGAGAATGTAGCGTGTCCGGAAGGATAAGCCGGGAAAGGTGGAGTAAAGTAGTTTCCTGTGCCATCTGGACACATAATGGTACGCCACTCAGTGTCACCAAACACTTGAGAGATATAATCCACAGGCCTGATGGTATTATAGATAAATTTATTTTTCCATGATCCGATACCAGCATCGCAAAGGGCCATTGACACTTTTGTAAATGCAACAGAAGCGTCGACGAGATTGAGATTTTGCTCAGATATAACTTGATGCGTCTCAGCGATCCATCTTCCTGCAGGGCTGAAAGTAAGTGTAGCACAATCGTCACTCCAAAACTGAGAGATCCAAAAATCTTCACCATCAGGATTTGCAATTGTCGCCTTAGTCAGCTCTTCAATTTGCTTCGCTTGTCTATAAAATTCCGAACCGGGTTCTGTACTGAATTCAACCGGTGGAGCTAAAGTAAGGTCACTTTCACTGGAAGCAAAGGTTCTAACCTTTCCCCAATAAGGTAAAAGTGCCTGCCCGTAATCCGGCTTAGTAGGTTGCCACTTACCGGGACCTGAAGGTGGAACATAGCTATTATCATAATTTTTATCATAGGCACCGTCGCCAATAGCATCTGCTTGCGACCATGAAATAATAATCTCGGCTACATCCTGTCCCATCGCAAGTGATCTGGTAATAGTCTCGGCATCGAAATCTTGTTGATACTTATTCATCAGATCTTCAAAAGTGCGGTTGATAGCTATTTGCTGACCGGAAGGTGCTGTTTGGAAGAAAAATTTGAATGCGTATTTATAAGCATTATTCATAACAATAGCCCAAGCATAGCTTTTACCAGCCTGTGCTGACGGCATGTTAAGACCATATTGAATTTTTGCGATAGAATTATATTTATCGGACATTCCGGGTACGATTGATTCATATCCAATCATATTGATATATGCAATGGCACGCGCAGAAACAGGTGGTTTGTATCCTTTAGTAAAACGTTCTGCATCCAGAAAGAGCTTATTCCAAGTCATCACTACTGTATTATCCAACTCGGAAGGAGTCTTGTACACAGGAGAAGGATTGGGATCAGGATCTTTGGCGCAATTCGAAAGAACAAATGCAAAGGAAAATAAAAGTAAAAATTTGCCAAGTGTAAGTGGTCTCATACTCATATTTCAATAAATTTAGATATGTTTATAAATCATTCCCGCAAATCTCGCAAATTATAGTTGATTTTCAAAACTTTAACATCTATTAAATAAACAATTTGCAACTTTCTATTTTTTCTAAACAAATTTAAGGACAAAATTGTCCTCAATAATTGATGAATTTAATTTATATCTTTTTTTTGCGATTTATGTTATCCTAGAAAGAGCCCTTTTTTCAGCGTGCAAGACGGAATTGCACTAAATATCTTTACCTTTGAAAATACAAGGACAAAATTCCTATAACATGAAGCATAAATTACACAAATCAACATTTTCAATTCTTATACTTTCGATAATCGCGATAATTTTGACCGCTTCTTGGGTAAATAACCCTCCCAACTATAATACGGGTGCACCCGGTGAATTTACGTGTAATGTCTGCCATGCTGCAGATCCAAACCATCCCATCTCTGGCACGTTGGAGATTCTTGACCTGCCCGATACCATACTGCCCCAACAAACATACCGAATCACCATTAGGCTCACGGCACTTTCAGGGCCGGCAGTTTTAGGGGGCTTTCAGTTGACCGCCGTAGCTCAGGATAGGAAGCAATTTGGAGTCTTATCAAGTCCGGGTACAGGGGTTGGAATCGAACAAGAACGCTATAGACAATATGCTGAGCAACAAGGAGGCGGGATATTTAACAATAATATAGTCGAATGGCAAGTAGACTGGACAAGTCCTCAACAAGAGGTCACCAGTCAGTCATTTAAGATCTACGCTTCTGCTATTTTAGGAAATAATGATTCCACTCCCGATGGGGATCAAACAGTAATCACTGAAAAATCATATTATTTCAAAAGTTCTTATCTGCCTTTGACAGGCGGTATCAATCATACTGATGTCAGCTGCAGTGGAGGTAAAGATGGATCTGCGACAGTATCAAATAGCGGTGGCTTCACTCCGTATACATACTATTGGTCGAATGGGGATACTCTGGCAGTAATCGACAGCTTAAAGGCCGGATCTTATAGGGTCACAATAACTGATTCCAGAGGTGACAGTATATCGCTTCTGACTACAGTGGGTGAACCATTGCCTGTATTTGGACGTATTATTAAGACTGATATACCTTGTAATTCTTCCGTAGAATCAGAAGCTATAGTAATTCCATCTTCCGGCATTTCTCCATATTCTTTTATCTGGTCTAATGGAGACACAGGCGTGGTGGCTAAATTCAACCATCCCGGTAAGATCTTTGTCACTGTAACTGATGCCAATGGTTGTACTTTTGTCGCCACCTCCAATATATTAAATAAGGATACATTTAAGCTGGAGACAACCCAAATCGTCAACAATAAATGCTTCGGTGGAGCTACTGGTTCTGCAACTGTAGCAGCTAATATACCTTTTATAACCTCTTATCTTTGGTCAGATGGACAGATAGGTGCAACTGCAAATAACCTGGCAGCGGGTACCTATACTGTGACGGCCTACTCCACTCTAGGATGCGAAGTAACTAACTCAGTAGTCATTCGGGAACCCTCCCCCATCTCAGTCAAAACTAACCTGTTCATAAACCCCAGTTGTGCCGGAGGGTACAATGGTATGGTTTCAGTTTTTGCTGATGGTGGTGTGCCTCCTTACGGATATAAGTGGGAGGATGGCTCGAAGGATAAGACAAGAACTAACCTGATAGCAGGTGACTATATCGTGACAGTCACCGATGCCTACAGTTGTACAAAAGTAGATACTCTGACACTTACCGATCCTGACACTCTCTTCCTGCTAGTAGAAAGTGTTGGTGAATCAGCACTTCATGCCAAAGATGGACGCGCTGCGGCACTGGTCAGTGGCGGAAATGCACCTTATACTTATCTGTGGTCAAATGGATCCAACTTCAATACTTTACAGGGATTACAACCGGGCTATTATGAGGTTACAGTCACTGATTTCAAAGGATGCAAATTTACAGCTGCAACTTATGTATCTCCTTTCGATTGTGAACTGTTGATATCGAATGTTCAAAAAAGACACCTTCTGTGTAATCAGGACAACAATGGTACAATAGAACTGGAAGTAAGCGGCGGAGTGGCTCCCTATATAGCCAAATGGTCTAACGGGCAGACAGGATTACAAGCCAGTGATCTGGCAGCAGGAGACTTCAAACTTTCTATTACCGATGCAAATGGCTGTGAGGCAATTGGCAATTTTACAATCAATACCCCGCCACCTCTTCTTAAGACGATCAAAATAACTGATGCTACATCGGAATTCTCTTCTGATGGAGAACTAAAGGTAAATGTAGCCGGTGGATCGCCCCCTTATATTATTGAAGTTGATGCTGTAGATACATTCAAAAGTTATTCAGGTATAGTGACCTTTAAAAATTTATTCAATGGATTGCACTCTTATACTATCACTGATGTAAATGGCTGTAAAACAAGTGAGTTCTTTATCATAAATATAGTTGGATGCTTACTGAAACCTACACAAGTGATTATTCAAGATGTAAAATGTAAAGGTGATACTACCGGAGGTATTTGCCTCTCTGCAGGCAATGCAAGAGGTCCGGTGACGATTGTATGGGATGACGAAACTAATGAAAACTGTATTGTCAATAAGGCCAAGGGCAAATATTCAGTCTACCTCTCAGATTCATTGGGCTGCCAAAGTCTGGACACATTCTCTATAAGGGAGCCACAGGGATTGACTGTGAGTAGCCTGCATATAGATACTCCGCACGTTAATCTTTTAGATGGTTCCATCAGTCTCATCATATCAGGAGGAGTGCAACCATATGATATTGAATGGACCAAAGATGGTGTTCCATTCTTGGGACCTCTTACTAGCTTATCTGCAGGAAAATACCATTTCAAAGTGACAGATGATAATGGATGTGTACTTATAGGGGACACCATCAATCTCGTGGGTAAAACTAGCAGTATTCGGAAGATAAACCTCGTCTCTGGAAGAGTGTATCCCAATCCGGCAAATGACCAATTCTATTTGGAGTGGCCGACAGAATCATCGATTGAGAATTCTTACCTCATCGATATGCAAGGCAGACGGATAGTCATTCCTTTCCAAATAGCGGAAAAGCAATTGGTATTTGATGCTAAAGCGTTAAAAAATGGAATTTATTTCATCGTGATTATGACAAAACATGAACTGGTGCGCGGTAAAGTAATGATCCTAAAATAAAGAATTAAGCACCATAGCAGATGACCTATGAAGAAAGTCAAATGCTACGGTGTAAAATCCACCTGATGCTTTGCCAGTAAAGAGTACAAAAATACAAATCCCAGGACTCCCATTGATGTTTCAAAAGTGGGCTCGAAAAACAATGTCACCAGGAATAAGGTAATCATCAAAAGCAGAAGCTTATTTTGTCTAGTTCTATTTATAAAGAAGGGAAAAAAATAACCCGGTATAAAAAATAGCAAACTCACTATTCCACCACATACGGCAGTATATAAAAATTGATTGTGCGGAATTTTCACTGGTAGTCGACGCCCTTCAGCAACAGCATTTTTTTCAATTTCAATTACCACATCACCCGCTCCTACCCCGGTCATCAAATTATTTTTAAATATTTCCACTCCATTCTTAAATGCAATTATTCGGTCAGAATCAGAATAATGCGCACCGGTGGTACTATCTAACTGACTCAAGTCCCACCTCATATAGTCAATTTTAGCCCGCACAGTAGGAATCAATAAAAAGGCTAATAAAGCTAATACGGTCAGGCCCAGCAACATTTTAATTACCTTTCCATCTTCCCTGAAGCGCATAAAATGGATAAGTACAATAAGTACTCCCAGCCCTAAAATCAACCACCCTGTGCGTACACTAAGAAAAATCGTCCCCAAAGTGATCAGAAGAGCATAAATTATCCATTCCTTCCCAGCTGACTTATTCTTTAGCCAGTATATAACACATCCAATACCAGTGAAGGCGATCATCATGCTCAATCGGATATGATTGACAGGTAGCGGTATAGGTTGTCCAGCACTCATGCCCAATCGGATACTTTCATAATCCTGTATGAATGAGATTAAAATAACAGTAAGCGTTAGAACCGCACCTAAGGCGGCAAATCGCAACCATTGAACATAGCGGCTAGTCTCAAAGACAGGAGAACAGAACACAATCAAAGGAATTAAAAAGAATCCCAGATTTACCCTTAGTCTCACTAGAGCAAGACCTATATCATCTGATCCATAGAGTGATGTCAATACAGAAACAGGAATGAGGAGTATTAAAAGGAAATACAGATTACGAGCTACTTTTTCTTTTGCAGTCCTATAATGAAGGATTAAGTGGATCAAACTGGCGGATCCCATCATAATCATTCCAAGGGAAATCGTAAAAATGCTCGAGTAGAAACCACAGATAGTAAGGAAAACACCACTATTGAATCCCCATCTTGCCAATCTATCAAATGAGGAAAAATTGTGTCGAAGAAACCCAGAGACTCCTACTAAACTGTTCAATTATGCGAGATTAGGTACATCATTTGATAAAAATCTGATCAGTAAAAAACCAGGCTTGGGCCCCCGGAATCTTAAACCATTCGGGTGTAGTCTTTAAAGCTTCAACCCTAATCTTAAGGCACCTTATCATCAATGTCTTCTTGCGTCTAATCTTTTTATAATATAATTTCCCCAGTTTATCAATAATGTGACTATCAATATCTAAAGAGTAATGTCTCTTAGCCAGTGAATTTGTTTCCTGCTTGTCAGAATAAGCTATAGATCCAATTTCGATCATATTTTGAAAGTCATTACCAATAGAATAGGTAACTTTTACAGGAAAGAAAATCCATGAGGTTATATCCTGTAAAGTCGAAAGAGAAATAGTATTGAGCGTCCTGCGGGCACCGAAATTTATTAGAAATTCGACATCAGTCCCTTGATAACCCAGATATTGGGCATCTCTGTAATCAAGCGAAGCAGTATCACCAGAGATTAGTCCCTCTGGACCATAGGCATTATACTTAGAATCAGGAGAGGGGATTGAAACAACAGTCTGAATCTGTGAATATAAAGTCACCATTTGTTCAGAAAGAGAGCTAAACTGACCATTCTTTCGTGTTACAGCTTTGACATTATAAGTGCCGGGCTCTTCAATGACTATTTGTCGTTTGTACTCTTTTCCAAATTTCAGCGGATCATCTCCATTAATGGTATAAAGAATTTCTTCATTTGTATTGGAGAAGAAATCAATACCCAATTTATTTTCAAAATTAAACCGGGACACGATGATGTCCGGCCTGCTTAAAAATATACTAGTCCCTCCTATGGAGTCCGACTTGAGTATAGGAATATGCAGAACACCCTTCTGGGGATTAAAGCATTTCCCATTTACAAATCCATTTAGAGTATAATAAAATGATTCAGGTGAATAAACAGGGTAGGGCTTAAAGTCGTGTTGTATCGAATCGCCATATATGATCAACGGTATGCTGTTGTATTGCTCCAATACAGCGGGTTTGTGTGCGAATTCTCCATTCCCTGTAATACATATTGTGAGATTGTTCCACTTTTCCCTTTCCTGGTAATTCTTAAAAATGAGACCAAGTAAGCTGTCAATGGTGGTCAGGTAATCAATCTGATATCGCTGCAAATACTTGAGCGTCTTGGGGATAGGTCGAAATCTGATATAAGTAAAGGTTTCATTAGTTCGTGCACTTATGAAATTACTTACTAATGATTCATTTGATCTGGAGATAATCCGTTGCGTAAAAAAGCTCCTAGTGAGCGTATCAGGATTCAGCCCTACCATGTAGAGATCGGACTTCATGCTACGGGTAGAATCAAGACATCGTAGAAGATCAAACATCATTTTCCGACGTGTTCTCTTCAACAGAGCAGAAGTGGCAACTGCTGTAGTATCAGCCAATGTTTCGAGTGAGGTGACAAATCCCTTATCGATCAACACATTTAAATTGGGTGTGTAAGCTCGCTCTAAATTTTCAAAACTAAGTCCACCGATCTCGACAATCACGACCCGCTTTTCTTCATTTTGCGCCCATAGGCTCAATGAGAAAAGTAATTGAACGACTATAAATAAAAATTTTGGAAAGTACCTCACACTTTAAATATATTAAACTTCTTTTAATTTCTTTTTCAATGCAATAACCTCATCTCGGTATTGTGCCGCAGAAATAAAGTCCAGATCTTTAGCAGCTTCCTTCATTCTCTTTTCAGTCTGTAGTATCATTTGATCTATTTGCTCTCTATTCATCATACCAATGATGGGATCTGCAGCCAGGTCAGGCTCTGAAGGCTCTACATAATAGTGCTTATCTGTATTACCCCTGACATCCAGAATACTCTGACGAGAGAGAATTTCCTCCCTGGTCTTGGCCAAAGTCATTGGTGTAATATTATGTTCTAAATTGTAAGCCATCTGAACTTCCCTGCGACGATTAGTCTCATCTATGGTGGTTTGCATTGAATCAGTTATTTTATCTGCATAGAATATGACGAGTCCGTTCGCATTCCTGGCGGCGCGACCCGCTGTCTGTGTGAGTGAGCGTGGATTACGAAGAAATCCTTCCTTATCGGCATCAATCACGGCCACTAGAGAAACCTCAGGAAGATCGAGACCCTCGCGTAATAAATTTACACCTACAAGGACATCAAACTCACCGATCCTAAGATCACGCAATATCTCAACCCGCTCGAGTGTGTGGACTTCAGAATGGATATAGCGTGTACGAATGTTGAGATTTTGGAAGTAACGAGCCAATTCCTCTGCCATCCGCTTGGTTAGTGTAGTAACTAGCACCCGCTCATTTGCTTCAATTCGAAGGGCCACCTCTTCCATCAGATCATCTATCTGATTGATACTTGGGCGCACTTCAATAGGTGGATCAAGAAGACCTGTGGGCCGGATAAGTTGCTCTACTACTTCTCCCTGAGTCAGATCCAGCTCATAGTCACCAGGAGTAGCGGAGACATAAACTACCTGATTAATCATCTGCTCAAATTCATTGAAGTTCAGTGGACGATTATCCATAGCGGACGGCAGTCTAAATCCATAGTTGACCAGATTGGTCTTCCGGGCTCTATCCCCACCCCACATACCCCTCACTTGGGGTATAGTGACATGGCTCTCATCAATTATCATCAGGTAATCCTTGGGGAAATAATCTAACAAACAAAAGGGTCTGGTACCAGGTAACCGTCCGTCAAAAAAACGAGAATAATTCTCTATACCATTACAGTAACCAAGTTCTCTGATCATCTCCAGATCAAATTGGGTTCGCTCATTGACTCGCTTCGCTTCAATATACTTACCCTCAGACTCCAAAAAGCTCTCATGCTCTGTCAATTCATGCTCTATATTGCGAATAATACCGTGGATCTTATCTTTCTGTGCTACATATAGAGTAGCAGGAAAAATTGCTGTATTATCTACCTTAGATATAGTCTTCCCACTTTCTATTTCCAGAGATTCTATCTCTTCTATCTCATCACCAAAAAATTGGACTCGAAGCCCATGGTTAAAGTAGGGCAGATTGATATCTACCACATCTCCTCGTACTCTAAAATTCCCCCGCCCCAGCATGGCTTCGCTGCGTGAATACAAGCTGTCAACAAGATTTCTCAGAAAAGTATTCCTGCTTATCTTCATACCCTGGTGGATACGAATGATACTATTGGCAAATGCCTCCGGATTGCCCATACCATATATGCAGGATACTGAAGCTACTATGATGATATCACGCCTGCCTGATAAAAGTGATGATGTAGCCCTAAGTCTCAACTTATCTACTTCCTCATTGATCTGAAGGTCTTTTTCTATAAAAGTGTCTGTTACAGCCAAATATGCTTCCGGCTGATAATAATCGTAATAAGAAACGAAATATTCTACTGCATTGTCGGGGAAAAAATCCCTGAACTCCCCATACAATTGGGCAGTAAGCGTCTTATTGTGAGTTAAAACTAGCGTGGGCTTGTTCAATTGGCTTATCACATTGGCCATGGTAAATGTCTTTCCAGACCCGGTGACACCCAGCAATACTTGATTCCGTTCAAGATCTTGAATCCCCTTCACCAACTTCTTGATGGCTTCGGGTTGATCTCCGGTTGGTTCAAAATTGGATTCTAAATGGAAGTCCATCTCAGATTATTTCGACTGAGAATTATTCAATTTGGCCAATACTTCTTTGGTAATATCGAGTTTAGTATTCGTCAATAAGATATTCCCATTTTCCGCATAACCCATGATATAGTCCGCATTATATTGCTTTAGAAATACCTTCAATTCTTTTTTCACCAAACTGTTGAGTTCTTCCTGCATCTTACCGGTCTTTGTAATCAAGTCAGAGGACAACTTTTCCTGCTGCGCCATGATAGCTTGTTGCTGTTGGCCCAATTTTTGTTCGGCAACCTGAGCCTCTTGGGCAGTTAATTCACCGGCCTGTGCCTTCTTCTGATAAGCCATGATCTGTGATTCTAAAGCTGCGCCTTTGGACTTAAGCGTAGCTTCTGCTTGTGCCTGCTGCTTTTCTAAAGCGGCCTTCTGCCTTTTTATATAGCTAAATTTCTGATTGATAGTGTCGATATTTACATACAGAATGACTCCGGGCTGAGTTGAAGTGGGCTTAGGTTCTGCAGCCAATATAACACTATCTCTTGAAGTCTTGACTGATGGAACCTCTACGGTACTCTTCTTAACATTAAAATGCAAGAAATATAATATACCTACCGCCAAAACCATCAACACATTAAATATAATCTGACTTTTTTTCATTGTCTTTTTTTGGTAAAAATAGATATTTAAATCTTACCTGAAGATCAGTATTAGCTTAGATAGTCGCACAAAAGCATATGTTTATCTATTAATGTCACAGCATAATAACGATTTGAGTTATTTTTATTGCAGAAATGTTGAAAGAAACTTTAAAAGACAGATTCTTAATACTCTATAACGTATTGACCTCCAGGGCATTTTATCATGTTGCCTTCTGGACAGGACTCTTCTTCTTATTATTTCTGATAGACAGGCCTAGTAAAGATATCAGCTTATTTTCCGCAGTCGAATTACTTCAGATAGGCTGCTTTATGTTGGTGGTCTACAGTAATATTAATTATTTGGTTCCCAAATACCTGAGTCAGAATAAAGTCCTCACCTATTTTATCTACCTCTTGTGTGTCACACTAATAGTGACGCTGCTCAGGGTAACAATACAGTACTGGCTTCTCAACAATCAGCAAGAGTTGCAACATAAATTAGTGTATGAAGATCAGATCTTCATCTATTTACTACACTTCTTCATAGGCATAGCATCTACTGCCTTTGTAATTAGTTCACGCTGGATAAAAACTGAAAGAGAAAAAAGAGAGATAAAATCTCAACAAGTTGAATCTGAATTGAAGTTTTTAAAATCACAGATCAATCCTCATTTCCTTTTTAACATTCTCAATAGCTTATATGCGCTTACCATTAAGAAATCAGATCAGGCGCCCGAACTAGTAATAAAGCTAAGTGAAATGATGCGCTATATGCTCTATGAATGCAATGAAAAAATAGTACCACTGGATAAAGAAATTAATTATTTGAAAAACTACCTAGATCTGGAGAAAATCCGAATCGGCAGCAAGATGGATATCAAAATAGAAATAGAAGGTGATCCGTCAGATAAGTTTATCTCACCATTGATCTTTGTAAATTTTGTGGAAAACAGTTTCAAGCATGGAGGAAAGGCATACACTGATGGGCAGGGATTTGTCTATCTCCATATTGTTATAACTGAAAATGAAATCGATTTTCAACTGAAAAACTCAAAAGCAGTAATGAATCAAAATTCACCCGATAAATTGCGAATAGGTGGGATCGGTATAAAAAATGTAAAAGAGAGATTAGCTCTTCTCTATCCAAAATCCCATATACTATTACTAAAAGAAGAACCTGATAATTACACCGTAAATCTGAAGATTTCTTTAAACCAATAAATTTAATTAAAATGATCAAAGTTATTATTGTAGATGATGAGCCGTTGGCATTGGATATCTTGGAAACCTATATTGAACAGTTTCCCGAATTGCAGTTAATATGTCGATGTGAGAGTGCTAATGATGCAAAAAGAGCTCTAGAAGAACAGCGCATCGATCTGATGTTTCTCGATATCCAAATGCCTGAAATGACCGGAGTTGATTTCTTGAAAAGCTTGGAAGAACCTCCTCTGACCATTTTGTGTACTGCTTACCCTAATTTTGCAGTGGAAGGATTTGAATTAAACGCAGTAGACTATTTATTAAAGCCGGTATCACTAGAAAGATTTCAAAAGGCTATTCAGAAGGCAACCGAATTACTAAACGTAAAATCAGATAATAAACAGATAGATAAATTAAAAGACGCAGATTATTTCTTTGTGAAAGCAGACAAGAAACTAATTAAAGTAAATTATGAAAACATCTTGTACATAGAAGGTCTGAAAGATTATGTAATTATTCGTACTGACCAATCTAAAATCATCACACTTCAGACTATGAAAAGCCTTGAGGAAAAATTGCCTGATACTAAGTTCATCCGTATCCATAGATCATTTATAGTTTCTGTAGATAAGATTAATGCTGTAATAGGCAATATGATCGAAGTAATTGAAAAGGGACAATCAAAATTAATACCCATAGGCAAAAATTACAGAGATGAATTGACCAAAATTGTGAATCAAAATAAATTATAAACTCACAAAAAGTAGAGATGGCAAGTATATCAATCACCACAATAGATTTCCTAATCGAGCTCAGTGTCAACAATAATAGGGCTTGGTTCGAAGCACACAAAGAGGAATATACAGCGGCCAGAGAAAATGTAATCGGACTGACAGCAGATATTATCAAGAGACTCTCACTTATAGATAGCTCTGTAGCAGATCTGGAGCCTTCAAAGTGTCTATTTCGTATATATAGAGATGTGCGCTTCTCAAAGGACAAATCTCCATACAAGAATCATTTTGGAGTTCAACTGGGAGACATGAAGAAAAATCCACGACGTTCAGCATATTATATCCATATCACTCCTGAGTATTCTTTTCTGGCCGGAGGAATGTATAATCCGGATACTGCTATGCTTGCTGCATTCAGGAATAAAATCAGTCGTGACGCAGTTGAATTTCTCCAGATTATAAATGAGCCAACATTTCAAGAGTACTTTACCGTTTCAGGTGAAAAGCTGGTAAATATTCCAAAGACATTTAGCAAAGATGATCCTATGGCAGATTATCTCAAGTACAAAGAATTCACGCTCATCCACCACATTAGTGATAAACAACTGGAAGC
>DAOLZQ010000014.1:0-2428 GCA_035426385.1 Saprospiraceae bacterium
CCATTAATTCTTTTGCTCTTTCGAGTGCTTTATCAATGCTACCTACGAAATTAGCTTTAGACACATCCGCATAAATATCACTTTTCTCCAATTCAATTAAGACATCATTCTTAATACCTGAAAAGATAATAGCAGTTCCTTGTTCACTAAATTTTCGGATCACTTCCTTTAGTCTATAAATACCCGTAGCATCTATGTAAGGCACATATCTCATTCTCAAGATCAGTATCTTCGGCTTATCTTGTATGCGACCGAGAGTGTCCTGAAATGTCTGAGCAGCCCCAAAAAATAAAGCGCCATTAATTCGATACAATATCACCCCCTTTGGCAACTCAGGTAGTTCTTCTTCAAATAATCTTTCAGCATCACTATTCTGACCCGAAGGCTGATCCTCTGCCAGTTGAACTGTAGTCGTTTCACTCATCTTTTTCATAAAAATAAAACTAGAAAGTACAATACCGACTTGAATGGCGATGACTAAATCAAAGATAACGGTGAGGAAAAAAGTGACCAATAAAATTAGTACGTCTGATTTATTACCCTTTAGCAGTGACCTAAACTGCCTCCATTCACTCATGTGATAGGCCACCACTATCAAGATGCCGGACAGACAAGCCATTGGTATGAGTTTGGCAAATGGAGCCAGCAGCAACATGATCAACAGAAGAACTATAGCGTGCGTAATTCCTGCTATGGGAGTTCGGCCGCCATTCTTGACATTGGTGGCTGTCCGGGCAATAGCACCTGTTGCCGGCATACCGCCAAACATGGCTGAAAAACAATTGGCCACTCCCTGAGCGACCAGCTCGGCATTCGAGCGATGTCTTCCGCCTATCATCCCATCAGCCACTACTGCAGAAAGGAGCGATTCTATACCTCCCAGGAGGGCAATAGCAAAGGCCGGTTGGATCAGATCTCTGACCGTCACAAGACTGATATGAGGGATAGAAGGCATCGAAAGATGATTTGGAATGTCACCGTACAGCGTTTCAATAGTACTTACCGGAAGTTTAAAAAAATAGACAACCGCCGTACTTAGCAAGATCGAGATGATTGAACCGGGTATTTTAGTAGTTATCCGATGAAAATTAAATGCAATGAAAATTGTGGCCAGTGCGATAATTACAGATATCCAGTTTATGTGACCGAGATGGGTGGCATAAACCATCCATTTCTGGATAAAATCAGCCGGAACACTCTTGATGGGTAGTCCAAAAAAATCCTTAATCTGAGAAGAGAAAATAATTACCGCAATGCCACTCGTAAAGCCAACAATAAGAGGATAAGGAATGAATTTTAGCAGATTGCCCAAGCGCGCCAGCCCCATTCCAATCAGAATGAGTCCAGCCATGAATGTGGCGATGATCAGCCCATCAACTCCGTGTACCTGAACTATGGCATACACGATGACGATAAAGGCACCCGTCGGTCCACCTATCTGAACCCGACTACCTCCCAATACAGAGATGATAAGACCCGCGATGACCGCAGTGATCAATCCTTTGTCTGGGGAGACCCCGGATGCAATAGCAAAAGCTATAGCCAGTGGTAGCGCTACAATACCCACTATCACGCCTGCCACAATATCCTTCTGCAGTTGCTTTCTGCTGATTCCCGTCTTTAATAAAGAGAATAGTTTAGGCGTAAAGGGTGTTTCCTTCATTGTCCACAGCTTTTAAGTCGTCTCACTGTTATTAATAATTGCCACCTATAGTTCACATCACAAGTTCAACCATGATCAAAATGGCTAACCTTCTGTGATACAAATATAATAGAAACTAAAGATGAAATAATTGCATTTTGACTGTCGGTAACTAACAGAGTGGGTAAGACATAATATTAGCTCTACCCGCCCTAGATTTATTTGGAGATATAGTATAGGGAAATTCGGAAGGCGGTAAAATGAGTATTGACTTTTGGAGAGAATTAAACCGTTTAATCCATTAAACTCTTCTTTGCTGAATTCTTCCAACCCGCCTGACTCTCATAGTCCACATAGAAGATCTTAACATCTGCCTGACTCTCGTACTTTACAAAATAAACTTTCTTCTTCGCCTGACTCGAATACTTTGTAAAGTACCATTTCCCGTCATTCTTACCGGCTTGGCTTTCGTACTTCACTTTGAACACCCTTAAATCGGCCTGACTCTCATACTTGACTTCAAATACTTTGACCTCCGCCTGGCTCGCATAGTCCACAGTATATACCTTTTGAGCATTTGCAGTACCCAGCATAAATAGAAATAAAGTCATTAGAAGTCCTATTTTCATTTTTTTGATTTTGTCTGTAATCATTGTTTGTCCTTAAAGAAATCAGGAATATTTATAGCATATAGATTTTTAATCAGTATTAAATGTTTTCGTTCGCAAATGCCTGGAAACTATCTTGCAATTATTTCATCAATAATCACTAATAATTAATACTTAA
>DAOLZQ010000014.1:2528-53985 GCA_035426385.1 Saprospiraceae bacterium
CATTCATCATTAACCATTCATCATTAACCATTCATCATTAACCATTCATCTTGTCTCTCCCAAATATAAACGCTTCAGGGACATTTCCAAAGATTTTGAAGAATCAATAGGACCAAATCAGAGCAGATCCAACTCCTTTCCACAACCTTGAACCGGGTATTTGATGAAAATTAAGTGAAGTTTCTTGGAAATTTAGCTGATTGTGCTTTAATTAGGCCATTCATTGACACTAACATCAAAATGCCGCAAGGCTCCATCTTTACTGTATGAAGAAGTACCTCATTATTGTTTTGCTGATACCTTTTTTTACCTTACCTGCTTTCGCTCAAATGGCAGATAATCCGCTTCAGTATGTCAATCCCTTTATAGGTACTGACTACCACGGACATGTATTCCTCGGCGCCAGCACGCCTTTCGGTGCAATTCAGCTCGGTCCTTCGAATATCAGCCGGGGCTGGGACTGGTGCAGCGGCTACCACTACTCATCACGTGAGATACTGGGCTTTACTCATACCCACCTGAGCGGCACCGGTATCGGTGATTGGAATGACGTACTACTGCTGCCGGCAACTGGTGAGGAGCTTATCTCGCCGGCAAAAAATGACGACCTAAGTGATGGGTACGGTTCTCTGTTTCAGCATAGTCGTGAGCGCTGTACACCCGGATTTTATGGCGTTCATCTGGATCGTTATGGCATTGACGTGCGCCTGACGACGACCGACCGGGCTGGCATGCATGAGTATGAATACTCCGATGGTGACAATCCACACATTGTACTCGATATGTCCTTTGCCATATTGTGGAACAAACCGGTGGAAAATGAAATAAGAATCATCAATGATTCTACTATCTTAGGTCATTCCTTTACCAAGGGTTGGGCTTCCGACCAGAGAGTTTTTGTCGCTTTCAGAATTCAAAATGGACTGAAATCATATAAACTATTTCAGGGTGGCGGTGAAGTTGGAGACAATACTACAATCGGTCTCAATTCAGTAGCTGTACTTTACCCCAATTTAGATGATGAGAATAAAGCAAAAATCAAAGTTGGTATCTCATACGTGAGTGCCGAAAATGCGCTCGTCAACCTCGACAAAGAAGTGCCGAGTTGGAGCCTTGATAAGATACTAGATCAAACACAAAATAAATGGAAAGGGGAATTGGCAAAAGTGGAAATAAAGGGATCCAAGGAGGTGAAAACCAAATATTATACCGCCATGTATCATACCTATTTCTTTCCTGCACTATTTCAAGACATCGATGGAAGGTACCGGGCCGCCGATATGTCCATCAAGCAGGATGCGGGCTATACCAACTATACCCTATTCTCACTTTGGGACACCTACCGTGCCTTTCATCCCTGGATGTCCATCATTCAGCCGGCCCGAGCGCGTGACTTTGTCATCTCTATGCTGAATATCTATCGGGATCAGGGCAAGCTACCTGTGTGGCATCTCTCAGCTAATGAAACTAATACCATGATCGGACTGCCGGCTATTCCGGTGGTGTCGGATGCACTCCAAAAAGGATTGCTCACCGGATACGAAGACCAGGCTTATAAGGCAATGATCCACTCTTCAATGGGGAAATCAGAAGGATTGGATTATGTAAATCGACTGCAATATATTCCCGCAGACAGTATCAACGAAGCTACTGCAAAGGGCCTGGAATACGCCATTGCAGATGCAGCACTCGCCCGTGCAGCGAGCCAATTGGGCAATACCGCGGATGCAGATGCCTACACTAAGCGGTCAGAACTCTACCGAACTTATTTCGATACCGGCACCGGCTTCATGCGCGGCCGCATGGCAGATGGGTCGTTCAGAGCACCCTTTGATCCGGTGCGAGCGGATCACCGCACTAATGACTACTGTGAAGGCAATGGCTGGCAATATACCTGGCTAGTACCGCAGGATGTTCCGGGCCTCATCAGTATGCTGGGTGGTGAAAAGAAATTTACAGACAAGTTGGACCGCTTTTTTACTACCAATGGGGATTTGGGCGAGAATGCCTCTGCCGATATTTCCGGCCTCATCGGCCAGTACGCACAGGGCAATGAACCCAATCACCACATCATCTACTTGTATAATTTTGCAGGACAACAATGGAAGACCGCACTGCGAGCGCGTCAGGTGATGGATACCTTTTACACCACCAAGGTGGATGGTCTCTGTGGAAATGAAGATGCCGGCCAGATGAGCGCTTGGTATAATTTCTCGGCCCTGGGTTTCTACCCGGTCAATGCTGCGAACGGCGTGTATGTCATCGGATCGCCTGAAGTAGACGGCGCCACCATCAATCTCGAAAATGGAAAAAAATTCGAACTCCTGGCTATGAATAATTCCTCAAAAAACATCTACATCCAAAAAATAACGTGGAATGGAGTCTCCTATGAGAAGTCCTACCTCACTCATGATATGATCATGCAAGGTGGTAAACTGGTTTACTTTATGGGAGATAAACCAAATAAATCGTTTGGAAGTAAAGTCTCGAATCGACCTCAATAATTAAATCTATTTAAAAAGTTGAAATGCGCAATTTCCTACTGGTCCTATCCGCTATGTTTATCTTTAATTCTTTAAGTGCGCAGGCGAAATTTGAACCTGCGGAATTGGTCAATCCACTCATGGGCTCACTATCTACTTATAGCCTCAGTAGTGGCAACACCTATCCGGCCATAGCACGTCCCTGGGGAATGAACTTCTGGACACCTCAGACAGCCAAGAATGGTGATGGCTGGCAATACTATTACAATGCAGATAAGATCAGAGGCTTCAAGCAAACGCATCAGCCTTCGCCCTGGATCAATGACTATGGCGTGTTCTCAATCATGCCGGTGACCGGCAAAATTTTATTCCGCGAGGGTGAACGTGGCAGTTACTACTCACACAAGGCTGAGACTGCCAGGCCCTATTACTACAGCGCCTATATGGCAGATTACAATACTACTGTGGAGTTTACGCCGACTGATCGCGCGTGTATGTTTCGCATCTCCTATCCCGCCACTGATACCGCCACACTCGTTATAGATGCGTATGACAAAGGTTCCTATATAAAGATTATACCTTCCGAACAGAAAATCATCGGCTATTCGACACGCAATCATGGTGGTGTGCCTGAGAACTTTCGCAACTATTTTGTGATGTATTTTGACCGGCCTTTTAGTTTTCAGAAGACCTGGTCTGAAGATACGCTATCCACAGAGCTGGAGAAAAAGGCTTTGCACAGCGGGGCAGTTCTGGGCTTTGACATGAAGCACGGTGGAAAACTACACGTCCGCATAGCCTCCTCCTTTATCAGTCCGGCTCAGGCTGAGCTCAACCTGAGCCGCGAACTTGGAAATTCTTCTTTCGAGCAAATCAAAAAAGAAGGCGCGGAGATCTGGAATCACGAACTAAGCCGCATCAAGGTGAGTGGGGGCAGTGAAGAACAAATCCGCACTTTTTATTCCTGCTTGTATAGAGTATTGCTCTTCCCCAGGAAATTTTATGAGATCAATGCAGCCGATGAAATCGTCCATTATAGTCCTTACAATGGCAAGGTGGAAAAAGGATACATGTTTACCGACAATGGTTTTTGGGACACTTTCAGAGCTGTCTTCCCCTTTTTCAATCTCATGTATCGTGAGCTGAATAGCCACATCATGCAGGGTCTGGTCAATGTCTATAAGGAGAGTGGCTGGCTTCCCGAGTGGCAGAGCCCCGGGCATCGCAACTGTATGATCGGCAGTAATTCAGCCTCTATTATTTCTGATGCCTATGTCAAAGGCGTGCGGGGTTATGATATCAATACACTATATGAAGCCATGCGCAAGAATATGCAGCAGGCAGGTCCTATGGAGTCAGTTGGGCGCGCGGGTGCAGACTATTACAATACACTTGGATATGTCCCGTATGATGTAGGTATCAATGAGAATGCCGCTCGAACACTAGAGTATGCCTATGATGACTTTACTATCAGCAGGGTAGCAAGGATGCTAAACCGCCCTGAGACTGAGATACAGGAGATCGAGCTCAAGGCGCTGAATTATCGCCATTTATTTGATTCCTCGACCCGCCTCATGCGAGGCAAAAATAAGGATGGTCGTTTTCAGTCACCTTTTAATCCCTTCAAGTGGGGAGACGCTTTCACTGAGGGTAATTCATGGCATTATTCTTGGAGTGTATTTCACGATATCAATGGTCTCAAAGACCTGATGGGAGGTGATAAAAATTTTATCGGCATGCTTGATAGTGTCTTTGTCCTTCCACCTATCTATGATGAATCCTACTATGGTTCAGTCATACATGAGATTCGCGAAATGCAAATCATGAACTTCGGTCAGTATGCACACGGCAATCAACCTATTCAGCACATGATCTATCTATACAACTATGCTGGCCAGCCTTGGAAGGCACAGTATTGGGTACGTGAAGTGATTGACCGGCTCTACCATTCCGGGCCTGATGGCTATTGTGGTGACGAAGACAATGGCCAGACCTCAGCCTGGTACGTCTTCAGCGCATTGGGTTTCTATCCCGTGTGCCCAGGTGTAAATGAATACGTACTCGGCGCACCTCTCTTCAAAAAGGCTATCCTGACACTTGAAAATAATAAGCAGATTATCATCAATGCACCTGAGAATAGCACCGCAAAACGCTACATCGACGGCATGACGCTCAATAAGAAGGAATATACACACAATTACCTGGATCATAATCTGCTTGTGGAGGGCGCTGTACTGGACTTACAGATGGGGGGAGAGCCAAACAAGAAAAGAGGTGTAAATTCGACTGATTTCCCATATTCAATGAGTAAAAAACGGTAGCTCACCCACACTGACATCGGCTATCAGGAAAAATTTGCCTCATTAGCCTGTGCAATGAATTACATTTGCGCTCATGTCATCATTGAGACAACTAGCCGGGCAAACCATGTACTACGGAATGAGCTCCATTCTGGGTCGATTTATCAATTTTGTACTGACACCCATCTATACCTATTCGACCATCGTCACTCAGGCCAAGCTCGGTCAGTTGACAGAGTTGATGAGTTACACCAGCATCATTTTGATACTGTTCACCCTGCGTCTGGAAGTGGCCTATTTCCGGTATGGAAAAATCAAAGAACAAGAGAAGACCACCTTTGATACCGCACTGAGTTCAGTATGGTTATTGTCGATTCCATTGGGGCTGCTGATCGTAGTATTCGCTCCCATTCTGGCAGGTCTCATTGGATATGAAAACCACGTGATATTCATCCGCATGCTGGGTATTATCATGGCGATTGATGGATGTAGTGAGATTCCATTTTCCAAGCTGCGCTTCGACAATAAAGCAAAGAAATTTGCCTCTATCAAGGTGGCCAGCATTATTATCAATGTGTGTATGAATGTGTTCTTTGTAATCATTTGCCCCTGGCTGGCTGCAAAGAATTCAATGCTGGTCAATTGGTGGTTTGACTCAGGGAAAATAATTGAATATATCTTTTTCTGCAATGTCATTTCCTCATTGAGTGCTTTACTTTTCTTAATTCCGGTCATTCGCACCGTCCATTTCAGAATAGATAGAAAACTGGCAAATCAGATGTTCCGATATGCGCTACCACTGGCCATAGTAGGTATTTTTGGAAATTTCAATGAGATGTTTGGCCGGATTATACTGAAATGGTTCCTACCGGGAAATATTCACGACAATGAAGTTCAGCTAGGAATCTACGGTGCCAACTATCGGCTTACCATGTTGATCACTCTATTTACACAGGCATTTAGATATGCTGCTGAACCCTTTTTCTTTCGACAATCTGAAGAGGCTACCTCAAATAAAATCTATGCAGATGTCACCAAATATTATGCGATTTTTAGTTTGTTCGGATTCTTGTTTGTGACCTTATTTATTGACGTGCTCAAGTATTTTATAGCACCGAAATATTGGGACGGACTACCTGTAATTCCTATCCTATTACTTGCCAATGTATTTTTCGGATTGTATTACAATGTAAGCATCTGGTATCGCCTGCGCGACCGTACAGTTACCGGTGCTCTAATTATAATGGGCGGGTCGGTATTGATTGTATTATTTAATTGGTTGCTGATACCTAAGTTTGGATACATTGGTTCAGCCTGGGCTACGCTGATTACTTATATTACCATCACTGCAGTATGTTATGTCCTCGGTAAAACTATTTTTCCGGTGCCTTATCAGACGCGGTTGATTCTCTTCCTGATTGGCGCAGCAGTCTTACTCAATATTGTGGCGACACAATTTAGACATCAATTTAATCCACATGTCTTTTTGAGTGTTTTTATTGGCTTAATATTATTTGCTGTATTTGGCTTTATAATTTGGATTTTTGAAAAAAATACCATTTTGCGAATGATGCGACGTCGAACTTAATTCATTTCTCGCCGTTAATTAGCTGAGTTTAAATCAGAAATTAATTAATTGCAAATATTATGTGGAAAGAAGTAGATAATCATTTAGAAAAATCATTCAAACTAAAAGACTTTAAGCAGGCAATGGCTTTCCTTCAATTAATCGCATTTGAAGCCGAAGCGCTGAATCATCACCCCGATATTCACAATGAGTATAACAAAGTAGATATCCAGCTCTCAACTCACTCCGAGGGCAACAAGGTCACAGAAAAAGACCGGGAATTATCCAAAAAAATTGATGCGATGTTTACCTTATTTTCAAAGTAAAGTACAGCCAATAATGTAGGGGTGAAATAAGTCTAAAGCTGATTGCTTTGCTCTCAGCTCATAAGCTGAGAGCAAAGCCTCGCAGCTCTCAGTTAGCGAACAATGCCTCTTAGCCCTTATTGTAGGTATCAATCCACCATCGGTCTTTCAGATTACATTCAGTCATGAATTATCTCTCACAATCCATCAATTGTCTGATTCATGTCGACTATTTGGTGCCCTAGGTAGAAAAGAAATGCCCCAATAGGTAAGACCATATATCTTTAGCAAAAAATAATCTGACCTTATGAAATTAAAGACGTTCATTTTATCAATATGTATGCTGATGGCCATCTTTGCAACTGCTCAGAACAAAAAATCAAGTAAAAACTCGACTATGCCGAAAGCAAAAGAAATCACAGGAGATAAATCCACAGTTCCGCTCATAGACCGCAAACTGTTCTTCGGTAATCCCACAATATCAGGAGGCCAACTGAGCCCTGACGGTAAATATGTTACCTTCCTAAAGGAACTGAATGGCATCATGAACCTCTGGATAAAAAAATATGATGATTCCTTTGAAAAAGCTCGTCCATTGACCAATACTCAGCGGCCATTGAGTGGTTATTTTTGGACCAAGGATTCACGCTATATTCTATATATGAAAGACAATGACGGCGATGAAAACATGAATATATTCGCTGTGGATCCTGCAGCTATTCCGGCAGCGGGACAAACTGTACCCGAAGCGCGAAATCTGACTCCACTGAAAGACGTGGCAGTGCAGATCTTCAGTGTAAGCCTAATGAACCCCGATATAATCTTTATCGGCCTCAATGACCGTGATAAGTCATGGCATGACTTGTACCAACTCACTATCAGTACCGGCAAGCTGGACAAGATGTATGAAAATAAAGACCGTATCACCGCCTGGATATTTGACTGGGCAGAAAAGCCAAGACTCGCTATGACTACAGATGATCAGGGCAATAGCTCTATTCTCTCTGTAGGCAGTAATAATACTTTTACTAAAATATATGATTTTAACGTCTCCGAGCAGGCCTATCCCGTCGGCTGGACTAAGGACAACAAGAAAGCCTATCTGGTATCAAACAAGGGCGATGTAAATCTATCGACGCTCTATTTGATGGATCCGGCCACCGGTCAGACTACCTATGTAGAAAGTGACCCTGCAAAAAAAGTGGATTTCGGCGGAGCCATGTTTGATGAGAATACACACGAACTGATCAGTACCAGCTACACCGAGGATAAAGCACGCATCTACTGGCGCGATAAAAAGTGGGAGGCAAACTACAACTACCTGAAGTCTAAGTTTCCCGGTCGTGAGGTAGATTTCGCGAGCAGTACCACTGACTATTCCAGATTCCTGGTAGTCAGTTGGGGCGATAAGTATGTGAGTGAAGTATATGCCTTCGAACCTGCTACAAAAAAACTGACTTTCCAATATTCTCCTAGGGCCGATATGAAACCCTTCGAGCAATATCTCTCCCCCATGACTCCGGTCACTTATAAAAGTAGTGACGGACTGGAGATACCGGCCTATCTGACCTTACCTGCAGGTAAGATTGATAAAAACCTTCCTACAGTAATGTTGGTGCACGGTGGTCCAAAAGGTCCCAGGGACAATTGGGGTTACAATGGTCTGGCACAGTTTCTCGCCAATAGAGGTTATGCCGTACTACAGCCCAACTTCCGCGCCAGTGGAGGATTCGGGAAAGAATTCCTGAATGCGGGTGACAAAGAGTGGGGAGCTAAGATGCAGGATGATGTCACTTACGGTGTGCGATATCTGATCGAAAAGGGAATCGCTGATAAGAGCCGTGTGGCCATCATGGGTGGTAGCTACGGTGGCTATGCCACGCTGGCCGGACTAACTTTCACGCCGGATCTATACAACTGTGGTGTCGATATCGTAGGTCCTTCCAATCTGTTCACACTCCTCGAGTCTATTCCTGCCTATTGGGAGTCCGGACGCGCTTGGCTATATGAAATGGTAGGTAATCCAAACACTGAAGAAGGCAAAAAACTACTCATGCGGTCCAGTCCCTTTTTCCATGCAGATCAGATCAATAAGCCGCTTATGGTTATACAGGGAGCCAATGACCCTAGGGTTAAAAAAGCGGAGAGTGATCAGATCGTGGTCAAGCTGAGAGATAAAGGTCAGGATGTGAAGTACCTGTTAGCAGCAGATGAAGGCCATGGCTTCGCCAAACCACTCAATAGCATGGCGATGTATGCATCGATAGAAGAATTTCTGGCTAAGCACCTTGGCGGCAGATACTCATCTGAGATGCCGGAAGATGTACGCGCTACTTTAGCTAAGCTCATAGTAGATGTATCAAAAGTAGAAATGCCTAAGAAAAAAGATAAGGCTACGCCCGTCATACCCACACTAAATGTAAAGGTGACTCCCGGAAATTCGGATTACACACTGACTATCGAAACTCAGGGTCAAAATATTCCCATGGAATTAAAGCGAACCGTAGAAATGAATGATGGCTATTACAAAGTCACTGAATCCACCAGCAGTACGATGGGCAATATCGAAGACGTGATGGAATATGACAAACAATTCATGCCCATCAAGCGTACTTTCAAGCAGGGTCAAATCGAAATAGTTACCATCTTCAAAGGCAACCAAGCTACCATGCAAGCCATGGGCAATAATGTGGAACTGAGGAGTGAGAGACAGCTATTTGCAGACGGAGCGGGCTTCGACTTATTCCTGGCCTCATTGCCACTTACAGATGGCTATAAGTGGAACCTGGATGTCGCAGATATTACTACCGGCAAAGTAAAAGAAATGACGCTGGAAGTGATAGGAAAAGAAATGATAAAAGGATCTGACTGCTTCAAAGTAGAATTGACTTCAGAAGATGATATGAATGATAAAGTTACTTACTATATCGATCCATCGTCCAGGTCTGCAATGCGCATAGTCAGCACAACCTCACAGCCGTTCGTAATGCAAACTATTATTGAAAAGAAATAATATTACTGAAAATTAATTGGCTCGAATTACGTTCAATTAATTCATCGGTCTTCCTTAAAATTAAAATGGTAGTTCTCTGTATAGAGGACTACCATTTTTTTATACATTCACTATCGCCCTAGGTTATAAGTATGCTATAAAAATAGCTCTAAAGACTGCGGAGTTCTAACAACTTCCTATCATCTTCAGTTGCTTCACTTTTCAGAAATACACGCCAATAATATTCCTTATTCATTGAATCCCAATGTATAATAACCCTATTGTATTACCAAGACTGAAATATGTTTAACTCAATTAAGCAACAATGAGTTATGTAAAATGCCCACCTGAGTGGTCTCATCAATGGTAGGGGAAAGGTAGTCATAGTGCGGTAGAAAGGATGTTTATTATTAATTTTATAAATGTAAGTGGTAAATTATTGTAGGCATTGAAAGACACTATAAGAATTACTCCTTCCGCTTAAAAGCCGGATGAAATTTATTCAGTGTCTCTCTAAGATAATTCATGTCTAGGTGGGTGTATATCTCAGTAGTGGTAATGCTTTCATGGCCAAGCATATCCTGCACCGCCTTCAAGTCGGCTCCACCCTCAACGAGATGAGTGGCGAAGGAATGGCGAAATGTATGGGGGCTGATTTCTTTTGAAATCTTCGCTTTTGCAGCATATTCCTTGGTCAGCAGAAATATCATCACTCGCGATAACGCCGCTCCTCTACGATTGAGAAAAACGTGATTTTCATAGCCGGTTTTAACAGTGATCTGACGACGCTCACCTTCGAGATAAAAATTGATCTGTCTGATGGCTTCGCCTCCTATGGGTACTAATCGTTCTTTATCATTCTTACCAATAACACGGACAAATCCCACGTCGGGAAAATATCCCGCCAGACGCAGGTTGATCATCTCACTCACTCTCAGACCGCAGGCATACAGCACCTCGAACATAGCGCGATTGCGATGGCCCTGAGGCGCCGACAGATCAATACTCTCCAGGAATCGCTCCACTTCACCGACTGACAATACCTCCGGAAAATAGGTAGGTAACTTAGGCCCTTGAATAAATTCAGATGGATTATCAGGACGGATATCTTCCACTATAAGATAATCACAAAAAGCACGAATACTACTTAGCATACGCGCTTGAGTTCGCTCACTGATGCCCAGACTATTGAGATATAAGACAAACTTTAATAACTGGTCTCCGGAAAAAATTTGTACTGTAACAGTGGGGAAATTTTCACTGAAATACCAGGCCAATTTATTCAGATCCTGCACATAGGCCGTCCGTGTGTGTAGTGCATTTCCTTTTTCAAGATGAAGGTAGTGGCTGAAGCCCCGGATATAATTTTGCCACTTCATCCAATGTTATTTAAACCCGAAACGCATCTTATAATCAGTTTCAATTTTGCCCATTTTAATGGCTTCCAATTTCCTCCGAATTAATTGCTTTTTTATCGGTCCAAGCTTTTCTACAAATAATTTACCCCGGTTGTGATCCAGTTCATGCTGTATTACCCGGGCATTATATCCATGGAAGTCTTCTTCCTGCACCTCAAACTTGTCATTAAGATAGCGCAGTGTGATTTTTTTCGGTCGATCTACATCACCTCTTATATCCGGTATGGATAGACAACCCTCTTCGATGGTAGAAATTTCATCTGAGACATTTATTATTTCCGCATTTACAAATGCTCTTTTCATGCCGGTAAATGGCTCTTCATCATCTTCTTTATCGATCTGCAATGTATCTAAGATAAACAGATTAATAGGCATACCCACTTGCTGTGCAGCCAACCCCACTCCCTTGGCATTGTACATCGTCTCATACATATTCTCAATCAGCTCAACTAGTTCACCAAATTCAGGTGAAATGTCTTTTCCATTTTTCTTTAGTACCGGGTGACCAAATGCATATATCGGTAAAATCATAAAAATTAATTTCTAGCTTTAATAATGTTGTAAAAAATCTTGAAGAATTATCACGGCTGAGATCTTATCTATCAATGATTTATCTTTTCGTTTTTCTTTCTTAATTCCTGACTGTAAGATCACCTGTTTCGCCTTCGCAGAAGTAAATGATTCGTCGTGCAAAATTATTTGTTTTTCGGGAAATGTACTTTCTAATTTCTTTTTTAGTTGCTTTATTTCACCATCAAAATATACAGGTGCGCCGTCAGCGTGCCGTGGATATCCTATGACAATCTTTTCAACTTGCTGAGTGCGCAGATAAGTCTCCAGCCATAGCCACAATTCCACTGTGGGCACTGTGGTAAGACCATGAACAGCTATCTGAAGTGTATCAGTAGCAGCGAGGCCACATCGCTTAGTGCCGTAGTCTATACTTAATATTCGAGACAGAGTCTATCTTTTTTTGAGGTAAAACAAGAGATTACTCTGATTAGTTCGAAATATCTTTGCCGCCGTGCGCTGGATCTGCTCAGGCGTGATCTGATTGTATATCTCTGTCTCCCGATTGATAAGTGTGATATCGCCCAGGTATTCATAGTAAGCCAGATTGATCGCCTTATTCAGTGTAGAGTATTCAGAAAATTCTATTGTTGTGAGCGTCTTATGCACTGCCTTTTCTACCACATGTGTCTCGACGCGGATCTGTTTGAGCTCGTCCAATATCGCTTTGACTGCTTTCACCGCTTCCTTCGGATCGGTCCCTTCATAACACTTACCTTCTATGATGAGCAAGCCCGGGCCGGCCACATCATTGGTATAGGCATCAACACTGAAGAGCAATTGTTGCTTCTTGACCAGCCGCTCCTGCAAGAGAGATGAAGCTCCGGTAGCCAGTATATCTGTGATGATATCTGCAGTGTAAAATTCAGGTTCGATTCGGGATGGAATCCTGTAAGCCAGGTAAAAGGCATCTGCAGGTACATCGCGATAGATCACCTTACTGCGGGCTTGAAGTTGCGCCGGCTCCTGAAAATCGGGCAATGCTCGCCTCTTACCGATCCCCTTTAGCGCACCGAAGGTCTGTTCGATCTGATGCCGGATCTTCACCTCATTGAAATCACCCCCTATACAGAGGATAGCATTGGAAGGGCTGTAATATCTGCGGTACCAGGATACGATATCCTTTCGCTGTATTGCCGCTATATGAGCCGGTTCGGCACCGATCACCGGCCACTGATAGGGGTGCTCTTTGTAGGCCAACTTGCAGAGAAAATGCCAAAAATCCCCATACGGTTCATCCAGACAGGTCTCGTAAAATTCCTCCACCACCACCTTTTTCTGCACTGTTAGCTCCTCCTGTTCTAGAGTCAGGCTATGCATGCGGTCAGCTTCGAGCCAAAGCAGCAAAGACAAATTGTCCGGCGGCCCATAAGTGTAATAATTGGCATAATCATTGGCCGTGTAGGCATTATTCTCTCCACCCGCACGCTGTATCGGAACATCAAAGTCCGGTACCGCTCTCGTCCCGGCAAACATCATATGTTCGAATAAATGAGCAAGGCCGGTTAGCCCAGGGTCTTCATAAATGGAACCCGCACGATAGAGCACATTTACGATGGCCAACTTACTGCCGGGCTCCGGGTGTAAGATTACCGTCAATCCATTTTTTAACTTGTATCTTTGAAATTCGATCATAAAAGTGCGCAAAAATAGACATTATTAATCGCAATCATGCTTTACTTCCCGTTGTCCCAATCTACTTGTCTTTAGGTTAATTCTACTCCGGAAAAGATTAATTCTTTCCGGGATTCAATCTTTAGGAGCGTAGAGCGTTATATTTGCACGAACCAGAGAAAGAAATAGAGAAAGGATAAAGTTCTGTCTTAATAAATTATTATTTCTCAAAGTAATTTTCAATCAAAACCAACTTAAAATAAAACAAGGATGAATCAATTAAAGAATATAATTTTTATTTGTTTTTTACTCATTTCATTCAATGTGTCACAGGCTCAGAATTATATACCTTACTATAATGCGCGCAATGAAAGCCTGCACCAATATCACCTGGGTCAGTATAAAAAGGCAGAAGCACTGCTCGATCAGGCATTCCGTGCAGCCACGCCACTGCCCGGTGATCTATACTATGCTGCTATTCTGAATGCACAATTAAATGAGGCCGAGGCTTGTAAGAAAATATTGGAGGCGGGACTTAAGGCTGCTCCTCCTATCATAACCGAGGTCACGTCGGCTGATTCACTTATACTGATTAAGGTATTGGCTGAAAGTGATATCGCCCGATATCAAAAAGATTATTCGATCAATAGCCAATTTTATACTCAACAGACCGGACTCGAAGCAGAGAAGCAGGACTCAATCAATGCGAGATTTATTAAAGAAGATCAGCGCTATCGAAGTGAGATGAATGATGCTGAAAAATACGAACAGGATAAATTAAAAAATGACGCCGAGACACAGCGATTATTTGTCGATTATATTCGCATCAATGGCTGGCCAAAATACAACACCTCCGGCTTAAACACCATACTGCAGCACCTCACGCGTGAGAATTATATTATGGCAAAGCCAATATTACTCTCAGAAGTTAAGTCCGGGAAACTGGATCCATTTTACTACGCTTGGATGGTGGAAAAATTAGAAAACCAATACAATGGACGTGCAGTTACCTATGATTTCATCCATTATAAAGGACCATTTTCGAAAGAAGTCATTGCGAATAGAAAATCAATAGGACTGAGTATCTACAACACTTCACCACTGCGAAAATTTGACCAAAGTAAATAATTTGAGAGCACAAAAGTACTATTGTATTTCTTTCAAAAATGCTAGTACAGGATTTCTCCTAAATTAACTCTATAACTGACTTTCTCAAATTAATTAAACCCTTTGAGAATTAATTTACCTTTCAGTGGGTGGTAGATAGACTGACAACTGTATTTGATTACATGTCAGAAAACCTTTTTCTAAATACTAAACTAATCATCAGTTTTTGTGAAATGAAATATTTAATCATCATACTAAGTGTATTCTTTTTTCTACCCTTACACGCTCAGAAAGAAGCAGACTATATTACAGAGCTTGCACAGAAATTGCACGGTCAGTCAGAAGTGAGTTGTTATGGCGGTCGTGCGGACATCGTGACAGATACATATGCCTTTGAAGTGGAATTTGCACCAAAATGGAAAAATGCAATTGGTCAATCACTTTGGTATGGCTTACAGTTGGACCGCAAGCCCGGAATCATCATCGTCATGCGCGATCTCAGCGAGCGCAGATATGCCCTCATGCTACAAAGTGCATTAGACTATGCCGGACTGACTGATCAGATCAAGGTGATGTTTTATCCCGAAGATTTTGGTGGGACATTTCCTGAAGCGTCTCCTCCAGCTCCCGCAGTTCATACTGTCAGTCCCACGTCTAGTGCTATAGAAAGTTCAGCTACCATACCTTCCTCCTACTGGAAGACAACCTCTTCCGGAGTAAGGCACAATTCTACCTGCCACTACTATCAGCATTCAAAAGGTAATTATTGCAAATCCTCTGAAGGCAGAGCCTGCTCAAAATGTGGTGGATAAGAAAAGTCTTCACAAACCATCAAGGATAATAAAAAGTGGTATACTGACTGCAATAGAAGCAGGCTAATTTGTATTAGCATAAGTTCACCTGTGCTATCATTGGTCGATTAAGGCCGTGTCCTTGTCGTAAAATGGAATTTTACGTACATTTACGACGTTTTCGATTAAAATAATTCAATCATTAAAATAACATTTACACATGAAGAGATCCGTTATAATACTTATAGTACTGGCTATTCTTGCGCTGATTATGTACACCTTTTTCAAGGGCTCGTACAACACAATGGTGGCAAAAGATGAAAACGTAAAATCAGCCTGGAGCCAGGTGAAAAACGTCTATCAGCGCAGGTTGGATCTGATTCCTAATCTAGTCAATACAGTGAAAGGGGCAGCAAATTTCGAACAAGAGACTCTAACTAAGGTCATTGAAGCGAGAGCTAAGGCTACTCAAATCACTGTAGATCCGGACAAATTGACCCCTGAAAAGTTGCAGGAGTTTCAGTCTGCACAAGGTGAACTATCTCAAGCGTTAGGCCGACTAATGGTCGTCTCAGAGCAATATCCCCAGTTGAAGGCCAATCAAAATTTCCTCGATCTTCAGGCACAACTGGAAGGAACTGAAAACAGGATTACCGTCGAGCGCCAGAAGTTCAATGACATCACCAGAGACTTCAATACCTACATCCGACAGTTTCCTAAGAATATAGTAGCGAGCATGTTTGGCTTCAGTCAAAGGCCTTACTTCGAGTCTGATCCGGGTGCCGAGAAAGCACCGACAGTGGATTTTTCAAAATAATTGTATAATCGGTTTACACCGTTACCAATATAAATAATCCGTAGTGGGGATTTTATTATCAGCAGAGGACGAAATGATAGTGCGTGATCACATCCAGATCGCTGAGTCGGGTACTACCGGTGAGATCCGCATCTACGTCGAAGCCCGCTGTAAAGTAGAGATAGCTGAGCGAGCCGCTTTTCTTTTCGAAAAGCACCGAATGTTCAATACACTCCAGCGTAATGGTGTGCTGATTTATATAGCGGTGGAGTCAAAAGTATTTTATGTGTATGGTGATGAAGGTATCCATCGATTAGCCGGTCACGAGATCTGGGATCGGGTAGTAAGTGACATTGCTGCATCCTTCTCACAAGGTTTATTCGTAAATGGTCTGTGCAATGCAATAGATCACATTGGAGAGCAATTAAAAGTATTATTCCCCGCGGGAAATAATAAAAATGAAAATGAACTACCGGATGACATCTTATATGCAGACGAAGATTTTGAGACAAATACCTGATATGGCGACAAGAGGCATCTTGACTTGGCTACTTATGGTCTTTTGTGTGTCCTTTATGTGGGCACAATCACCAGATTCTTATTTCCCGCCAAAGCCTGAACCAGCCGTATATGTCCATGACTATTCCCACTGGCTGGATGCACTTCAAGTAAACACCCTGGAGCAGAAACTCCGGGCGATGAATGATACCACTTCCACTCAGATCATACTCATGATCCGTCCGGATATCGGCATGTATGATCGCTCTCAATACGCTTATGAATTGGGTCAACGGTGGGGAGTCGGTCAGAAAGGTAAGAATAATGGTCTGGTGATGCTGATAGTAACTGATGGCACGCAACGGGGTGTCTTCATCGCCCCTGGTTATGGACTGGAGGGCGCACTACCCGATGTGATCGCCTCACGCATCTCTCGCGATGTGATGATACCTTATTTTAAAAACAATCAATACTATGAAGGCATCAATGCGGGCATCGATGCGGTCTCTGCTGCTGTACATGGTGAGTTCAATGATGAGGCAGGGTCACAAAGTGGAGGCTCTATCGCAGTTTTATTATTTATTTTTATCGTGATAGTGGTGATCTTTATTTTTATGAGCCGTGGACGTGGCCGCATGCATACGGCCAGTGATAGTTACGATGACCCTAATTGGCCTTTCAATCAGGGCTCAGGCAAACGGCGGACTGTCTATTGGGGCGGTGGTGGCTGGGGCTCTTCCAGCGGCAGCGGTGGCGGCTCTTCAGGCGGCGGCGGATGGAGTGGCGGCAGCTTTGGCGGTGGTGGCTTCGGCGGCGGCGGCGGAGGGGGAAGCTGGTAGGTATCAGCTGTCGGTAATCAGATCTCAATCATCAGTCTGAATACTAACTTACACCATATAATGCACGGTTTTATGCTTGCAATTGTATTGTCAGCACATAAACTTACTAAGATTAGAAATAATAGATTATTCGTCCGGAGGATGATGCACCAAATGACTCAGGACAAAGTGACTTATATTGTAATTGCCTAAGACAAGGCTTCATCAGCTCGCAAAAGACTACTACAGCATAAGCGACACTTAAGCCTCCAAGATTAAAGACTAAAGACCAAATAAGCTTATCTTCGCACGAAATGTGTTAAACACATTCAGTTTAGTAATGTTATATCCAAAATAGGCAATTAAATTAAACAAAAAACAATCTCATTATGCAATTTCGTTATTTAATCTTTTTACTCGTAGGGATGATTTCCATTTCATCGTGTGTATCCTCCAAAAAACTAAAAGAATCCGAGGGTCGGTACAAGACACTTAGTGATCAATATGTCTTACTGGAATCAAGCAAGCGCGACTGTGAAACTGAAAAATCTGATCTAAGCCGTCAAAAAGCCTTATCTGATAAAGACGTAGAATTATTGAAAAAACAAGTGGAATTTCTCAAAGCCAACAACGACGCTGCACTAAATCAACTGCGTGATATGTCGGTGCTAAGCACTTCTCAGGCAGAAAGCATCAAAAAATCATTGGATAATATAGGGGCTAAGGACAGTTACATACAAACAATTCAGCAGGCATCTGCTCGAAAAGACTCAATGAATATGCGTCTGGTGATGAACCTTAAAGGAGCTATGGCCGGAGTACAAGACGATGATGTATCTATCCAGGTGGACAAAAGTGCCGTCTTGATCACACTATCCGACAAAATGCTGTTTAAGACAGGAAGCTATGATATCTCGGATAGAGCTTCAGAGGTTTTGGGAAAAGTAGCTCAGGTCCTTAACAACCAACCTGACCTCGATATCCTCATCGAAGGTCATACTGACAATGTGCCAATCAAAAAGGCAGGCATTAAAGACAATTGGGATCTGAGTGTACTTAGAGCCACTTCGATAGTAAGAGTCCTACAGACTAAGTATAATATCGATCCTGCTCGTATCACCGCCGGTGGACGTGGTGAGTATAAGCCATTGACTACAAATACTACAGCTGAAGGAAGAGCGATCAACCGTCGTACGCGCATTATCATAATGCCACAATTAGATCAATTCTTCAAATTATTGGAGAAGAAATAAAAATTAATTCCAATGAGCCCCGGTGAAGTAGGCGCAATAATATTCATTAGTTTCTAAGAATAATATTCAATCTATTTCCTCGGGGTTTTTTTATTATTCCATGGAAACATTTCAAAGTAGTATATCCCACAAGACATACCCAATTAGTGATAGAATCACTGCCTTTAATTTAAGAAAATCAATTCTTCTGTTCGTTCAGAAAAAATATCCTGACTTCGATCAGAATTCGACACTGTCAGTATCTGAATTAAATGAACTGCGGGAGATGTATATATCAGAATACATGATTAGCCAATTAGGCGAATTGACTCACCTTGAAAAGAAAGTGGTAAAGTCGATTAATTCGCGCACCTTACTGGCCGACGAATTACAAGAAGAAGATGAAGATCCTACTCGTGATTTTGGACAGAAAGTAGCAGACAAGGTGGCTAGTTTTGGCGGTAGTTGGACTTTCATAATATCCTTTCTCGTTTTTATATTTTTCTGGATAAGTATTAATGTTTTTTGGATTAATCACAGGTCTTTTGATCCATTCCCTTTCATACTGCTCAATCTTATTTTATCATGCATTGCAGCCCTTCAAGCTCCTGTCATCATGATGAGTCAAAACAGACAGGAAGATAAAGATCGCCAACGAGCGAAAAAAGATTATATGATCAATCTAAAATCCGAAGTAGAGATTCGTACCCTACATGAGAAAATAGATCACCTCATCATCCACCAACAACAAGATCTGCTGGAATTACAAAAAATTCAGATTGAAATGATGCACGATATCCTCGATAAAATGAAATGATAAATCATCTCTATCCTACATTTCATGAGGGGAATGACAGAATATCCTCTACTATTATTTGATTTTTTCGCTCCTAAATAATTCCAGCCTGGATTGGTAAATGGACAATAAGCAAATGATTTCAATTGTAATTTTTGTATTTTAAATAATCGCAATAATCTCGCTCACATTACCTTCATTTGATTGGATATTAAGGAAGTAAAAACCAGGTAATAGGTCCGAAACATCTAGTATTTGTTCCCCTGCCTTGAAAGTTTTTAGTATCCTACCAGAAATGTCAGTAAGCCAAATGGCTTTTATTTGAAGATCTATTTCGCAGTACAGATTGATTTGGTTAGTTGTTGGGTTAGGGTAAATTTTGAATTTATCTTTAAGTGATGCACTTTTGATTGAAGTTGTCGCGCCACCACCATTGATGGTCTTGTAAAGTAGCCCACCCGCAAGCAAATACCCTATCCGGCCGCTTGGGGTAAACTGGATTTTAGACACAATATTCGGCGTGGACATCATTTGTGCATTCCAACTTAGACCGCCATCAATGGTTTTCTGAATGATACCACCCAGATTTAAAAAACCCTCTTTCTCATTGACAAACCAGATTGCATTTAAACTATTATAGGGCCATAAAAACTGTACCGTCCAGGTAGTGCCACCATCTGTGGTTTTCAAGAAACTACCATTTTCTCCGATAACATATCCTACGGATTCATTTATAAAATAAATGTCGGCAAGATTATAGAAATTACTGTGTTCAAATACTTTCTTCCAGGTATCCCCAAAATCCGTAGTCCTGTAAATTTTTGATTGCGTACCTAAATTTGAATTACTTCTCACGGTCACAAACCCCAGGTTGCTGTTTACAAAATGGATATCAGCTATATAATTAAATCCAGTGTCAATAGTGATCGAGCTCCATGAGCTGCCTCCGTTCGTCGTTCTGACTAACTCAGGTCCATATCCTGAACTTACAAAGCCGGAATCTGAACTAATAAATTCGAGATCATCAAAGATATATCCTGAACCCAATGTATCTCTGGTCATCGTCTCCCAGCTTACGCCGGCATTCGTAGTACGTAATAAGAGATCTCTATGCGGTGAAAACCAGCCGCCGCCCGATAGAAAACCCACTGAGTCATTGACAAAATCCATTTCGTAAAAAAACTCATATTCGTATTCTGTCTTAAAGTAATGCCAGGAATTACTCGGTTCACCGGCAGAATGAGAATAGGCAATGTTTGGATTTGTGCTTCCAGTCGCTTCTGACGCAGACAGAAAAATATTCGTTTCTCCCCCAACGCTCATCGTGCCCGCAGGGTATAGACCCTGAGAAATTTGTATCCATTGTGCGTCAGCAGTCAATGGCAGACAAACGATAAGGCAATAAATAAAAAATTTCATAGCGGATAAATTACAAGAATTAAACCAGGCTAGTCACCCTAGTAAGACGGGGATTTTGCTTTAATCGTAGTTTAACTTCTTACACACTGTGCTTTAACAAATATACCCCAATATTTTCGGAAATCAAAAAAATATATAAACTGGAAAACTGAAAATTCTTTCCGGAAATGAGAATTAGAGAAATTTCAGATACTATTGTAGATGAAGCTGCAATTAGAGATTTTTCTGTATTAATTGATAGCAGTTATAACTTTTACCCATTTTATTACAGTACCGGATCTGTATCGTATGTTGGTGAATTTTCTTATAAAGAACATACTTATTCTTTGATGTATAAAATTATACCTCTTAAAACCGGCCTATTTTACCATTCTCTATTTACTGGGTTATATGATTTTGGTCAAGACCAGACCTTTGATGGCCGTTGTCCAAAAACAAAAGCGGGCGTGGATACTTTTGTAAAGCTAAATGATGGGGTGGACAATAACACATACCTGCTTTCTTCCAGCCCTATGCATCGCTATAACACCTTAATACCAAGCGATCCGGAACAAAAATTTCATAAATTTGGTGGGTATTGTTTTTATGTAAAGGAATAAGAGTCGTACTTTCTATATGTTTTGTTTTGAACCTTAGATTACTTTCCTGTCATAAAGAATGTAATGAGTTTGGTGACTATGATTTTGAACTACCGGCAACGCTGTCGCCGGCAAAGGACACCTTTAGAATTGGAGATACGATTACCATCACTTCCGTATTTTCAGTTCTGGTATATGACCGCACGACGAAAAGAATATAAAAGATAGAAACCTGGAAAAAAATTATGGAATAGAAATAACTAAAATTGATGCCTTGAATACGAAATCAACAATACACGACCAATTTTAAGTTCCAATTGATATAAATTCGGGTTACCACAATGTAACCAGAGACAACAATTCTTAATTGAGCAATACTGCTACAAGAATAATTTAATTTTAATCGGCAAAATACTTATTTTCAAAAAATTAAAATTCACCTCTGACTAATAAGAGGTTACTCTGACTCAAAAGACCTGAGCGAGTGGATATTCACGGTCGCAATATAGATACTAACAGGTACAAGAGTTTACAATTATTTAATATCAGCTTAACATACAGTTAATATCAAAGGATCACCTTTATGAAAAATTAAAAACTTAGTAAATGAAAGTAATTAGAAATTTATTTATCCTATCATGGATATTTTTATTAGTAATCTTTGTTGGTTGCGGCAAAGATGATACTTGTGAAGTCAAATGCGGCGCAAATCAGGTCTTAACTTCTGATTGTAAATGTGTTACACTTGGAGATGACAAAAATGTCATTGTCAGTTCAAATATCACCGTAAATACTACCTGGACAAAAGATAAAATATATCACTTAGCCCAAAGGGTTACAGTGACAGATGGTGTTACACTAACCATAGAAGCCGGTACAGTGATCAAAGGACAAGCCGGATCAGGTGCGAACGCTACCGCTTTACTTATAGCCAGAGGAGCAAAGCTCAATGCTCAGGGCACTGCCGCTGCTCCGATCATATTCACTTCAGTAGCTGATGAGATCGTGTCAGGACAGATCAAAAGCCCAAACCTCGAGCCAACTGTAAGTGGGCTGTGGGGTGGGTTAATTATCTTGGGTAGAGCTCCTATTTCTGCTGCTGCAGATGCTGTTCAGATAGAAGGTATCCCACCTTCAGATATCAATGGATTGTATGGAGGTAGTGATGCTGCAGACAATTCTGGTATAATTAAATACGTATCCATCCGTCACGGGGGTGCGAATATCGGAGAAGGCAACGAAATCAATGGCCTTACCTTAGGTGGTGTGGGTAATAGTACAATTATTGAAAATATTGAAATAATCGGCAACTCAGACGACGGTATTGAATGCTTCGGTGGCTCAGTCAACTTAAAAAATATTATTGTTTGGAATAGTGGTGACGATGCATTTGATATGGACCAGGCTTATAGTGGTACAATCGACAACATAGTCGCTATTTTAGGTAACGATTCTGACCACGCTTTCGAACTAGATGGCCCAGAAGGTGCAATTAAGGGGTCTTTCACCATCAAAAACGGTACAGTAAAAGGGAGCCTAACAACCATAATGGGCGAATATGGGGATCTTAGAGATAAGGTTACCTGCACTCTTGAGAATATATATTTCTACAATTTCAAGGAAGATTCTGATTTAGAGCTTGACAATGCAGGTGTCTCCGACAACTGGATTGCAGGAAAAATTATATTCAAAAATCTGGAATTCAATGTAAGCCACCTAGCTGCGGGTAACATTACATTAGACAAAATTTTCAAGGACGATGGCGGCAGGGATGCTGAATTAAACGCTGCTGCAATTGGTTTCGCCAAAGTAGTAACAACTCCGGGTACCGGTGCCTTTAAATCAGCGTTCAACGGCTGGACATGGTCTGAAGCCAATGGAGAATTGGTTGCTTTGAGATAAATTAAACCCACGATTAATAATCCTCATCCGTCATAGGCGGATGAGGATCTTTTATAAAATTTAATTAGAGTTAGAGTGAATAAATTATATATACAATTAATAGTTGGGTTTTTGACTATTTGTCAGATATCGCTGGGTGCTCAGAACGGCATTCTCAGAGGAAGTGTCCAAGACAGCAAGTCAGGCGAACCAATCATGTTCGGTAAAATATTTATTAAAGAAATTTCAGATGGAACGACAACCGATCTTGATGGAAAATTTTCTGTTAACGTTGCCCCCGGCGTTTATACTGTGGAAATTTCTTATGTGGGATATGCCACTGTCACCCATGAGCAACTGCAAATAAAAGCCGGTGAAGTTACATTGACGAATACTATCCTGGAAGAAAGCACACAGGTACTCAATGAAGTGACAGTCACTTCAAAACAAAGCAGAAACAATGCAATAGCTTTGGCTACACTTAAGCATAATTCAGGCAATGTGATCGATGGAATCACTTCTGCGAGTTTCAGACAAATAGGAGATTCTGATGCTGCTTCAGCAATAAAAAGAGTAACTGGAGTCTCTATCGATGACGGCAAATACGTGTATGTAAGAGGTCTGGGTGACCGATATACAAAGTCCATTCTTAACGGCATGGATATCCCGGGGCTGGATCCTGACAGAAACACGCTTCAAATGGATATTTTTCCCACCAATATTCTTGACAATATCCTGGTTATTAAAACTTTCAGTGCCGATCTGCCTGCAGACTTTACTGGAGGCGTGGTCAACATAACTACTAAAGATTTTCCGGAAGAAAAGACTTTGACAGTGACCGGTGGTCTGGGCTTTAATCCTAAAATGCACCTCAACGAAAATTATCTGAGCTACCAGGGTGGTAAAACAGATTTTCTGGGTTTCGATGATGGCACCAGAACTATACCTACTGAAGGCCTTACTAATATTCCATTTAAGTCGGATGCAACCATAGACCCTCAAGGTGCCGGTATGGTATATCACAATACCCTCACTAAGTTTAACCCTATATTGGGAGCAGACAAAGTGAAAAGCGGATTGGACTATAATTTTGGACTTTCTACTGGAAATCAATTTTTAGTCAATAACAAAAAAATAGGTTACAACCTTGGAATCTCTTATCAAAACAATACTCAGTTTTTTGAAAATGTTCTTTACAACAGGTATGGAAAAAATAATGATCCTTATATCAATGAAATGGAAGTCAGAGAAGTTCAGAAAGGAAGTTATGGCACTAACAATGTTTTGCTTGCCGCGATAGGTGGTTTGTCATATAAAACACAGAAATCAAAATATACCCTCAGCCTCATGAGACTGCAGAATGGCGAATCCAAAGCGGGTCTTTTCACTTTTGAAAATACAGACCAGGGAGCTAATTTTGAAGCCTTGCAACACAACCTGGAATACAGCCAAAGAGCAGTTACTAATATTTTGCTCAAAGGAACACATTCTTCTGAAAACACAAAGTGGAGTACCACATGGAATCTTTCCCCTACCTTTTCCTCCATCATTGATCCCGATATCAGATATACCAGGTTCAGAACGGATGCTGGAGGGTACGTGATCAGCACAGAGTCAGGGATCCCGGAAAGGATCTGGAGATATCTTAGTGAGAAAAATTATGCAGGAAATATAGGCACAACTAAAAACTACAAATGGAACGACGCGGATTCTAAATTGAAGATCGGGGGTTCATTTGTTTACAAAGAAAGGTCTTATGAGATCCAAAATTTCCAGATCTTTACCAATGGCCTGGTACTCAAAGGAGATCCGGATCAGATCTTTCAACCTGAAAATCTCTGGAGCACTGAAAACAAAAATGGTGTAACATACGATCCTCAGTTTTTGCCTTACAATCCAAATAAATACAACTCCAATTCAACAAATGGAGCAATGTACATATCCAATGAAACCACAGTTTTCTCAAGGCTGAAAGCTATCATCGGATTACGATCAGAATATTATGTGCAGAGATACAGCGGCCTGAACCAAAACAGGGAAACATTCGACAATAAAAAAGTGATCGATGATCTAGGCTTATTTCCAACTGTGAGTTTCATATATACGCTCGACAGAAAACAAAATCTGCGCTTTTCTTACGCCAAAACTATTGCCAGACCTTCATTTAAAGAAAGTTCATTTGCGACTATTGTAGATCCTATTTCGGGAAGAACATTCATCGGAGGGTTTTTCACAGACATTGATGTAAGTACGGGAGCTATCGTATGGGATGGTAATCTAAGGACCACAGACATAAACAATTTTGACCTGAGATGGGAATTATTTCAAGAGGCAGGACAGTTTTTCTCAGTGTCAGGATTTTACAAAGCATTTAAAAATCCAATAGAAATAGTTCAGTATGTGCAGGCAGCCAACAATTTTCAGCCACGAAATGTAGGTGATGGAATGGTATTGGGTACCGAGTTGGAAATGGTTAAAAACCTTGATTTTATTAGTCCTGCGATCAGTGATTTTTCAGTCAATTTTAACCTGACTTATGCAAAATCTTCCATTCAGATGAGTGAGACGGAGTACACATCCAGATTAAATAATGCACGTAACGGCGAAACTGTAAAAGATACACGAGACATGGCGGGTCAGGCACCCTACCTTATCAACAGTGGATTTTCTTATAAAAATCCAACAAATAAACTCGAGATCGGATTGTTTTACAATGTGCAGGGAATGACCTTGCAATATGTAGGTATTGCTGACCGGCCAGATGTATATTCAGTGCCTTTCCACAGTTTAAATTTCAATGCAAATTTTCCATTCGGAAAAGATGATAAATGCAGTATAGGGGTTAAGATAACTAACTTAATAAACGATGATAGGGTGCAAATATTTCAATCATTCAATGCAGAAGATCAATACTTCACAAGACTAAGCCCCGGTACCAATATGAGTCTCCGATTCAGTTACACTTTTAAATAATACCGGCAGTGGCAATGAAGGTTCCTCTAAGTTATCTCAGTGAGCAAATTATTAATATTAATTCTTAATTACTCTCTGCACCAAAAGTGTATTATCTCGAGTCAGAATTTGTACATAATATACCCCCGGCATTTCAGAGGACAAATCGAATTGCGTAATAGTTCCTGAATAAGTCTTACATTTTTTACCCAATAGGTCATAAATACAAATCTCTTTTATCTGACTTATATCGCTACCACTCACATTTAATACATCACTGAAAGGGTTTGGTGTAAGTAAAATGTCTTTTATAGATTCTGCTTTTTTTACTCCGATTGTAGTAGCACTAAATTGCAGATTATCCATAAGAATGACATCGTTATAATCCAAGTTTATATCTTCAATATTTCCGGGACCAATGTCGCCAAAGAAATCAATTTGAACTACCCCTACAAACTCATTTGGTAAATCTATTTTTTGATGCATTTTTTGACCTTCCGGTTGATCACTAAATAGCTGACTCCCATTTTGAGTTCCGGTCCATGAGACCCGATAAAAGCTACTATAAGGATTATTATTGGTCGTGGCTGTTTCGTTTCTGAAGACTATAGCGTCAAACTCCATGGATATTTGATCATTTCCTGAGAAATCAATACAAGCACTAATAGTGCCCGTTTTGTTATTATCATTAAGCAGATAATCCGGTGACTTGCAACTCCGATCCGGTCCGAACTCAGTAACGCCGGTACTTATATAATACTGACTCCCTCCATAGAAATAAAATGCATTATTATCTGCAAGCGTTGTGGTCAATTGAATTCCGGCTGGCGGCAATTGTTCAAAGTCATACATCAACAGACTATCTATTTGTCCTGCACCTACATTAATAAGCTCCCAATTGTCGGACGGATCGGGATCACTTTCAAACTTTACGACTACTAATAGGTCTTCTCTTTCTTCACTGTTTAGTGTAAACTCAATAGTCTCACTCGCAAGTTCATAATAATCAAGTTCAGTAGGAAGGATTAGGTCTTTTGTACCCAATACCTCTCCAAGTGAATTTATTACTTGAAAAGTAATTACCGATCCTGCAGGTAATGCTTCACAGCCGGCATTGAAAAAACTAACCTCAACGGCTCTATTTTTTCCACAAACATTTCCGCTTAGGTGGGTCTCATAGAGCGTTAAATTATCCGCACCACTTTGGTTGAATTCCACTATATAATAAAGTGTATTATTAGATGGATTTTCATCTTCATTTTGGAGTTCTATTTGAAAATACTCTGCATCCTCGCCGCTAAATTTTGCTGCGTCTGTAAAAATGACTTTTACTGATTCCCCTTTCTGCAATGTATCATTAAAATGCAAACTGGTTGAACTGAATTTAATATAATTCGTGAGTGTAATAGTAGTGTTATTACCTGGGTAGAAAGTCTGACTGCCTACATTTTTTACTGTTACTTCTAAATCTTCAGCTACTTCAGTATCGCAAACCAAAATATATTGTGACGGAATCTGAATCGCTAGGTCGAGGAGTGCGGAGGCAGATGCAGAGTATACGCCTACTGCACGCCATGCCTCAGCCACAGCCTTTTGTTGCGGTGAGTTGGCACCAAATAGCTCTTCAGCGGCTTTCATTGTATTGGTTCGAAATTCTGAGTAATTGGTATTTGCATTACTAAACGCGTTATTGGCAAGATAAGCTATGCGATGAGCATTAGCTATATCCAGTGCTGCTACATTGTAGCTGGAGTCTTTTTCATTGACACCGATGCGACCATCAGAGATCATACTATACCATAAGTTACCAATAGAGCTATTGATGTGGACGTCATTATCATCAGCCCAAAATTCACCTCCATAGTATGCAGGCATCTCCAATAATTTTGGATCAGCCATATATCTGAATGGAAGTGCATCAGGATCAGTTATAAATGAATGGCCAAGATCCCAAGAAAAATTTGCGGAGTCTGCGTAATACTCCAACGCTTTGCCAAACATGTCTGCCAGGCTCTCATTGAGTGCACCCGGTTCACCTTCGTAGACTAGATTTGAGGTGTGCTCCACTATACCATGAGTGAGTTCATGTCCGATCACTTCTAGCGTGGTAAGTGGACCATAACTACAGTCACCGTCGCCAAAGTTGATCGACACGCCATCCCAAAAGGCATTCACATTAGAAGCATCATTGTTGTGAATCTTGGCAACGATGGGAAAATTAGGGTCATTTTTTATACCCAACCAGCCAAATCTGGTGCGTAGTAAATCGTGATACTGCTCTGTACAATACATCACATCTACCGCTACCTCATCTTCATTTTGATTGTGTAAATCCCAGTCTGCAGAAGTACTTGAGAATGTCTTACCAAAATAATCCTGCACATAGATGCCGCCACTACGGGTTAGATCCTGAAGCAGATATCTCTTAGGGCCAATTGAGTCACTTATTATAGACTGAGTTCCATAATAGCGTGTCACGCCATTGCCGGGCACACCTTCAGTGTGAATAAGTGATCGATTAGAGATAACACTACCGCTTACGGCATCTATGATCACACGTCTCTTGTCAAAAGGCTGCTGACTGGTCAGCGTCACATCATAGGCTGTCGTATAGCTACCGCTTTTATCGGGATAAGCTCGGTCGATGACAGACAGTATCGGCACACCATTGGCGACGATCTGAGTGGGTGTCATATGATTGCTTTTTGTCTTTAACATACCTTGGATTGCCAGACGGGCCTTAGACTTCGCCTCATTCGTGCCCAGTGCGGGTGTGGCGTCAATGGAGATATTCGGACCATAGGATCCACTCGCACTGGTGACTAAGCCATCTTTGATATGCAATACATAGTTAGTTCCTATCACCGGAAGCTCCTTGTAGTACTGACGATACCGCTTATGTTCATAGCCGTTGAAACCAGGTACAGTCACAGTAGCCTCCATCTTGTTTCCTGGAGCAAGCCCCATCTCGGGAGCCATATGATCGAAGAACTGTGAAGCAGTTACCTGATTTGCCGGAGCAAACTGGGCATCCAGAAAGCGCTCCATAAGCACTTTGTTTGCAGTGGCCTCTTGGCCTTCCAAGTTAAAAATACAAGTCAGTGAAAATAAAATCACCATTAGTAAGGAAGTAAATCTCATAATTGAAATATTAAAAAATTGTTAGAAATTGGATAGTCTTCATACATGCACAACGACAGTAGGATGTAAAATGTAGTAGCGAAATTATTAAAAATTATGATAAAAGGGAATGTTTAACTTTGTACTTTCTCTTTTCAGCTCTTAGCCCACTTCAGACATAGACAATGACTGAATTATTTGGCCCCCATTTACCTGCTGATTTAGCCTTCGGAATAGAAATTGCTTCGCTACTACTCACATCCACCCCCTCTCTCAAAAGGGCTAGAGAACTATCTTGGTGCCATGCAATGATTAAATCTTCGATGTTACTTCTTTACTTTTTTGGGTGGCCAAAAAAGTAACAAAAAAACCACCGGCAGCAAAAAAGCTTTTCGCCAAACCTGCATAAAATAATTACCCCTTAGGACAAAACATTCAAACAAAATTGACAAATATCTTTAATGTAAAGAGATTTAGCCATTGGGCTTCAATTTTGTCAATTTTAAGAATCTTTTCTCGAGGGGCCCCAATTATTAGAATTAGTTTGTCGGCTTTTTAAATGCCGGTAATTTAAACAAAGGCTTTAGCATTCGCAATTCTACTGCCCCACACTGTATCTTCACTGTGCAGCACCTAAGAAGTGAATCCAATTAAAAGATGTAAGTAGTCCATAACCTCAATTAAATTGTCAGCGACTTTGGCCGGTGGACTATGGACAGCACTAAAAAAATAGAGCGAACGAGGCATGCTCGCTGCTTAAAAGCTATCGTTCCATTCTATTTTTTGAATGGTTACCTGAGTTAATAAATGCCTATTTCCTTAACCCTTGACGCATTGAATCGAATCATTCCGGCGTTTAAATCACGTAGACTTACATTTTATGACTTACGTCAAGGTGGAAATTTATCACAATGCAGGTTACCCCCTTTTGATCAAAGAAGTATCTTTCCACTATGAAACTGAGCCAACTTACTGATTTTCTCGAAGCGCATTCGCCACTTTCCTATCAAGAAGACTATGACAATTGTGGCTTGTTGGTAGGCGATCCCCAACAAGAGATTACCTCGGTACTGGTCTGCCTAGATGTGACTGAGGAGGTGCTGCAGGAAGCCATCACGACAGGTGCCAATGTAGTCATCGCACACCATCCACTCATATTCCGGGGCTTAAAGAAACTTATCGGTGCAGATTATGTAGAGCGCGCCATCATTCGAGCTATACGCCACGATATCGCCATCTACGCCATGCACACCAATCTAGACAACACACTTATACAAGGCGTCAATACGCGCATAGCCGAGCAGTTGAGCCTTGAAGATATCCGTCCGCTGAGGCCGTCTTCTGACACCGGCCTGTCTGTTCCAAAGGGTATCGGTATCATAGGCAGATTGTCCACTCCGATGGCTGCAGACTATTTCCTGGAATATCTGAAAGATAAAATGAATACCCGCTGTATCAGATATACAGCTCCGATAGGCAGTACAATTCAGATAGTGGCTGCCTGTGGCGGCTCCGGCAGCTTTCTCCTCGCAGATGCAATGCGGGAAGGAGCGGATGTCTTCGTGAGTGGAGATTTCAAATACCATGAGTTCTTCGATGGTCCGGGAAATATCATGATCGCCGATATCGGACACTTTGAAAGTGAACAATTTACGATCGATCTCATTGTAAATATTATATCCGCAGAATTTAGTAATTTTGCGGTTCGTATGACAAAAGTTATGTCAAATCCAATAAAATATTTCTAATCATTATGGCAAAAAAAGTATTAAGTATCCAGGAAAGACTGAGATTACTATATGATCTTCAACAAATCGACTCACAGCTTGATGAAATTCGAATTTTGCAAGGAGAACTTCCTATCGAAGTTAGCGATTTGGAAGACGAAATAGCCGGTCTGGAAACCCGCGTGCAGAAAATTGAGAACAATATCAAAGAATATCACGATGAGATGAGTGGTCATCAGGCTCACGTCAAAGAAGCAGAAATACTTATAGCTAAGTATGAGAAGCAACTGGACAAAGTAAAAAACAATCGTGAATTTGATGCACTGAATAAAGAGATCGCACTTCAGAAACTGGACATTCAGCTTTCTGAAAAGAAGATCAAACAGATGAAAGAGCTCGAGACGGAAAAGAATGACGTCCTTGTCATCGCCAAGCAAAGGAGAGATGATAAGTCAGGAGATCTCGAACTGAAAAAGGTCGAACTGAAAGACATCATCTCACGCACTGAGAAAGATGAAGTAAAGATCTTGGCTCAATCAGAAAAACAACAAAAGAAGATCGAAGAGCGTCTGCTCAAGGCCTATCACAAGATACGCAATTCTTACCGCAATGGTCTGGCTGTAGTAGCAGTAGAGCGAAGTGCCTGTGGAGGATGTTTCAACTCCATTCCACCTCAGTTGCAACTTGAGATTGGACTTTCCAAAAAAATTCTGGCTTGCGAACACTGCGGACGTATTTTGATTGACAAAGCGGCAATTATGGAGGTAGAGCCTGAAATTGCTGAAGCAAATTAATCCAGATATTCTTGACATCACATCAAGCTTTTCTTGACTATCATCTTACTGATAAAAATATCTAAAAGGCTCTCTGAGCCTTTTTTATTTCTTCTATGTCTGCTTGCAACTCAGTCCACACTGATAGCTGGTACCAAGTACCTGACTTTCTCGCCTTCAGCACGATTGGCTTATGACTACACCATGCGCCTCAGATTTGATGATGCAAATACAGAACTGGCCTATTTAAGACGTACCGAACCAGACAACCAAATCAGCTATTTCATTGAGAATTACATCGACTTCTTCCGCATTTTTATCGGAGAGCAACAGAGTGACTTTGATCGGTTGGAGAAAAATAAGGATCGCCGGCTAAAACTCATTCGCCAGGCTGCACCCGACTCACCCTACTATCTGTATTGCCAGGCTACTATATATATGCAGTGGGCGTTGGCAAGACTCAAATTTGATCAGAACATCAAGGCTTTCTATGAGATAAAGAATGCCTATGAAGCACTGAGCACCAATGACAAAAAATTCCCCGGCTTCATCGCCAATAAAATGAATCTGGGTGTTCTGCACGCAATCCTAGGCACCATTCCGCCTGAGTATCAGTGGGGAGTGAAAATACTGGGTGGTGGCATGAAGGGCTCCATCGAGCAGGGCACCTCCGAGCTGCTGCAAGTGATTCGATATTCCAGGAATAAATCATTCCTGTTTAAAGAGGAAGCCTACGTGATGTACACATTCACGCTACTGCACCTAAATAATGATCCCGAAAGGGCTTGGCAGATCATCAGTAGCAGTGGACTAGACGCCTCTATAAGCCCGCTATTTACCTTTGCACTAGCCAATCTGGCTATGCATTCCGGTCGAAATGAGATCGCACTACGCTATCTATTTTCACGGCCAAAAGGATCAGAATATTACCCCTTTTATTATCTCGATTATATGACTGGGGTTGCCTTACTCCAAAAACTCTCACCCTCAGCAGATAAATATTTACAGCGATATGTCAATAATTTTAAAGGCCTTAATTACATCAAGGAAGCCTATCACAAACTCGCTTGGAGTGCGCTGCTTCAAGGTAAGCCCGAGCAGTATAAATTATATATGCAACTTATCAAAAGCAGGGGTTATACGACTTTAGATGAGGATAAAGCGGCGTTAAAGGCAGCTCAAAGTACTAAAATTCCGGCCATACCTTTACTTCGAGCCAGATTGCTGTATGACGGTGGGTATTTCGATCGGGCGAACAAGATCCTGATGGATCTTTCCTCCGATACTTTTACTCAAGACGTTGAAAAGCTGGAGTATTACTACCGCCGAGGACGTGTCGCACAGGCGCTTGAAAAGACCTCAGAAGCCATTTCATTTTACAATCTCACCCTCCAAAAAGGAAGCAGTAATTCAGCCTATTTTGCGTGCAATGCAGCGCTAAATCTCGGCCTCATCTATGAAAAACAAGGCGAGAAAATAAAAGCGAAGTCAGCCTTCCAATCTTGCCTTGCACTTGATCCCGCTGAATACAAAACCAGTCTTCACCAAAAAGCAGAAGCGGGTCTGAGCAGGCTAGGAGTTAATTATTAATTGTGAATTATTAATGGCTCGCTTCGCTTTGGTCTTTGGGTCGCTGCGCTTTAGTTCGCTGCGCTTTGGGTCGCTGCGCTTTGGGTCGCTTCGCTTTGGGTCGCTGCGCTTTAGTTCGCTTCGCTTTAGCGGGTGGGTGCTTTAGCTAATTGAAAATTGATAATTGACAATTATGAATTAATAATTCTTTCTAAGTACTTAACTCTCTAACTACCTCAAAATTACAGGTTTTAATTTAGCCCATATTCTTGGTAGGAATAGCATTATAAAATTAAAAAGCACGAAGAAGGTCAATGCAAAAATTCCACTAAATCTAAGTGCGGAGCGAATACTTTCTCCTAAGATCAGTGACAAAAAAAGACCAACAACAAACATAATGAAACAGCGAATAAATAAAATCAATTCAATTTTGACCATCCTCTTCATAATTCCTACACATTTACGCAATCAAATAATACGTGTTTCATCTTCAGGAAACCCTCATTTAACTAGATTTTCAAATCTAAGAAAATAAAAGTGATTAGCAAAAATGAATAGAAAAATCATATTAGCGTATATTTAAGAGAACTTTGATGTCTTTCATTGATGAATTGTGATTGATGATTTTATTTTCTCTCAATCTAACTCTTTCACCTTCTCACTTTCTAACCCCTCATAATTTATCCAGCCCATATTTATCGATTACCTGAGTTAATAAATAATCCCGGACCAGGATGACACATTCGACCTGTTCTCGATTACGTAATAAGTCAAAGAAGATTTCCAAATGCGGATGAAAGCCCTCATTTCTCAATTCTAATTTGCCAATTTCATCTATAAATATAATTGGCACTTCGTTCCTCAGATCTCGCTGCAATAGTTCACCACCCCGAACAAAAGCATTTTTATCTAAAAAATATTTTCCCACTGAGACTATTTTCTCATCCGAGGCGTCAGCTTCAAAATTGTAATACGTATCCTCTACGAGGTCTAGCAGCATTTTCTTACCATCTACTTCAGGAGTTAAAAATCCCCCGGCGATTTTTCCATTGATCATCGAGGCGGCACGGGTAGTCTTACCCGAGTGGACCCTGCCACTGATGAAACTGATCCTAGGACTGAGTCGTATCATGCAGGCAAACCAAGTAGATGAGCGCACTTATAAAATATTTTATTCTCGCGATTCCGGAGTAATTATCAGTCGCATATGCATAGGCAGCCAAAACATTCCTTTTTAGTGCCGGTATTTCCTGTTGGACCTGACTGATTTCACGACTCAACAAATTGCTTCTTTTTGCCAGTAGTATACCGATGAGCCATTTTACCATAGGATTGATGAGCAAGTACCAAAGGATTAAAACAACGAGGGGCCTTAATAAGACCACCAGAAGATGCTTAGATGATAACTGAGTTAAGGCAAAAACCACCACCAATATATATAGGATAAATAAGACGATAATTCCCTTTTTTAATTTGCGTGTCTTCTTCTTATAATCAGGAAATTCGGTTATACTTTTTAATTGGTGGACTATCTGAATTTGCTGTATTCTCTCAGGTAGTCCGACGGCCCACCATCCCAACATCGCACCCCAGATAGAATATATAGCACTATAGATAATGACCACACCAAGCACCAGGGATACACCATGCTGTGTACTCCAGGGTAGTAATGATTCGAAATACTGCTCTACACTTGCCCACACATCCTGACCAAATAAAATGATAAGTATAAATACTTTCTGCAAGCCGGACTCCAAAAGTGCTAGTGCTCCAAATAGAGGAAAAGCAACCTTTCGAGGGAGTGGTAAGGTAGTCAGTAAGGCACCTAACCCACCTTGAAATGCCACCGCCACATAAGCAGTCACCGGAGTATGTGGACTGAGCGCAAGCTTCACCGACATAGCGACGAGTGTGCCATACAAAATATCTCTGCCGGGATGCTCACTATATATAGCAAGACAACATATAATCACCACTGCCAAACCGGCTAAAATCAATCCTGAGAAAGGAACTTGCAAAGCGTGCAAGAAGCCGCCCAAAGCACACTCAGAAAAACCCCACAACATAATCAGCTTTGAGGTAGACAAAGAATGATCCGGCCGAATAGTTGATTCCTCCATTAATTGTAATTGAGCTTGACCAATCGTAATTTATTCTTTCTGATGCTGGGGATGACGGTGGAAGCCGCGCTCACTTGAGTAGAATTCCTGATCTGCAGATTCAGATCGCTGTGATCAGTACTAAAAAGTACCCGCCGGCTCACCTGGCCGGTGCACGTGACTATATACTCACTGATGGTATTAGAGCGCTTGATCTCATCATTATACAATAATCTCAGAGCTGAAGGATTCTCATGCATGAAAAAAGAAGAGTATTGTGCGTCATCATCATAAGAATATTGCTTCTTGTGCAATACTTTCTGCCATTGAACTTCCAGATTATTATCCACATTGACCAGCAATATATTCTCTCGATAAAAGTCAATGGACATGGCACCCGGTACATACGCATTTCTTCCCGGCATATTGCTCCGGTATATCTCTCGTTGCTGCTCATATACTAATGTCTGTGAGCCATCTTTCTGACTAATGATGTGACTAAAGACTAAATCATTAATTCCATTGGAGGGTTGTTTTTCCCGGCCATAAAAATCACTCAATACCTGCTCCTGGAAGGTCACTTTGTTAAGCCTGAGGCCCGTGGAAGTTAGCTGGTCCATATTCGCTAAAAATAAACCTGCCTGTAGATCTTGCTTTGCATCTAAATAGATTCCGGTGAGAAAGATCAAGTGGTCTGACCCGCGCTCCACCAGTTTGGGCTCGGTCAGGGGCTCTTCAGTTCGGAATTGTGTTGATTTAAATATTCCGCTTTTGATGGTGTAAAGGGTGTACTCATAATTATTTTTACGCTTCGGATTGCCGGCGATCAAATAATAGTCGCCTGATGAAGTGAGCAGTTGCGAAGAAATACTGCCATCCTCCCAGGGAGAATCTAATACAACAGGTACGGTATGGAATATTGAATCCTTCACTGTATCAAAAATCGCAACCTCATAGTCAGTATCACTCTTACCATATCGTATCATATGCTTGCTATGGTCTTTTGACACTACCAGCCGGAAATTACCCGTCTCACTTCTCTTCATTCTGAACAGTGTGCGGCTATTGTAGGTGCTGAAGTCTAGCATCGATATCTTTTGTAAAGCGAGCATATTGTATCCGCTATCCGGATAGACATAGTATATATATAAGGAAGAATCAACCGGGACATAGCCATATACATCACTGCTATTTTGAGGCGGCACTATATAATACTGTTGTGCTGCTTGAAAATCCGCATCGAAAACAAATAGAGTGATTCGACGACCATTGTCTTGTAGCATGATCACTCTGTGGTTGAACTCACCCATGACATCATATGTCGAATTACTGCGGATAGTAACCTCATTTGAAAGGGCCACTTTTTGCCCAATTAAATTTGGCAAAAAGCCCCATATCAACAAAAAAAACATAGAATATATGTTTAACAAGTTGATAAAAGTTCTACTCATAATTTAACAAAATTTTAAGAATTGAAATCCAATTGAACCACCTAAGAATTAGTTAATATAGTGCTTGTAAGTTAAAAATAATTCTTTTAAAGAGGTTTTATTAGTTTTTAAGCGTGCTTATAATTACAATTATCTATGGAGGAAATGGAGGAAATAGTAAAAACTACTTTGAAAACTAAGCAAATACGAATCGTACCACCAAATTCCCTAGAAAAGAAATATCTGTTATCAGCCATTACAGCGCGGCTTATGGCAGTGGGTGTCAAGGAACTCAAGAGCCTGAAATTGTCAATCGACTACATCAAGAGCCTGGAGACTACATATACCGGAATGCGGAGTCCTTTCTACTTCGACAAGTATATCAAAACCTCAGGAAGATATTTTTGGAATCCATTTCTCCCCATCTTTTATACAACTGCTTTCGAGAAGTTTCTCAAATCCGAATTGTATCAAACTATTAATGGCAGCACCTCTCAAATGCCACCGGGTATTGCTTATTTAGACTTTTCTTCTTGCCATAGGAGTGATTATCTGACACGGGTAGTAGAATCTTTTGGCGGCCCTGAGTTTGAATTGCCTTCGGATGTATATAAGGTATATGTAAGGTGGAATCCAAACCTACATTCTACTTATCTGCTGAATAAGTTATTGGGCAAGATGCGTCATTCTGCTGAATTGTGGCTTGTAGCTGAAGCGGGCAATTATAACCTTGATATTGAACTGTTGAAATCGAATCATGTCAAAGGATTAATTTTCAACCTACCTGTGGACAGACTCGCCAGCGCATCTGTTCAAACTAAGAAATCGTTTTATGACCAATGTCAAAGATTAAACCAGGCGGGCATCCTCATAGGGCTCAACACCTTACTGGTAGATGAAAGTGAAGCTGACTTGGCTTTCATGCTCGGCAAAATGCAAGAGATGAAAGCTCAATTTACCGTCTGGAACTTACAAAGTGGTAACCGAACTAGCGGTCAAAGCGACGAATCATTCCAATCGTCTGTTGAAAGGTTCTTCCTAAAGGCAAATACGCAAAAAGCATTTTCAACAGCTCCGATCGTTTTCTATCCCGAATTTTATAAAAAGATTTCTTTCACAAAAAATCTCCGTATGCGTCATTTTGCGCATTATACTTTCCGTGGTGAGATCAAAGTATCTACAATCTTGATTAGAGATTTATTCAAATTTTTCACTATTCCGGTAGAGCCCGAAGCAATTCTGAAGATTGCCTAAGAAAGGGCACAAGCCATTTTCTAATTTTAATATACCTTTGATTGCCTTTAACAGCAGGGTATATGCAACAAGACTATATTGGTGATGAACTGACTCTCTTCGAGCAGGCAAAAAATTGGAAAGCTTACTGGGGCAGCTATTTGCAACCCTATTTAAAGGGAGATATACTTGAGGTGGGAGCCGGACTAGGTGGTACCACCATCGCCTTATCTCAGTTTCCCCGCAAATCATGGACTTGTCTTGAACCTGATCCTACACTAACCGCACAACTTCAGGAAAAATTAGCTTTGGGAGAAATTCAGCCCGATACTACTATAATCACAGGTACACTGAGTGACATTCCTGTGGGAAATAAATATGACTGCATCATATATATAGATGTAATCGAACACATCGAGGATGACTACGCCGAGCTGACACATGCGGCACACTTCCTAAAGGAAAATGGTATCCTCTTTGTTCTCGTACCGGCCCATCAATGGCTATTTAGCCCCTTTGATAAAGCTATCGGTCATTACAGACGTTACAATAAGCAACGGTTAAAAGCAGCAGGAAGCAGGTCCGGGCTTACTTTAAATAGTTTGAAATATCTGGATACGACCGGTCTCCTGGCCTCGACTGTCAATAAAGTCCTGTTGCGCCAATCAATGCCTACCTCTGGGCAAATCGCCTTTTGGGATAAGATAATCGTCCCTTCTTCTAGGTTGATTGATAAATTATTGGGAAATTCTATGGGTAAAACTGTCATTGGTATTTGGGAAAATAAAAAAAGGGAGGACTAAATCCTCCCTCACACAAAATTTATTAAGCATTACCCTTTCCAAATTATTGATCCATTTTATAACTGAATTTTCTAATGGATATCTAAATATAATGCATAATTAACAAAGAAATTCGAATTCAGATACTTTTCTCTAAAAATATTTACACAATTTTTGAAAAATAGTCGTTTTTATCCATGTAATTGGACTCAAAAAGATAAAAACAATACATTATTTGTTAATTTAGACCTTAGGCGGTACATTATATCAAAAATAAATGTGTCCTTTTTAACACAACATCAGTCTATGAAAAGTCCATTTCTTTTAAATTTATATAGTTTTGAGCATTAAATAAATATGAATGGCCAATCAGAGCTTCTTAGTAACAGGTGGAAAAAACTTATCGGGCACAATTGAACCTCAGGGGGCAAAGAATGAGGCCTTACAAATACTCACTGCCGTACTGCTGACCGATCAGGATGTAATCCTTCGCAATATACCTGGTATAGTAGATGTGACTCTTCATATAGAACTACTGGAGGGACTTGGCGTGGTAGTCGAGCGCTTAGGAGATAGCGCGTACAAAATGAATGCAGCCCGAGTCGAACTGGCGTATCTTGATTCACAAGAGTTCTTATTTAAGGCGAAGCGGATCCGGGGCTCTGTAATGCTTCTCGGCGCACTGCTCGGCCGCTTTGGCAAGGCTTATTTACCGAAACCGGGTGGAGATAAGATCGGCCGAAGAAGATTAGATACCCACTTTAACGGATTCAAAAATCTTGGAGCTGAATTCAGGTATCTCGAAGAAGAAGAAGTATATCATGTCGATGGCAAGCAACTCAAGGGTGCATACATATACATGGAAGAGATATCAGTAACGGGCACAGCCAATATCATCATGGCCGCTGTGCTTGCAGAAGGTACAACAACCATATACAATGCCGCCTGCGAGCCCTATATCCAACAATTGTGCCGAATGCTCAATCGCATGGGTGCAAAAATCAGCGGACTGGCCTCAAATCTGCTGACCATCGAGGGCGTGGAGCGGCTCAATGGCACTGAACACACTTGTCTGCCCGACATGATTGAGATCGGATCTTTTATCGGCATGGCCGCAATGACGCAATCTGAGCTTACTATAAGTAATGCAAGCATTCCTCATCTGGGGATCATTTTGAATACGTTCAGAAAGCTGGGCATCCAACTTGAAGTTCGAGGAGATGATATATATATTCCCGCACAGGAGTTGTATGAGATACAATCCTTTATCGATGGCTCCATCATGACGATCTATGACTCACCCTGGCCGGGATTTACCCCTGACCTCATGAGTGTCATACTAGTCACAGCTACTCAAGCTCGTGGTAGCCTGTTGGTACATCAGAAAATGTTTGAAAGCCGCCTTTTCTTCACTGACAAACTGATTGATATGGGTGCTGAAGTGATTCTGTGTGACCCACACAGAGCTACAGTGATCGGCCTGGAGCGGAGAAATCGGCTGCGCGCAGTCAAGATGACCTCTCCCGACATACGAGCAGGGGTAGCGCTATTGATAGCTGCCATGAGTGCAAAGGGAACTAGCCGCATCGACAATATTCTGCAGATCGACAGAGGCTACAGCAATATCGACCTTCGGCTCAATAAGCTCGGAGCTCAAATAGAACGGATAGAATTTCAGGATTAAAGAATTTAGTGATTATGGGTACTCCTTTAACCTCAGATGAGCAAATATTGCAAAACGGTCGACAGGTCATCACAGATGAACTCACCTGCTTACAAGCTATGGTGGAGGGATTAGGCCAAAGTTTTGTAGATACTGTAAGAGCAATCATGAACTGTAAAGGCAGAGTAGTGATCACCGGTATAGGAAAGAGCGCGATTATCGCACAGAAGATCGTAGCTACTTTCAATTCTACTGGTACACCTTCCATATATATGCATGCTGCTGACGCAGTACATGGCGATCTGGGCATCATACTTCCAGACGACATCGTGATTGCATTGTCCAAGAGCGGTGAGACAAGTGAAATCTTATTGTTGCAACCCATACTAAGACAAAGAGGCAACCAAGTCATCGGTATGACCTCACAAGCAGAGTCAACACTAGGTAAATGCGCTGACATAGTGCTACCGCTACCGGTGGAAGCCGAAGCAGACCCACTCAATCTTGCTCCGACTACCAGCACCACCGCTCAGCTGGCCATGGGTGATGCACTGGCTGTGGCACTCCTGCGCCAACGGGGATTTACTGACCAAGACTTCGCGCGATCACATCCGGGAGGAAACCTAGGTAAGAAGCTGTATTATACTGTAGCGGATGTCACGCGTTCCGCCTTGAGACCAGAAGTACACCCGGCTGCAGGAATAAGGGAAGTGATCATGACTATCTCCGAAGGCCGTGTAGGTGCCACCGCAGTAATTGATGCCGGAAGACTGGTGGGTATCATAACCGATGGTGATCTGCGTCGGATGTTGGAACAGCAGACTGACTTAAGTAAACTCACTGCTGCGGATATCATGTCACCTCGACCCAAAAGCATACCGGATACCACACTTGCTATGCATGCCCAGTCTCTACTCCGGGAATATAAAATCACACAATTGATCATCACTCGACAAGATTGCTATGCCGGTATCATCCATATCCATGATCTAATGCGCGAGGGAATGCAATAGATAGCTCGGCAAGCTATTTCACAGCAAGTCTGCCTCGAGAAAACTAAAATAAGAATTTCCTGCTATGATGAGGTGATCCAGAATTCGGATATCCATCAGACGCGCAGCCTCAGTCAGTTTGGAAGTGAGTCGCTTATCTTCTTCACTAGGAGTAAGGCCACCAGAGGGATGGTTGTGACCCAATACTAAGGCGGAAGCGCCATGCTCCAGAGCCAGGCGCAGCACAACCTTGACATCTACTACAGTGCCATGAATGCCACCGGAGCTGATACGCACTCTGTCAGTTACTATATTAGCACGATTGCAAAGCAGGATCCAAAACTCCTCAGTATTAAGATCCATCAGAACCGGGCTCAAATGCCAGTAAGCATCTTCAGCGCTCCGTATACCTTTATCAAGGATACGCTCTTTCACATAATGCCGTTTTCCCATTTCGATTGCAGCCAAGATCTCTACCGCTTTAGCTTCGCCAATACCTTTTATCCGACACAAATCATTGATGGTCTTACGGCCTACCGCTGCCAGACTACCTCCACAGATACCGAGTAAGTGCTGAGCAAGTCCAATAGCGGACAGTTCACGGTTGCCGGTGCGTAGTAATATGGCCAATAACTCTGCATCTGAGAGTGCTTGTGGGCCGTGAGTTACCATTTTGTATCTGGGCTGGTCACCCTCTTGTAAGTCTTTGATTCCGGGTGGTTTCATTGATTGTGTGTTTAAAGAAAATAAAAATAAGAAATAATATTCATCTGATAATGCCGTGCGTAAAGAAAAGTATATAGAGATGTCACTTCATGAGCTAAATAGAGATAGTTTGATTGTTCTCGCCTAAACTATATTCAAATAAATAAAAATCAAGATAAAAACTAAAAAAATTAGTGCATTTGATTAATTTTATGTTGCGTTATCTGATTTACACAATATCATATTGCGTTTATCCCTAAAAGATATAGCATATATATCCTATTTAAATAATAAGTCCCAATAATATAATTGTTAATGATTTGTTAATGTTCTTTCTTTCTTTCTTTCTTTCTTTCTTTCTTTCTTTCTTTCTTTCTTTCTTTCTTTAGAAATCTTAATTAACGCGCGGAAATTTTGAATAGTTGTTGCGAAAATTACTTGAAATGAGTAGCCGGCAAATCACATCCGAAATTAGTGATATTTAATTCAAAATATCAAAAAATGCAAAAGCTTAAATTTTTTGTAAGTATTCTCTTTGTATTGTTATCGATTTCAATGTATGGTGATAACAATGTTACTTGTGCTGCTTCTCCAGAGAGCACTTTGTTAAAATTCAAAACCCCGGAGTTCAAAAGTATAAGGCCAGAGTGGAGAATTGTGATGAAATGGGAGGGTACCCATCTAGTAATATCAGAGCTTATTGATGATGGTTGTGACACTACAGATTGGGGATGGTATGATGATAATGGGGTTTGGCATTTAGTGGGCTGGTCTTCACCTTGTGCTACCTCACTTCCTGTACCTTGTAATTGTTAAGCTCAATATTTTTAAATCTAATGGATGGGGTGGATATCGCCCCATCCATAAAACCTCAAATTAATTATGCAAAAAATAACATTGAGTGCATTAATAGTGCTTTTTTCTTATTTGCTTTCAGCCCAAGATGTTTATTGGGTATCCTATAAGAGCGAGCCCAATTTTTCTCCTGCCTCAGTAAAACTTACAAGATCGGAGGGCATGTCAGAAGCAGCTTATCAACAAGTAATCGGTGGTAAGTTTCATCCCATCATTGAAGAAAAATTTGTGATAAAGACAGAGGATTCCACAATTTATTTCGACGGCGATAGCTATTCAGATGGTCAAAAATATAGCTCAACAAAACTTAAAGCCAGTAAGCTCTGTACCATCTACGACTATAAAAGTGATTCAGTGGTTAAATTTTTGTTTACAGCCGATTTTGCATTTAAAAGTAAAATAGACATTAAGCATTGGGTCATTGAAGATACCGCAGAAAACCCCATTGGAGGAATAAGTGTTAAAGTAGCCCACAATGAGAGTGATGCAAATGAACGGGTATGGTTTACGCAAAAGGCTAATATCGAAGGTCTCGGCCCCGGTGAGTTTTCAACGCTACCCGGATTGGTAATAAAGTATCAATCAAATGGTTTAGTCTTATTATTTTCCGAATTAAAAAAAGTGGCTAATTTTAATCCACCTGACACCACTAAAATTAAAAACATCCTATATTCCCAAAAAGAGTTTGCTAAATTGAACCGAGCCTTCCTCCAAAATTAGAATTATCAAGAACTTTGTATTTTTAAAATAGATTCAAATATGTATGTACGCTGTCTCCTCATATTCCGAAGCTTTCTTCGAATATGTAATAAAATGGATTAATATTTTACTCATAGTGGGTACAATAGTAACTTCACAGCCGGTATGGGGTCAAGCTGAATTTCAAGGCAAGGTAATGGATACGAACTACCTACCTGTTTCCTTTGCTTCAATGAGTATATATGATTCACTGGATCATATATTGGATGTTAATAGTACAAATGATAAAGGATATTGGAAAGTTAAGTTGCCGGCAAAGGCAATATATATACGGTTCTCTTGTCAGGGATTTAGTGATACAATCTGTTTAATTAGGAATTTAGAGACGACCAAAATTAACCTATTGGTTCTCAGCCGTAATTCTATTTTACTGCAAGATATAACCATCAAGGCACCACGGACAGGATATAAAATCCACGGAGATACCATTACCTATAATCCACTATTTTTCAGTACGGCAACCGATAGGTATTTGGGTGATATATTAAGTAAAATTCCCGGATTTGAGCTATCAAATGGGAGAATATACTATAAAGGTGATATAGTTCAGAAATTGAAAGTAGAAGGAAAGGATCTCTTTTCGGACGAGTCAGATAAATATCAAAATACCATAAGTAAGGCAGCAATGGACAAGATACAGGTTATAAAGGATAAGTCTGTTGATGGAATAACGATACTAAGCATGAATATTGGAATAAAAGAAGAAATGCGTGGCAAACTTCTTGGGTCCTACAATATAGAAACCAACCTAAAAAATACTTCTGTGAATGGATCACCCTACTTAACAAGAGGAAAATTCGGCGCAAGGTTTTCCGCCGACAATGCCAAAAATATTCTGAATGCTTCTGATCGATTGCCAGAATATCAAGATATGGAGCGAATCATAACCAACCTGATTAGGAATAATGACCTGACAGATGTTCAAAACCCATTTTTTGGAACAACCGGGATGGGTAACCAGAACAACCTGTTTAAATCTATTTCAAGTAATTTCGTTTATGATTTAAATAGCAGATTAAATTTATCTCTGTTTTCAAGCGTCGGGGCTGTTGACCAGGGGAGCTTAACTAACTATCAGCTATTTAATATACTGACCAAAAATACACTGGGTTATCAAAAAAAAGATTATTATTATAAATCACTGGTTAGTATTGCGCCAACATTATTATATAAGAGCAATGTATTTCAATTAGAACTAAGATATCCCTTTAAGCATGAAACATTTGCTGCCCACAGTGATTATAATTTCTTAAACTCTATTAGTTCGGTCTCCAACTTCAATAATACAGTGAGGAAAGAAGATCTGACGCCATATGGTAGATTCTTCATCAATTTCAAAAACAATATACTCCTTAGAGGGATACTAGATATTTCAAAGACAGGATATATGGGCGAACTCAATGGAATTCTGGATTCTACGATTTCAAGCGGGCTATCGGATACAATAATTCAAAATATTGAACTGTCCAACTGTTCATTACGCGGGAATATATATTTAAGCAAGAGAATCGAAAATTTACGAATATCTATCTATACGCAACTTTTTAGAAAAAATACTCTTTTTGAACTGAATCACCACCCCAATTACTATAAATTCAAGACTTCAACTACTGAATTACTCTCCGGGATATTTGCTGGATATGAGGATGAAAAATACACTATTTCACTTTCCTTATCAGCTCCATTTATGGAGAGAAGACAGATTCAGAATTATACGAACGACAATCGGCACCTGTTTGGTAAATTTAATATTGGGTATAAATTTCACAACGGGTATAAAGTATTTTTTAACTTAAATAATCAAATCGGCTTTAATGATCTATTGCAAGTAGATTCGTCATATTATTCAACTGATTTGCTAGTGCAAAGGAATGGTCTGATCGACTATGGCAATATTATTAAAAATTACACCGCCGCAGTTGGAATTATTTCAGCAACAGTGTATAAATTGCAGACTGCTTTAAGCATAAGATATTCACGAGGCTATGGCACCCCCATTATACTAAGTAACTTCATCGATAATAAAATATATCAATCCTGGTATAGTGCTGATCAAACAGAAAATTTTGTTATGACCGGCTCTTTAAGATATTCCTTAGTAGAGCGAAAAATGGGAATTAATCTGAAGTCCAGGATTTCGGTAAATAATAGACATTCGAGTGAATTATATGAGCTAAAAACGCTAGTGTCCAATCATTCTATAGATGTTTGGATAAATTATATTGAAGAGATGCCCATAAAATTAGCTGCAGAGTATAATTCATATAATGTCAATTACAAATCCACTTCTTCGATTAATAACGGATTTAGCCTTAGACAAGAAATCTCATTAATTATAAATAATTTTTATAGTAAAGCAAACAATAACATCCTATTTTCGAAAATTGGATCTGACCATCAAACCAGATATATTACTAACATTGAGATCGGCTATTATTTATTTAAAAAGAAAATAGGTTGTTATCTCAAGGGCAGTAATATATTTGAGATTAAGCCAAAAAAAAATATTGATTATAATATTCAAGAGAATAATATTGGCACTTTAAATTACGATTCATTCGGTGGCTATTTTCAGGTAGGTGTTTCTGTCTTATTTTAGTCCCGAATTTATAATGGGCTTAGAAATCTCATAAGGAACATAGTGTGAAGGGAGAGAAAATATAGTAATAAGCTTTAGGCTATATGCTGTAAGCAAAATAAGCGAATGCTCTAATATGGTATAAATGTGAGATGGTTAGATAGTTATAGGGTTAGATGGTTGGAATGAAATTAATTTTTAACCGGGAATGAACCATTAATCATCAAAGTTAGAATGAGAGCTGTAATTTGACTTAGAACTCGGAATCCATCATTTATCATTTATCATTTATCATTTATCATTTATAATTTAAAATTTAAAATTGCTAACGCGCAAAAGAGCTAATGCGCCACTACGCTAAAGCGCAGCGACCCTAAGCGTAGCGACCCAAAGACCAAAGAATTACTTGCCCAATATATTCGCCAGTATCCTAGGTCCCTCATAAATAAACCCGGTATAGATTTGGACCAGATCTGCACCGGCTGACCGCATCTGCCGGTAGGATGCTGCAGAAGAAACCCCACCTACACCTATCAATCTAATGTCACTAGGTAGGGTAGCCCGCAGGTAACGAACTACCTCCAGAGACCGCGATAAGAGAGGTGCGCCGGATAAGCCACCGGCACCAATCCTTTCGAGTTCAGATTCATTGGTACTAAGACTGTTCCTGCTTATAGTTGTATTGGTAGCGATAACTCCTGCCAAATGACTTGCTACCGCTACAGAAACAATATCATCCAGATCCTGCTCAGTGAGGTCAGGAGCAATTTTCAAAAGTATTGGCCTGGGCTTAGTCTGTCCCTGATTGTAGTGTTGTAGTTCGCTCAGCAATCTAAGTAGCGGCTCCTTCTCTTGAAGCGCTCTCAGGCCCGGTGTGTTGGGTGAGCTTACATTGACAGTGAAGTAATCCACCAGCGGATGTAGTACTTGCATACAATTCAAGTAATCATCTACAGCTTTCTCATTTGGCGTATCTTTATTCTTACCTATATTTCCCCCTATGATGGCCGGACGGGAAGTCAACTTTTCAATTCGTTTCGCCAGCGCCTTTACTCCTTCATTATTGAAACCCATGCGATTGATGAGCGCTTCATCTGTAGGTAACCTAAATAGTCGTGGAAGTGGATTCCCACTCTGTGGGCGAGGTGTCACTGTACCTGCTTCTATATGGCCAAATCCCAGATGGGATAAGGGGAGAATGTATTCCCCATTTTTATCAAATCCGGCTGCTAGCCCTATGCGGTTTCTAAACCTGAGTCCCATCAGATCTACGGGTTCTTCTAACTGTTCGTAATGACTAATACTGCGCAACAGTCCGTTCAAACCCAGTCGCCCCGAAAGTACCAGCATGCTCATACTCAAATGATGCGCCTGCTCGGGCGAAAAATTAAATAAAAGGGGCTTGATTATAGTCTTGTACATATGCACAATATTACAAATAATCAGTCTGCCTTTTCCTATCCATTGTTGATAACCAGTTCTTGCTTAGTTCACTCTATTGGCGCCAATCGCGCAGTGAAGTGCCGTAGCAATTCAGTCTCGTGAATAATTTTCAATCCTTTTAATTCTTGCTTTTTCTTAAACACTTCAATGATTACTTCTGCTACGTAATCAATGTGGCTCTGTGTATATACCCTTCTGGGAATAGCAAGCCGCACCAATTCAAGTGCAGCGGGAATCAATTCTCCTGCGGCATCATATTTGCCAAACATCAGCGAACCTATCTCTACGCTTCGGATACCACCCTCCAGATATAGTGCGGTCACCAGCGCCTGCCCCGGATATTGTGCTAGCGGAATATGTGGCAGGAAGGTAGCTGCATCCAGATAGACTGCATGTCCACCGGCGGGCTGCATAACGGGTACGTCTGCGGCGGCCAGCTTCTCAGTCAGGTATTCAATACTCCGTATTCGATATGCGAGATAATCTTCTTCCAATATTTCATGAAGTCCTACCGCGATCGCTTCCAGATCCCGACCTGCCAGACCTCCATAAGTGGGGAATCCTTCTGTGATAACTAATAAATTCCTGCATTTTAGTGCCAAGGGCAGATCCTTCATCGCCAGGAAGCCACCAATATTGGCAAAAGCGTCTTTCTTTGCACTCATGGTACATCCATCTGCGTAGGAGAAAATCTCCTGAGCTATCTCTTTTACGGGTATATTCCGGTATCCCTCCTCACGGATTTTGATAAAATATGAATTTTCTGCAAATCGACAGGCGTCAATATATAGCGGTAGACCATAGCGGTCACAGATCGCACGCGTAGCACGTATATTTTCCATACTGACGGGTTGGCCGCCACCCGAATTGTTGGTAATAGTCAGCATCACCAATGGAATATTCCCCACACCATGTTCTTCAATCGCACGCTCAAGCGCCACTAAATCAATATTACCTTTGAACGGGGCAGAAATGAGGGGATGCTTACCTTCCTCACAGACTAAGTCAACTGCTTTGGCGCCGGAAAATTCAATATTGGCGCGGGTGGTATCAAAGAAGGTATTGCTAAGAAATACTTTCCCTGCTCCTCCTACGATGGAAAATAATATTTTCTCAGATGCCCGTCCCTGATGAGTGGGAATAATATAGGGCATCCCGGTAATATCTCGAACTGCTGCTTCAAATTTAAAAAAACTGCTGCTACCGGCATACGATTCGTCACCACGCATGATAGCAGCCCACTGCTCTGAGCTCATAGCACTGGTCCCACTGTCGGTCAGTAGGTCTATAAGGACATCATCAGCATGCAACAGAAAGGTGTTGTAATAAGCCTTCTCCAGCGCTGTCTTGCGCTGCTGCGGAGTAGTAAAATGAAGTGGTTCCACACTTTTGATCCGGAATGGTTCTATGATTGTACGCATAAATCTTATAATTTTCGTACAATTTATTAATATTGTACGCAAGCACAAACTATATCCTTTCCAGATTATGGTGATAATTGATAAATAATGTCAATTACATCAATCTTCCATTAGATTTGATTCTTCTGCCAATTGATTTTGATTATTTTTGAAAGTCCTTAATCTTATACTTCTTTATGATGAAAAATATAATAATTGTTCTTATTTGTTTCCTGACCGGAATCCAATTTCTAACTGCACAGAATATTCCAAATAATCCGGGAAGCAACCACGGTAATAGTTTCGAGCAACTGGGCATCATTATGCCTTCGCCCAATGAGTACCGCACAGCCAGCGGCGCACCGGGCAATAAATATTGGCAGCAGAAAGCAGACTATATCATCAAGTGCAGTCTGAATGAAAAGACTCAAAGTCTGACGGGCACAGAAACCATCACCTATTCTAATAATTCACCTGACCCACTAAATTATCTCTGGCTGCAGTTGGATGAGAACCAACATAGTACCACTAATAATTCCGGCTATCAATACTCAAATGGAATGCCTTCCCGCATCACCGATCGGGATATAGAGAATATCAAAAATTCAATGACTGATAATGGCTATGGTGTAAATATAACCTCAGTAAAATCTACTACAGGCCAAAAGATAAATTATACGATAAATAAAACAATGATGCGGCTAAACCTGGAGCAAAAATTATTACCGGGTCAGAAATTTGTCTTTACTATTGACTGGAATTATAAGCTGCCCGATAGAATGAATATAGGCGGGCGAGGTGGCTATGAGCATTTCACTGACAATGACAATTATCTGTTTACCATCACCCAGTGGTTCCCCAGGATGTGTGTGTATAGCGATTTCCAGGGTTGGCAAAATCATCAGTTCTCCGGACGTGCAGAGTTTGCATTGGCATTTGGCGACTACCACGTAGAGATGACTGTACCGTCTGATCATATGGTTGCTGCTACGGGTGAGTGCCAGAACTACGCTCAGATGCTTACACCAGCGCAACTAGCCAGATGGAATAAAGCACAAACTGCAACCGAGCCCGTAGAAATAGTCACACTGGAAGAGGCTAAGAAAGCAGAATTGTCTAAATCAACTAAGACCAAGACCTGGATATTCAATGCTAAGAATGTCCGTGATTTTGCCTGGACTAGTTCACGCAAGTACTGCTGGGATGCTATGCCCATCAAAATTGAGGGGAGGAAAGTGATGTGTATGAGCATGTATAGCAAGGAGTCATATCATCTCTATCGGCCTTACAGCACAAAAGTAGTAGCGCACACTATACGTACTTATTCTGACTTCTCACTACCATATCCCTATCCTGTAGCGCAGAGTATTGAGGCAGCGAATGGAATGGAATATCCCATGATTTGCTTTAATTTCGGACGCACTGAGGCTGATGGAACCTATAGTGAGGGTACCAAGAATGGAATGATAGGAGTCATCATACATGAGGTAGGTCACAATTTCTTTCCGATGATCATCAACAGTGATGAGCGACAGTGGACCTGGATGGATGAAGGACTCAATTCTTTTGTAGAATACCTCACCGAAGAACTGTGGGACAATAAGTTTCCGGTAAGAAAAGGTCCGGCTTATACCATCACTGATTATATGAAATTGCCAAAGGATCAACTGGAGCCAATCATGACCAATTCGGATAATATAGTTCAGTTCGGACCAAATGCATATTCCAAGCCTGCTACCGGACTCAATATCCTTCGCGAAACGATTATGGGCAGAGAGTTGTTCGACCAAGCTTTCCGCACCTATTGCAAGCGCTGGGCTTTCAAGCATCCTACGCCCGCAGATTTCTTCCGCACTATGGAAGATGCCAGCGGAGAAGATCTGGACTGGTTTTGGCGTGGCTGGTTCTATGGTACTGATCCGGTGGATATCTCACTTGACTCTGTCAAGGTGGGTCAGCCAGACCTGTCTGCCACGCCTCCAGGCGACCGATCTTATAAAACTAGGATTGATCGACCGGCAGTCAATTCATTTGAGGATCTCTCTAAAGTAAAAAATCGCCAGGATCCCAATATCACTTTCGCCACAGATCGTGACACTACGCTTCGCGATTTTTACTGGAAATATGCACGTGGTCGGGAGACCTCAGATACTGCCACCCTGACTATTGTCAATCCTGCTGATCTGGAAGCAGTTCCCGCGGCAGAAGCAGC
>DAOLZQ010000015.1:0-51360 GCA_035426385.1 Saprospiraceae bacterium
AAAGGACCTTATTATCTCGAAATAAAAACATACAGATATCGGGGACATAGTGTAAGCGACCCAGCTAACTATAGAACTAAGGAGGAGCTGGAACACTACAAGACACTCGATCCACTCGGAATTATAGAGCATTATCTAGTGAAAAATGAGATTTTATCTGCTGAGAAATTAGCCGAAGTAGAAGAAAAAGTTAAAAGGGAAATGGATGATGCGGTTCAGTTTGCTGAAGAATCTCCCTGGCCAAAACCTGAAGACTTGTACACTGACAACTATGTTCAGGAGGATTACCCATTTATGAGAGATTAACTTTTTAAATAGTAAAGACAAACATGGATACAATAACAAAGACTTCGACGCAGGCTGAAGTAGATACACTTCCCTTAAAGGGAACAGACTACATAGAATTCTATGTAGGAAATGCCAAGCAGGCCTGTATGTATTATCAGACTGCTTTTGGATTTGATCTGGTAGCATATAAAGGCCCTGAGACCGGGAGTCGTGATGTAGTGTCCTATGTGGTACAGCAAGGCAAGATTCGCCTCGTGCTCTCGTCTGCACTTAGTCCAGATCATGAGATATCTAAGCATGTGGCACTTCACGGAGATGGAGTCAAAGTGCTAGCTCTTTGGGTGGATGATGCAAAATATTCATTTGACAGTACTGTACAAAAGGGAGCTGAAGTGGCTTTCGAACCACTAACTCTATCTGATCAGGATGGTGAAGTTATTCTTGCAGGTATCAAGACTTATGGCGAAACCATACACACCTTTGTACAGAGAAATAATTATTCAGGTACTTTTATGCCAGGCTTTATAGCTCGCCAAAGTGAACGCCCGGTTACATCTATCGGACTTCAGTATGTCGATCATTGCGTAGGCAATGTCGAGCTGGGCGATATGAATAAATGGGTTAATTTCTATCAAACTGTGATGGGTTTCAAACTATTGATAACCTTCGATGACAATGATATATCAACTGAGTACACAGCATTGATGAGCAAGGTAGTCTCAAATGGCAATGGATATGTTAAATTTCCCATTAATGAGCCAGCAGCAGGTAAAAAGAAATCTCAGATCGAGGAATATCTTGACTTTTATAAGACAGCCGGTGTCCAGCACATCGCAGTCACTACTCATGATATTTTACAGACAGTCGATCAATTGAGGCACAATGGAGTTGAATTCTTACGGGTACCGGATACTTATTATGATGATCTATTCGAGCGACTGGGGACTATTGACGAACCCATAGAAGAGCTCAAACGCCTCAATATCCTTGTAGATCGTGATGAAGAAGGCTATCTGTTGCAGATATTTACCAAGCCTGTACAAGACCGGCCAACTGTATTTTATGAAATAATCCAACGGAAAGGCGCAACTTCATTTGGTAAAGGCAATTTCAAAGCGCTCTTCGAAGCGATAGAAAGAGAACAAGAGCTAAGAGGCACTTTATAAATCTAATACATGTTTTACAGCTTTAAGGGATTCACTCCCGTAGTGCATGAGAGTGCATTTGTACACCCGCTGGCAGCAGTGACAGGTAATGTTACTATAGGGAAGCACGTATACATAGGTCCTGGAGCAGCGATACGAGCAGACTGGGGCGGCATAGTCATAGGTGACGGCTGCAATGTGCAGGAATCATGTACAATTCACATGTTTCCGGGAGTGATTGTAATTCTCGAGGAGAATGTACATTTAGGTCATGGAGCCATCATACATGGTGCACATATCAAGCGCGATTGTATGATCGGCATGAACACTGTAGTAATGGATCATGTAGTGATAGAAGAAGAATGTATTGTAGGAGCAATGTCTTTCATTCGTGAAGGAAGTATTATTCCACGTAGATCATTGGTGGTGGGCAATCCACATCGGATTATTAAAGCTGTAACCGATGAAATGCTGAACTGGAAGATCAAAGGAACACAACTCTACCAAACCTTACCTGCAGATATGAAAGTACACTGGAAGGAGTGCGAACCGCTACAGGAAGCACCGGCTCATCCGCCCATTCAGGAGGTATTGTATGAGAACTGGAAGACAATTTCAGGGAAATAATTTCCCACTTATCTAAACTATTTTAGCCAGATTTATCTTTATTAAATTAAGGCCTACTCTTAAGATGATTTTATTTTTCTATTTAGAATTGTCTCCTTTCCCGTTATCAATATTATCTGCTCCATCTAATCAAATTTTTTTTATAAACTATTAAAACAAATACACATGAAAAATTTATTTTACATTTTGATTTTGTCATTACTCAGTAATTACTCTTTTGCACAAACTCAGGTGCCAAATCCCTCCTTCGACCTTTGGACTCCAAATGACCTGAATCCGGTAGGATGGGCTACGTATGAAAGTATTAATAATAATAATACCTTCGGATTAGCTACGAAAGAAACTGTCGACGTGGTATCAGGACCAGCTGCTTTAAAACTTCATACAGCAGCTATAGGTGCTCAAGTAGTACCCGGAATAGCTATACTAGGAGAGAATACAAAAATTCAAGGAGGACAAATAGTCAATGATGGAGCACCCTTCACAGGTAGACCTGATTCAATACACTTAATTTTTAAATACAATGCTACTGGTTCTGACACAGGATTGATAGAGATATATCTTGAGAATGAAGATTCACTAATTCTGGATTTCAGCAGAGTACTATTTGAGGTAAGCCCTGATTGGACTTATGAAACTTATGCTTTGGCAGATTTGTATGAGTCTGAGCTCGCACCGACAACTATATATGGGCTTATTTTTAATTCTCTTTTCTCAGGAAGTAACCTAACTACTACCCTTACTTTAGATGGTATCTTCTTTACTAGTGCAGGTTCTGCTTCAAACTTATTAGGACAGAAAATTCCTGAAGTGATCGCATCTATTTCTCCGAATCCGGCAAGCGATATTTTGACCTTATCTTCAGAGGCGTCGATAGAAGGATTCAAAATATTGATATTTAATTCTGCGGGAAAATTAGTATTGAGTGATGAAGCTGCGAAATCTACTCGTATGGATATAAAGAATATTCCGTCAGGTACTTATAATATCATAATGATGGATCTGAAAAGTGACCCGGTGTATAGGAGTAAATTCGTAAAAATATAACTTTAAAGTCTTAGATAAACTTTACGGAATTTAGGTAATCTAGAAAGTTAATCCCGCTAAAAAGCATTGTCTTTTTTAGCGGGATTATTTTTAATGAATACTTCATAGCTAAGAGCTTTATCAATCTGGGGGTTGATATTATTTTTCATATACTTTATCTAAAATAGGAGTTTTTGGAATACCTACTTTATCTAAGAAATAAGAAATCTTACATCTATACTCAAAAAAAGGAATAAACACTACGGAAATAGTAAAGTGTAACTTTACAACTCAACCCTCCTGTCAATAGATGAAGCGGAAACTTAAAAATCAAGTTGGAAATTCTGGCGATATACATATACTAATAGTGCAATCAAGCCAAAGAGAAAAATAAAGAAATACAAAAAGCAATATCCTTTTTTACCAACGTTTTTAATGTCATCCATAGCTCTGTAGAGTTATACTATTAATACTTTATGCCTGCAAAATACGGTATTTTGTATTTGTTAGCAAAATAAAATAATATACTTTCTAATCCATCGGTTGTTAAATGTTTATTTATAAAGAATCTAAAGAGGATTACATTTATCTCTAAGCCAGCTAATTTCTTCCTGATTTAAGCCAATTGATAGTTTTGCCAGTACCTGTTCATGATATAAGTCCAGCCACTGAATTTCTTCCTTAGATAATAAATCTTTGATTATCAGTGATTTATCGATATAACATAGCGTTACAGTCTCGAAGTTATAGAAATGTCCATACTCGGTCTCCATGGCTTCGTTGCACAAAATTAGGTTTTCAATCCGAATACCGAAGGCATCTTTCTTATAAAACCCCGGCTCATTCGAAGTCAATTGGCCCGGGCGATGTAGAGTGACACCTCTTTCCGCCAGAGTATTGACGATACCTTGAGGGGGCTCATGGACATTCATGAAGAAGCCCACACCGTGACCTGTTCCATGCAGGTAGTTCATACCTCTCTTCCAAAGTGGTAGGCGAGCCAAAGTGTCTAACTGTATGCCCTTTGTACCTTGTGGGAATACCGCTGTAGCCACTCCTATATGTCCTTGCAGCACAAGTGTATATGCCAATCTCTCTTCTTCTGTGGGGTCACCCAGAGTGATAGTACGGGTAGTATCTGTGGTTCCATCTATATACTGACCACCTGAATCTACAAGCAAGACACCTGTCGGCCGAATAGTGGCAGCTGTTTCTTGCTCGGGCTTGTAGTGGATGATCGCTCCATTTCCCTTATAACCGATGATAGCATCAAAACTCTCGCCAACATAACCAGGCTGCTGCTTTCGAAAACGAATAAGCTCAAAAGTCAGATCATATTCAGTCATCTCATGCCCATGTGCAAGTTCATTTTCAAGCCATTTGAAGAATCTGGTCAGTGCAATACCATCCTTCACCATCACCTTTCTGATCCAAGCTTGTTCTATTTCGTTTTTTATTGATTTAGCTACCATTATGGGTGAAGCTCCTTTCAGTATATGTGTATGTGCCAGGCTATTGGCAAGATTGGCACTCAACGAACCAGGATTGACCAAAATGTGTGCTTCCTTTGGTAGTGAAAGGAGATGCTCAGATATACTATTATATGGCAACATGCTAATTCCATCGCCCTGTAAGCTTTTAATTAACTCAGAAGGTATTCTGGAATAGTCCACAAAGAGAATTACCTCTGTCGGAGTGATGAGCGTATAACTAAGGAAAACAGGATTACAAGCGATGTCACTTCCACGAAGATTAAGCAACCAACCCGTATCATCGAGTGCAGTCACCAAGTAATAATCTACATCTAATGATTTCATTTCAGCGCGTAGCTTCATAATCTTTGTAACGCGAGATAGACCGGCTACACCCTCCGGGTGCTCGAAGATAGGTTCTGCCCCCTGCCCTACCCGGTCAGTCCAAATGTCGGCCACCGGATCTTGTTCCAGCTCTAGGTTAATTTTCTTTGGGTCAAATATGGAACGCAATTCTTCAGCTGCACCGATCGAAATTGTGTTCCCATCTACGCACACACTAGCTCCAGTCGGTAAGTTTTCTACTAGCCAAGTGCCGTATTCTGGCGCGCCTTGTACTTGAAGCTTGTGTAGTTCTACACCCGAATCGGCCAGCTGTTGGTCAGCTTGTAAAAAATAACGTGCATCTGTCCAAAGTCCCGCGTGATCTTTAGTGATCACTACAGTACCGGCTGAGCCGGTAAATCCACTTATCCAGGCTCTTGATTTATAAAAGTCAGGTAGATATTCATTTTGATGAGGGTCTCCTGTCAAAAAGAGTACTGCATCGCAATTGTTATTACTCATTTGGGCACGTAGTGCGCTGATTCTCTCCTTTATATTCATAAAAATTCAATTAGTCTTAAATGTAAAAAAATATTTGCTGACATACAATTATAATAGTCTGACTGGAATCTTAAAACAAGGCATATTCCGTTTTTGTTAATAAACTGATTGCTTATAGATATATTAAATATATTAGTCATATATTATATCTTTACGTTGAAAAATTAGGTAATATTAGATGATCGGCCAAACATTAAGTCAAAAGATGCTGCAGAAAATGTCTCCGCAGCATATTCAATTGATGAAACTGTTGCAGGTGCCGACTTTCGAGCTGGAGCAACGCATTAAAGAGGAACTAGAGGCTAATCCTGCTCTGGAGGAAATGGAACATGATACACAAGGAGATGACGCTGATGCGGAGAATTCATCTAAAGATGACGACAACTTCGATTTCGAAGATTATTTCCCTGAATACGGCGAAGAAGATAATAATTACCGTTCCTCCAGTGATGGTTACTCCCATGAAGATCGACCTACTATCCAAGTCAAAGATGAAGGTGTCACACTCCGAGATAACCTAGAACGACAGCTATTAATGCTTCGTGGCCTTAATGAAACTGAAATCCTGATCGGTAAGCAGATTATTGGCAGTATAGATGATGATGGGTATCTCAGACGTGAGCCGGTGGCTATCACAGATGATTTATTATTTGCACAAAATCTGGATATCTCTGAAGAAGAGGTATTGAAAGTTCTCGAAATCATTCAGTCGCTTGATCCCAAGGGGGTAGGCAGCCGCAACCTTCAGGAGGCACTGTCAATACAAATCAATGATAAGTTGAAAAATGACCTCACACTAGATGAGTATCGAAGATCCGATCTAAATATCGCCCTAAAAATAATCCAGGATTATTTCAATGAATTTTCCAAAAAGCATTTTCATAAGTTATTGGAAAATTTAAACATCAGTGAAGATGAGCTAAAAAGTGCCTACGAAGAAATACTAAAGCTGAATCCAAAGCCTTCTACCGGTATGGATGCAGGAAGCAGGCAGTCTATTCAATATATAGAACCGGATTTTTTCATTTTCAATAGAGACGGCGAACTAGAACTAAGCTTAAATAGCAGGAACTCTCCGGATCTGAGGATCAATGAGACCTATAGAGATATGATTCGCAATCTGCGAGCTCGGAATAAAAGCAAAAGTCTTAATAAACAAGAGAAGGAAACCGCAATATTTATAAAAGAAAAGATAGAGTCAGCCAATAACTTTATTGATTCCATTAAAAGGCGTCAGAATACACTATATGATACAATGAATACAATCATGCACATCCAGTATGATTATTTTCTCACAGGTGATACTAGATTGCTTCGGCCAATGATACTAAAAGACGTGGCTGAACGCATAGGGGTGGATATCTCAACTGTATCTCGTGTGGCAAACAGTAAATACGTGCAGACTGAATTTGGTACAAAATCCCTTAAGGAATTTTTCAACGAAAGTATTCAGACCAGTGATGGAGATGAAGTCACCACAGAAGAACTGAACAAGACATTAATCGAACTGATCAATAATGAAAATAAATCCAATCCATTGAGTGATGATAAGCTGGTAGGTGTGCTGAAGAAAAGCGGCTATAACCTTTCCCGTCGGACAGTGGCTAAATATAGGGAACGTCTAAATATTCCTGTTGCTCGATTGAGAAAAGAGATGTAACTTTAGTCAATGAAGAGCAATTTCGTATACATGCTTGTAATAATTTCCCTGGGTATTATAATTCTTGGCGGATTTTCAACAGACAAAGAAATACCGAGCACAGAAGTGGAGCTGGGAAAGACCTTATTTTTTGACCCAATTCTTTCTTCAGATCAGAGCATCAGCTGTGCTTCATGCCATAAGCCCGAGCATGGATTTGCAGACACGAGTACTTTCAGCATAGGCGTAAATAATAAAATGACAACCCGCAACACACCCAGTGTAAAAAATGTATTATCGCGAAGCTTATTTTTCTGGGATGGTAGAGCATCTACGCTGGAAGAACAGGCACTGATGCCCATCACTAATCCAGACGAAATGAATCTGCCTCTGGAGACCGCCATACGTCGATTGACTGAAAGCAAATTGTATAAAAAAGCATTTAATGAAATATATAAAAGGGATCCCGACGAAAAGACTTTAGCTACTGCTATCTCAGCATACGAACGTACACTTGAGTCATCCTATACACCCTTCGATCTATATATGGAGGGAAATGAAGATGCAATATCCGAGTCTGCTAAGAAAGGCCGAGACATATTCGTAGGTAAGGCCAATTGCTTCGAATGCCATTTTGGGCCTGACTTCACTCAGGATGAATTGCTAAATATTGGAATTTACAACACCAAGCAGTTTAATGATGAAGGACTCGGTAATATCACCAAAAATCAATCGGACAATGGAAAATTTAAAGTCCCGAGCCTTCGAAATGTTGCTAAGACAGCTCCATATATGCACAATGGTATGTTCAAGACACTGAGGGAAGTAATTAACTATTATGATAATCCGGAGTCGGTCATTCATGATCCGGTGAATGTAAGCGAGCGTCTGACTAAACCACTAAAATTGACAGAAGTCGAAAAGGACGATTTAGAAGCATTTCTAATATCATTAAGCGATAAGTAATCAGCTTTCTAAATAACCAATTTACTACCTATACATTCCTTGAAAGGATAACCTGCAAATAGAAGTATTTCTATTTTCGGTCTTGAATCACACAGCGATCGATGACTACATCACCATTAAAGCCGGAGCAAATGCCTTTTAATGTCACTTGAGAGCCCGCACTCAGACCGCCCAAATCGTGCTTTGCATATTTATCCAGTTGGCACATAATCGTACTCATGGGATCTCCTGTGTCGAGGAGTATATTGGTTGTCCCATCATTTGCCTTCTCCATAGACATTATCTTGCCGGTGATCAACAATACCTTACCCAAGTACTTATCATTCGCAAACGTCTCATTAGTACCGTACGCTTTAAATAACTCGGTAGCAGATAATTTAGAAGTTGCCGATTGGGACTCAATATCAGAGTGAGGCTTATTCCACATATAATAGCCTACACCTATTCCAGCCAGTAAGACAATCAATATAAATACAAAAAATTTCTTCATGTGTTATCTAATTTTTTGGAACATGAAATTCATATTCTTTTTGGTACTAAAAGATCAAAATATATACGTGTGGTGAAAAGATTATGCAACTATTGACTTTATATGGCTAAGATAAATTTCGATTGATCTGCACATAAATTTATAACGGAACCAAGTTTATCCAATTGTGTAGAATGAGCTTGAAATTTATTTTTTTTTAAAATTCAAAGTTTAGACTACACCATTGAAAAGACACAAAAGGTTATAACAATCCCTATTTCTTAATTTATAACTGCATACAGCATAGCTTCAGCGGCTTTATTCTTTAGCTGAAAGGTTCCAACTCTCTCACATTGAAAGGACAATTTCACCTTTTCGTAGCATTTCTCAGATATAAGAATCTGACTACCTATTGCTGTCGACTGAATGCGCTGTGCTGTATTCACTGTGTCTCCGATCACAGTATAGTCAAGCCTGCGGATAGTAGACGATCCAATATTCCCCGAAACCATTTCACCACAATTTATACCGATTGATACATGCGGTTTGAATTCATGTTCTTCCGGTAAAGCATCAATGGCACTCCTCATGGCCAAGCTAGCATCTATAGCCCGATCACTATGAAATGGCCCTTTGAAGACAGCCATAATACAATCCCCGATAAATTTATCTATAATGCCATCCTGCGCAATTATTTCCTTCGCCATGAGGTCGAAATACTTATTTAGTAATTTTACTACTGTGTCCGGATGTTCCCTTTCACTAATAGAGGTAAAGCCACAGATATCAATGAAAACTACAGTAGCATCTATAGTTTCATTATCAGTAAGAGAATTTTCATATTCCTTTGAGCCCATGAAATTCAATACATTTTCATCTACATACATACGTAAGATATTGTTCTCTTTAATCGCCTTCAGTGTTTCCTGAACCTGCTTTACCTGCTTGATCGTCTTCTCCATAGTAAGCTCTAGATCAATAAAATTAACAGGTTTCGTGATAAAATCAAATGCGCCCCGGTTCATCGCTGTCCGAATATTGTCCATATCACCATAAGCGGAGACCATGACTGCCTTTACAAGAGGATTTGATTCTCCCATCTTTGTCAATAGGGTTAATCCATCCATCTCAGGCATATTGATATCGCTTAGTAAAATCTCTATATCCGGATGTTCACCCAACTTTACTAGAGCCTCCTTTCCATTATGAGCGAAAATAAATTCATAATATTGATCCCTTATCTTCTGTCGAAACTTCTGACGAATCAATACTTCCAGATCAATCTCATCATCCGCTACCAATATTTTGGTTTTCATGCTTTGTGTTTTAATTTTGCTTTTAACGCCGGGAAATCAACTGGCTTGGTTATAAAATCATCTGCTCCAAGTCTCATAGCTTCATTGTAATTATCATCATCACCATAGGCAGTAATCATCATTACAATGGGAGGTGGCTTCTCATAATTTTCTTTAATCAGTCTCAATAAATCGAGGCCACTCATACCAGGCATATTAATATCAGAAAGTATCAGCACAGCTTCATGCTTATGATCTTTCATAAATTCCAATGCTTCCTCTCCCGAAAAAGCAAAGGCAAACTCACATTCCTTTTCCCTGATTTCCTTTCTAAATCTTTGTTCAAAAAGGCTTTGCACATCTGACTCATCATCAACAACTAGGATTTTCATATTGATTTAATTTTTTATGTTGGTAAAATTACCTTAAATGTAGTGCCCTTTCCTTCTATTGATTCTAGTAATAACTGACCTCCATGGCCTTTCACTACGATGTCATAACTCAAGCTTAACCCCAATCCGGTGCCTTGTCCGGTAGGCTTAGTTGTGAAAAATGGTTGAAATATCTTATCTTTAATCGCCTGTGGTACACCGTTACCATTATCTGTAATGACTACTTCCACGCTTCCATCCAATCGTCTAGTAGAAATAGAGACACTGGGCTCATAACCCACCAATCCTAACTTTGCTTTCTCCTGAACTGCATAAAATGCATTGGTCAATAGATTCAAAATTACCCGCCCTATATCTTGAGGGACAATGTTGATCGATCCTATTGAACTATCAAAATTTGTCTCAATTTTGGAATTAAATGATTTGTCCTTTGCTCGCAAGCCGTGGAAAGAAAGTCGTACGTACTCGTCGCACAGATCATTAATATTAGTGGGCTCTTTGATCCCGCTACTGCTTCGGCTGTGTTGAAGCATTCCCTTTACAATGGCGTCTGCTCTCTTACCATGGTGGGTTATTTTCTCTTCATTCGCCAGAATATCGTCAGATAAGGAATTGACCTCTGCCATATTACCCTTCCCAATTTCTTCCTTAAGTTGGACGATTAACTCTCTGTTTACTTCACTAAAATTATTGACAAAATTGAGTGGGTTTTGGATTTCATGGGCTATTCCGGCTGTTAATTCTCCTAGTGAAGCCATCTTTTCTGATTGTATAAGCTGGGTCTGTGTAGTCTTCAATTCAGCAATTATATGCAACAACTCCTCTTTTTGTCCCAGTATTTCAGCGGTCCGAGCTGCAACCTGTTGTTCTAATTGATCATTTAGAGCTTGAGTCAACAAAGCTTCATTTTCTTTTTCAATTGCCTTAACCTTTTCTCTTTCCAGCGCTTTTCGTTGCTTGTTATTTATAATAAAAAGTGCAACAAACCAAAGCACAGAAAATGATTTGGCCGCATCAAAGTAACTATTCCAATTTTGATAGAAGGCCGGAAAACATAAATTTACCAGATCATCCAAGAGATTGATTGCAACTAAAGGTATAATGGCGTATACTATTGATTTAAAAGGTTGAAATAGTTTAATTGTCAGCATGAAATAAATGAACAGGATAAAAACAATGTGAGAAATCCAGCCAATAATCAATCTAGAGGGACTAATTAATACTTCAATTAAAAGGAGAAAAGTTAGCGCATAGATACCAATTAATAAATATTTGTTCCATTCAGGTAATAGTGCCTTGGTAGCTACGCGTCTTCGAAAGTAACTAAGTAAAAAAATTAATATTAAAAATTCTCCGTGCATAAATAAGTTAAATTAGTTTTTAAATTTATTGTCAAGCTCCAATCTTTTATTTCCCATTATTAAACATTCATAAACTTCTATAACAGCAGCAGCAAAAAGGAAGATTTAAGAAAAATCCTCTACCAGGCTAATAGTAATAAATGACTTAAATATTCCGACCTTGCTATATCGAGCATTACATTTTCCATCCTCATCCATTATACTCTCTTCTTTGACCCATATTAATAATTGGTAGCCTTTAATAGTATATGCCACAATATACACTAACTTATGTTTCTCAATAATCATACAATACTAATGTACCGGTAAATTTATTATAAAGGTAGTGCCTTCAGATTGACTTGTGCTTACCTTCAATTCGCCTCCATGAGACTTGATAATATCATAACTCAAGCTCAAACCCAATCCAGTGCCTTGTCCTGTCGGTTTAGTAGTAAAGAAAGGTTCAAAAATCTTGTCAATAACCTTCTGCGGAATTCCATTGCCATTATCTCCTACACGGATTTCAATCTGATCCTCTTTCCATTTAGTATTGATACAAACCGTGGGTTCGTAACTTCTATCGCTCATTTTCCTTTTTTCGTCAACTGCATAAAACGCATTGGTCAGCAAATTTAAAATCACTCTTCCCATATCTTGAGGTACAACATTAATAATCCCTATTGAACTGTCAAAATCTGTCACAATCTTAGCATTGAAGGACTTATCCTTGGCGCGCAAGCCATGATAACATAATCGAGTATATTCATCAGCGAGGGCATTAATATCAGTGGGCTCTTTAATTCCCGAACTCGTCCTGGAATGCATCAACATACCTTTCACAATAGAATCAGCTCGCTTGCCATGGTGATTGATCTTATCCAGATTATCAACCATGTTTTTTAGAATCAACTGAACCTCTTCCGCGTTGCCATTCTTTAATTCCGTGTTCAGATCATGGATTAATTCAATATTTAACTCACTAAAATTATTGACAAAGTTTAAAGGATTTTGAATTTCATGTGCAATACCTGCCGTTAATTGGGCAAGTGAAATTAATTTCTCTTGTTGAACCAGTTGTTCCTGAGCCGCAATTAAATTTTTGTGTTGTGTTGCAATATCTTTAAAGGCTTTATTTTTACCATTTTCATATACCAATAAAATAAAGTAAATGGCCAAGTTAGTGGCAATAACAGAATAGAAGAAAAGTTCAGTTTGCCTAATAAAAGGATAAGAAATAGCAGGCGATCCAATCTTTAATTCAACAATATAGATCATGGTTATAGTCAGACAGGAAAAAACAATCCAAAATAAAGCTTCTCCCTTTCCCATGATCAGCATTGCAATAGCGGGCAAGAGAAAAAATGCCGCAGTAGCAGGTGAAATAACGCCTCCCTGAAGCCAGGCCTGAGCTACGAAAGTAACTTCAAATTGCAACAAGAAAATATTTCCAGCTATACTCTTCGATAAGCCCCTTTTATAGAAAAATAGGATTAGAATGCTAAATGCGGCATTAAACATAAGCATGTAGGCGATAGGATAGAGCTTAATGTCGCATGCTGTCACTATACCCAGCAAATTAAAGAGTGCTGAAATCAGTATTACAGAAATAAAGATCATTTCATTTCTGATGTTTATTTTATCCGCAATTTTATTTGCAGGGATAAAATATTGAATCAATTTACTGAACATAATTAATTATTGAATTTATATCAATCTACCATGCCGCTTCCACAAAATATAAATAAAGCTCAGATCCAAAAATAAGCATGATATGCCTAACAATTGAATAAAATGGCTCTCAGGATAAAAGATAAACATTGAAACTGATATCAACCCTGTTCCTAGCATTCTTGCCCAGGCCAACAACATAGAGAATCTACTTGTATCTCGCGTTTGCATCAGCATAAAGACACATTGCAGCGATAAGATTACATTGATAATATATCCCGAGTTGGCTCCTATGCTAGTATCATAAGATTCAGCCATATAAAAATAGGAAAAACATATCCAGAATAAAAAGTTTATGAGCGAAAAGAGGATAAAATGCTTTTTAGCTTCACGGTTCATCGGTTGTTTGGTCCCATAGCGGAGTATTGAATAAAAAATAAAGCAATCTAAGAGAAAAGCTGCCTGGTAACTAAGTGAGTACAATAATCCGGTATTAGGATGATATATAAAGCTCCATACAAATTCCCACCCAATATTTGCGCCAGCCACATAGGCAGGCATTTCTACAAACTTTTTAATCCTTATCTCTCGTACTAGTATAGCATAAGCCAATACCCAAAACAAGCATCCTATTCCATTAAATATTAATCCGATGGTAGGATAATCCTCAAAATTAATCAATACCTGATGCATACTATCGCTCTATTTAGTTCTCTTGAAGTTCCAATCTTGGGTGAGAGACTTGGGGAGATAGAAGTTAATAATGTTGGCTTTTGTCATTTTCTTTATCACAACATTAATTCCCAATCTGCTTACAACTTGTATCAGCATAGCAAATATCAAACTGCGATCAAGTAGTTCCATAATTTTGGTTATGCGCCGATATTTAGCAGCGAGCTTATCTATCTTAGCCTGGTCGACCTGTGGAATATCTAACATGTCAGATAGCTTATGGCCCATCATAAAGCGAAAGGTCGAAATATTATTTACCGGATCTGACATTTTATTTGTCGTATTTTGATAATCAAGGAGCGCTTTCATCAATTCGGTTCCTTGTAAACTTTTCTCCATCTGATGCTCTAAAATTCGGTTACCCAGTTTGACAGCATCCGCCGAGTTTTTGGGAATCAAATCATCGTCAAGTCCGACAAGATGTCCTATCACCCGCCAGCAATGCATGTAGGCTTCCTTTTCATATGGCTCCAACTCAATACCTAAGACACTTAGCCCCTCAAAGATCAGAGAAGAAAAAGACATGAGCGTTCCTGCCATATCTTCCTGGTTGATAGGCATCTCAAACTTCTCAGTATCCCAATTATTCTTATGAATATAATAGCGAATTACAGCGTGTATTAACCTCAATTTTTGAGCTGCCTCTACTCCTCTCCCATCAGAGCTCAGTCCACCTGGTTCCATAGTGAACAAGACAAACTGTGCGGTTTCGGCGATCCTGCGTGAAAAAGTATTGGTAGAACCTTTCTTTTCATTTAACCTTGCGGTCATATGTAGTACTTCTGCTCCCTTTGCACATGCATAGCATTCGGGTAGTGACTTATATGACAATAGGAGGCTGATCCAAATACCGTGGCGAATGTAAATTTGTTGTCCTAGATCTATTAAATCTTTATCTGCCCACTCCGGCAATTTTTCCGTATCATCAAAATAATTCTTTATTTCCGCCGGTACATCTTCTGATAAATGATATTTATTTTTAGTTATCACATTAAAGAGATGATTGACTTTATCTGATTCACCTGAGGCCATGATGTCTTTCACCAGACGATCAGCTACCGGATCAGCCATCATTCGCTTTGTCTGCAGAAAGTCATCAGACCACTCTTGGGCTTCATTTTGGTCTATAGAAGAAATTTTCCTAATAACCCTGACTTTCAATATCTTATATCTTATAATAAAGATAATTGAAATGATAAAGAATAGACCCAGTACACCAAAAAGTACAATTTTGAACATAGGGTAGCTTTGAATAAATGAAGAAATACTTGAAGATTAACATATAAAAATACAGATTAGTGGGAAGAAATTGATAAATAATCTCAAGATGTACTCTTTCTTCTTATCAAGTTTTTTCTATGCTCTGCCGGACTTATAGATTTAAGCCCATCGATATTTAGGCAATTTGATGTACTCACTGAGTCCAAAATGGGACTGAAATCTTCGGATAAAATTCCAAAACAAGAGCTGAATAGGGTATATCAACTAACTTCTCCGTTGATATTCTATTGCTCAAGTTCGTACGGCTTAATAAATTTCAAAATTTCCGGCTTGAACTTGACGGCTTGTGAAAGTATAGAATCTCCTAGGATGTTGTGGATCCCATCTATCGATGATTGCATTATTCCAAAACCTTCGACGTCAAAATTTTTGTTGACTGTGGGCTTGAAGTATTTGACCAGGTTTTTGCCAGTGATTCCATAGGTCTGGATGCTATATATTACCTGAGTTCTATTGCTGTGTAGTTGAGCTGAAGCAGCTACACTGGGAATATTATTTATATTGATTCCTCTTTCTATCTTCTTAAATAAGTAGTGGATTGAATAGCCACATCCATACACGATGCTATCATTATCATTATTTACTACTTTGGTCTCCACATAATATAAATTCAGGCTTGATTCATCTTTTCCCAGTTTCAAGCCACCAAAGCCTGGCAGTGAGATACCACCCGCATCTTTTCCATTAAAGATTCTGACCACTGTTCTCATTTTATCCAGGTCCTCCCGATTTTGAGGTATCAGATTGGACATACTCAATGGAGAGATCATACTATCTGTCATACCAGGATAGCTTTTCAGAATTTCTGCATTCAGAGACTTAGATAATTCAAGGAGGTCCAAGTTGGTGCCTGCTTCACTATCGTTTTGAACCGTATTACAACTTGAGCCAATAATGATAGCCAAAATAATTAAAGTAGGCAGTATTTTGTTTGTCATTTTCATTTATAAATATTTAGAGTGAGCGTACTAAATGAGTGGGCTATATCCTGATTTCTCAGTGCTAATGTCCCATAAATTGACTGCACGGAGAGTAATATTTCCACTATCGTATAAATATAGTTATTTCATGCAAATTAAAAGGGGTTTTTTCCACTGTCATTCTTGCGATCTGAACTTAAAATTGATGATTTATGATTGAAGTTCGTATATCACTTTCAAGCTATATAGCTTTACACCCAAGAATATAGGAATATGTATAGCAAAATGACTATATACTGCACAGGCGCCTGTATGACTCATTATTTTATTTCTGATTATTTTCCTGGATTGGAGAATTGGGAAGTGCTGGGTTTGGTGAGGCCCATCAGAAGGAAGATGGACATAGATAAGATAATAAACAAGCGAAATAGGCTTAGTTTTATCCACATGCTACTCTGGTATTGAAGGCTGGTGTCTATAGTGTCGCTATACTGTGTACTTATGAGCTTTATTAATTCAGGTACAAAATAAGTGAAAGTAGAAATCAGGAGTACTGCATATACTACTAGTGGAATCAGAAGATGTAATCTTCAAGCTGAGGTCCAATTCAATTTCAGAGCGATGAGGAAAAGTACTAAGGTAATGGTATGAATAAATGTCCAGAAAGTATCTGAGTTCAATTGGAAATTACCCAGAAACATCTTCAGCGAGCGAGGAGGCTCCGAAAAGGCATGAGGCCAGATAGCAGTATGTTCATAAATGCCGGCGCCCAATATTACTGTGAAGCAAAGACACACTATGACATAGACGAGGTTTTGGTAAGTCATGAGATGAAATTTTTATTAGTTAGACAATATTAATCCTTCAGAAGTATTGTTGCACTCTTTCTGAATTATTCACCAAGAATAAAGAGCTGAAAAGGCTTGGAATTGTATTTAACGGACATTTTCAAAAATGTGACCAGCCCAAGTGCTTTTATTGCTCCTGTATTCATTCGGTTTTATTTGGGCAAAAGATTTAAATGTCTTAATAAAATGGGACTGATCTGAAAATCCACTGTCATAGGCAATTTCTGTTAGTGACAGACAGGAATGATGAATGAGGTGAATGGTGTGCAAATATTTTTTATAGCGTATGATCTGTTCTGCGTTCATTCCGGTCAATTCCTTAAATTTCCTGGAGAGGTGCCGGGGCGAATAGCAAAGTGATTTTGAAGATTTTCCTATCGACAAGTCTCAGAACTTGGGACAAAAGGCTTACCTTTATATCGGACATGTTTGTTTTTTAATTTCAACCCTAAGTTAGGGAAAATTCAACATGTCCACTCTCTATTTTGGACGCTTGTGATACTATATGAGTGCGAAATAGCAACCCCCTCTGTAATAGAGATCTCGAATTAATAAATCAAATTATATGAGGGAGTGATCCTATTCATTTTCAGGAGATCAGACTATAATTTCGCAGTTAAGGAAAGTAAAAAAACTTTTATGACTTGATCTTGGATTTTAATTTTCCGATCATTTGTCCAACTCCAATCCCAAAATAAGCCATTTCCTTATTTGCTATTAGCATAGGCGAAAATGTAAAGCCATAATAACGGCTTAGTGGAAATTCTATTTTTGGATTTAATATGATGCTAAAGCCATTGGTCTTTTTAACATCCCAGCTAAAAGAAGAAGTAACTAAATTTCCATTTCTTAGCCAGTTTATGGGCTCGCTCATTCTGGTATATCCTATACCCACCGCAAAATTAGTCCTTATCCGTCGCTTTTTATCCAGATAGTAGATTTTACCAAATTCGACTTGAAAATTGTCGAAATATTGACGTGGATCATTTGAAGATAATAAACTTAAACTTGGGATATCGCCGTGAGTAAAATCCTTTGGTTGAGTCACTGGCTTCCGCCTATTTATGGTGTACCCAGCTTTGACAGAATATTCTTCCTTTATGAGATAATTAAGATCTACACCAATGCCGATGTAATTACCTAAATTCAATTCAGGAGTAACATAAAATAAATTTTCTCTTACTGATTGAGCTTTTGCAACATTGAGGAGTACCACGAGTAGTAGTAACGGGGCTAATCGTTTCATAATTTAATTGTTTTATGTGTATAACCGCTTCTCTAAAATTGTATCAGATCACTCGAGCTATACTGGGTTGATTTTACAAAGCTAAGTAGTATAATAGAATAAAACAAATTTTTTTAAAGAAATTTAAAAAATAATTACGCGCTAGTTTTCATTATAAAAAAACCTATAGATCACTCTACCTTATCTGTCCACGATGAAGTTTGTAGAGGTATAGCTAGAGTGGTCTATTGAACTAATTACCAAATGATAAATTCCATCGCGAAGTGTGTGATATATTGTGGCGTTGTTTGGAAGATTGGACTCATAAATTACTAATCGACCAATATTATCATAAATGAAAGCTTGATAAGTATCCTTCAGATCAGTTTGAATATGAAAATAATTAGCACCGGGATTGGGGTAGACTGACACAGAATGAGTGACCGAAGCTGATGTATTGATAGCTGATGTTGAATTATTATTTAAAAACCACTTCCTGGCATCTATATCAGAATAGAACTTCCGAAATATTGCCATGCCAGCCTTATCATTTCCATTTGGTGACCAATGAAGGCCATCACCGGGCTTGACATCGGTAGGACATAACCAACTTAGGCCATCTTCGCGCGGATTATTACCATCAGTCCACAGGTAAGCACTCCAATCCAATAAGGGAGCTTTTCTATTAGAACCAGCAAAGGAGAGAGAGGTATCGTCAGAGATTTGATCCTCAATCAGCCATTTCATAGCCCAGCCATTATAATAATCTCGTGGTTGACGGAGGCCGTTTCCCGCAGTACTTGCACTGTCAATATACCCCGAGTAGCCCCGAGCAGCAAGATAACATAGTTTCAAATTGGGATATTTCTGAAGCAGTACACCGAATAAAGCTTTAAATTCCTGCATCAATTCAAGTGGAGCTTCGGGGAAGTTGATATTATTACTTTGGGTATTCTCTTCTTCGAGCCAGATTATTTGCACTTGCTTGGCAGATACACCAGCAGAACTAAGTTGAGAGTCGATATATTTCCAGTACGAATCAGTGGTATCAATAATTTTTGGCAAGCTTTTACCACCTTGCGCGCCATTGACCACTTCCAAACTTGGGTTTATGAGTTTAAACGTATCTGTAATATTTTGAAAACTTTGGAATTCGGTCTTAGGATTAGATGCGCCTACTGAAAGTAATACTATTTTGCCATCATTAATCTCCGGAATGCCCAGAATATCTAATGGCTTAATGTCCAATATCGCGTTTTCTAGGTTGTCAATATGTTGGGCCGGTTTGCTATTGCTACCGAAATAAAGCCCGCCCACATACCCTTGGTAGAAACCTGCTCCCAAATCTGTTATGGGGGCCAAACCCGTAGAATTATTTTGGCAATTTTGCCCATAAGAAGGCACATAAAGTCCAAATAACAATATGATGGCGGTAGGAAGCAATTTGCTAAGTAGATTTAATTTCATTTCCCTTTATTTTTTATTATCAAGTTATTGCTAAATTATGATGACACCCTTGAGTCGTCTTATCTTTGATAGGGAAGCGATCTCAATAGTCTGAGCACATACACAGTCACCCAGACCTCTTGGAACAAGGGTACTTAATCGACTTTCTATTGGTTTACATCCTATATAGACTAATAAACGTATCAATGGTTTAATGAGGTAATAATGAATTGCTCGCCTACATGGCTCACATCAACCATCATTCCAAGTCGATTCATTTTCTGAACTACTTGTTCCCCAAATTCGGTTAAACCCTGTTTTCCTTCTGAGTTTAATCCATTTCCAATAACAGGATTGGGATTAGTTTCATCAGCGGCACTCGTAGCCCAGATAGGTGAAATGTTGTGTGTTAACGTAAGGTATCGTGCACCACGATTATACATAGCCTGTAATTTGTCCAAATCATTCTCAATCATATGGCCACCTTCGACACCAAACATGGCGGCAATCTTGTTTTGCCTTACTGCTTTCATCAATTCAGCATAATTACTCACCTTAACTATTTTATCCGGGTTGCGCTTTACAACTGCATCGAGGCTATCCATTTCCCTGTTGGCATAAGCAAACGGATTTTTTACATCACCTTCGCAATACACCGAAAATAGTTGCACATCTAGGCCGCCTTTTTTCCAACGAGCGAGATCGCTGTGAGTTTTGCCGGTGAGATCCTGGTCAAAGACGACACCTAAATCAACCGATCGCATCAAAATATCGTTGTGCGTATCCACAAGAATGGCTTTGTCGTGAATTTTTTTGTAGGATTGTGCATTTGATTGCAAGGCAAAAGAAATGCTGAGTAGGAATATAAGTTTTTTCATTTTTATTATGTTATTATAAGAATACCGCGTAATAAACTATTTGGTGTATAAAAAAGCAACCAAGGGCAACTAGGTATGGCTGAAACTGTCTTTTATTTTTCCGGTCATACAAAATGAGTGCAATCAATATTAAATAAATGATAGCATACTGAACATTCTGAGTTAACAGCTCCGACCATCCAAACAGGTGTGGCCCGATACGGCCAAATGTGGGCCAAGCAAAACCAATGCCGAGGCGATCATATACCTCATATGCCTGGCAGCTTTCTTTTTATAATAGATTGCTAGCGAATACAACAGGATCAGTAATAAACCATCGCCGATGGGGAAGAAAAGAAATTGATACTCTCCGGCATCATATGTTTTTAATATCCTTGGAATAAATGAAAGGATGATCAAGGGAAAAACAAAATAGGAGCTTTTGCCAACCATGCGGTGCCAGACCACTTTCTTATTAGCAATCAAAAAGGGTTGGGCAATTAAAATGGCTACCCATAAAGTGGCAATAATGGAATGAATATGAAGATAAACATCAAAGGTCTCTCCAAAATTGGGGAATGGCTTAAAATAACTTTTGTAAAACCCGGCAAATATTAAGGGGATCAATAAAAGGAAAAAGTAGCCAAGGTATTTATAGGTCCTGTCCATTTTATAAAATTAAATTATTTACTATTCCATTCATTATTATCCCGATTCACATCTGGCAAAACATTTTCAGGATCGAGTATTACTTTATCAATCTTATTTTTGGATTTATACCTGAAAGTCCAGGTACCGCCTCGTTGCCATATTTCAACGGGCAATTTTACAATACCGATATCGCCGTTGATTTGCCGAATTTTTAATATTGCCGGGAGAATCATTTTACCTTTATTTTCGATGGTGATCAATGCACCTTTTTCCGGATCCTCATCAATATATTTTACTGCTGTGATTGCCTGATCCAAAGTCCACGTAGTGAAGAACCATTCTTTCCAAAACCAATTCAGGTCTTCACCTACGGCGTTATTGATGCAATGAAAAAAGTCATAAGGTGTTGGATGTTTATAAGCCCATGCTTCTGTATATTTTCTGAAAGCATAATCAAATCTTTCATTTCCTATCACTACATTGCGCAAGAGTTCTAAACCATAACCAGTTTTAGAATAGAAGCTTCCAAAGCCAGTCATCAAATCCTCGCTCATTGCTTCCGGAACAACCATAAGCGGTTGACGAATTTCAGGAAGTGTAGATACATGAAGATAGATATAATACTCTTTTGCCAAACCGGAATCATTGGCATATTCTCCTTTATTGAAAACTTTATTAGCCTCAATATCTATAAATGTATTAACGCCCTCATCCTGCCACATATATTTTCTTTCATTGGACCCCACAATCATCGGATACCAATTGTGGCCAATTTCGTGCGCGATTAAATACCATAAGAGCGTTTTCTTCTCCCTGTAATCATTGAAGGTGATTCCCGGATATTCCATACCTGTTACAGAACCAGCAATGCTATATGCCGTGTTCCATGGATACTCAAAATATTTTTTTGAAAATATTTCTATACTATTTTTTAAATATTCTGTTGACCTAGAATAGGCAGTATCTCCCGCACTTTCAGGTGGATAGGCTGACATAGCAATTGCCAAGCGTCCAGATGGGAGATTTATTCTAGCAGCATCCCATATCATTGCTTTAGAAATTGCAAAAGCAACATCCCTGGTATTTTTCATCTTGTAATGCCAGGTTAGATTTCCCGTGGAAACCGGCCTGGTACCGGACTTACCTATCTCACTTTCTTTGATAATAAAAACAGTTTTATCACTGGTAGCTACATGCGATAGTCTGCGTATTTGTTCAGCGGTTAAAACCTGTGTTGGATTTTGCAAATCACCTGCACCATACACGATCATTGCTGCAGGCACTGTAACATAATAATCGAAGTTGCCATACTCACAATAAAATTCACCCATACCCATGTAAGGTAACGTGTTCCAACCTTCTACATCGTCATATACACATACGCGAGGATACCATTGTGCTATTTCATAAATTTCCCCTTTGCTTGAATGCATTCTTCCGGTTCGGTCGCTGCCATATTCCGGGATCTTAAAACTATAATTTATTTTTAGCGATAGCTTTCCGCCTTTGGGTAATACAGACTTGTTTAGCCGAACCTGCATGCGGGTATCATCGATAACAGGAATTACTTTGTATGTTTTGCCCTGGCAGCTAACCTCCACACTAGAAATATGCATACCACTTGTATAAGTAGTAGTTCCAAATCTACTTCCTTCAAAAAATTGCGCCAATGATCCTCTCGATGTTGAGGTAAAAAGATTCTGGCCTAACTCCAGCCATAGGTAATCCAGTTTATCAGGGCTGTTATTGGTATAGGTAATGGTTACATCTCCCGCAATGCTGGTATCTTTATCGTTGAATGTAGTGTGAATGAGATAGTCCGCGCTATTTTGCCAATACTTCGGGCCGGGAACACCTTTAGCAGAACGAAAAGAATTGCCGGGCGGCGGATTAAAAGTTTGAGTAAAGAAATCCAACGGATCGTAGTAGGTTACCGTTTGTGCGTGTAAAGCGAATACACAACCTACCTGTAATAAAAGGAATACTATTTTTTTCATTTTTTTTTATATTTAGTTTGCGTTAAATTCTCGCAAACCTTTAGTTCATGTTTCACGGACTGTTTGTAACCCGCTAATTATTTTGTAAAGACACAAAACACAACGAGGCAAAACACACCTGCGGCATCATTCAGTTTTTCTAGCTCATGCAATCATTTGGGGTTAAGTGCTTCCATATCTATCTCAATCAATTGACCTTCCAATGCCAATCCTTTTACTTCAATCCAGTTGCCGGTGGGAAACTGCTCTTTATAGATGCTATTACGAGTGCCTGCTACTCTTATAAAACCAGCCATATCTGTTGTGAAAATATTTTCGGAATACACATCATCAAAAGTGCAGCCGTAATGTGTCAATATCTTTTCTAAATCACTGTAGCAATTTTTCATTTGCTGTTCCAGGTTACCGGGTGCAACCAACGTTCCCTTGTCGTCCATACTCACCGCTCCAGATATTTTAATATGATTGCCAATCTTTACAGCATGTGTATAGCCGTATTCATGCTCAAGTGCAGGACGCAAGTTATAGTATTCCGGAGCTTCACTAACTACCGGTTTAGGTTGTGATTGCTGTGTTAACGGTTGTGAACCATTATTACTGCATCCTGTAAAAAAAAGGACTGAAATGAAAATTGTCATTACTATTGAAAATACTCTGTTCATTTTTTTTGATTTTAGTTTTAAATTTTTTTGTTATATGGTATGTTGCTTAAGATTCCAATTTATTTGTCTATGCCAATCTGCCCGTATGATGAATACTGAATTTTTTGATACTTTTACATATTTTCATCGCGTTTCGGGGGCCCTTCCAGAAAATAGTTATCTATTTATGGCGGTTCTGAAAAGCAAATCCTCAGCATTGCGCAAGTACTCAGTTGGAAAGACCTGAATGAAATTCCACTGTGAGCTTCATTTATTCAATTAGCTAAGCCTATCTGTGCCTTGTGAAATATGTTTTCATTCTCCTTTCTTTAATATTAGTTTCTCTTTTCTTAATGGCTATTGTCATCGCAAATGGGCTTTTATGAAGTGACATTTCGGTTGGTGAAGATGCCAATAGATCGTACAAATCAAAATCAGCATGGATAAAATGCTTGCTCATTAGTTAACTTCATTGGCTTTCAACACCCTCAAAAAATTCCCGCCCAAAATTTTATCAATATCTTTCTCACTATATTCTCTTTCTACCAATTCTTTTGTAATTAAAGGATAGCTTGTGACATCATCGAGCTGAAGTGGTGTAGTATTAATGCCGTCAAAGTCGGAGCCAAGGCCCACGTAATCTACACCTACCAATTTAATAATGTATTCAATATGATCAATCAATATGGACAATGGCGGACGAAAGCTTTTCGCTTCCTCTTTATACTTGTGGTAGAGATAATCCATGGCATAAAAATCATTCTTACCGGCTTTCATCAATGAATCATTTTCTGCCTCATGTTCTTTCATGAAAGCTTTTTCTCTATTGTCAAATGTGCTATCAATAAAACCGGGATGAAAATTCACCTGTATCACGCCACCATTTTTTGCAATGGCTTTGATTTGATCATCTTTTAAATTGCGACTGTGTGGTGTAAGGTTATACACTGAACTGTGTGAGGCAATGATTGGTTTTGTGGTTAAATGGATAACATCCCAAAAAGTTTGCTCGCCTACATGGCTCACATCAACCATCATTCCAAGTCGATTCATTTTCTGAACTACTTGTTCCCCAAATTCGGTTAAACCCTGTTTTCCTTCTGAGTTTAATCCATTTCCAATAACAGGATTGGGATTAGTTTCATCAGCGGCACTCGTAGCCCAGATAGGTGAAATGTTGTGTGTTAACGTAAGGTATCGTGCACCACGATTATACATAGCCTGTAATTTGTCCAAATCATTCTCAATCATATGGCCACCTTCGACACCAAACATGGCGGCAATCTTGTTTTGCCTTACTGCTTTCATCAATTCAGCATAATTACTCACCTTAACTATTTTATCCGGGTTGCGCTTTACAACTGCATCGAGGCTATCCATTTCCCTGTTGGCATAAGCAAACGGATTTTTTACATCACCTTCGCAATACACCGAAAATAGTTGCACATCTAGGCCGCCTTTTTTCCAACGAGCGAGATCGCTGTGAGTTTTGCCGGTGAGATCCTGGTCAAAGACGACACCTAAATCAACCGATCGCATCAAAATATCGTTGTGCGTATCCACAAGAATGGCTTTGTCGTGAATTTTTTTGTAGGACTGCGCACTTGCCTGGAGGCAAAGTATTACAGCAATTAGCATTAAATTAATCTTCATCATTGTGTTTTTGTTGATAATTTTTTTGGTATTAAAAGTGACTCCACTTCTATTTATTCCATTCATTATTTTCCCGATTCACATCTAGCAAAACATTTTCAGGATCGAGTATTACTTTATCAATCTTATTTTTGGATGTATACCTGAAAGTCCAGGTACCACCTCGTTGCCATATTTCAATGGGCAATTTTACAATACCGGTATCGCCGTTACTTTGTTGTTTCATTTACTCACAATTGACTCCGTATAATAAGCTTCCAGCCATTTACCGCCTTGTTTTATATAAGTGGCAGATGCCCTCACTTTAGCTACCAGCCTGCTGTTGCCGCAGGAACCCTCCTGCGAGGCTATATAAGTTAAAACAACTATTTCTGTATTTAACACTACAAATGTAAATTCAGCAAGAGCAATAGATTTTACATCGCAATCTGTCGCCGTAGATTTTACCACTTCCGCTTTATTGCTAATGCCATCCTTACTTATAGATAAAAACTCTTTGGTTGTATTAATTTTAAACCATTCAACATCTTTATTTTTCCAAGTTTGCCATCCTGCTTTTTCTGAGGCGATGATTTGTTGCTTCAGTTCTTCATAGTATGATGCTTTTGATTGGCCAAAGGAATTTACATGGAATATAAAGAGAGCTATTAACAAAACCAAGATTGGTTTTATCCCATTTAATTGGTATTGTTGAAGACTATTAAGATTTACCTCCCTTACCGAAAAGCGGGATTCATAACTAAACTTAATTTCCATAGTTGTTTTTATTTTGATTCATTTAGACAGATTTTTATGCACAAATTAGGCGGTTTGCATTTCAACCTTTGGTAATGTCTTTTTCATTTGATAAAAAGTAAAAATAGTCAGTAAAATCAGGCCTCCGGAATATGCAAAAATCATTTGCCAATCCATCACTTTCTTCATGGATCCAAGCATCCAAGCGCCAACCATGGTGCCAAAATTGCAAATGGCCATATAAAGTGTAAATTGCGAAGCTGCAATACTCTTTTGACAAAAAGTCATTGCCATAGCGAGTAGTGAAATTGTAGCTAGCGTGTTAATAATCCAATATATTAAAGTGAAAACTTGAATCAAATGAATGTTATTCCAATACGCCTGCGCAAGCGACATGCCTAGTAACACCAAAATAAAGAGCAGCATTCCCCATAAGACTAATTTTGAATTTCCTAACCGCTTTATTAGAAAGCCGGCGAAGAATAGCCCTGCAATACCAGAAATGAAAATAGAGGTTGAGACTAAGTTAGACACATCTGAATCTTTCCAGTGCACCTGCTGAATAAGAAAAACTTTAATTAGAGTATCTACTATTCCTAAACAAATATTTAGCAAAAAGAGAACACTGATAAACCAAAGATTAGTTCTCTTGCTCATGGTTTTCCAAATCGTTCTAAAAATAGTTTTTAATGAATCAGGCTGTATTGCCTTGGATTGTGCAGAGGCTTTTCCCTCCGACCAAGGTAGGAACTTCTCGCCTTTGTGCTCACGTACGAATAACACCGCGAAGCCAACAATAAGAATTGCAGCGGCTGGGAATAATACCGCTTGTCGTAATCCGTAACTATTTATCAACCAAGTGCCCGCAGCCATCCAAATTGAAACTGAAATAACTTTGCTTCCCCACATTAGTGCGTTTACTTTGCCTTGTTCAATCTCAGGAGTCACTTCTATGGCTAGACCATCGGTGGCTACATCTTGAAAGGCAGTAAATAAACTTATGATAAATCCCATGACAAATATTCCCGTTAAATCAGCTAATGGATTCCTCAAAATACCAAAGCCAAGAAAACTAACGAAAATACCTAATTGGGCCAGAATTATCCATGGACGTTTCCGTCCCATTGATAAGATGGTAAACTTATCAATTAGGGGTCCGATTAGGAATTTGAAGGTCCAAGGGATCATAATGACCGCTATAAAGCTACCCACATTTCCGACAGATTTTCCATTTACAGCCATCCATATGGGGACTGCACCTATAATAAATCCTTGAAAAATTCCTTGAGCGAAATAGAGTACTATAAAAAGAGAATACCGAAGTACTTTACTCTCTGAAAGTGTTCGGCTTTCTGAAGCTGGTACCTGAAGTGAAATAGCAACTTTCATATTTGATTCTTTTGGATATATTGAAGGATAAAATGCACTTCAGAAGCTTGCTACACAATTATTTCACTGACCCAAAGTTCTAAAATCTTCTATTTCAATACGTTTATAAATTTATTACAAACAGTGGTTTAGTGTCTCTTGTGCGGCAATAAAAGCTATGCCTAAATCCTCCTTTGCCAAAGAACTGTCATATATTATCGCCGGTTCGTTGAGTGGGGCATTGTGATTGAGCATTAGTGAAATATCAGAAACTTTATAACTCTCATTGGCTATTAGATAATTTTTACCATGATTTCCATTATTAGTAGCTACCTGATAAATGGCCTCTGCAACATCTCTTACATCTATCATAGAGAACATCGCATCTGTTGCGAACAACATCTCGACAAAAGGATTTGCAGCTATTTTATTCTTTATTAAATACTGCAACCCCATAGAAGTGGAATCACCCCTTTCGGAAAGACTATTTCCTATAACCATTGTTGGGGATACTGTAGAAATTTCAAATGGTAGATTGGGACTATCTATGGTAAATTTTCTTACTTCCTGATCGGCTAAAAATTTTGCCTGGGCATAAGGGTGATCCTGATGGCTCATAAACGGCGTGTCCTGTTCCGTGAAAATATGTTCTTTTGGGTAAGAAGCCGGGTTTAAAGGAAAAGAAGTATTCCAAGCCGCAACTGACGCAATCATTACTACCTTTTTAAGTTGACTTGACTTTGATATCACTTCAAGGAAATTGCGAGTTCCCTGCACCGTTGGTTCAAATAATTCGGTTTGTGGATCTTTTACATCTAGCAAAAAGGGGCTCCCACCATTAATAATTATATCACAGCCCTGTACAAAGTTTTCCAATGCTTCTTTGTCCCGAACGTCCAGAGAACAAATCGTGAGGTTAGCTTTAGCATTGTTCAGATCAAATAAATGCTCATATTTGCCCTTATTATTAATATCAGTCGAAGAAACCTTTACTTTATAATTTTCTTCAAGAAATATTTTTGTTACATAGCTACCGATAAATCCAGAACCCCCAATAACTCCTACTATTTGCATAAAATTTAATCTTAACTGAGTTAAACCAATTTAGAACTTAATTATTTTCAGTAATCTTTATAAAATATTTACAACGGTATATGTCTCCTATAGACACATGAAAGTCTTAATCCTCGTTGGGTCCTTGAAGTCACAAACTATGAAAGAAATAAAATCAAGTACAGAATTATTTGCCTCTGGAATTTATGGCGTTCATCATTCCCCCCAAATCAAAATAATCATTTCCTGAAATTATCCTATGGTCTTTATTGAATTCGTAGGTTCCATAGAATTTTACCTGCTGGGTATATCCTGTGGAATGAACACCATTCCAAGTTCCGTAATACCGTACACTTCCATCAAACTGATGAGTAGCTGAATCAATACCAGGCAAAAACTGAGCATTGGATAAATGAAGATTGCTCGAATTATCCATAAAATATTTCTGACCTTCCAGCCAATGCTTCTTTGTATGGACCGTATCCCCATATGCGGAAGAACTATACCATGCGCTATCAGCTATAAGCGCCGCCTGCCCGTCGAGGTTTTCTTTTTCAAAATCGGTAATAAATGTTTTCAGCGTTACAAGGTTTTGTTCATAAAGCTGCTGCGTGTCACCATCTATGGAAGATTCTTTAGAGTCCGCCTTACCTGTTTGATTACAACTGATTGACATAAAAATAATGACAACTGCAAAGAATAATATTTTCATTTTTTTTGAGTTTATGAGTTAAATAATTTGAATTAGTCCTTATATAGTAAATGGATATTTAAACTGGATAATCTTTTATTTGAATTATTTAAATAATCAAATCTAACTTCATCCTGGCCCGGGTTCTGAACCATTTTCAAGATAATAAATTTCATAATTTGCTCTATTCAGCAGAGTATTTCAATTTATGTTGTACTATTACCTTTATATCTTATTTACTTTTAATAATTGAGAATAGGTTTAAATTTCAATCGTTAAGTAAATTTTAAAAATCTCTATTACCCATTGTTTCTTATCAACCTTACGATAAGGATTTTTATTACTCAGCTTTTGAAAAATCACCAAAAATGTATTCTTTTGAAATTTTTCCATCTTTGTTGAACTCATCAAACATCACCATAGGAATCTTGAGCATTTCTCCAGTCTTCTTTGATTTTCCTGACCATGTCCACCATGATTGGACCACCATCATATTGTCCTTTTTGTATTGCAGGAAATCGGGATAGCCAAATTGCACTTGATTAACCTCAGTGAAATTTACGAAGTCACTTTTCCACATTTTGACGGCGTCGGCCAGGGGAATGAAATCTTTGATACCTGAAATCCACCAAGTTGCTGTATCTGCAAAGTAATTTTTTGTGTTGGTAAAGTTATTGGCTACATAATCTTTGTTGGCATTTATTACCACGTCGATGTACGGATGCTTAATGAAGATAGTACCATTGGTTTCTTGCTTTTGGCAGAATGCGGTCATTCCCATTAGAAGAAACAGACCGGATAAAAGAATAATTTTTTTCATTTTAATTAAGTTAAAGTATTTCCTACTCATAAGGCTTTTCGGATACGCCCCTGCTTTAAATACCCAAGCAGGTGGAATTATTTAATTAAGAGATTAAAATTTAACAAGGATTAATTTGGGCTGTAAATTTTCAATTCCATTTTCTATTTATGCAACCTCCTGATATATTGGTCTAACCCGATTATTTTACCATCCTTCATCTTGAGGTCATTTACAACATCCATCGAGTCTTTCTTGCCATTGGTGTTCTCTTTATATTCTCTATACCAAAGTGTTACGTATTCCTCTGTTTTATCTTTGGAAATAACAGATTCCCAATCTTGCATCTTTATAGAATAATTTTTAGTCATAGGACTAGGTGTTATCATTGATTTTAAAGTATCATTTGAAACCTTTTGATCAATGCCATCAAAACGTATGTGAACCGAATCAGCAAAAAATTTGACAGCATCTCCTATATTTTTATTCTCCCAGGCTTTAAGTGAAGCTAAAGCAATCATTGTATTTTGCTGACTGCCAGTCTCCCAATTATCGGGATGGTCGATGGTATAGGGGTAATTCATCGGTTGAATATTTGTAGAAACTGAAGTTGAATCCTTCTGAGCTTCATTTGGGGAGGTGCCTGCACTATTGCAAGCGGTAAATAGAGCGCCTCCTAAAAGCAGGAGACTCAATAATTTGATTTCTCTTTTCATCATATTAATTTTTAAGTTGACCTACTCGTCTGGCTTTTCGGGTTCGCCTCTGCACGAATCCATTGCAGAATGGTTTGATTTGGAAAGCTGTAACCCTCTTTTCTATTTGTCCAAATAATGGTGCAGAATAGATTACGTGGGTACGTACTACTCCTATAAATCTAAGGGTAAAGTCAATTAAAATGATTGACTTAAGGACGAAAAGGGCTAATTATTGTCCGAAGGAAGATTTTTGTTTATCGGGCCGCATTATAAGTATTTAAGAAACCTATAAATCTGAGCATGTGACTCTAATCTTGAGAAGGCATATTTTAGTAGGAAGACTTAGTATTGTGACGAGAGTACCAAAGCGCTTATTTTAGCATTTGGAGGGCAAGTTAGTCAATTAGGTCAGTGGGATATATAGTATCCGATTAATTTAGTACTCCCTAAAGCATGATTTCATGCGATTTATTTTGAGTTATTTGTCGCCTACAGGGGCGCAATTAAATGATTCCTTGACTGAATTATAGCATTTCTCGACAATGAGTATTTGGCCTCCTTTTGAGACACTTTGCAGACTCTGTATTTACTGTGTCCTTATGACGGTATAACCTAAACTTTATTGAGTCGTGGAGCTAATATTTACGGAAATCGTATCTCTACTGTTGATTCCTATGGACACCTCCGGTCTAAATTCATGATCGGGAGGCAAGCTGCTCAACTTATTCTTAATAGATAAGCTTGAATCTATGGCTCGATCCAAATGATAGTCTCCCCTAAAAACGGACATGACACAATCTCCGATAAATTTATATATGGTTCCATTTTGGGGAATAATTTCTTTGACCATTATATCAAAGTATTGGTTGAGCATTTTTTACCACACCGTCCGACGACTGTTTTTCACTAATCCTTGTAAAGCCACATAAGTCTAAAAGCGCCACAGTTCTATTGGTCGATTCATTTGCGATAAGCGAGCTTCCAAACTCTCTGGACATCATATGGGCAAGTACATTCTGATCGACGTACATTTTAAGAATATTGTTTTCTTTGATGACTTAACATCGGTTTCATCATCAACAACTAAAACTTTCATAAATAAGTCTTTATACTGGTAATACAATAGTAAATGTAGTTCCACTACCCTCTTTCGTTTCTGCTTTCAATTCCCCGCCATGCGCCTTTACAATATCATACGCCAATGATAAGCCTAGGCCCGTTCCCTGTCCAGTGGGCTTGGTAGTAAAGAATGGCTGAAAGATCTTGTCCAATACTTTTTGGGGTATCCCACTACCATTGTCACTCACTCTTATTTCAATCTTTCCATCTCTGCTTTTTGTACTTGCCGAAACAGTTGCTTCATAGCTGTTGTCACCCTGAATTTGTCGAAGGGTTTTCCTTTCATTCACCGCGTAAAACGCATTGGTAATTAAATTTAGAATCACTCTTCCAATATCCTGCGGAATGATATCTATTTACAGCCTTCGCTGCTTCAAAAGGAGGTAGTTCATTATAATCTTTCAAAATAATCTTAAAATGATCAGGGTTCATATTCAGTAATAAGGCGCCAATACTTTGCTCATTATCTAATACATCTTCTGTACATTTTTGAGCCGTCCTGGCACCGAAAACTGATATCCCCTCTGCACGCAAAATAGCAGAAAGTGAATCATTAGCGGCTACAGCAGTCAGAAATACAATAGCTATTGTTGCCTTATATCCTTCTGCCAAGCTTTGCGCTAATGCACTTTCAATATCTTCTAAAGTTTTCCTTTTTATTGTTTTTGCATTCATTTTTTAGTTTAAAATTTATTACCGTTTTCTCTTGGTCTTAAAAGCCTATAAATATTCATCAGATCTTGTCTATATTCTTTTTATTTCTTTTTTAACACCCCATGCTACATGCCAAATTTTTTCAATATTCTCGTTACTATCTTTCTGAGATATTATTTGTTGGTCGGTACCATTCCCGTAATAAAACTTGTTATCTGAGTCAATCTTTAGTTCTATGTCTTCACCTCTGAAGGGATGAATAGAAAGTACATTATTCTTTTCCAAAATTTCCACCGGAAAATTGGTCATATATGGCGGCAGTGTAAGTGCCATAAAGTATTTGCGGGTGTATTGAGCAAACGGCTCATTTTTCAAAGCTTCTTTGTGAACAGAGATCGGTACGATATCTTTACCTGAAGCAATAGTAGCCAAACCATCCGCAAAAAACTCAGATTGTGATTCATTATTTGACAATACAATTACTGTGATATCGCCTGCCGTATAGTGTATGTGCATGCTCTTATAGCCCGGAAACCATCCAATATGAAAATGGTAATCTCCCAATTGATTTTCTCCCACTCTCATTCCAAAACCAAATTGAACAAACGGAAAGGTTTTCTTTATTGCCTGAATGGTGAGCATTTCATTTTGAGTAGCTGCAGAAAGCAGTTTATTATTTTGTAAAGCACGATCCCATTTTAAAAGATCTTCGGCAGTTGTAACGATCATTCCTTCGCCTGTAACTCCACTAAAATAAAAGTTCCAGTCTAAATACAAACTGTCAGCACGCTGGTATTTATTAAGTTTTTTGTCATAGATAAAACCGCTGGCATGATTTGGAACTTTTCCCATCGGACTAGGAAAATTAGCTACCATTGAGTGGCTCATTCCAAGTGGCTTAAATACCTTATCGCTCATATAATCGCGGTAAGATGTTCCAGATATTTTTTCAATAATGCATGCCAATAAATTAAAGCCAGTTCCGGAAGCATTGATAATTTTCGAAGGATTGTCCATATCATCGGCATCATAGTACTGATTTTAATAAGTTTAGCCCTGTTCCGGATCAGTTCAATGGTAGCATAGTGATTATTAGATGAGTTAGTGTGTCTTTGATATAATTATATTGATACTAGGACTTAATACATGGTCATACATTTGAATCCATCATATTCGGCAATAGTCTAAAATAAAATCAAGATCCACGTTTTGTTGTATCATATCAATGGAACGCTCTACTTTCCAAGGTGTATTGAGGTTTATTTTAACTTCAATCCTACTTATTTTTATGACTGAACCATAAGTATCCAACTGTGTAGAGATCACCGGAATTTCATTCTTCTGTATGTAATCCCTGGTAGCATCATTTATTACCCCCTCTCCTGTAGCCACTATCCCTGATAGTGGTATCTCTGTAATTCCCGTTTTTTCGCTGATTAACTTTATCTTTTCAATAGCCTCATTGACGCGGCCGGTACTGACTACGAGCAACAATCCTTTCTCTGCCTTAAAAGATGTAACATCCATCAGTGAGCCGGCCAGAATATCTTCCACACGATTATCGTCCTTGTGCTCATTGAAGATCATCTTACCATTTATAGCTTTTAGAATGGATTTCATCACAGGATAGCCCAATGTCTTGTCGTATGGCATCACGCCCAACATATTAAGATCCATTCTGTCAAAAGCCTTGCCCAAATAATATCTTATCTTATCTATCTTATCTGCTTCGACCTTATTTACTATTATGCCGATGATGGGTACTTTTCTTTCTCGAAATAATGCAAGTGACATATGCATACGGTCTATAGTATTTCCGATACCTCCCTCTACTACCATGATGACACCTGCGCCCAACATATGTGCCACATCCGCATTGGAGAGATTGACTATACTTCCTACTCCCGGATGTCCGGTACCTTCATAAATGACTACTTCATGCTCAGCACTTAGTCTCTCTTCAGCATATCTCACCCTACTGGGCAGATCATATAACTCTGGATTATCCAAGTAGTGCGCTGTAGCTCCTGGTCCCAAAATGACCGGACTGTGAATCTCGGGAATTATGGGAAACTTGATCAGATCGGCAAATAAAATGGTGTCCTTATCCACTTTTAAATTCTGAAAATCCAGATAGCGCTGACCTACCGGCTTACAATAACCTACATTCAGTCCTCGTGAAATAAATGCAGCAACCAGACCGAGAGTTGACGTAGTCTTCCCTATGTGTTGATTGGTAGCAGCTACATATATATTTCTATATTTTAATTTTGACGTCATTGATTATTTTTTACAACAAGAGTTTTTCTTGCAAGAGGAAATAAATAGACTGATATCAGAACAGCAGGCAAAATATCCGTCTCTACAACTTACATCTGATCGATAGGGAATCTTGGCATTTGGCATAGAGCTACTGCAGTTTATACTGCCACACCCACCCGAGGTGCAAGCTTTGTCACAATCCTTTAGACTGGCTGTAATGGTAGATTTTACAACCTTGACTATTTCTCCATTGTCTATCGCAGTCGGTGTCAATATTTTGATGTGTGCGATACCATCTACAAATTTTAAAGAGGTCTTACCTTCCTCTCTTCTGCCCGACTGATTATTTACAATAAATATCTGATTGAACTCTTTATCCAGGCCTACTTGAATACTCTCACCCTCAGTGTAGGAGATAAACTTAATTTTATAAGAAAAGCCGGCTACAGCAGTACTCTGAATACAGAAGATTTCATCAATGGCCCGCTCTGCATTATAACTGTAAATAATCAGGTTGTTGGAGATATTTTGAGTTTGGTAGGAAGAGGCAGTTCCTTGAATCAGACGGCTATTACAGCTGGCAACAATTATAGATATAATTAAAAGTAAATTACATTTTAAAAAGTACTTACTAAAGCTTTGTTTCATTCAATTTCTAATTAGACGTCGTTTTAAAGTAGGAGATAATCTGAGCTATAATCTAAATAGAGCCCACGGGCAGAGTTTAGATTATCTAATGAAGGGTAATATATGAATTTTTAAAAAAACTATCTTATTTTGAATGAACTACGTCGAAAACCGCACTAACTCGGTTACCGTCGCCATCCATGCAGGTGAGCGTATGATGACCTTCAGGTATAAGACTGGTCAGAGCATGAGTGCCGTGAGTCTCCCCTATAAAGGTATTGTCCAGATGCCAGTAAATGGTTGCCTTTGGGTCAGTATGAGCTGCCCTAAGCACCACGGGATTGAGTGTGCTGGTTTGATTTTTAGGTAGGAATATTTTGGTAACATTAAGCGGGTATATCAGCGAAATGGCATTGCTGCCGCCGTTGCCCCGGCAAGCGGGAAGCCACGGAGGCAGGTGCGTATACACCGAATGCTTCTGCTCGTAATAATACTGCTGTGTGGGTGGCAGCACGAAATAATTCCGTGACAACATACCGAAGGGGTCATAACAATCACCGTTCACGCGATACCGACCTGAGACATCCAAATGAATCTGTTGATCAAAAGTACACACCGGCAGGGAGCTGATATTTTTCACAGTCCAGACAGTATCCATCGGGCAATATGGAGTGGGTGCATAGCCACTATTTTTGCAAATCAAACTGCGTTGCATAGCGTCAAATGGTTGATCAAACCAATGACCGGCGGGCAATAGGCGGAACGTATTGAACAATAAAGGAGCAGCAGTCTCCAGACCGATCACGCCGGGCCTTCCCTCACCATCGGCATTGCCTATCCACACACCTACGACATAGTCACTATTGACACCTACACACCAGGCATCGCGAAACCCGATAGATGTTCCGGTCTTCCAGGCAATTTTTTCACCCGAGCCGACATCCTCCCAGGCTTCATTCTCATGAGGGCGTGTATTGTCTGCCAGAATATCGAAGACCTGCCAGATGGCAGCCGCATCATACAGACCTGCACTAGCCTCCGGTTTCGAAAGTGACTTTTCAGCTTCAATATCTATAGTCAAATCATGGATATCACCCTCAAAATAACGACTATTTGCCCGGTTGAAATGATTGAGCGTGCGCGCAGCAGACGCATAAGCGCCACACAGATCCCACAAGCTCACTTCGCCACCGCCAATAATCAACGATAAGCCATAATGGTCCGCCGGAAAAGTGAGTGTATTAAAACCTGTCTTTCGAAGACGCGTCAAAAATCGGGCGATATTATACTCACGCAGCAGTAAGACAAAGGGAATATTTAATGATTTTTGAAGTGCGCGGCTCAGCGGTGCGGCACCTTCGTAGTCATAGGTAAAATTATCAGGCCGAAAGCCGTCAATATTGATGGGAACATCGGGCATGAGTGAAGATCTTGTCTTCATCCCTTCCTGAATAGCCCACATACTCAGAAAGGGTTTTAGCACACTTCCCGAGCTACGTGGCGCAGTAATGATATCTACTTGTTCGCCATGTATTGCACCGGTGCCCGGAATATTGCCGGCATACGCAAGCACTTGCCCTGTCTGCACCGAGGCCACCAGTATAGCGGCATTGTGAACTTCATTTGCCTTTAATTTGGCACCTTCCCGTTGTAATAATTCAGTAACACGCACCTGTAGGTCACCATCCAGCGTGGAATGGATATAATTACCAGCAGCGGGCATTAGTTTGCGCAGGCTGGTCAGCAATTGAGGTGCTTTTTCAGGCAATCTGTGTGGACTTCCGGGCAAGGGCTCATCTTTAAATAAGCTTAAATCATCGATTGCAAAAAAACCCCGGCGGGCAAGGCTCTCCAGTAGCGCATTTCTCTTATTGAGTAGTGCACTTCTATTACGGGAGAGATGGATAAGTGCCGGGTCATTTGGCAAGACAGCCAGCAGTGCTGCTTCAGACCAGGTCAGCTCCTTATGGTGCTTGCCAAAATATCGCCAGAGGGCAGCCTGATATCCCACCGTGTTTCCACCGAAGGGGGCATGATCGGCATATAGTCGGAATATCTCCTCCTTGGTGTAGAAAGCATCAATAGCAACGGCTAAGACCATCTCCCATACCTTGTCAAAGACATTGGTTGATTTGTGATGACGAGCCAGACTCACCAATTGCATGGTGAGCGTAGAGCCACCTGACACCACTCTGCGCTGCTGTACATTGAGCTTCAGCGCTCTCAAAATGGCCAGGGCATCTATACCTGGATGATAATAAAAACGTCGATCTTCAAACGTTACTACAGCCGCTTTATAGCGAGGAGATAAATAATAGTCAGAGGCAGGAAATCTCCACTGTCCATCGGGAGCAATACGCGCGCCCAACAGTTCACCTTCCCGGTCTTCGATAATTACACTGTATTGGTCGAAAAATAACTGCTCCGGCATTATGCGGTGGATAACTATCACAGCTGTCACTAAGAGCACCAGTATTAATCCACCTAATACAAATCTTAATTGCATTTCCAAAAATGCAATTAATTTGGTCGGAAACGCACTTTTTTGTGAACCTATAAAATGTAAACGGATGTTAATAAAGGGATTACATTATTTATTTATCTTTAAAAGAAAAAAATGGGTACAACTACTATTATTCTCATAGTCCTAGCAATTGCATTTGTAGTTTCGGGGCTTGTCAGCGTGCGACAAGGCACTGTGGCTGTAATTACTTTATTTGGAAAATATCAGCGCATTCTATTTCCAGGATTGAATTTTAAAATTCCCCTTCTGGAGAAAGTTTTTAAAGTCATCTCTATTCAAAATCGATCGATCGAATTGGGCTTCCAGGCAACTACTATAGATCAGGCAAATGTACATTTCACTTCAATGCTACTTTATTCAGTATTTAGCAGTACAGAAGATTCTATCAAGGCAGTTGCATTTAAATTTATCGACGAGCGCAGTCTGATGCAGGCCCTTACGAGAATCGTAGAAGGCAGCATCAGGTCATATGTAGCAACTAAAAAACAAAGTGAAGTGCTTTCACTGCGTCGTGAGATAGTGGAAGAAGTCAAGAGCAATATCGACCATATGCTTGAAGATTGGGGATACCATCTGATAGACTTGCAGATCAATGATATCACTTTTGATGATGAAGTAATGAAATCAATGGCGAAGGTAGTGGCATCAAATAACCTCAAAGCGGCTGCAGAAAATGAGGGACAGGCACTTTTGATCACAAAGACAAAAGCGGCTGAAGCCGATGGTAATGCGATCAAAATCTCCGCTGAAGCTGAGCGTGAGGCCTCACGTATGCGAGGTCAGGCAGTAGCTTCCTTTCGCGAAGAAGTAGCTCGAGGCATGAAGGAAGCAAGTAAAGAAATGCAAGAGGCCAATCTTGACACCTCGGTAATCCTCTTCACTATGTGGACTGAAGCAATCAAGCAGATCGCTGAGAATGGAAAGGGCAATGTTATATTTCTGGACGGAAGTGCGGAAGGCATGGAGCGGACCATGAAAAATATGATGTCTTTCTCGCGGCTGGACGTGATGGATGGACTGCAGGGTAATAAAAAGCTATAGGCTATAGCAGGAGCGTAGCGACTTAGAGCGAAGTGAACTAATCCGGCTTATACCTTGCCTGCTCCAGTATCTTGCGTCCATCACGTTCCTGCAAAAAGTCACGTAAGACTTGCTTAGGATGTCGGGCCAAATAAGCTTCTATGATTTTGAATCCGGTGAATGCTGCTATTCTGCCGGGTGCATCCGGAGGCATACCGGGAGAAGTCGGACTGGGGTTGACATACTTGACGATCTTGCGCATATTGGTTTCGTACACTAACTTTTCACGCATGAAATAGGACCAGATCTCTTTTTCATTATCACGGCAGAACTTTAGTTGACGGGGTGTATAATCAAATACAAGTGTATCCATTGCAGTCGGAAGTATCTGGGACAGCAGCCAGGCTTCTTTGCCCTGTTGTATCATGTGATCCAGCATATTTACCGGTTCATATTGCGGCAGCAGATTAAACCTGAGGTAAGTCTTCAGCAGGTTTGATGCCATATTTTGCCTGTTCATGGTGCGCTGTATAAATAATGGCCAGGTATCTGTATCATAGAATTTATTGCCACGACCAAAGTACATCTCGGGACTTAGGAGCAGTACAGAATCACTAAGTACACCCGCAGCAGTGCTGAATCCACTGATGGCGGTAAAGACCTTTGGTTCACTGACCTCAGGCACCAGGTGCTTCAGCCTGGCCATGCCATCACTGAAAATCTGCTCCTGATCGTCCAACTTTGGAAATAAATGATCGATGGTGTCCACGAGCAAATTAATGATTGCAGAGGAAGCATAGCTCTTAAAAATACTCGTATTTACCGTGTCAGGTCGTTCGAGATTATTAATCACAGCACTAAAATATACCTTGCTAAACTCAGGGTACAGTTCAAACAACTTATGTATCCCGGCCTTTGGACTGGCGGTATCTATCTCACTCAGTAAATGTTCATATCGGATCCAGGGGGTAACCTGGTCAGCGTGTATCTGCTGTAGAGGTCCACCTGATTCGTCACTACAGGAGCTGAAAAGAATTAAACCAAAGATTAAAATATTACTTATTTTTAACATATCTAAATGAATGTAGATTGAATTGGTCAATTTAAAAAATCAAAAGTAAGGGAAATTTAAAAAGAAATATATTGATCGAATCTTTATATATAACTGATTAGTAATAAGAACCCTATAAATTTAATTAAACATATTTAATCTAAAGTGTTTCTTTTACAATATAAATAACGTCTCAATCCATTAAACAAGTAAAACTGATTCAAATTATGAACAAAATATTATACGCTTTAATCTTTATGATGGTTCTAGGCAGTGCCTCCATTCTGTCTGCTCAGGATGACGGTGGTGATTTATCCCGCTTTAGATTTGGAGCCCAACTAAGTCCGGTAGCGGCGTGGATGACTTCTGATAAATCACAAATCAAAGGAGGTGGCCTTGTAGTAGGCATGAAGCTGGGAGCTCTCGGCGAATATAATTTTGCTAAAAACTACAGTTTGACGTTTGGGATTGGGTTTGGATTTAACCAAGGCGGAAAGTTACAATTCCCGCAGGGTGGAAATCTGCTTCCAAAGAGTGAGCTGGCTGAGATCCCCGAGGATTTTCGTAGAAATCTTCCGTCCGACACTAAGATTACTTATAAGTTGACCTATATCGAATTTCCATTCTCACTTAAGATGAGAACGCGCGAATATGGTTATGTCCGCTACTTTGTGGAAGCTCCGATCATTACTCTAGGAGGTCTGACTGCGGCTAAAGCGAATATCGATGCAGCGAATATCGACGTCAATAAACAAAAAATTAAAGATGACATGAAGCGACTAAATGCTCAGTGGGGTCTTGGTGCCGGTATGGAATACAACTTCAGCCAGGACAATGCACTTGGCATTGGATTGTATTACAATCAGGGCTTTTTTGACCTAACAAAAAATTATGGTGATCTGTCAGATAAAACGGTAGATCATAATGTGACCTTAAGATTGGCTGTGTTCTTTTAGAAAAAAATGAGCAAGAAATTCAGAATACCTCAGTGGACTCCACCGGGGTATTTTTTTTGAACTCCTATTTCTCGTTGTCGATAATGTGGTTGGTCTGTCATATTACGAACGATTAGGTTAAATTTGCGGCTGAATAAAAGAAAATATGTACAGGACACACACATGTGGTGATTTGAGAATAGCAGATGTCGGAAACTCTGTAACACTATCGGGATGGATGAGCGCCGGCCGTGACTTTGGCGGAATGACATTTATCGATCTGAGAGATAGGTATGGGATCACCCAACTGGTCTTCGACCTGGAGGCAAACCGCGAGCTCTGTGAACAAGCCAGAAAACTGGGTAGAGAGTTTGTGATCAAGATAGAAGGTGAGGTGCGTGAGCGATCAAATAAGAACCCAAATCGACCTACGGGCGATATCGAGATAGATGTAAAAGAATTGGAGATACTCAATGCCTCCAAGATCCCGCCTTTTACCATAGAAGACAATACAGATGGTGGTGATGATATCCGCATGAAGTACCGATATCTGGACTTGCGCAGGAATGAAGTTCAAAAAAACATGGTCTTCCGGTCAAAACTGGCCATAGAGACACGCAAATATCTGGCTGACCAAGATTTTATAGAAGTGGAGACACCTTGCCTCATCAAGAGTACACCCGAGGGCGCGAGAGATTTTGTCGTCCCCTCCAGGATGAATCCGGGTACTTTCTATGCACTGCCACAGTCACCACAGACATTTAAGCAACTACTCATGGTGAGTGGGCTGGATCGTTACTTTCAAATAGTAAAATGCTTTCGTGATGAAGATCTTCGCGCCGACCGACAGCCCGAATTCACTCAGATAGACTGCGAGATGTCCTATGTGACTCAGGAAGATATATTAGACACCTTCGAAGGCCTTACTCAGCATGTATTCAGCAGCTTATTGAACTTCGAATTGGGAAAATTTCCCCGCATGAACTATGACGAAGCTATGAAGCTGTATGGTTCAGACAAACCGGATCTGCGCTTCGGCATGCAATTTGTCGAACTAAATGAAGAGCTAAAAGGAAAGGATTTCCAGGTATTTGATCAGGCAGAAATGATCGTGGGAATCTGTGCAAAAAATTGTGCAGATCACTTTTCAAATAAGGATCTTAAAGAGCTCACTGAGTGGGTCCAGCGACCTCAGATAGGCGCTAAAGGTTTGGTGTACATCAAATATGGTGCTGACGGCATAAAATCAACGATCGGAAAATATTTTGACGATAGCGCGCTTCAGGCACTTGGTGGTAAAATGCAAGCTGACACTAATGATATGATCTTTATCATGACTGGAGAGACCGAAAAAGTCAGAAAGCAGCTAAGCGAGTTAAGACTACACCTCGGACAAAAATTAGGTCTTATAAAAGCTGGTGATTTTAAACCCTTGTGGGTGACTGATTTTCCTCTGTTGGAATGGGATGAGGACAACAATAGGTTCTATGCAATGCACCACCCATTTACTTCGCCCAAGAAAGCAGATATACCACTCATGCAGTCGGATGACCGCACCGTATTGAGTTCTCTTCGCGCAGACGCTTATGATCTGGTGATCAATGGCGTCGAAATCGGTGGTGGCTCCATCCGAATATTTGACCGAAACCTACAAGCAAAGAACTTTAGTTTACTGGGCTTTACAGCCGAGGAAGCTGAGAATCAATTTGGCTTCCTGATGAATGCTTTTGAATATGGAGCGCCGCCACACGGCGGTATTGCTTTTGGCCTCGACAGACTTTGTGCCGTCATGAATGGAGTGAATAGCATTCGTGATTTCATCGCCTTTCCAAAAAATAATCAGGGCCGAGATGTCATGATCGATGCTCCTTCGATGATCGACAGCGTTCAGCTAAAAGAACTTGGGATCAGTATTCAGCAGTAAGTTCGTAAGTGGTTAGTGATCTGTGTGTTGAGTGGTTGATTGACTAAAAAATGGAAATAAGCTCTAATCAATAAGCTGTAAGCTTGATCCACTAAGATGAGAATTTGTGATCTCCTGATTCAGGACTTTTATAGCATTGGTCATCAGCCCTCACTTAATTGTGATTTGAATCTAATAGGGTCAATTTTTTTTGCGTCCTCAGCTCTAATCTCTGCGTTCATTGTGGTTAAATATGCGATATGACTTTCACTCTTTTTCTAAGCTGTACACTGAGAGTAAATGCCGCTCCTGCGCCATCGACGAAGTAGAAAGCTTAAGATCTATATCAACCAATTAAACAGCAGGAAGAACACAAATGCAAGTGCGATAGAAGCCGGAAGAGTGAGCAGCCAGGCAAGTGCGATATTGATAATGGTACCCTTTTGGAGATTTTTCACACCACCCGAAGCGACCATACCACCTGCAATACCGGAAGAGAGCACATGCGTAGTGCTTACCGGTAGATGAAATGAGGTAGAGAGCCCGATAGTAGCAGCCGCTACCAACTCTGCAGTAGCGCCTTCAGCGTAGGTCAGGTGAGATTTTCCTATTTTCTCACCAATAGTCACTACAATCCTTTTCCAGCCGATCATAGTACCCAGACCGAGACAAATGGCAATCATATAAATAGCCCATCTAGGCGCAAAATCGGTATAGGGAACTAGTGCACTTAAGCCCTCAGACAGCACTTTTTGGTCTTCACCACTTGAGATAATATCCGGATCATCCATAAACTTTGAAATACTTTTACTCAAAGAAAGTATCCGCTTTCTAATCTCGAATTTTACAGAAGTATCTCCGGTCTTTATTTTCTTAAGTATATCGATCCTCAGATCCTGAATGATGGCCGAGTTTTTAATCATCTCCTTTTCAAGCAAATTGGTGGGAGCTAATTTTGTCATCACTCCGTCCATCTGATCCAGCGCCCGAATCACATGCTGTACGTCATAATTTTCATTCAGTGCATAGTGGGCAGGCAAGAAAGCCATAAGTATGACCATGACGAGACCCACTCCTTTCTGACCGTCATTACTTCCATGGAAAAAACTCACCAGGGTACAGGTAGTAATCAGCAGAGCCCGGGTCCCGGGTGGCGGAGGATTTCCATCTACGGGTGATTTGAATAGTTTCTTTGTTTTAAAGATTCGCTTCAGTACAAACATCATCAATATCGCCATTGAGAATCCAAAGGCCGGCGAGAGTAGCAGTGACCCGCCTATCTCTTTAGCCTTACTCCAGTTGACACCCTCACTCACATACATAGTGGCAAATCCAAGACCGGCTCCCAGAATAGCCCCGATAAGTGTATGTGAACTACTGCAGGGAATACCATAATACCAGGTTCCCAGATTCCAGATAATAGCAGAGAGGCAAATAGCCAGTACCATAGCAATATTAACATACAGTGACTGAGCTAGTAAGTCATTGAGCGGAAGCAGTTTCACTATACCCATAGCTACACCAACGCCACCCAATAATACACCCAGAAAATTCATGATGCCGGACCAGATGACTGCAATGATGGGCTTGAGACTATTGGTATAAATGACTGTAGCCACAGCATTGGCAGTATCGTGAAAGCCGTTGATGAATTCAAAGAGCATTACAGCAAGAAAGCACAGAATAATGAGACTGGCAGGCAAAAGGGGTAATTCCTGAATATATTTAAAAATCATCACCAAATATATTGCGCCAATGTTAACTCAATATTAAATTAACTCCGTATAGCATTTATTTTTTAGCCTTTTCGGCAGATTCTTGTCTTTTCCAGGCCAATACAAGTCCTACATACCTATCATAACTGGCTATTCCCTCAGTAACACCCTGGCTTTTTAAAAATAAATTATAGACTGAATTTCTTAGCTCAGGGGCAATATCAGGATATCGATCCATACGTCTTCTTATGTCCTGCAGATCACCTAAAATAAGCGGAGATACCTGAGACTCTATCAGTCGGGATTGAATCGTATCAGCCGAAGAAAATGAATGTCGCAGATAGTTCCACAATGAAAGCTCCGCCGAATATCTGGACAACAAGTCTTTACTTTCTGTACCCGCGAGATAGGCCACAAAGTTGGCACTACCCTCATCACTGATGCCATATGCATGAGCCAACTCATGAGCACCTACACCCGGAATCTGAATGGGATGCAACTCACCATCGATGCATGGACGCACTCTAAAAAAATTATAAAATCCCGCCGTACCGAAGCGCAAGAGTAATCCGGCCGGCTCGAAACTTACTAATCGGGGCTTGAACTTTACATTGTACCCATATGGAGATAGTACTCGAGCCACTGACTTAGACCACCTCGCCTGATCGGCTTCAATGAGTGAGTCTCCACTTAGTGTATTGAGATCTAAGCCGTTCATCTGATCCCGAAGTTGATTGACTTCTATAGTCTGTAATTGAAACTGGGCGAGTAGCACAGCTACTGAAATAGTATCTCCCCGAGATTGGATGATGAGTTGTTCGGGTTTGACCGCGAGATAGTTGTATCCCCACATCCAGTAGAAAAGCACAATAAGTAGAATAAAAGGGGCAAGAATCTTGAATATCCAGCGACTGAGAGTCGCCGCATATTTAGACGGTCTGGAGTGATATCTAAAGAAAGCAATGAAAGCAATGAGCCATAGAATCAGCAGAAACCAAATAGAGCGATCTCCTAAGAAGCGTCGAAGAGTTGCAAAGACAGTATTGGTGTATATATCTCTTGCAAGCAATGGGTTTTGCCAGAATATCACACCAATCACTGCGCTTATCGTCACAATGATTCCAATATCTAGATAACTACCTCTTCTCACACCTCTTCATGAACTTTTTAAATCATTCCATTGTTGGTTCAAAAATATCTAAATCTTAAATACAAACAGCAATGGCATTAGAATTTACTGATAGTAATTTTCAGGAACAGGCCCTTAACACAGAAGGCCTCAAGGTAGTTGATTTCTGGGCAGAGTGGTGTGGACCTTGTAAAATGATAGGTCCGATTATCGAAGAACTGGCGACAGAGTACGATGGTAAGGTTACTGTCGGCAAGCTCAATGTGGATCACAACCCGGAAGTGTCAATGAAATATGGCATCCGTTCTATCCCTACTATCCTATTTATCAAGGATGGTGAAGTAGTGGATAAACTTGTAGGAGCCGCTTCAAAGGCGACGCTAGCATCTAAGATCGATGCGTGCCTGTAAGGAACAGATCTAATTTTATCTTAAAATATTTGATACCCTTGTGAAGGTTAATTTTTCACAAGGGTATTATTTTTTACCTTGCATTGCGTTGTTAGTACTATCCTATGACATTTCTAGAAAATATCAATCTCAATCAACCCCTTAATCTCGATTTGCTGGCCAGAAAGGCAGTCGAGGGATTTATTATTGGCCTTCACAAGAGTCCCTTTCACGGTTTTTCAGTTGAATTTGCGGAACATAAGCTCTACTATCCAGGTGATAATATCAGAAATATTGACTGGAAGGTATTTGCCCGCTCTGATAAATTATTTACTAAAAAATATGAGGAAGAAACCAATCTAAGAGCTCGTATAGTCATAGACATATCTTCATCGATGTACTATCCACGAGCATCAGGGGATAAGCAGGTACTCAATAAACTACAATGGAGTTGTCTGGCTGCGGCCTCCTTGGTACACTTGCTGAAGAAGCAGCGTGATGCATATGGTCTGACTCTCTTTGACGATCAAATCAGATTTCACTCACAGGTCCGGTCGAATAGTGCACACCAGAAATTGATCTATAATGAACTGGATCGGTACATCAGCCAGCCCAATGAATTAAAGTCTACTTCCACAGCGAGTACTCTGGACGAAATTGCTGAAACGATACACAAGCGTTCGATGGTCATTATATTTAGTGATATGCTGGATGATCCTGAAAATTCAAAACCGGTATTCGATGCTCTACAACACCTAAAGCACAATAAGCACGAAGTAATTCTCTTTCACGTGCTGGATAAAAGTACTGAGTTGGAATTTGATTTTGAAAGCAGGCCACTGGAATTTATAGACCTGGAGACGGGGGAAAAAATCCGATTAATGTCTCATGAAGTTAAGGATACTTACGTCAGCAAGATGGCAGCTTACGAAAATGAGCTTAAACTCAAATCACTCCAAAACAGGATTGATTTTGTACCGGTAGATATCAAAAAAGATTTTGATCAGGTATTACAGTCTTTCCTCATCCGTCGAACGAAGATGAAGATCTGAGATACCCTCCTGCAGTGCACCGAGAGATGCGCGAAATTCATTGACTAAGTTTTTGTCCAGAGTATGTACGAATACTCCCTCCTCATTCACTATCTCACATTGAGTTATCCCTCGTGGAGATATGATCGCAGAATACCCACTGTGCTGCATACCGTGATGATCTGCGCCGATGCGATTGACGCCGGCTACAAAGCATTGGTTTTCGATAGCCCTGGCTAATAGTAGCTTCCGCCAGTGTTCGCTACGGGCGTCCGGCCAGTTGGCACAGAATACCATCAGATCAGCTTCGGCAGTATTGTAGCACCAAATAGGGAACCTCAGGTCATAGCACACCAGTGGCTTTATCTTCCACCCTTTGAGCTCAAATATGACTTGCTCACTGCCCGCAGTATAGATTTTTTCCTCGCCCGCCATCGAAAAAAGGTGGTGCTTATCGTATCGACATATTAGCTTGCCGCAATCCGCCACTAAGAAGCGGTTGAAATAATTATTTCCCTCCCGAATCGCTACAGAACCGCCGATCGCACAGTTGAGATGTGCGGAGACCTTTAGTAACCATTGAAGAGCCGGGCCGCTTTCTTCTTCTGAGACTTTTGCAGCCTCCATGCTGAACCCCGTATTGAACATCTCAGGGAGTAGGATCAGATCAGCCGGAGCAGAACGATAGAGCAATTCTTCCAGAAACTCGAGATTCTTCTGTGGTTGCTCCCACAGAATATCATATTGGACCAGTCCGATGGTTAGATCTTGCATAATATATTTCCGGCTTTTATAAGTGTAGATTCAACTTTTGCAAAACAAATACGCAATAAATGAGGATCAACACCGCCGGAGTAGAATGCAGATACAGGTATAGTGGCGATACCATGCTGTTCTACCAGGTCGAGTGCAAATTCATAGCTACCCCTATCTGAAATGGCACTGTAATCGAGCATTAGGAAATAAGTGCCATCACAGGGCATAGCTTTAAAGCGAGATTCTGACAAAAAAGACTGAATCATACGCAACTTATCTTTGTAGCGACTCGCTACACCTGTCAGTTCATATTTATTTTCCAGATACCTGGCGATGCCTATTTGCATTGGATGATTGGTAGAAAAGACCGCAAACTGATTAACTTTGCGCAGCAAGCCGGTGAGGTGCGGTGATGCTACCATATAGCCGACCTTCCAACCGGTGACGTGTAGTGTCTTGCCAAAGCTGGAGAGGCAGACTGCCCGATCTTTCAGCCCCGGAATGGTATAGGCAGGAATGTGCGGTCCGGCTTTCAAACGGATAAATTCATATACTTCATCGCTTAGCACGAGTAGGTCATGCTGCTCAGCAATTCTACCAAGTATCTCAAGGTCACTTTTCTCCAGTACTGCACCAGTGGGATTGTTTGGATTATTGACTATGATCAGACGCGTGGCCGGTGTGATAAGCGTCTGTAACTCCTCCCAATCGACAGCAAAGGTGGGTGCTATACTTCGATAAGCTACCGGAATACCACCTGCCATCAGAATGGAGGGCTCATAACTGTCATAGGCTGGTTCGATGTAAATTACTTCATCACCACGATGAATGAGCGCCTGTAGCGCGACATATATGCCAAAGGTAGCACCCGGAACTACAGTGATCCACTCTTCACCATCTATATCCGCGTGATATATTTCCTTAATTACTGATTCGATGCTACGTATCAGCAGAGGAGCCCCATAGGATCTACTGTATTGGTTATAGTTGCCATTCATTGCCTCTTGCACATGATCTTTGAGTACTGAGTCAATTTGGAAATCAGGAAAGCCTTGTGCCAGGTTCAGCGCATTGTGCTGATTTGCCTTAGCAGTCATCACGCTAAATATTGAATCTCCCCACCCTTCTAATTTATCCAGCATAGATTAATTGATTGAATAGACTGTTAATTATTTTTAATATCGTACAAGTTGCTAAAAACATTCCGATATTTATATTCTCTAATTACAAATGAATGCGATTTTTCAAAAATAGCTTAATAGCACTCAGCTTTTTTCTTCTCATAGGTTGTAAGCCTACCTATCATCTGGCTACAATCAAAACAGGCTACACCACAATTTCTGATAGCATGTCCGCCGGGGATGCCGGCATGGACAGTCTGCTGGTACCCTATAGAAAGGTTCTGGATGCTCAGATGAATGAGATCGTGGGTCATACCTCCGAATTGATGGGTAAAGCCAAGCCGGAGAGTAAGCTGACCAATCTGCTTGCTGATATTCTGAGGGAAGCTGCCGAAACCGCGAATGGCCAGAAAGTAGATTTTGCCATATTAAATTATGGTGGAATCCGGCTTCCCACACTTCCTAAAGGAGAAATAACTATGGGTAAATTATATGAGCTGTGTCCTTTTGACAATCAGCTAGTCGTAGTCAAATTGGATGGCAGTCAAGTCATACAGATGATGGACATGATAGCTAGTAGTGGAGGCTGGCCGGTAAGCAAGGAACTTAGACTCGAAATATCAAAGAAAAAGCCAGTCAATATTACCATAAACAATGTACTAATTGATAATAAAAAACAATACTTAGTCGCTATGCCGGATTACGTTGCGAATGGTGGTGATAATTTTAGTTTTTTGACTAACAGTATTCAGGTCGCTACAGGTATCTACCTAAGAGATGCCATAATTGATTATTTTAAAAATTTAGAAAAACAAAATATACCGGTTACCTCTACATTGGATGGCCGAATAAAGGAAATATAATGGAACGAAGAAAATTCTTATATAATCTTTCCTTAGCAGGAGCCGGATTATATGCAGTGGGAGCACCCACCAGTTTGTTCGGGAAAGACAAAACACAAACTACGAAACTGACTATACTTCACACCAATGACGTACACAGCAGACTGGATCCGTTTCCTATGGATGGAACGAAACTTCAGGGTATGGGTGGTGTGTCAGCCCGCACCGCACTGATCAAGAAAATCAGGCAGCAGGAGAAAAATGTATTATTGCTGGATAGTGGTGATATCCTGCAAGGCACGCCTTATTTTAATTTTTTCAAGGGCAAACCTGAATTTGACATTATGTCCGAAATGGGCTATGATGCCAGCACTATAGGTAACCATGATTTTGATGCTGGTGTAGAGCGTCTGGCAGAACTGGCACTTAGTGCAAAATTTCCACTATTAAATACCAATTATTCGCTTGAAAACTCTCCACTACAAAAAATAGTTCGTCCCTACAAAATAATGATAATGGACGACATGAAGATCGGGATCTTCGGTATCGGTATCGAACTTAAAGGTTTAGTTCCTAAAGAATCCTATGGTGACATTACGTACAATGATCCATTGGCTATAGCTAACAAGACCGCTGCATTTTTAAAAAAAGAGAAAAAATGTGACCTAATTATATGTCTTTCTCACATCGGCTATAAGTATAGTTCACCTAAAGTGAATGATATTATGCTGGCAAACAATTCAAAGGATATTGACATTATTTTAGGTGGGCACACGCACACATTTTTGGATAAGCCAGATCTGCAGAAAAATCTTCAAGGTGAGACAGTCCTTATTAATCAGGTAGGCTGGGCAGGTCTTCGACTAGGAAGATTAGATATAGTGTTTGAAAAAAATAATAAAAAATCTTGTGTCAGTTGTGACAATATGTGGGTGCGTGACTAATTATAATGAATAATAAAATCAAATATAGATGAATATTAAAGAAGAGCTAAAAAGTGAATTAACACAGGAATACAATACCACAAAAAAATTCTTCGATCTCTTTCCTGAAGGTAAAGATGATTATGCGCCGCACGAAAAAAGTATGAAACTTAAACCATTGGTCAAACATATCTCAGATATATTTGCCTGGCCGGACTTTATGATTAAGACTGATTATCTCGATTTAGGTGCTGGAAGTACAGGTCAGCAAGCGCCTATATTTAATCGCGCCGAATTATTGAACAACCTTGATGCAGCCTATAAAAAAGGGCTGCAATCACTAGATAACCTGGATGAAAAGGAATTAGATAAGAGATGGCAACTTCGTCACTCAGGGCACGTACTGGCAGACTGGACTAAATATCAGTCTCTGCGCCACGCGTTCAATCAGATCACTCATCACCGGGCACAACTGGGGGTCTACTACCGCACTCTGGATATTCCACTGCCCAGCAGTTATGGACCATCCGCGGATGTAGAGACCTTTTA
>DAOLZQ010000016.1:0-50403 GCA_035426385.1 Saprospiraceae bacterium
TCTAAAATTATTATTTTATTACCATTACCGAGGCGTGCAGTTTCTTACCATTTATTGACGTCCTTCACAACTATTATCAGTCTCGTCACAGTAATTTAATGTTTGAGAATAAATTGTAGGTGTATTTATCTGTAATAAAAGTACAATTTAAAAGCCATGTTTAAAAATATTCATAATAGTGAACTTACTTTAGGCTGAAGCTACCTCGCTTTAATCTCCTATTCCAACCGGCAAAAGCCGGACGAAGTTGAATTAAAGAATTCTTCATTTTCCCTCCTAACAAATGCGGTTCGTCAAGATTTCCATACTATTCATCGTAAAGAGTTGGATTTATAAAATTAACCCAATATCTTTATGATATCATTTTAATATCAAATCTCTAAAAAAATTGTTATGGAAAAAGTTGTAAAACCGATGTCCGGTTATGTTGCACTGTTGATCACTCTGGTCTTCTTGGTTTTAGCCGTGTATTGCTTTATGAATGTCGAAAGCGGGCCGATCTTTATCGTAGGCGCAGTGCTCTGCATGCTGACAGTCATTTTTCTGCTCAAGGGTCTGATGATCATCCAGCCCAATCACTCCAGAGTGATGAGTTTCTTTGGGAAATATGTTGGCTCGGTCAAGGACAATGGCCTATTTCTGGTCAATCCATTATATAGTACCTCTATGGTCAGTCTGAGGGCTGAGAACCTACAGGGGCAGACCCTTAAGGTCAATGACAAAATGGGCAACCCAATAGAAATCGCCACCGTCATCGTATGGAAGGTAGGCGATACTTATAAGGCGGTATATGACGTAGAGCGCTATTTTGAATACGTCAAAAACCAGAGTGAAGCCGCGGTACGGCACTTGGCAATGAGCTTTCCTTATGACAGTATGGAAGATAAGGAGGCAGATATCACCTTGCGTGAAGGCGGTGACAAGGTGAAAGAAATATTAATAGCGGAGTTGTCAGAGAGGCTGGCTCCCGCCGGAATTGTAGTCATCGAGGCACTGATCAGCCACCTGGCTTATGCACCTGAGATCGCCGGTGCTATGCTACAGCGTCAGCAGGCCACAGCCATAGTAGCAGCGAGGACTAAGATCGTAGAAGGTGCTGTGGGTATGGTGGATCTGGCTCTCAAGAAACTGTCTGCCGAGAATATTGTAGAGCTGGATGATGATAAAAAAGCAGCCATGGTCAGCAATCTTATGGTAGTGCTTTGTGGTGAGCGTGGCGCACAGCCCATCTTGAATACCGGAACCTTGCATCAATAAGGAGATCCCGAAATGGCCGAAAAAAAATCTTTTATACTTCGCATGGATGTCAACACGTATAAGCTGCTAGAGAAGTGGGCTACCGATGACTTCCGCAGCGTCAATGGCCAGATAGAGTTTTTGCTGGATGAGGCACTGCATAAATCAGGCCGTAAAATAAAGCCACGGGTAAAAGGTAAATCCACTACGAAACCGGATTAATTGTAATCCAGAATTTGTGTTTGGAAATAGCCTTTTAACGCAGAATTAGCTTCATCCTAATTGGCCAATCAGACTCTTTACTTTCTCAAGTAATTGTTCTGCTGCTTCCGATTCATGCTGAGGCGCATAATTGGCAAATTCCAATCGGGCCAAGACTTGATCTATCTCGCGTGCTATTAATGGTTGTGTGTCTTTAACGCTCATAGCTATCTGTACTCGCTGCCGGGAGAATTCAGAAAAAGGTATTTCCAGCTTTTCGGAGATATACTGGCCAAAAAGTGAATTTAAGTCAGCATAGAAGCCTTTCATATCGCCAGCTCTGAGCTTGGCCTCAGTAGTGGTCAGTCTAAAGTGGATGTCCTTACCTGCAGGCATAAACGGAGCTACCGCTGCTGTAGTTGTAGATATTGGCTCTACTCTATCAATCTGTATATCGATAGATTTTTCTTCGGCAACCGGAGTCTTCTTCTTGCCTCTTGCGATCAACCAACCTATTACTAATATGCACATCATGCCGCCTGATAGAATCAGCCATTTATTTTTTTCAAAAAAGGAAGGTATCTGCGTATCTGCGGGCGTGGGTGGTGGAGATTCCGCCGTAGGAGGTTTATTTCCCTTACTTACAATGAGCTTGATCGGCTCCGGCCGGATGGTCTTATATGTCTTGCCGGATGGGTCGAAATAAACAAATTCCGGCAGCGTAATTACCAACTCACCGGTGTGCCGTGGAAGTAATGCAATCGTATATTTTTTTATATTTTTAAATGTCCCTGACACATCTGCTTCCTGCTCATCCTGAAGCTGAGGATCATACGCTTCATAGCTGGAGTCCAGTGGAAATGATGGGATTTTGATTGGTTTAAGGTCACCATCACCGCTTATCGTAAAGGTCAGTGTAACTGCATCATCAGTGGTAAGTTGTGTCTTATCAGGGGTGCAGGAATATTCAAATCGGCCCACCGCACCTGAGAAAGCAGCCGGTATGGGCGCCGGCAATGGCTTTACTTCGATCTCCAAGGAGTTGGTCTTCACCTGCAGCGGCCGTGAAGCACCAAATAGTGTGCTAAACGGATCATCATTATCATCCGGAATGCCCAGCGTAAACACTGCAGGAGAAATAGTCACATTGGAAGTCTGATTGGGGTACAATATCTGCCTACGCAGTGAGCGCGCCAGATACGCCTGGCCACCTGCCTGAATTCGCTTGTCACCTGCATTAAAGTTCTTACTTTCCTTCACATAAGCCCCGTCTATTACAGGCTCCTTATTGATCACCGTAGAAGTAATGTCAGTGCGCCTGTATAGCCTGTAATCCAATGCTATTTGCTGACCCGGATATGCGGTCTTGACAGAAGTTTCAAGGCGTACAAAGACCTTCTGTGAGGCATCAATATTTCCACTTGATTTAGGTGCATCAGTGACTTTAATTGTGACCGGATTGGAAGTATAAGTACGACCTTCCACACGAACTGAGGCTGGACCTATGGTAAAAGTACCCCTGGTGGTGGGTTCAAGCGTATAAGAATAAGCACTGCTTTTAGAGAAACTACCATTGATAATTGTGGTGCTCATAGACCTATTGGGTCCACCCAAAATATTAAATCCTGTAAATGAAGGTGGTTTAAACTCCAATCCATCTCCATTTTCAACCTTAAAAGTAATGGTGAAATAATCCTGCAGAGTGACTTCAGTTGCGTCAACTGTAGCCGTAAATGTAGTCGTCTGGCTAAATAAGCTATCGGTAGCTAAAAAAAGAGAAATGAATAAATAGAGAATTCTTAATTGGCCTGTCATAATTAAATTACCTGTCGGATTACCCGCAATTAATAGGACGGATAAAAGTAATCATTATAATTTCTCGGTTTTGAATTTATATTTTTCAGTCGAGTCCCTTTGAGGAGGTGCTTGCTTATCTTGCCTATCCTTGAAAATATCTTCTATTCGTGGAAACTGCTTGAAAATATCACCCATGTCGCCAAACACATCGCCCGGATTTCGTTCTCGTGCCTGCCCATCCGGAGATTCTTTAATTCCCTTGGGATTAGCCTTGACAAAAATTTTGAGCTCCGATGTTTGAAGGTTTTGATTATCATTTTTAAACCCGGCAGGTCCAATAGTCGCTTTTCCTTCTTTCTCCGGCTTGAGATAGTAGGTGTAAGAAACTTGCCTGGAGGAAGCGCCATTGCTGAAGACATATGAAGAAGAGGTCATCGGTCCCTGACTCACACTTAGACCTGTAAGCTTCGGTGCCACAAACTCACCCTCGACATTATAAGCGGTGTATACGACCTTTACCTCATTGCCCATGAGTACCGTATCCCGACTCACCGAAACTTCCAATTTTGCCTCCTGACCATATGCCATCAGGGGGAACAGCATTAATACAAATACGAAAAATTTCATGATTGCCTGCTTAATATCAAGATTAACGCAAACAGACGCCAAATGATATTTGACTCCGAAAGTATAACAAATTATTAAGAAAATACGCTTGGTCTTAGAATGGCAAATCGTCATCCATCTGACTATCCGGCATGTCGGTCGGCGGGTTTGAGGACTGTGAACTACCGCCTTCTGCGCCCATTGAATCCAGCATCTGGAAATTATCAACTTTGATCTCGGTGATAAATCGATCAGCACCGTCCTTATCCTGATACTTGCGAGAGCTTATCTTCCCTTCAATAAATACTTTACTTCCCTTCTTGAGATATTTTTGGGCTATTTCAGCTTGACGACCCCACATTACGATGTTGTGCCACTCGGTTATCGTCTTCTTCTCACCGGTAGTTCTGTCCTTATACACCTCATTGGTGGCTAGCGAGAAACTGCCTTTGACATTATTGTTGTCAAATACCTTTACTTCAGGATCCTTGCCGAGATTTCCTATTAAAATTACTTTGTTTACCATTTGGGTTCTATTTTAAGTATGAATGAATTGGTTTCAGATTTAAAGATAAACATATTTTACTCATTTATCTGCTTTTGACTGCGAAAGTAATGCGGTGAGATATTGAAATATAAATATTGGCGTGGGCAGTTTCAGCGCTTCCGCAATGGTATAGAACCGGCCGAAGGATAGCCTTTCTGAACTAAAAGGAGCATTGATTTCATATATGGAAATGTGCAGCTTGCGATGCGTCAGCAGGTGCTGCGAATACTGCGGTTGGGGCAGAGTGATTAGATCCGGTTTTATATCTTGGCGTATCCGACTAAACATATCCGGATTAGTGTCTTGTGTCTCTTCTGCCACCAAATAAAATTCGTACATATCCCGGTAGATTCCGCTCTCTGATCTCTTGTGGAGCCATACTAGATTCTCTTTCCTACAGACCAAATAATATAAATAAACGTTCGATTTTTCTTTCTTTTTATTTCGAATGGGATATTTGCTCTGTGCGTCAAGTCCGAAAGCACAGCAAGTTTGATTTAGCGGACACTCTATACAAGCCGGTTTGCGTGGTGTACAAATGGTGGCACCGAGATCCATCATTGCCTGATTAAAAAGATGGGGTTGCTTCTTATCCAACAATTCACCCGCTAATTGAGTGAAGACTTTCCTGCCCTGAACGGTATCTATATTTGCCTCCTCACAAAAGACGCGCGATAAGATACGGTACACATTTCCATCGACTGCAGCAATGGGTTCTCTCCACGCAAATGAAGCTAAGGCCGCTGCCGTGTAGGCTCCAATTCCCTTAATCTTAATTAATTCAGTGGATGTGCTCGGAATTTTTCCATCATATTCTTCTGCTATTTGACGGGCAGCCTGATGGAGATGCAACGCCCTTCTATAATAACCCAGTCCTTGCCAAATCTGCAGTACTGCCTCCGGCGTGGCAGCTGCCAGGCTCTGCAAGTCCGGAAACTTTTCCAAAAAACGCAGGTAGTAGTTCCATCCCTGAGCTACGCGGGTCTGATGGAGTATGACCTCCGAGATCCAGATGCGATAGGGGTCCCGCTCTTCCTTCCAGGGCATAGGCCGCAGTGTGGGATCATACCAACCGAGTAATAATTTACTAAATGGAACTGAGGACATTGGGCTAAAAATAAGTATAATTGAAATTTCTCTCCCATTTAATTTATAGCTAAATAAAGTCTCTTATAAACTATTTGGAAATAGAAATGTCCCTCTCAAAATGCATTTCAAATCATGTTTGTTGTTTGTATTATGCCAATAAATTACGATAGAATGATTTACACAAAAAGACATTACTAAAATGTTCAAATCTATTTCCGCTTACAATATTACCTAGACTAGAATTACGTTAATTAATATCTGCTTTTCAATTAATAATTCCTGCTAATAATTTAATTTTAATGCAAATAATTCTCAGTTATCTGTGCAAAATTAATTTATAAAAAATGGAAAAATATATCTCTCTATTACGTGGAATAAATCTAGGTAGTCATCACAAGATTAATATGGTCGATCTTAAAAACTTATTGGCAGATAACGGGCTTCAGCATGTTAGGACCTATATCCAGAGCGGCAATCTGGTTTATGCTACAAAAAAAGAAACTATTTCTAAACTCAATGAAAAAATTCACTCTTTAATTAAAGATAAATACAATTTCGATGTTCCAGTCTTTACATTGACTTTGGCACAATTAAAAGAAATTAAAGCAGCCAATCCGTTTTCAAATGATTCCGAAAAGAATCCCGCCTATCTGCACGTTACTTTTTTATCAGACGCTCCACTATTAGAAAATATTGAAAAATTAAATACACTTGATTTTATGCCCGATGAATGGGCGATAGAAGATCACGCAATGTATTTATATTGTCCCAATGGCTACGGTAACACAAAGTTGTCGGCTGCTTTTCTGGAACGCAAGTTGAAGATATCCACCACTACCAGAAATTGGAAGACTACGAATGAATTAATCAGGTTGGCTGAGCAGTAAAAATCATTAGCTGAGTCCAATAACAAAAGATAGATACCAATTAGGGTTTTTACTTTAGCCGTATACTATAGCCATATGCCAAAAGATGTAAACTCCTGCCCTCATCTGCAGCCTAACACTCTAGTTGCAAAAAAACTAAAAGCCATTTACTGATAGCGAAAGACCAAAGACTAGTATCGAGGCGAACTAAATCTAACTATCCGAATGCTCTATTGCCGAACCTCCTTTTTCAAGAATGGCTGTTTTGATCTTTTTTTCTATTTCAAGCGCCATTTCGGGATTATCTTGGATGAACTGCTTCGCGGCATCTCTACCTTGTGCTATTTTCGTGCCTTCGTAGGCATACCAGCTACCTGATTTTTGGACGATATTGAGATCGACACCGAGGTCAACTATCTCACCGGACTTTGAAATGCCCTCTCCATACATGATGTCAAAGATGGCTACACGGAAGGGTGGTGCAAGTTTGTTTTTTACCACTTTCACCTTCACTTGGTTTCCAAGCAAATTGCCGTCTTTATCTTTGATGGGTGAACCCGAGCGGCGGATATCTACTCGCTGAGAAGCGTAAAACTTAAGTGCATTACCACCGGTCGTAGTCTCCGGATTACCAAACATCACGCCGATCTTCTCGCGCAATTGGTTGATGAATATGCAGCAACAGCCGGTACGGCCGATGGTGGCGGTGAGCTTCCGCATCGCTTGTGACATAAGTCGAGCATGCAGACCCATTTTAGAATCTCCCATCTCACCTTCTATCTCGCTTCTCGGCACTAGTGCAGCTACAGAGTCGATGACTATGATGTCAATAGCACCCGAACGGATTAGATTCTCGGTGATTTCCAGTGCCTGCTCGCCATTGTCCGGCTGAGAAATCAACAGATTTTCGGTATCGACGCCCAGCTTTTCTGCATAGGAGCGGTCAAAGGCATGCTCTGCATCTATAAATGCAGCTATACCCCCTTTTTTCTGGCTTTCTGCAATGGCATGTAGCGCCAGTGTAGTCTTACCTGAGGATTCCGGTCCATATATTTCGATGACGCGTCCATGTGGAAACCCGCCGGTTCCCAGTGCTATATCCAGCCCCAGAGAGCCCGTAGAAATAGACTCTACATCTACTATTGGCTTATCGCCCAATTTCATGATTGTGCCCTTTCCGTATGTTTTCTCCAGTTTATCAACTGTAAGTTGGAGTGCTTTAAGTTTTGATTCTTTTTCTGACATAAATTATGTTTTCTTGCTGATGATAGTGGTTTAAATACTGTCCGGATGAAATGACAGATATAAATAGCAAATATATATTATTTTATGATGTTTAGTTCTGTATATCTCATCTGATTAATCCATATGAAGCATAATTTCTGTTGATTTGTTTGATAACTCATGATTATAACTCAGTTTTATTTTTTTGGCGCTGTACGATTATATCACAGATTTGCCTAATATTGTATTTATAACATAATTTGGTGGCTCGCAGAGAGAGTAATAGATACAATCTGGCAGGCACTATAAAGCTTGATTCATGCTCGCATTAGGAATTGTATTTGCCGGCGCCCTTTTGATTTTATTTGCCGGACTTTTTGCCAAAAGAGATACCCTTCAGTTTATCGGTATCGTCACTGCACTTACCACTTTGTTTGTGAGTGTAAATCGACTGGATATTGAGCTGCCGATAGCACAGAGCATGCTTCACTTCGATCATTTTGCCTTTGCTTTTATCACTTTGATGGCTATATCTGCACTACTAGTTTTCCTGATCTCAGGGTATGGTTTGAGATATTTGGGCGAGACCCTCGGTGATAATTACGGTTTGTTGCTATTTTCGCTGTGTGGTGCCATCATCATGGCTTCTTTTGCCAATATGACTATGCTCTTTCTGGGATTGGAGATCATGTCCATTCCGCTGTATGTGTTGGCAGGCAGTAAACGAGATAGCCTTGGCTCGAATGAAGCAGCGTTAAAATATTTTCTCATGGGTGCTTTTGCCACCGGATTTCTGCTGTTGGGTATAGCTTTACTATACGGAGCTACAGGAACTTTCGATATTGAAAAAATGGGGACCGTTATTGCTGCAGGCGGCCTGAAGGGCTATGGCTATCTGGGTTTCATCATGCTGACGGTGGGTCTGGGCTTTAAGATCTCTGCAGCGCCTTTCCATTTCTGGAGTCCCGATGTATACACCGGCAGCCCAACTGTGATTACTACCTTCATGGCCTCGGTCGTCAAGATAGCCGGTTTTGCCGCTTTATTGCGTCTGTTCCAGACTACTTTCCTGTCTGCAGCACCCGAATGGAGTGTTATGATGGGTGGCTTGGCTTGTCTGACGATGATCGTGGGCAATCTGGGCGCACTGATGCAAGATAATTTCAAGCGTCTGCTTGCATATTCGAGCATCTCTCATGCAGGTTACTTATTACTGGGTGTGGTGGCCATTCCTTTTGACAGCATCAGCAGTATGGTGTACTATCTGCTTGCGTATTCACTTGCCACTATTTCTGCTTTTACCATCTTTATGGTCGTCAGTGAACAAAATGGTACTGAAAGCATCAAGGCATTCAATGGCTTGGGCAGGAGTAAGCCACTTCTGGCGATTATCATGACCATCTCACTATTGTCTATGGCGGGCATACCACCCTTGGCTGGATTCCTGGGTAAATATTTTCTCTTTGTGAAAGCAATGGAAGTCAATCCAATGCTAGTCATAATAGCTGTGATCAACTCAGCCATCAGTGTCGCTTATTACCTGAAGCCGGTGGTTGCGATGTATTTTACCACCAAAGATCCTATAGACAATGTGGTTCGTGTGCCTATGCTGGTTAAATTCTCACTCATTGCTTCTATGGTATTAATACTGCTGATGATGATTTTCCCGGGCTTTGTACAGATGTGGCCTAGATAAAGGCTGAGTGGCTGTAAGCTTTAGGCAAAAAAGCTGTAACCGACACGCAGTGATAAGGTGAGATAGTTAGAGGGTTAGAAAAAGTTGTCAACCAAAATCATTCACAATTAATCACTAATAATTATACCGACTCGTATACTCTTAGTTTCTCTGTATTCTCGTGTATGCGAAGCGATTCGATGATACTCTCAATGTTGCCCTCCATGATGCCTTCCAGATTATATAAGGTAAGATTAATGCGGTGATCGGTGAGGCGATTTTGGGGGTAATTATAAGTACGTACTTTCTCGCTGCGATCACCGGAGCCCACCATGGTCTTTCGTTGCGACGACATCGCATCCTGAACTGAATTGCGATTCTTCTCCTGGATGAGTTGGTATAATCGCTGAAGTGCAATCTCGCGATTCTTTATCTGCGACCTGGCTTCAGTGCTTTCGGTTACAAATCCAGTCGGTAGGTGGGTGAAGCGAACTCCTGATTCTGTTTTATTCACGTGCTGTCCGCCGGCACCACTCGCCCTGAAGGTATCCACCTTCAGATCTGCTTTCTTGATATCTACATCCTCCATCTCCAGCTTGGGTATTACTGCTACAGTAGCCGCAGAGGTATGCACACGTCCTTGCGATTCCGTCTTGGGTACGCGCTGTACACGATGTCCGCCTGATTCAAATTTTAGTTTTCCATACACGTCCTCTCCGCTGACTTCCATTACGATCTTACTATATCCACCGGCATCGCCATCGTTCATCTCCAGTATGTCATATTTCCATCCTTGCAGGTCGAAAAAGCGTGTGTACATCCTGAATAAGTCCCCTGCAAAAATAGAAGCCTCATCGCCTCCCGTCCCCGAACGAATTTCAAATATTACATCTTTCGAATCATCGGGATCATTAGGGACCAACAATATCTTGAGCTCTTCTTCTTTCTGGATTAATTTAGGTTGTAACTCGTCCAGCTCGCTCTTGCCCATTTGGTGCATCTCCGGATCCGGGTCATTAGCCATTTCTCGGGCCAATTCAAGACCGGAGACTATATTTTTGTACTGCTGAAAGTGGGTGATTATCTCCTTGAGATCTTTATATTCCTTATTGACTTTTTTATATCGAGATAGATCTGCGTGGAGTGAAGGATCTGACAATTGTTCCTCCAGTAAATAATATTTATCTTCTATGGCTGACAGCTTATCTAACATGCTTGATTTGTTCGGGTATATAGGAATCACCTGCTCCTCCTAATGTAGAGCGGTTTTTTAAACAAAAAATACAGACCAAGCTATTTGTTGATCGTGTGGTTTCTTATTTGTTGTATGAAATCGTTTGTGATGAGTGGCCGATGTACTTTATCTCTTATCAAGTGCTTATATGAGGCAGAGGAGATTTCTGACATATCCGGCATGTGGATGGTTTCTTCTTTTTGGGGATGCGGGTTGGAGTTTGGCAGATTTAATTCATTAGAATGGATTAAATCAATGCTTAGCTTGTGTTTCATATGCGGATGCATCGTTTAAAAAGATTAGTAAATATATTTACAAGTCACTGTTTTTACTTTTTGGTCTTCTTGTCCTTATAACCGAGGGTAGCTGCATACTTACGTAATTTCTCTTTTAGCATTTTCCTACCCCTGTGCAATCGGGATCTTACAGTTCCAATTGGAATATCGGTGATTTTTGAAATTTCCTCATATGTGAAACCCTCTACATCACACAGTAAAATCACTGTTTTAAAATCCATCGGTAATGAGTTGATTGCCACTGTCACTTCATCACCTATAAGATTCTGATACATATCAGTCCGCAAATCACTCGGCCCACTCGCTGACTGATCGCTTGATTCAAGATATTTTAGAAAATCTTCAAAATCAACCTCTGTAGGACGCTTGACTTTCTTTCGATAGTCATTAATATATGCGTTCTTCAAAATTTTAAACAACCACGCTTTTGAATTAGTTCCTTGTGTGTATCCGCTGATGGACTTATATGCTTTTAAAAAAGTCTCCTGCACCAGGTCACGAGCATCTTCGTCATTGTAAGTCAGGTGGTAAGCGAAAGTCGTCAAAGCATTGATATGGGGTAACAACTCTTTTTCGAATATTTCGTTTTTTCTTAGTTCTATCTGTTTTGACATACATTATTTGAAGAGGTGGACAAATTTGCTGCTTTTTTTTAAATAAAGAGAAAAATAAGTCCTTTGTTTAGAATATCATTAGTTATTTCGCCCTGTAATAGTTAGCTCCAATTCACTCTACACAATACTCTATGGACTTAATAATGAAATATACGACTACTGATCCTTGGTATATGATCGTCGGATTTGTCATCCTGGTGGTGGCAATGCTTGCGATTGACCTGGGCGCTTTTAATAAAAAGGGAGCCCATAAGGTAGGAAATAAGGAGGCAATTATCTGGAGTGTTATATGGATACTGGTGGCTCTGGTCTTTGCTGCAGCTTTATATTTCCTAGAGAATAAAAATCAGGCAGGAGATTTCCTAACTGCCTACTTGATAGAGCGTGCTCTCTCTGTAGATAACCTATTTGTCTTTATTTTGGTATTTAAGTTTTTCAAAATCCCTGATGAGTATCAAAATAAAGTACTGGCCTGGGGTATAATAGGTGCTATCGTACTGCGAGTCATATTCATATATTTCGGCACTGCGCTCATCAACATGACTTATATACCTGATTTTGAAGTGGGTAGTTTGGAGTTTCACGACGTGAATATAATTCTAACCTTCTTCGGATTATTTCTGGTGTATGCGGGATTCCAATCCTGGAAGGATCAACCCGAAGACGATGACCAGGATTTCTCCGATTCGATAGGAATTAAATTATTGAAGTTCTTTATTCCTATAAAAGACGGCTTTGAAGGTGACAAATTATTTACACGCATAGATGGTAAGAAAGCCGGTACTCGCCTACTCATGGTGGTCAGTGTAATCATGATCACAGACCTGGTGTTTGCGGTAGATAGTATTCCGGCGATATTTACAGTCACGCGGGATCCATTTATACTGTACACTTCTAATGTTTTTGCAGTATTGGGGCTAAGAGCCTTATTCTTCCTGTTGCAGAATTTCATCAATTACTTTGATTTTCTCAAATTTGGCCTGGCGATTATTCTCATATTTATCGGCCTGAAGATGGTGGTAGCTCCCTTTTTCCATATCGGGAGTCTGGCATCATTGTATATAGTGGCGGGTGTACTTATCGGATCCATGGTACTTTCTATCTTAGTGGATAGAAAGAAAAAGCCTTAGCGGGTTACTTTTTATTTTTTTCTTCCTGACTCTTCAAGAACTTATAATGAGTGGGGAATGAGACGCTGCCATTGTGATAATATTTTGCAGAATAAGTTAAATTAGACCTGTAGTGACGCACAAAATTTAATAAAAAGGCAGAAAATTCTTCGGTCTTTACATTTCGCGAATTTGGTTTTAGATAATAACCGATATAATCAATATTGCCCGATTTGTCCCAATAGACATTCATCCACATTTTAGTTCCCTTTATATCATATCCCAACTTGTCTGCATAGGATTCCATATCAGTGAGCATGGTCATCCACTTATCATAGGCTATGTCCATATTATTCTGGCATACCGTCATGAGTAGAGTGGTATAGGTCTTATTCAGCATGTCCATCTGATTTTCATCTTCCCCCATGAGAAAGATTCTTTTGGTAGCTGTATCAGACACCGAGGTCTGAGCCAAGCCAGACCCTATAAACATCAGTAATAAAGAAAAAGAAATTAATATAGATTTCAAGGATAATATTGTTAGTTATTCCAAAGATATATTTTAGACCAAAATTGGCACAATTAATTTAATTAACGATATTATGTGTGGATTTGCACAAGCTTATAGTTATATTTAAGTTAAATCCCAATCTATAAATATATAGATATTTCATTGGGGAAAGATAATTTTGAGATATGAAAGTAGATATTCTGGCTGTAGGGGTGCATCCCGACGACGTCGAATTGTGTTGTGCTGGAACTCTCCTAGGTGAATTACATAGGGGCCGCACTGTTGGAATCCTGGACCTCACTGCCGGCGAACTGGGTACAAATGGAGATGGCGAAACCAGGCTTCAGGAGGCAGAGAGATCCAGACAAATACTGGGGGCGTCGTGGCGACTTAATCTGGGCATGGCAGATGGGTTTTTTACCGTTGACCGCCAGCACATACTGCCGATTGCTCGAGTCATCCGTCAATGCAGGCCGGAGGTGTTGCTGTGCAATGTACCGGAAGACCGCCATCCCGATCATGGTCGGGCAGCCCAGCTAGTAGCAGAAGCCGCTTTCTATAGTGGCTTGTCCAAGATCGAATTGGCAGACGATGAAGGAACGCTACTAGAACGCTGGAGACCCAATGTGGTACTGCATTATCTGCAGGATCATTACCATAAACCTTCGGTAGTGTATGATATTACAGCTCATTTCGAGAAAAAAAATGAAGCAATCCGTTCTTTTTCTTCCCAATTTCAGCCACCTGATAGTAATGTAACTCTGATTCCTACCCCCATCAGCGGAACTGATTTTTGGCATTTTTTAGAAGCCCGCGCACGTGAAATGGGTCGCCTAATAGGATGTGAGTATGGTGAGGGATTTATTACTGAGCAACCACTGAGGGTAAAAAACCTGTTTGATCTGGTGTAGTGGAAGCTGCGCTTTAGATCGCTTGGCTCGCGGCTGTAGGCAGTAAGCTGTTTTACTGGTTATTGTTTTCGTTTTTTTTGCTTTTAGCTTATAGCGTAGAGCTTATTGCTTTTTTTGCCTATTACTAATTGCCTATTGCTTTTTTCCCAGCCTACAGCCTATTACTGCCAATTTCATTTTATAATTAATCCTTCATATAATCGATAATTTTTATATGTTTGTAGGAGGATACCATGACTGCACTGATAGAATTAAGCGAACACCTTTTGGATCTGCTATTCAGGCAGAAGATGGCGACAATACCGGAGCTTGGCACTTTTGAATTCAATGTGCTACCGGCGGAACTACATCCAGCAGAAAATAAGCTGAGTCCTCCACAATACGAACTCATATTTAAGGAATACTCTACCATCCGCCCGGAAATGAGCTTTGTTGATTTTCTAATCAAGGAAAAGAATTACGATCCATACGATGCCGAAGTGAAGGTAAAAGCCTTCGTCCATATGCTTCGCAATGGCATTAATACCCAGGAAAAGTGCTATTTGCCTAATTTTGGTTCGTTCACGAAGACTTCCACTGGTATCAAGTTCCATGTGACCGAGCGACTAAAGTTGCTCAAGCCATCTATGGGACTGCCGGAATTGACACTAATACCACTCAACCGGGAGTATTCACCGGAGATCATAGAAGCGATAACCCAACCACACACCTTTGTAGATACGACATCTGAGTATGTCTCATCTGAGAAAAACAGGTGGGTATTGCCGCTTATTGTTTTTTTCTTACTGTTGGGTGGAGGCCTGATCGCTTATTATTTCTACAATGAAACAAAACAAATCAGTTCAAATGATTCATTAGATACCAGCACGTCAGTTACTAGTACCAGTCAGGATAGTCTGATTTTATCAGAGAGTGGATTTGAGGACACCACTTCTGCTAACGGAGTATCTTCAACAGCATCTCCTGCGAATTCTGCGGTAGATGTACCTCCTACCACACCTCCAATGGATACCATAAGTACTACTAAGCAAACACCTATGAATCCAGATGTCTTACTAACTACTACTGAAGCAGACTGCGCTGTGATAGTAGGAGTGATGGCACAGAAGACCAATGTAAAAAAACTGGCAGCAGTAATCAGAAAAGCCGGTTACACTCCTTTTTCCTATGTTTCTAAAGGTCTTACACGCATAGGCGCAGCTACTGCATGTGATGAAAAGTCAATCAATAAAACTCTGGCCGATATGCAGAAGATCAACGTAGATGCCTGGGTATATAAACAGCATTAGGCGCCTGTATTAACCTTAATCAACTATCTTCATTATGAGGGGACGGATGCGCACTATAAACCAAATTTTCTTTTGAAAATAATTATTGATTCCGGTGGAACCAAAGCGGATTGGAGATTAGTTTCTCGGACAGGCTCTATTATAAAGACTCAGACTCCTGGATTTAGCCCATTGCATCAGGATGCTTCTTACCTGGAAGGAATCTTAGGCCAGTTGCCTCAGAGCAGGGAATTAGTGCAGACAGTCTATTATTACGGCACAGGCATACATAGTAGCGAGGTCCGCGACACGATGATTGCAATATTAAAGGACTCCTTCAGAGCTGATGAAGTATTCGTGGAGTCAGATTTATTGGGTGCTTGCAGAGCTACAGCAGGCTTTAAACCAGGTATTGTGGGCATTCTTGGTACCGGTTCTTCGACTTGCTTTTTTGATGGTCGTAAGATTAGGACCCAGGTTCCTTCACTAGGTTATATCTTGCGCGATGAGGCCTCGGGTTGTGCTATAGGAAGCACTTTAATTAAATCCTATTTCTATAACGAGATGCCTCAGGAGCTCAGGGAAGAATTCCAAGCAGAATACAAACTCACCCGCAATAAGTTATTGAGCAGTGTATATGGCCAACCGGCAGCTAATTCATATCTCGCTTCCTTTGCTAATTTTGCAGTCTCCAGACAGGATGATTCATATATCAGAACAATGCTGAACCTTGAACTTACACAATTGATAGACAGGCATTTGATGCAATATTCTGATAAACTGACTTTCCCTTGCCATTTTGTCGGTTCAGTTGCCTGGTTACTACGAGATTTACTTACAGAAATATTGAATAGTAGGGGACTAAAAGTAGGCAAGATACTCAGAAAACCCATTGACGAGCTCGTCGCCTTTCATTTAAAAAAATAGTATGAATAAAGAAATAAAAAGAATAGGTGTAATGACTTCCGGAGGTGATGCACCAGGCATGAATGCCGCTATCCGGGCAGTAGTACGGACTGCAATCTATCACGATCTGCATGTATATGGTATCATGAATGGCTTTGAAGGCTTGATCAAAGGAAATATGCATCGACTTGAGAAAGGAGACGTGGCAAATATCATCCAGCGTGGTGGCACCATGCTGAAGACCGCTCGAAGTGCCCAATTTCTCACTTCTGAAGGACGCCAACTGGCCTATGAGAGTATACAATCTAATGAGATAGATGGGTTGATCATTATAGGTGGTAATGGTTCGCTACGTGGAGCCCTTGACTTTACCGAGGAATTCCAACTACCCATTATCGGCCTGCCGGGTACTATAGATAATGATCTATATGGTACGGACTTTTCCATCGGATTTGATACCGCCATAAACACGGCAGTCGATGCCATTGATAAAATCAGAGATACCGCTGACTCTCACAACCGATTGTTTTTTGTGGAGGTAATGGGGCGCGAATCCGGTTACATTGCTTTATTTACAGGTATCGGAAGTGGTGCCGGAAATGTAATCATACCAGAAGTCGAATCTTCGGTGGACAATTTAATTCACTATCTCCAACTTGCTGCCAAGAGAGATAAATTGTTTAGCGTCATAGTGGTCGCAGAAGGCTCTAAACTGGGCAATGCCAGTGAACTAGCCCGAATCGTTAGCGAAAAGCTGCCCTACACCGAGACTAAGGTAACTGTAATCGGGCACCTACAAAGAGGAGGTTCACCAACCTGCTTTGACAGAGTATTGAGCAGTCGCCTGGGCTATGCCGCAGTGGAGGGTTTACTTCAGGGTATTCACACTAAAATGGCCGGTATCATCAATGATAAAATATTTTTTACACCATTTCAAGATGCCATCTCAAAGAAAAAGGAAATTAACCCTGAATTAATGAAACTGGTAAATATCCTTGCTTTATAATTTTATGCTCTATTCAGGTGTTGAACAAATTTATTTAAAGAATTTTTAACATAAATTAGTGAAATATTTGGCATAATGCCTCATAATAATACTTTTCCTTTACCTATCTTTGCCGCTCCATTTATTATAAAATCAAACAAAAAAAATGAATAGACATTTGACACTATTATTGTTGTTCTTGCTTTTTATGGGAACCGGACTGTCAGCACAGCAGGTTACTTTTGAAAGAAGTCCCTCACTGGCCTCTACTAAGAGCCCGGCTGTTGTTCAGAACAACCCTTTGACCGACAGGTCATATCTTACCACGGTTAATTTTAACCAATTGCAGACCAGAAGTGCTTTCACAAGGAAAGCAGTAATCGAAGAATTTACCAATGCGTCTTGTGGACCATGTGCTTCACAAAATCCAAAATTCAATACCTTATTGAGTGACAATTCTGACAAAGTAGTAGTAATAAAATATCAGACTGCTTTCCCCGGTTTTGACCCAATGAATAAAACCAATCCGGATGAAGTAGATGCCAGATTTACAGAATATTATAATTACACCAAGGCTATCTTTGGTGATGCAGGAATGACCGGAGTCCCTACTGCATTTGTAAATGGTATACTCGGTGATAATACTTATGGTGGTGGTATTGGTGCCTGGCAGCCGGCTCCCAATGGTTACTGGGGTGGTCCTTACGGCTTTAATCAAGCTGTAATCGACTATGCAAGCAGCCTGCCGGTGACACTTGCTATGACTGTAGATCATACACTTAATGCATATCTGGACACCATGTTCATCACCATCAATGTTATCAATCAGACTGATGGGCCGATAGCTAAAGGGGATCTTATTCTCCACAGTAATGTGCAAGAAAAAACAATAGAATTTCCTTCTGCTCCAGGAAATAACGGTGAGAAATATTTTAGCGATATTTTCAGAAAATCAGCAACCAGCATAGCGGGTGATGATGTACTACCCGATACCTTAGAGGCTTCCGAATCAGTTACATTCACTTATGCTGTTCCATTGAAATCATACATTTTCAATAAGAAGGGCTTGTATGCAACTGCATTTCTTCAGCACAAAGGAAACAAAGAGATTATCTACGGTGAAGCTTCAGTAGCGTCTGGGTTTCCAGATGGAAGTTTATACTATGACATAGCTTTAGAAAACATCACTGAGTTTGATGATAACTTATGTACTGAAGATACTAAATTTACTCCTTCTATAAAAGTATCTAACACTGGTACATTACCGGTATATGATCTTAAGTTTAACTATGTAATCAACGGCGGTACTCCTGTTACCTACACATACACTGATACTATTTTACCGGGTGCATCTGCTATCATAGAATTCCCAGAAGTAGATATCTATAAAGGGAAAAATGCAAACTTAAAGTATAACTTCCTTGGCTTTGCTAATCCTAATTTCTCTGAAGTAGATCTGATCAATAATTTATTAAGTGATCTAAATTTTGTTTATGTGAGTACAGACCCTATCGGTACATCAGTTTCATACACTTTTGAAAATGCTACACCAGGTCAACTTAACTACCCTCAAGGTGTACTCAATGTCCCTAAAGAAGGTAATTTTATTTATATAATGGATAAGACGTTCTTAGGCGCAACAGGTGCTGATTTGGGAGGTTACGGCAAAAGCAAACAATCATTATTTGCTAATTTCTACGGCTGGGATCCCAGCCAAACTGCCGGAACTGAGTCTGTAATTCTGGATAAGATGACATTTAAAGATAGAAAAGATGTCTATTTCAAATTTGACAGAGCTTATTCCGGATATCAAAGTGCAGAAGACGCTATGGATATTTTATATTCAACCGACTGTGGTACTACCTGGACTTCTATCAAATACTATACTGGTAATGATTTAAAGACAACTATACCTTCTGCAAATCCATTTGTACCTACCGCTGCTATGTGGAAGACTGATTCAATAGCTATCCCTGCACTTGCAGGCATAGAAGATGTGATCTTTAAGCTGGATTTCATTTCAGGCTGGGGTAATTTCCTATATGTTGATAATATTAATATCGGTTCACAAAGTGCGCTTGGTGTAAATAAAATTGATGCTGTAGCTGCTATCAGTATTTTTCCCAACCCTGCTACATCAGAAATTAAACTGCATGTAACAGCATTGAATAATATCAGTACTGAGGTGAAAATTGTAGATGCTCGTGGTAAAATGGTTAAACAAGTTGCCAATGCAAAACAATTTAAATCAGGTGAGAACGAGGTAATTATCAACATTGAAAATCTACCTTCCGGAATTTACTTTCTACAAATGTCGAATACAAATGGGATAAATACAGTTCCATTCACTGTGATCAAATAAAAAGAATTATAATACTGTAAAAAAGCCGTGACTTATCATCACGGCTTTTTTTTTATTCTGAAGTCAATTTATCATTGGTCAGATGCCGATTCGAATCTCTACTGGTTTTCTTTAAAATATTTTTCTCGATGGCAGAGTCGATATTCATGCCGGTTTGATTAGCTATACAAATCATTACGAAGAATATATCAGCCCATTCATCTTCCAGTGCTTTTAAATTTTGAGAAGGTTCCTCATTTTTTTTAAAAGATTGCTCACCATAAATGCGTGCGACTAATCGGGAAAATTCACCCATTTCTTCCATCAACAGTAGTGTATTGGTACGAATATCAAAATACCTTACACCATACTCATTTATCCATTCATCTACCCGTTGTTTAATCTCATTTATTTGCATAACTATTCTTATTTATTTTTGGAATCTATAATAATGGTGACAGGACCATCATTTGTAAAATTAAGCTTCATATCAGCACCAAATCTACCCCGTGCGCACCGGTTTCCATGCAGTATAGAAATCTGCTCCATAAAATACTCATACAACGGTAAAGCGATCTCCGGTCGTGCAGCACGTATAAAAGAAGGGCGGTTTCCCTTTCGTGTGTCGGCGTGGAGTGTAAACTGACTGACTACCATTATGTCACCACCACTATCCTGCACATTGATGTTCATTTGTCCGTCGTCATCACTAAAGATACGCAGATTGACTGCTTTTGCAGCTAGATAGTTCGCATCCTCCCGCGTATCAGCTTCACCTACGCCAAGTAGGATCAACATACCTTTTTCTATCCGATCCAATTCAAAATTATTTACATGAACACTACATCCATAAACCCGTTGAATTACTGCAATCATAAATTAGTTACAAACATTTATAATTATTGGTATATATATCAGTTTCATCTTTCTGTCTTAACACAGTACGAATTTACATGATATCAAAATGAAAATTGTCAGTAAATATATTTGAATGTGAATAAAATTTTCAACTGCTACCTCTGTGAAAAAATCGGTAATATTTAATTAACTTATATACTAAATTATTAAATATGATTTGCGATGACTCACCGAATTAGAGTCATTATATTACCAACATTGATAAAAAGATTTCGAATTGTTAAGTTGTTAATTTTTATATAAATAAATGATAATCAACGGATTGAATAAATAGTTTATTGTTAATTAAATCATTGTTTGTGTTATAAACCACAATTAATAATAAGAAATTAAAATGTTACACACATACTAACAAGGCTAGTAATAATAACAATTTTTATTTTAAATTATATATATACATCATTATTTAGTGATGTTGAAAATTTGATTCTTTGTGCTGTTGAGGTTAGATTAATTTTACGCTACAAAATTTTAGAATGAATTTCAATGTCGATATAATTAAACCCAATAAATGGGTGAAAATATGGCTCTGGGTTGGAGTGGGAATGTTACTGGTTCAATTTATGCTTGGAGCTATCACGCGACTTACCGGATCTGGACTGTCCATCACCAAGTGGGAAATAGCAGTGGGTTCAATACCACCTATTAATTCGATCCAGTGGAATGAAGCTTTCGATCTGTATAAACAAACTCCGCAATATCATAAAATCAATCAAGGAATGTCACTGGGGGAATTTAAGTTTATTTATTTATGGGAGTTCTCACATCGGTTATGGGCTCGGACACTCGGGTTTGTTTTTATCATTCCTTTTTTCATTTTTTTGTTTAAAAGAAAATTGTCCAAGCCACTTATTAAAGACCTAATTATAATAGTGCTTTTAGGCGGATTGGTCGGTATTTTTGGTTGGATAATGGTAGCAAGTGGGTTAGTAAATAGGCCTTGGGTGAATGCTTATAAATTGACTTTACATCTAAATTTGGCTTTTCTTGTTTATGGATATTTGCTTTGGACTGCTCTTAAATATTCTTTTCCTGAGCGTATTGTGGTTAATAATACGGGAATTAAGATGCTTTTAAATGTGATGTTTGTCTGCTTAATGTTGCAATTGATTTTTGGAGGAATTATGTCTGGAATGAAAGCTGGATTATTTTTTCCAACCTGGCCCAGTTATTCAGGAGATATTGTACCTGCTATTTTATTGGATGGTTCCTCTTGGAAGTTGGATCATTTAAGAGATTATGATTCTTACTTATTTTCTCCCGCACTAATTCAATTTATTCATAGGAATCTAGCCTATCTGATTCTTGGTATTGGTATAGTTGTGTATTTGAAATTAAAGAAGACGATAACTGAAATAGTTAAGTATCCATCGCTATTCTTTTTAGGAATACTTATTATTCAAGTTATATTAGGAATTCTAACTTTACTTAATAGTAAGGGTCAAGTACCTGTGTTATTGGGTGTATTGCATCAATCAGGTGCTATATTATTATTAACAGCAGTATTGTTACTACACTTCAGAGTTAGATATAGTAAGTCACTTATTAATATTTAATAGGTTATTCTTATATTTGGTTATAAATTATATTGATGGAAATCATACGAGAACAAAAATTTACTTATATCGAGTCGAGAAAAGATGGGGAAGTGCTACTATTGCTTCACGGTCTTTTTGGAGCATTGAGCAATTTTAAGGACTTGTTTGATTTTTTTGGAGAAAAATATAGAGTGGTCATTCCTATATTACCAATTTATGAAATGCCTATGCTGAAAGTCAGTGTTACGGGATTGGTAGATTACATAGATGAATTTGTTGATTTCAAACAGTTTAAGTCTCTGAATGTATTAGGTAATTCATTGGGTGGACACATAGCGATCTTATTTTGTCTAAAGAGAACAGACATTGTTAATTCCATCATACTAACCGGTAGTTCAGGATTGTTTGAAAGTGGAATGGGGAGTACTTACCCTAAAAGAGGAGATTATGGGTTTATAAAAGCTAAAACCGAATCCACCTTTTATGATCCTGCTATAGCTACTAAAGAGTTAGTTGATGAGGTGTTTGAAGTAGTGAATGATCGCGGCAGGGGGATTCGGATAGTAGCCATGGCTAAGTCTGCTGTAAGACACAATCTTGAAAATCAATTGAGCAAACTGACTGCTCCTACACTTTTGATTTGGGGAAAGAATGATTCTATAACACCACCTTTCGTTGGTGAAAAATTTCATGAATTAATTCCTAACTCTGAACTATATTTTATTGATAAATGTGCTCATGCACCTATGATGGAAGTTCCTGAGGAGTTTAATAGGATTCTGGCCAATTTCCTTAATCGAGTGGTACCTCAGATGGATGATGTTTCACGTGGAACATTATCTTGACAGTTCTACACCTTCTTGATTAATTTTATTCATAATAGCTAATGTAACTTTGGGATGCTGATTTAGCCAACTCAGAATTTGATCTGCATTAATACTGTTATTCAAAATTAAATTTACAATATCTCCAAAGCCTAGAATAGCAGTGAGGTTAGGAAGCCATTCGTCTGGAAAGTCTAAAAAGTGTATTATTGATGTATCCTTTAGTATTGAACTGCTATTTTGATCATGTACAGCCAAAACATTTAGATGATAAAATGCCAACACTTTTTCCGTCAACTGATGAGCTTGTCCTTCTTGTACTAAAGTAGGTATTTTAGCTTGGATCATATACATGGGACCTGAAACAGGTAACCTTTGTGTTATGGTATCGAATTTTACGGTTAGTCCACCAATAAAGAGGGATTGAACAATTTGTCCCAGTTTTGACTGTGTATCTAGTTTAGTGTTTTGATGTTCTGGGTAAGGAGAAGTGTTCAGAAGTTGTAAAATTTCTCTAGGTTGAAGCCCGGTTTTTAGTAAACGATGAACTCCTAAGATTAAGGCTGAGTTTAAGATATGAACATGATTTGGTTTAACAGGCAGTATCTGACGGACATAAAAATGAAGGTTTGATACTTCAGGAAAAAGTTGAATAGCATTTTCTGGTAGATAATCGTAGATAGAATAAGGTTGATTATCGAAAAATTGTGTTACCTTAAGATTAGTTTCTTTAGATTCGTATTCATTATTCCTAATGATTAATTCAGCGTATATATCCTGAACGACCATAGAGAATGGATCATTCTGATACAATAGATCTTCGAGATAATTATAGATTATTAATTTAAAACCGGTTTGCATTTTCAAAATAGTTCCACGTGAAACAATAGGATGCAAAAGTAATGAATAAGAAATATGTCACAAGCAATTATTGAGTGCGTACCAAACTTTAGTGAAGGTAGAAATGAAGCTATCCTGCAGGAAATTGCAAAACAAGTGCGTTCTGTAGCAGGCGTTGCTTTACTAGATATAGATCCAGGAAAGGATACTAATCGTACAGTATTTACTTTTGCAGGTCCACCCGAGGCAGTATGTGAAGCCGCTTTCAGAGCAATAGGTGCAGCAGCAGAGTTGATCGACATGTCAAAGCATACGGGGACACATCCGCGCATGGGAGCGACTGATGTATGTCCACTTATTCCTATCTCAGGCATTTCTCTTGAAGAAGTCAATCAATGGGCACAGAAACTAGCTGCTAGAGTAGCTGAGGCTTATAGCATCCCCATATATATGTATGAAGCTTCTGCAAAAAGTGAAGATAGAAGGAATTTGGCAAATATCCGAAGTGGAGAATACGAGGGATTTTCTGAAAAAATAAAACTTCCGGAGTGGAGTCCTGATTATGGCACTGCCAAATTTAATACTAAGTCTGGGGCTACAGTCATTGGTGCCAGGGATTTTCTAATCGCCTATAATGTCAATCTAAATACCAAATCTGTTAAAAAAGCCAATAGCATCGCTTTTGATGTCCGTGAGAAAGGTCGTGTAAAAAAAGCAGGCAAGAAAATTGTATTAGACAGTCAGGGAAATGAGGTGAGGGAACCAGGGACGCTAAAAAATGTGAAAGCCATTGGATGGTATATGCCTGAATACGGTTTCGCTCAGATTTCTATGAACCTTACAAATCCTTCACAAACCCCAATACACGAAGCTTTTGAAGCAGTTGAGGAGAAAAGTAGAGAACGTGGAATTAGAGTAACCGGCTCTGAACTGGTAGGTATGGTGCCCAAAAAAGCTTTGCTTGAGGCAGGGAAATATTTCCAACGAAAGCAAAAATCTAATCCCGGGCTTACAGAGCATGAACTCATCAGAATAGCAGTTCGTTCTCTGGGTTTAGAAGAATTGGGCCCATTTGAGATGAAACAAAAAATAATCGAATATGCGATTGAAAATAAAGAAGACAGAGAACTAATAGACCTTAGTATGGAGCAATTTGCAGATAGGCTAGCCTCGGACTCACCTGCACCCGGAGGTGGTTCAGCTGCTGCATATACAGGAGCTCTGGGAGCATCGCTTGGTACAATGGTAGCAAGTCTTTCACAAGCGAAAAAAGGATTTGAAAAACAATGGGAGATGTTTGCCGAAGAAGCAGAGAAAGGCCAGATATTGAAACAACAATTGTTGCACCTGGTGGATGCAGATACTGCGGCTTTCAGTGGAATTATACAGGCGGTAAGACTGCCTAAATCCACGCTTGAAGAGATAGATACTCGCACATTAGCTCTACATGAGGCTACAAAAATAGCGATAGAAACTCCACTTCAAACTATGAGGATTGCTTATGAAGCTATAGATTTGATTGCCAAAATGGTTACAGATGGCATACCAAGCTCTGTATCGGATGCAGCTGTCGGAGGCTTGTGTTTAGATGCCGCTATAAAAGGAGCCAATTATAATGTACGCATTAATCTAAAAGATTTCGCTGATGAAGTATATTCACAACAAATACTAGCAGAAGCAGATAGTATCATGTCAAAATCAGCGCCAAAATTAATAGAAATAGAACGCAATATAAAGAAAATCATTAATCTATAAATTTAAATTTATTATATATGTATTTAAAGAATTTCATTTTTATCTTGTTGATGCTCGCTGGAATAAGCCGCGATGGCTTGGCTCAGGCTGGCTTCACTAAGGTTGCTGAAGTAGAAGGTATTTCTGAGTATAAACTCAATAAGAACGGTATGAAAGTGCTGCTCTTCCCTGATAATTCTAAGCCAACCATTACAGTAAACCAGACGTATCTGGTAGGAAGCAGAAATGAAGATTATGGCGAGACAGGTATGGCCCATTTACTGGAGCACTTATTGTTCAAAGGCACACCCGATCATCCGAATATTCCGGAAGAACTGACAAAGCATGGCGCTAGAGCTAATGGCACTACCTGGCTGGATAGAACTAATTATTTTGAAACATTCCAGGCCACAGATGATAATTTGAACTGGGCGCTAAGTATGGAAGCAGATAGAATGGTCAACTCATTCATTGCAAAGAAAGATTTGGTAAGCGAAATGACCGTAGTTCGTAATGAATTTGAAATGGGTGAAAATGATCCAGAATCAATTCTTGGAGAAAGAGTTCTTTCTACTGCTTTTTTATGGCACAATTATGGTAATTCCACTATAGGAGCTCGCTCAGATATAGAGGAAGTTCCGATAGAAAGATTACAGAACTATTACAAAAAATACTATCAACCAGACAATACCGTGTTGATCGTATCGGGAAAAATCGATGTAAATAAAACACTTGACTTGATCAAGAAATATTACGAAGCTATTCCAGTACCGGATCGTAGTGGCCGCAATAAAATCTATGATACCTATACCCGTGAACCCGTGCAGGATGGTGAGAGAATGGTTACTCTCAATAGAGTAGGTGACAAGCAGGCGATTAATATTGCTTATCACATATGCTCTGGCGCAGATCCTGATATGGCACCACTAGATATGTTGGTCTCCATGCTTACGGATGATCCTTCCGGTGTTTTATACAAGAAGTTGACGGAGCCGAAGAAAGTATCTAATGTGTACGGATATACTTTTGACCTCAAAGAACCGGGCGTAATGATTTTTGGCGCTTCTATACCAATGGACAAATCACTGTCGGAAGCGAAATCAATTTTACTCGGACAATTGGATTCAGTACCAATGATGAAATTTGACCAGAAAGATCTGGATCGTCAGAAAGACGCCTCACAGAAACAATGGCAATTGATGTTTAATAACGTAGAAAGAATTGGTACTGTATTAAGTGAATACGTAGCAAAAGGGGACTGGAGGTTATTATTTCTGAGCAGGGATAATGTTGAAAAAGTTACTATGGAAGATGTATATCGCGTGGCAAATAAATACTTTAAATCTTCAAATAGAACTGTAGGTGTGTTTATTCCGGATAAAAACCCTTCGAGGACAGAAATTAACAATGATATAGTGGTAGCTGATCTGGTAAAAGATTACAAGGGGCGTGAGAAAATTAGCACAGGTGAAGACTTTGATGCTTCTCCTGCAAATATTGATTCACGTACCATGACTTCTGTAGATCCTTCCGGTATAAAAATGGCGTTCTTACCAAAAGAAACCAGAGGGGATCAAGTTACAGCTGTAATGACCTTTAGAATAGGAAACCTGGATAAATTAAAGGGCAAAGCAACCATTGCTTCATTTACAGGAGATATGCTCAATAAGGGTAGTAAAACAATGACCAAACAAGAAATCCAAGATGCTTTTGATAAATTAAAATCTAATGTGAGTATCAGTGGAGGAGCTACACAATTTAGCGTACGCATCACTACCGTACATGATAACCTCGCACCCACTATAGAACTAGTGAAAAGTATCCTTCGTGAGCCGGCATTTCCTGAAAATGAGTTTGAAATTTTAAAAACTCAGACAATAGCAGAAATTGAAGCACAAAAAAGTGAACCTAATTCCTTAGCTTCAATAGAATTTGGAAAAATCATGCGACCTTATCCAAAAGATGATCCACGATATACAGCCAGTCTGGATGAAGAAATGGCTGCTGCGAAAGAGGTGACACTGAATGATGTAAAAAAATTCTACAAGGATTTCTATGGCGCGAGTGATATGACTGTGGCGGTAGTAGGAGATTTTGACAAACCTCAAATTGAAAAAACGATAAAAAATTCATTTACAGGTTGGAAAAGTATGGTACCCTATAAGCGAATAGAAAATAAATATGTGGCTATAGCACCTACTGAAAAAGCAATCAACACACCTGATAAAGCAAATTCACTATACTTATCCGGAATTGCTGTTGAAATGAATGATAAGAGCCCCGATTATGCTGCTGTTATGGTGGGTAATTATATCCTTGGGGGTGGATTTTTAAATTCACGCCTCGCTACCAGGATCAGACAGAAAGATGGCCTGAGTTATGGAGTAGGAAGTGGCTTTAACGCTTCTCCGCTGGATAATACTGGTATGATGACCGTATATGCCATTAGTGCTCCGGAGAATACATCTAAGGTTGCTAATGCAGTAAAAGAAGAAATAGCCAGAGTAAATAAAGAGGGTTTTACTGCAGAGGAGTTAAAGTTGGCTAAAGAAGGTCTAATGCAATCTTGGCAAGTAGCTCGTGCTCAGGATAATAGCCTGGCCGGAACACTGAACAATAACCTATTCCTGAATAGATCTTTGAAATTTGACGCAGATATGGAAAAAGCTGTTGAAGGACTGACTCTGGAACAGGTAAATAAAGCGTTCAATAAATATGTAACACCGTCAAAATTAGTGGTAATTACTGCCGGTGACTTTGATAAAGTAAAAGCGAATAAACCGTAAGACTGAGTTCAGATTAAAATAGAAAATGCCGGCTAGTCCGGCATTTTTTTTACTTTCGACTATGGATCAAATGCATACCATTGAACTAGGTGGGATTATAATTCAAGAACCCTCTACAGTACTGACGAATCTCTTCATGGCAGTAGTCGCCTTTATCTGCTGGAGAAAATTAAGGAGTAAGTCAGATAGAAATCACCTTAAATTGTTTGCTCAATTATTTTTTTTATTTCTGACATTGAGTACTGTGTTCGGCGGAGTCATAGGCCACGGTCTGATGCATTATACCGGTATGTGGGGAAAAATACCGGGCTGGTATCTTGGTATGGCCAGTATAGCAATGATAGAAAGAGTAGCTATTCGCCAAGCAGGTTATTTCCTGACAGAAAAACAGAAATTATATCTTAATCTATTTAATTATTTAGAAATCGCCTTTTTTATGTCGATGTCGATAATTAAATTAAACTTTTTATACGTCGAGATGCATGCTGTTTATGGCTTGTTTGTAATTGTGTTTTTCTTTGAATTATTTTATTATTTCAAGACCAGAGATCCGGCATGTAAACCCATTTTTACAGCTACATTTTTTGGAGTCCTTGCCATGCTTTGTCATGCTTTTAAGATTAGCCCTAATTATTATTTTAATTACAACGACCTTAGTCATATATTCATGTCAATAGCAATAGTGTATTACTACAAAGGATTCAAAGCACTCAGTGATAAGGGTCACCGGTATGTGCAAATAAAGGCTGAGGCATTAAGTTAAACTCACCTATAAGGGATTATTTTATTTGGATTGGACAGGAAGTTAGGCTAAGCCATATACTGCCAGGTAAGGGCTGTATTTCATGCGTTTAAGATCCGAATCAGGTTTTAACGGAATATGAGGATCGAGTAGCTCATCCAGTCGTTGCCTTAAGTTAGACAGAAAAGTATCAATGTGGGACTGTTCCAGCCTGAAATCAGTGGAATCAATAAAACTCAGATCGCCCTGTGTATAACGTAAGAAGTGAAGAGCCGGACGAATCTGTTCCAGACTATAAGTACAATTCGGCTGCTGCAGAATCAAATAAACATAAGTAAGCAGTTGCTGTAGCTTTTCCTGATTTGGGTCTGATGCCACATCATTGATTTTTTTAGAATTAAGATTGGATCTTCCACCGGTCTTATAATCAATTATTTCTATCTGATCGTCGTACGCTTGCACACGATCTATCGTACCCTTAATTTTTATGTCAATGATCGTGCCGTCATGATTATAATCTAAAGTGACGATATGTTCTCCCTCTGTCTCTAAAATCTTCATTTGGTGGCCGGTGATGCGAACTTTATCTTTATTGATGACTTCATTAACCATAATTTTTGCGGCCTCTACCAGAAGATAATTATAGCCACCTGAAGTATTTCCATCACCAAAAAATTGTTTAAAATTTTTAATTATTTGAATAGGTATTTCTTTTTGGATTAGTTCTAAATCTTGATTTGATATGGTTCTATTTATCAGTGGTCGATACAAATCATAAAGTGTACCATGTACGATCTGACCAAAGGTAGAATGCTCCAAATCTGTCTGGAGAACATCTTCTTCTGAGATACCAATAACTTTCTGTAGGTAGAAATCAAGAGGTGATCGAACCAAAGTAGCAATGGAACTGGCTGACAAGTTCTTATTTTTGAGGAACCACAGAATATCATTAATTACTTCAGGTGTCTTCTTAATCTCATATGAATAGGACGGATAGGGATCCGGAAGAAATGAATATGTGCGGTTTATAACAGAAATCAGAGGATAAGTTTCTGAATCGAGGGTGGCCTCTAGCTGCAGTATGTACCTGCTTTTTTCATTGGCGCCCACCTTACTGATGGCACTATCATAGACGAGCTGCAGCGAAGAAGATTGGTGCAAGAGCCTATAGAATGAATATGCAAAAATAGCATCTCTCTCCTCATAAGTGGGCATCCCGTAATATTTTCTAAAGCTATGGGGTATATGAGTTGCTGAAAACTTACTTTCCGGCAGCTTACCTTCATTTGCAGATACTAAAATAACGTGTTTGAAATCGAGCAATCGGGATTCAAGTAGGCCCATTATTTGAACTCCATTTATTGGCTCGCCCTCAAAAGGTAACTTCGCCTGTAGGGCCAGCATCCGGAAAATGCGTCGCAGTGATCTTAAGTCGATAATCTGGGGGTATGCAGGAATTGTATTTTGAAGGTTGGTAAATAATTTATGAAACTCAAACAATACTTCGATCGACTGACGATCTCCAGAGTCCGTTGCTTTTGCCCTCAGACGTTGCACTAAATTCAGCATAAAATCTATCACGGAAGCGGACGTAGAGGATACGGAGAACAAAGACTGCCACACACCTGATAAGCCTATAGAGTTTATTTTATTTCGTGTCAACCTTGAAATATTTCTCTTGATAATTTCTCTCCGTAACACAGAAATATAATCCGTCTCATCCAATTGTTTCCAGTGCAGTGAGGCAGCTAAATCAATTATTAGCGAGGAAGAAAAACCGGTCTTATCTGAGTCTGTAAATAAATGAATAATCTTATCGAAAAGGTGAAACAGACTAAAGGATGCCAGCGATTTGCCCATCGTGATATTATAATGTAGTTCACGATGACCGATCTGTGAAGGCAGTCGAAGTATGAGCGGCTCTAACAGGCTTTCGTCAGCCAGTATAATGGCGATTCCGGAAAAATCAACGTCTTCATTTTTATCTATCAATTGCTTTAATAAATCAGCCGCCACATCACACTGAGATACATTAGTTGGTGCCTGGATGAGTTGTATGTCCAATGGTGCAACGCCAATGCTTTGAAGCTTTGAGGAGACGGTGTCCGGCCACTTTTGAATGTATTTTCGATAATAATTGCCAGCTTTAAACTCTGTACTTGACTCAGTGGCATATAAAGAATCTGTATCCCAAATGATTTCACCTCGCCCGGAAGAAAGATAGAAGTCAATTAATTTTTCTTCTGCAATATTGAGCGCATTAAATCCTGCAAATAGGATATAGTCAAATGTCGGTTCATAATTATCAGTGTCTATTTTTTCTATAGCTTTTCTATAAATGAATCCGGTATACCCTCCTCCTATAGTGCACAATTGATCTTGAAATTCGTGGTAAATAAGATCAGCATCTCGCCAGAAAGCCAGAAAAGTATCCTGCATAGTTGTAGTATCTTCATCAGGAGACCATTGGCGTGCACTCTCCTTATCAGTGTATAAAAATCTGAAGAAAGAAGAAGCGTTAATAAGCGAATTGTCTATATCATTACAATCTGCAATAAAAGTGGTAGCCCAATCTATGAATTGGGAAAAATCCCCGGAGGCATTATTGCTTTTTCTATAAGTATTAAATAAAAGGAGTAATTGGGTTAATAAATCTTGCTTATTTAAACCAGAAATTTGACTCATCAAATCTTCCAGTGTCAATATTTCGGGGGCAAAAATGGGTGCTTCTATGAGTTGCGGTATATATATCTTCTTCAAGTACAAACCCGGGCGCTGATTAGGGAAAACTACTGCGCATCGCGGATGTGATTCTTGAATTTTCAGTAGTCGTTCTGCTACTCTATACAGGAAATGATTGGATTTCATTTATGGATTATATTTTAGTGGGTTCAACATGAATTATTTCAAGCGGGTCCAGATATACTAGTGAAAGGTCGATAACTTTGTAATCCATCTGTCTTAATAGACTGGCATAATGTTGGATCTGCTGAGTGTGCTTGCTTTTATGTTCGCCCGTCTTAAAGTCCAACAGGCTAAGCCGTCGATCATCATGTATTAATATTCGATCCGGTATATATTCTTTGCCCTCAGGAGTGATAATAGAAGCCTCTATCTTTACCCGCTGGGCAGAATCAAAATAAGGACTGATCTCCGGATGAGTGACTAGTTTATTAATTAATACCGAAATAGCTATTTTATCCTCAGTAGAGAGTAGGCCTGTTATTACAGCCTGATTGATTACCTGCTCTACTTGCTCCGGGCTGATAATATGCTCCAACAATGCGTGCATGGTAGTGCCATAGTTAATCTTATCGAGCTTGGTATCATCCCAAATGGTAGTGGAGCGATGCTTAATAGTAATTGGTGCACCTGTAGTTTTTTCGGTATCAATCGGAATTGAAATACTAGTAGGGCGATCATCGTAATCGGGTTGGGTCAGCGCACCAAGGGTATAGGGGAACTGATGAATAGATTTATTTTCTAAATAGGCATGTATGTAATTTGTAATATATGACATTTTACCTAAATCCGGCTCTTCCTTTTTACCTTTCTTCTCTACTATACTATCAGAGAAAATATATAATTCAGAGATCGCGCGTGTGGTTGCGACATATAGTAGGTTTAAATTGTCCAGGGTAATTTTTTGCAATTTCTCATTATATGCGAGATCAAGTCCCGGGATTTGTCCTTCTGCTTCACTGATGCCGGCATATACTGCATCAAGGGGAGTGAAATCCTCCATTTCTAGTTCAATCCAGAATGATTCCTCCTTTAATATCTTCCAGTTGGTGAGTGGTAGAATGACTATTTTAAATTCCAGTCCTTTGGCCTTGTGAATGGTGAGTAGCTGCACACCATCTACTGACTCTGGGCTGCCGATAAAAAGTTTGTCCCTATTGGTATTCCACCAGTTATAGAATAGATTAAAATCATCGCCCCACTTTTGTAAAAAATTAAATATCTCCTCTCTGAAATAGCCGTGAAAAAGTGGTGACATTTTATCTTTTGGAAGTTTTGATTCAAATAGATCCCAGGCTTCAAGTAAATTTTTAGATAGTATTTCTTCAAGGTCAAAACCCTGTACTTTTAATTTTTCCCACAAGGTTGCAGCGTGGAGCGTTTGCTTATTGAGGGTGTGTAAATCAACATTAAGTAAGCCAAGGAATTTTAACTTCGTAAAAATTTCAAGTAGGATTATCTGATCATCCGGTGCTGTAAAGTGGCCATAGAGCAAGGGAAAGAGTGAGATCGAAATATCATTGGTCAGCAACATGCCTTCCTGGCTGATGACAGCTATATGATTGGCATGAAGAGCCTGTGCTATGAGCTGGAGCCCCTTATTATTGCGGCATATGATAGCGATGTCTTTAAGAAAATAACCTCTGGTGAGGGCTTGGTTAATCACCTCTATGGTGCGACTCAATACATTTGCACTAAGAACTTCTAATTCCTCGGCTATTTCATTTTCATAAGGTTCAGCTTTACTTGAATCTTTGTCAAATAATTCGATAGACACATACCCACCAGTACCCCGATGGTGTATTTCTTGCTTTTGGTTCTCATAGACCGGATGATGAGCGATTAAAGCAGTTGATTCATTTATAAATTCATAAAAATCATTATTAAATTCTACTATTTGTGCCCTGCTTCGGAAATTTTTGGGCAAAGATTCTTTTTTCTGATTTTGTTCCAATATGAGTTGATGTTCTCTCAAGATTGGATTAGCGTCACTCCCCATGAGTGCCGGAAGATTCACTAGTTGTGTAGTATCCCCGCCTCTGAAGCGATATATAGCCTGCTTGCTATCCCCCACCACCAGGCTCTCTCCGCCGCCCCGACTGAGACTCTCCGTCATCAAGGGGACTATATTTTGGAATTGCATTACGCTGGTATCCTGGAATTCATCGATGAGGTAATAGTCGAATTGAGCACCGATTTTTTCATAAATAAAAGGAGCTGGCTGATCGGCAATTTCATTGGAAATGAGTTGATTAAATTCTGAGATGAGAATAATATTTTCTTCATTTTTAAAATTATTATACATCTTTCTTAACTGCGTAATAGCCGCTAATTGTCTGAAGTTTTTGTGAATAAAGTTGTATATATTAAATTCACCGGCCAAATCAATTATTTCTGTGCTATGAGTAATTAATTGCGGTTTAATGCTTGAGATATCTTTTTCTTTTCCTTTTGAAAACCAGGGAGTATTATCATCAGTTATTGAATTAATAAATCTAGGTTTTAGGTCAAAATCTCCGGACAAAATTTTATTGTATGTATTTACAAAAGAAGAGGATCCATATGCAAAATCACTTATTGACAAACCTGCCTGCTGAATCAATCTAAGTGATTCGGAAGCTTTATCTCTTAATTGTTGACGCAATTGCCCTCTCTTTTTAGAAATTCGCTCTCCCACTTCCAGCAAATCATTAGAAGAAATCTTGTCTAGTCCCGCGATAAACTTTTTGCTTGAGTCCTGAAACATGATAGCTGCCGATCTTAAGAGCGTATCGCGAATATTGAAATTGTCAAAATCGGTTAGGTTGTATCGGTTGATACTGGTGAGCAGTTTTGTAATCTCATTATCGACACCCACTTCATTCAAAAGCCTGTTTACTACCTCATCCAGGACCAATGATTGTTGTAACTCTACCTCAAAATTATCCTGGACATTCAGCTCACGCGCAAAGGAACGAATGATTCTCTGAGAAAAGCTATCAATAGTGCTTACAGCGAAGTCACTGTAATTGTGAAGTATCTGATGGTACAGTAGCCTTGAATTTTCGGCCAATTTAGATTCGGAAAGACCTGTTGATTTGAGAATCTCACTCCAGATGGGATAGTAGTTCTTATTTTCGACTGAAGGATGAAGTGGTTGACTAAAAGCTCTACAAGTTTCGATGATCCTATTCTTCATCTCTCTGGTGGCCTTATTGGTAAATGTTATAGCCAGGATCTTTTTATAATTATGCAGTGGATCTCTCAGAGCGAAGGTTAGATATTCTATGGTCAGTCGAAAGGTTTTACCGGAGCCGGCAGAGGCCGAATATACCCGGAATCTTCCGGAGGTATTGGTATTATCTGATAGTGGAGTCATATTGGTGAATTATTGGAACATTAATCTACGAAAAAAATGTTGGTTAAACCGATAAGGTTTCAAAAACCTTATCGGTCTTGGTTATCGGTCTTTATTGTTATACTTCTTGTATATTTATTTTAGGTTGTATCTCTTGTTGGGGAAAATCGATAAAAAGATCTTTATTACCAAACCATTGCACAATGTCATTTCTTAATAAATGAGTAGTAGAATCACCTATTAAAATTTGATAACTATCAAATGGCCAGTCACCTACTTTTTTAGTAAGTTGATGATGTACCGCATTTTTATGAACATACCATACATAAGTAGTAAAATCACTTTCTTTGCTTACAATACTGCGCCTCATGTAATCCATAAATAAGGCGCCTTTTCGGCTCTCTCTCTTATTAAAAGCTTTTGTGTAACTATTAAGTAAATTACTAAAACGCTCCATTATAAAGTCACTAATATCGTTTTCTGCCGGATTAAAGGCTTTTTTCTTTACGATTTTAAAATGACGAGCAATTGATTCTTCATTCTCAATTTTTGCTACTATATGAAAGTGATTTGGCAGCAATGTATAGCAAAATATTTTGCACACAGAAGAAGTATGCTGCTTCAGCTTATTGAGGAAATAGAAGTAATTATCAGGTGTCAATAATAATTTTTCGCTGCCTACTGCCCTTGAAAATAAATGGTAAATATTATTTGGCAACAATTTCTGATAATAAGTATTCATTTTTTATGCTTTATTACAAGGAAGACCTATAAGATTTCAAAAACCTTATAGGTCCCTAACTTTTTGTCCTTAAAGTTAAAGAAACTCAATTAAAAACACATTGGATCTGAGATATTAAGATAAAATGAGCACTTAAAGGACTGAAATACTAACAGTATTCGGCGCACTAACTACAAGTGAAGTGTGCTATTTACAATCAAGGCATCTCAATTTACAAAATAAGAGGTGTACTAATTCATTTACTTATGGGATATGTTAATGGATGTTATCTAAGGATATAGTGTAGTATCAGCAATTAATTTTGTGTTTTTTAATAATACTCGATGAAAGGACTATTGGTGATAATACTCTCATGTATAATAAATATCACACTATTCAGCCAGGACAATATTGATACGATTAAAGACTTCAGGCTCTCTCCAGTGGATATTCATGCGATAAAGATACCACAGGATATCAAGCAATTAGATCCAATACAGGGCACCTATATTTATTCCGGAAAGAAAAGCGAAGTGATAGAATTGACCCAGAAAGACGTATCACTCAGTGAAAAATATGGTCGGCAAATATTTGCTAAGATCCCGGGAATATTTGTGTACGATATGGATGGAACGGGTAATCAGATGAATATATCTACACGCGGTCTGGATCCGCACCGAGGATGGGAATTTAATATCAGAAAAGATGGAATAATTACTAATACCGATATGTATGGTTATCCGGCTAGCCACTATAATATTCCCATGGAGGCAGTAGAGCGTATAGAGCTGGTGCGTGGCACGGGTTCATTGCAGTATGGAGCACAGTTTGGAGGTATGCTCAATTACATCAGTAAGCGCCCGAATACTGCTAAGCGAGTTGCATTTGAAAGTATCAACACCGTTGGTTCATATGGGTTGGTTAGTACTTATAATGCACTTTCCGGCACCATTGGCAAATTTCGATATTCGGCTTGGTTCAATAAGAAGCGGATCTCCGGGTATAGAAAAAACAGTGATGGGTCCTTTGATGCAGAAGGAGTTTCACTTTATTATGACATCAATAAAAATATTGATTTAAAATTGGATTGGACACACTCTAATTACATTACTCACCTACCCGGGCCACTCACAGACAGTATGTTTCAGGCAGACCCACGAGCAGCCACACGCTCTAGAAATTATTATAATCCCAATATTCATGTACCCTCTCTCACCTTTAATTGGAATGTGAGCTCAATGACTAAAATTCAGTTCACCACGTCAGCAATACTTGGGTCGAGAAACAGTGCAATGTTTGATAAGCCTGCTACAGTAGTAGATGCCATTTTGCCCACTACTTTACAATATAGTAATCGACAAGTAGATATAGATCACTATAATAGTTATACCACTGAGCTGCGAATCTTACAATCCTATAGATTATTCAATCAAACCAGTTCTTTGTCTGCCGGCATACAATATATGAATAATGATCTGCATCGTCAGCAACAAGGCAAAGGCACCACCGGTAGTGATTTCGATCTTACATTAGTTACACCGGGCTGGGGCCGTGACCTGCATTATAAGTCAGGAAACATTGCCTTGTTTGCAGAAAACCACTGGCAGCTTACACCAAAATTTTCAGTCAATACAGGAGCAAGATTTGAGAAAGGTGAGACCAATATGATTGGATTCACCACTTACTATGATGAGTCCAAACTACCCACAACAATAGAGCATACCATCCCTCTTTTCGGTGTGAGTATGCAGTATGATGTAGCAAGTAATATGAATCTATATGCCGGCTGGTCTCAAGCGTATCGCCCCGTCATATTTAAGGATATTGTACCCGCCTCTATTTACGAGACCACAGATAAGCATTTGAAAGATGCATACGGGTATAATCTCGAAGCAGGCTTCAGAGGGAAATGGAAGTTTTTAAGATGGGATTTAACCGGATTTTATCTTCAATATAACAACCGGATGGGTACACTGGCACAAACGGACACCGCGGGCAACCTCATCATTTATAGAACCAATATAGGAAACTCACATACTGCCGGTGCGGAATTATTTGTACAGGGTGATTTTATTTTAGGAAGTGCAGTCTATTTTTCCTTATTTACCTCGACCTCATTAATGAATGCGAGATATGAAGATGCCACCATAAAATCAGGTAAAGTAAACGTCAATATTAATGGCAATAAAGTAGAGAGTGTGCCGGACTTGACTTCCAGAAATGGAGTTACGGTAAAGTATTCACTCTTGAGCTTTTCGGCGCTTTACAGTTATACTGCTGAAAGCTTTGCAGATGCACTCAACACGATCACGCCGGATGCAAATGGAGCAGTAGGATTAGTGCCTTCATATCAGATTGTTGACTTGAATCTTGCTATTAGGCTGACAGATAAATTAAAGATTCAATTGAACGCGAATAATCTTTTTGATGCCCATTATTTTACCAAACGGCCACAGTTCTATCCGGGCCCGGGTATATGGCCATCTGATGGGCGAACACTATCTGCCACTGTGACTATAAAGTTATAATAGTTTAGAATCCTCTTGTGCAAAATTAAATTCCGGACAACGGTTTTAATTTTAAAATATATAATTTTCAGCGGCATTGGCAATGAATAAATTAATTAATGGGATTTATTTGGATCCTTAGAGAGAGCTCTTTGTCACTGCCGAAGCTAGTTTATATTTTTCAGCATATAAGATGGAAGTATCTTTTACGAGTTCAAGTAAATAGCAGTTTCCGGCCATAAAATTTAACCTTTCTGACACTTCACACATTAGAGCATATAGAAATTATTCTATAACTAACTAAAAGATATTTATACAATGATCATAGACAAGAGCAAGCCAGTGCTGGTCACGGGTGCCAATGGATATGTGGCCAGTTGGCTCGTTAAGAAGCTATTGGAAAGTGGTATCACGGTACATGCTGCGGTGCGTAATCCTAATGATGAAAAGAAGGTGAGTCACTTGAAGGAATTAGCTAAACACTCAAAGGGATCAATTAAATTTTTCAAAACAGACCTGCTGACCCCAGGTTCTTATGAGGAGGCAATGATGGGCTGTGAGCTAGTTTTTCACACTGCTTCACCCTTTACTACGGTCGTAAATGATCCGCAAAAGGAACTGATTGATCCTGCGTTGAAAGGCACTGAAAATGTACTTAATACAGCTCTGAAGGTAGGCACTGTCCGACGAATAGTACTGACTAGTAGTTGTGCGGCGATATACAGTGATGCCATCGATGCTGTAAATTCACGAGGAAGACAGTTGACTGAGGAGCAATGGAATACCACTTCCTCGCTTACTTATCAGCCCTATGCTTTTTCGAAAACAATGGCAGAAAAGAGAGCCTGGGAAATTGCAAGCACTCAGAAACAATGGGATATGGTAACTATCAATCCGAGCTTGGTTTTGGGCCCTGCGCTAAATCCTGTTAATACTACTTCAGAGAGCGAGCAAATTCTATTGAATTTTGGAAATGGCACCATGAAAATGGGTACGCCTAAACTAGGCCTGGGTGTGGTAGATGTCAGAGATGTTGCCGAAGCACACTATAGAGCCGGGTTTACACCTGAGGCTCATGGAAGATACATTACATCAGGCCACAATACCGATTTCGTAGAGATGGGCAAAAGCCTATTACCCAAATATGGAGATAAATATCCCATACCACGGAAGGCACTTCCCAAGTGGTTGCTCATGATATTCGGCTCTCTCTTCACCAAATTAATGACGACCAAATTTGTGCGAAACAATGTAAATATTCCCTGGCGAGCAGATACTTCAAAAATACAAAGAGAATTGGGAATGTCTTTCAGACCCTTGAAAGAAACAATGGAAGAAGCTTTTCAGGGATTGATAGATGCTGGACTAGTTCTTCCGAAGTAATTATTTTGTTGAAACTTTATTCTTAATAGAGAGACCTTAAAATATCTCACTATTTTGAGTTAAAAAACAAACGAAATTAAATAGAGTAAAAAGGAAATAATTAAAAGAAGTTAAAGTAAATTAATTTTAATTAATATCTATATAACTATTAATTTATAGAATTATATAATGATAAAGATTGATCCCATCATTGCAGTTAGAGATATTGACATAAGTACTGAGTGGTATAGAAAAGTTTTTGGCTGTGTGAGGGCCCATGGGGGAGATGAATTTGCGGTATTGAAAGACTCCACAGGTCAGGTTTTACTTTGTCTTCATAGGTGGGGCGCTCATAGACATCCGACTATGCAGAATTCGGAAATTGTTGCTGGAAATGGATTAATTATGTACTATAAAACCGATGAATGGGAGCTCATTAGACAAAATGCGGATAAGGCGGAAATTTTAATTGAAGAGGAAGTACACCTGAATCTAAACTCAGGCAAAATGGAATTTTCATTGTGGGATCCGGATGGATATTTTTGGACAGTCACAGAGTTTCACAATTATGAGGGTTAGGACATTTTAAGCTTATTTCATTTGATCCGATCATTAGAATAAAAAGTGTCGTAACTCCTTGGAGATGGAATTACCGAATGCAAGTTTTTTATGTGAGGTTTCTAAGCATCTTTTATTTCCACTTATTCTATCATTTACACCTTTAGCATACCTCGAAAACCCCTGGCGGCATAATACGAATCGGCACCATTATGATATACAAAGACCTGACCGTAGCGGAAATCACAAAAAATCGCACCGCCCAATTTTCGAATCTCAACCGGTGTCTTTATCCAGCTTGAAGTCTTAGTGTCGAAGGCACCCAGTTTTTGTAATTCTTTGTATTCGGCTTCATTGAGCATTTCTATTCCCATCTCTTCAGCAACATTCAGGGCACTATTTGTGGGCTTATTATTCTTGCGAGCTTCCCGAGCAGCTTGGTCATAGCATAAACTTCTGCGACCCGTGGGGCTTTCGGCTGCACAGTCACAAAAGATATATTCACCAGATTCTTTATCTCTTCCGGTGACATCCGGCTCACCGCCTGTTCTCTCCATCTCAGAAAGAGACCACAATTTTTTTGGATTGGCTTCCAGACGGGATTGAACTTCACTCCATTCTATACCGAAATGGCGAGTCTGATTATTTTCGAAACGTGCCTTGAGTTTAATCATTAGTTCCACTTGTTGGCTTTTGGTCAAAGTAAATTTCATCTGTGTTTCCCGAAGTGATTTTATGAGCTAATTTATTTAATTACTGCGCCAGTTAAATATATGACATCAATTTTTCTAACAGTAATTATAATACTAATATCCGCTTCACAATAATATCATTATCTACTAATATTCTGCAGAAATAAACCCCGGCTGAGGTACCATTTGGTATCTTCCAAGCTAAAGTGTGTTTTCCGCCAGATATAGGCCCATTATATAAATTATCAACCGGAAGTCCAGACAGATTATAAATAATAATATTTATGTCTGTGGCATGTGTCAGGGTAATATCTATATTGGTATGATGTTTAGAAGGTAGCGGATAAATGTTTACATCATTATCACTTGACTGTGGGTGGGAGGAAACATCGGAAGTACCTATGCAAGCATTGCTTTGTCTTAGAATGTCGTGTTGAAACATCAACCAATCCGGGCCATTACCCTTACCGATAGAAAGTAGGTAAGCTCTGCCAAAATCATTGCTAAAATCAGGGCTTTGGCCATGTCCACCCTGGATAAACACATCCATAGTGCCATCTTGGTCAAAATCTGCCACTAGTGGTGCATGCAATATACTAAATAGTGAATCACCGTATTGAGATCGAAGATTCTTGTTGAAAATAACACTGCCATCATTGCCATTGAGCCCGACCACTTCTCCACCGGTAGTACCAAAGAGGACATCTCTGTACCGATCAGTATTTACATCCGAGACAGCAACGCCCCTGAAGGCAGATTGATATCTATTGATGTCGTAATCCCATAGTAGGCTACCATCCGCTTCCAGTGCGATGACCTTGTACCAGGCATTGAAAATAATCTCACACTGGCCATCGTCATTTATGTCAGCAATCACCGCAGGAGAGGAAACCGAATAATATTCACCCACGGAATAACTCCAGTTTAGACTACCATCTTCTGCATTGAGACAGTATAAGGTATCATTGTAACTACCGATCACGAGTTCGGGCTTACCATCACCATCCAGATCTCCCACAGCAGTGCCGTGGTAGATGACATCACTGACCGAATATGTCCACAGTATACGTTGATCATTTGCTCGGTAAGCATAGATTTTATTTTTAGCACGGTCCACTGCATTCCAGGTAGCTACCACGAAATCCAACTGCCCATCACCGTCCACATCCAGGATAGTAGGAGCGGTCTGTATCCAGGAATCGGTATCGACTGCTATTTCCCAGGCCACGGTACCGTCTTCGGCGTTAATGCAGATGACATAGCCGCCAAATTCACCATGTAGTATCTCTAGCGTGCCATCACCATCTATGTCAGCTATGGTAGGAGGAGAATCACTGCCACGAGTATTACAGACCCATTTCACTGCGCCGGTAGCACCATCAAGGCAAAACGTTCTTGGATTGCAGGATGCCGGAACGATCACTTCCGGGTTACCATCTCCATCAATATCATAGATGAGCGGCGCTACGTCATTACATCCTTCGAAAAAAGTAGACGCTGCATTATACTTCCACAGAAGGCTACCATCTTCTGCATTGACCGCATAGATCATACTGTCATTTCGATAGCAACCAAATACGATTTCAAGCTTTCCGTCGCCATCTATATCCGCTGATGCAGACTGGCCGAAGGCAATATCCTTGGTATCGAATTTCCATTTTATTTCAGGTTGAGCATGGCATAAATGACTGACAGACAAAAATAAAATGATAAGTAGTATTTCTTTCATGAAAAAAGTTATTTTTAAAATGAAAATAGAAGCCCTTAAAAATAGTAAAGACTGGGGTCATTTTAGAAATTAAATTAAAAGTATTTCGCAGGACATCACCGAGGAAAGCATTGTAGTCTGCAGGACTAAATTTTTCTTCTCTTAAAAACATGCAATCAGCATGACGATATTATTTAGCATAATGTGATTGGAGCGCATTAATTTTAGCACTTAAAATAGTGATAATGAAACTTTCAAACAATACCATTTTGATTACCGGCGGCGCTTCCGGTATAGGCCTTGGGCTCGCCGAAAGATTCGTTCAGGAAAATAACACAGTCATCATATGTGGCCGGCGGGAGGATGCACTAAAAGCAGTTACAGACCGACATCCTTCTGTCATCAGTCGGGTGTGTGATCTGACGGTGGAGTCAGAGCGGGTTGAATTGTATGATTGGGTACAGGAAAATCACAGTGATCTAAATGTACTTGTAAATAATGCGGGTATTCAAAACTGGATGCAGTGGAATGAGGCCGATTTCTATGCCAGGGCGAAGAGTGAAATTGAGATCAATGTAATCGCACCAATACATTTGACTACGCTTTTCTTAAACCTTAATTCATTGAAGACGATCATGAATGTGACGTCCGGTCTTGCCTTTGTTCAACTGGCCAAAGCGCCGGTGTATTGCGCCACTAAGGCGTTTTTTCATTCCTTGACCCTTTCTCAGCGTTATCTATTGAGAGATCGGGAAATAGAAGTGATAGAAATCATTCCACCTGCCTTAAATACAGACTTAGGCGGAAAAGGGCTGCACGATGATCAGCCACCCGTAAGTGCTTTTATAGATTCTATTTTTGAACAAATAAAATTGGGAAAAGACGAACTAACTTATGGGTTTAGCGAGCTCATGACCACGGCCTCACCTGAAATGATCAAGGCAACTTTTGACAGAATGAACCCACCACGGTAAGGTAAATGCTTTCTTTGTAATGTTTAAAGATTGATCCTAAGACAATGTTGGACAGAATACAAGTTATACAGGGTGACATCACTCAAGTGTCAGTAGATGCCATCGTAAATGCAGCCAATACGTCGCTGCTGGGAGGTGGTGGAGTTGATGGCGCTATCCATCGGGCCGGTGGCCGCGAAATCCTAGAGGAGTGTAGAAAGATAGTGGACCGACAAGGTAGCTGTCGTGTAGGTCGCGCAGTAATAACTACCGCAGGTCGATTGCCTGCAAAGTGGGTCATACATACTGTAGGGCCGATCTGGGAGGATGGCAATCAAGAAGAAGGTAAAAAACTGTACGAGTGCTATCAAAATTCACTTCGATTGGCGGTCAAGCACGATTGTATTTCAATTGCTTTTCCAAATATCAGTACGGGAGTGTATGGATTTCCAAAACCACTCGCAGCTAAAATTGCAGTGCAGGCGGTGACAGACTTCTTGAGCACTACAGACGAAATAGAACAAGTGGTTTTTGTCTGTTTTGACGCTGAGAATTTTGGACTGGTAAGTGAGGAGGTGGCCGGAGCAAGATAAGCAAGCGACTATTTTTATTGCTTTCAGTCTGCCTCAGGATCTTCCAGGAGTCTCTTTTTGTGTTTTACCGGCTTGTCTTTTTTCTCATGAATTTGAACAGACGGACGCACCGACCCATCGTGAGGATTGTACATCCGCGTACGCGGTTTTTTGGACGGTGTAATTTTCTTTGCCTTTTTTTTCATTTGACTTTTCTTCTCAGCACTGGAAGCAAATTTAATTCGTTTTATTGAAAATTGACAACAGAAAATAAGGCTACTCCTCATTGTCTTATTCATCAAGAAAATATTTAATACTACTAATCAGCCATTTTTTTGTAAAATCTGCTCTAATAAATACAACCTATAGTTGTAATGAATACATTTGTATTACTGAGGTACTAATCTTCGCCCCTTGAAATATTTTCCTTTCCCTTTTCACTAACCTTTCAGGTAGCACTTTTCGCGCCGATTTCTATCGTATATTAAGGCATTTCCCCTTCGCATTTCACATTATTTCAAATCAAAAATAAGTGCAAAAATGACGGAGATTAAAAACAAAACACTCAACGCCGATTCTCACGAAATGGTGTCGCAGAAAGTGGCTGAACATAAACTAAAGCAGCTCGATCAGCTACTTGCCCTACAGAATTCTCCCACACCTGACTCGGGACTAAGTACTTATACAGGACCCTGGCAGAAGAAACAGATTCTCCATCTGGCGAAGCGAACTATGTTTAGCGTCCAAAAAGAGGATATGGATTTTTTTCTGACCAAGTCACTGTCAGAAATGGTGGATCTATTGCTGACTGCGGCTACCGACCCACCTGCGCCACCACTCAATCAATATACGGATACGAATGGGTTTGTCGATGGAGTTCCCTCAGGTGAGACCTGGGTGAATGCCGACTGGTCAGATGGCACGGGAGAATATTACCGTGGAGTCTCACTCAATATTTGGTGGCACATACAGATGTTCAAGCAACAGCGAAGTATCCAGGAAAAAATGACATTGTTTTTTCACAATCTCCTCGTCACCTCCATCAGTGATGTAGGCAGGGGTAGATGGGCATATGTCAATAATAAGACTTACCGCGCAAATGCGCTAGGTAATTATCGCTCGCTGATCGAACAGACGACACTCGATCCGATGATGTTGCGCTACCTCAATGGTCATTACAATACCAAGTACAGTCCGGACGAAAACTACGCGCGGGAATTGCAGGAATTATTTACACTCGGTGTCAATGCGGGCTATGAAGAGAGTGACGTACAGGAGGCAGCCAAAGTGCTGACCGGCTTCCGAACCAAGTCCGACAATCCCCCCAGCGACGTATATGTCTATAATCAAAATAACCACAAGACAGGCGATAAGACTTTTTCCAGCTTTTATGATAACCGAGTGATCACCGGTGGTCTGACCGAAACAGAAGCGCGCGCCGAACTCACTGCGCTGCTCAATATGATCTTCGAGCGGGCAGAAGTAGCTCGATTTATCTGTCGTGAGCTCTATCGCTTCTTTGTGTATTATAAGATTGATTCGACCATTGAAAATAACGTCATTATTCCGCTGGCCAATACTTTCCGTGATAATGACTATGAGATAAAGCCGGTGCTGGAGCAACTGTTCAAGAGCCAACACTTCTATGACGTGCTGGCTAATGGTGGACTCATCAAGAGTCCGGTGGATTTTCTGGTGGGTGCGATTAAAGAATTTGACCTAACCCTGCCACCTGTGACGCCAATCAAACAATACTATGGAGTCTTCAATAAGTTGCGATCTGAAGCTATTCTCCAGTCACAGGAAATCTTAGCTCCGCCCAATGTAGCCGGCTGGTCGGCATACTATCAGTCGCCCGCCTTTCACCGCATCTGGATTACAGCCAATACACTTCGGCGCAGGGCGCAATTTACTGATCAACTCTTAAAAAGCTATGGATATGATATCTACGGCTTTAAAATGAAAATTGAAGTGTTGAAATTGACTCAAAAATTTACCAATCCGGGTGATCCGAATCAGTTGGTACAGGAGGCGGTTGACTTCTTATTGCGTGAAGACCTATTGACTGAGACAAAGACTTTTCTCAAGGGATTCTTGCTGACCGGCCAAACTAATGACGACTATTGGACTACTGCCTGGAATAATTACATAGCTGATCCAAACAACACGACCAAGCGGGACATCGTCGTCTCCCGACTGACCGGTATGTATAAGTACATATTGAACATGCCCGAATATCAACTGATGTAATCATTTTTTTAAAAAAACACCAAAAAGCTCAGGCTATGAAAAGAAGGAAATTTATAAAATCATTACCGGTGATAGCCCTACCTGCTGTCCTGCCGGGTATGTCAATGCACGCCATCACCAATAGTAAGATACTGAATATGCTGCCCTTCATAGATACAGAGCGCATAGTCGTACTGATTCAGTTCTCCGGGGGATGTGATGGGCTCAATATGGTCTTTCCGCGCGATCAATATGACAATCTGGCCAATGCCCGCAGCAACATCATCATACCTGAAAGCCAAATACTTGGCTTAGATGGCACCGACCTGACCGGACTTCATCCCAAAATGTCGGAAATACAAGGCATGTACAACGATGGTAATGTCTCTATCGTACAATCAGTCGCGTATGAAAATCAAAACTATTCGCACTTTCGCTCTACTGATATCTGGATGACCGGCTCGGATGCAAACGAAACACTCAACACGGGTTGGGCAGGCCGATATCTGGACTATGAATACCCCGGCGCACCGGGCGATTATCCCAACAGTGACATGCCTGATCCGCTGGCAATTCAGATAGGCAATTCTGTCTCACAGGTATTCTGGGGCAACCAGGGTATACTGGGTTATTCACTCGAGAGCGCTGAAAACTTTTATGAGCTGGTCGATGGGATTCCAAGTCCTGCACCGGACACTTACTATGGAGATGAACTGACGTATATCCGGGAAGTAGCGGATTCTGCCAACGCGTATGGCCAACGCATCAAGGACGCCTGGCTGGCGGGTCAAAACCTGTATTCTTACCCGACCGGAAATAAACTGGCAGATCAGTTGAAGATAATCGCCAGGCTGATCAAAGGCGGTATGAAAACCCGCCTGTATATGGTGTCGCTATCCGGCTTTGACAATCACTCAAATCAAGTGGATTCATCTGACCGTTCATCAGGTGCGCATCCGGCACTGTTACAGAAATTTTCACAGGCAGTGAGTGCCTTTTTCGAGGATCAAAAACTGCTGCACATCGAGAAGCGGGTTCTGGGCATGACCTTCAGTGAGTTTGGACGCCGGATTAAGTCAAATGCGTCGCTTGGCACCGATCACGGTCGTGCCGCACCGGTAATCCTCTTTGGCGATCAGCTAGAGGGCGGAGTCATAGGGACAAGTCCACAGATCCCGTCTAATCCGGGAGTTAATGACAATGTGGTGATGCAGTATGATTACCGGCAGGTATATAGTACCCTGATGCGAGATTGGTTCTGTGCGGAGGATCCGGAAATGACGGCCATTTTTGATGATAATTGGACTACTTTGGGATTTGTCAATCCAGACGTGGCCGGCGACTGCAGCTATGGGCCACTTCCGGTGAAAACATTCGTATTGAGCGCAGAAGCCGCTCAGTTTGACTACCACAATCTGACCTGGAAAATGATAAATTCAGAGCGAGTAAGCCAGTTTGTGATTCAATACAGCGCTGATGGCATCGCTTTCAGAGATATCCAGACCGAATTGGCGGGAGGGACACTGAGTGGTGTCGAGTATAGGTATGATGATGCATATTTGTATAAATATCCCGAAGGCAGACAGCACTATTACCGCATCAAAGCGGTCGAAGAGACCGGGAGTATTAAATATTCTAATATTGTCAGCCTCGCTACGAAGGGAGTGGATCTCAGTATCTATCCCAATCCGGCCGGCGACTGGGTCAGTATCAAGCTCCACGACCGGGATCAGACCAATACATATACGGTGGCACTGTACAATGTATCCGGCCAGAAGGCGCTGGAGCAGCAGATCACCCGATCTGATTTCTCGGCGGGAATCTACAGGCTCAATATTGCCAATCTCTGGGCGGGACAGTATCTGGTGGTGATCATCGATAAATACAAGGAACGCTTCCAGCAAAAGCTCACAGTGGTGCATTAGAGTTTAGGCGCTGCGCTGTTAGCGCAATTGCACGTTGACACATTACGGTTTTAGCTATTTTGGAGTTGAAGTTTATCGTTTGATATTTCAGGACATTTATAGTTAACGTCTTTGTCACATGTCAAGAGTCTCCTGTCACTTTTTTTGTCTTTAGGTTGCTTCGGTTCGTGAGTGCTTCAGCGGTATAGTCTTTATCTGTTGGTCTCTGTCATTTCTATGAAGATGTACCCACGCCGCTTTCAAACGATCAACGGATCAATGCGACTGAAAACTACCAGCTAGCGGATGAAAAATGATGGCCTACAGCCCATATCTTAATAGCCGGACTTATTTTATCTTTGGAGGTACTAAGCACTGTTGCTATGATCGCAGTTATTACCTATGATGCTCCACATCGTAAGACACAGGACGTCATTGTTAGGTTGAAGTTAGAAGGATTTCGAGATATCCATATGGTAGTCATACCCTGGATAGAGCGCAAGTCTTTCGTCCCTCTATATAGTCATAGGCCTTCAAGAGCAATAGAAGTGCCAATAGAATTCCTCTGTGCACGGATGAGTCTGGAATTTACACGTGTGGAAATTCCAGCCCTCAATGATTTTTTTTCAAAAAATGATTTTGCTCATATCCTCATCGGTGGGGCCGGAATATTCCCTGCAGAACTAGCCAAAAATCACAAAATAATCAATGCACACCCTGGCTATCTACCATACATGAAAGGTCTAGATGCACTCAAATGGGCTATCTATCAGAATCAGCCAATAGGTGCTACTACTCATTATATCTCGCCTGAAACAGATGAAGGTGAACTCATCGACAAGCGACTTATACCGGTCAAACAAATGGACACTTTTCATAGCCTGGCCTATAGAGTGTATGAGACAGAGATAGAAATGCTGGTGAATGCGATCAGTCTAATTGACGAAAAAAGAGCTTCACTAGAATCATTGCATGATGACAATTATATTCCCAACAGAAGAATGCCCAACGATCTAGAACCGGTGATGATGGAGCGCTTCGAATTGTTGCGCTTAGCCGCACAATAATTAAATTATTATTTATGACTGAAGGAATTAAAACAGAGCTATCAAACTCTTTTCAAAGAACCGAATATATTATTTCGTAAAGAATGAAAACAATTCTTATATTTATTTAGAAATAATTAATAACCCTTATTAATTTTAAATATGTTCAGATTAATACTTCTGCTTTGCTTTAATTTTTCAGTATTTTTTACACTGTCAGCTCAAGCACCTTTTTTACATCATCCACTTGGGCTTCTTCCTCAAGAAGAATATTACATAGTGAATTATGTGGACTGGTCTATTGACAGTATTTCGGATTATCAGTGTCTTAGTAAAACTTATGATGGCCATCAGGGCACTGATTTTGCACTGAAGAGTTTTGTTCAGATGGACCTGGGTGTACCGGTACTTGCGGCTGCCGATGGTATGGTGACTTTTATACAGGAGGATTTATTTGATCGTGAGAAGGAGTCAGATCTTTCAAAGGGCTTGGGAAATTATGTAGCGATACGACATCCTAATTTGTATTATACATATTATGGTCACCTAAAGAAAAACTCGATTACAGTTCAGCCGGGCATGCAAGTAATAGCAGGTGATACGATTGGCTATGTGGCCTCAAGTGGGAACAGTACTGATCCCCATTTACATTTCGAACTATGGTATGACAGCACCGTAGTAGTAGATCCTTTCGCCGGACCATGTGGAAATGCTACGTCTCTGTGGTTAGATACAATAGCTTATGATACTACCTTCAGAGTATGGGATCATGGGATGGCTGAAGAAGCTATTACACTGGATGCACTGAGGGAGAGACAAAATCTATTGTCCTGCTGTCCGTTTCGATTTGAGCACGTACAGGAAAAGCCGGTATATTATTGGAGCTTGCTAAATGGTCTCCGTCGGGGTGATACACTGACCATTCAATGGTGGAATCCGGACAATCTACTCTGGTTTACCTATGATTTCCCGGTGGACAATGATTATTGGTATTATTATTTCTGGACGTATATCGAACCGGGCGGGCTCCAGAATGGAGCCTGGCATGTAAATTTATTGCGCAACAGTCAGAGTGTAGACAATATTATTTTTGAGGTAAATAATAAAATAAGTAATAAAGAGCCTGTGAACCCGCAGCGCCAGATAGCTACTACTTTGTATTATGATATGCTGGGAAAAAGGATTGATTCACACTCTATTGAGATCGGCCGGCCTATACTGGAAAGAGTGATTTATACTGATGGTACTTCTACAATAATTAAATTAATTCAATT
>DAOLZQ010000017.1:0-50314 GCA_035426385.1 Saprospiraceae bacterium
TGCTATGCTCCCTTCCAGAAATCTCTATTCCCTTCGAAAGCGGATGCAAAGATACCTGTTAATTTATCTATTCCAAATATTTTTATCAAAAAAGTTTAAATATTTTTTTGAACCCACACCCTGTAAGGCTGAATCACCATAAATTTTTATTTTTTCTAACTTTTAATGGCATATAAGCTTCATATTTGTCAGGTACAAATATATTTGTGAACAAGATACCTTGCAAAACATTTGAATAGTATACAATATAATAATCAATGAATCCATTAAAGGAAATTTTCTACAATAAAGCCATAGCCGTTCGCGAAGAACTTAAAAACTTTAATAAGACTTATGGTGAAAATAAGATAGATACTGTCAGTGCAAGTCAACTGACCGGTGGTATGAGAAACATCAAGTCAATGCTTTGGGAGACTTCTCTACTGGATCCTGCAGAAGGTATTCGCTTTCGGGGATATAGTATCCCTGAATTGATAGTGGCTTTACCAAAGGCATTGGGAGATACTGAACCATTGCCGGAAGGCCTTTTCTGGCTGATGGTTACCGGCGAAATACCTAGTGCCGAACAAGTTCAATGGCTGAGTAAGGAATGGGCAGGTAGGAGCGGACTGGACCAAGCTGTCACAGATGTTCTAGATGCCTTACCCACGGATACTCACCCAATGACTCAATTTAGCATGGCAATCATGGCCTCTCAGCGTATGAGTATATTTGCAAAGTCTTACGATGAAGGCATGAATAAAGCAGACTACTGGGATCCGATGTTTGAAGATACCATGAATCTTATCGCCCGCCTGCCCCAGATCGCGGCATATATATATAGACGTTCTTTCCACGATGGAAATCACATTGCAGCGGATCCAAATCTCGATTGGGGTGCTAACTTTGCAAATATGTTAGGTTTCAATAAACCTGATTTTGTCAGCTATCTGAGATTATATCTTACTATTCATGCTGATCATGAAGGTGGCAATGCGTCTGCACACGCTACCCACCTGACCGGTTCTACGTTGAGTGATGCTTATTTGTCTCTTTGTTCAGGCATGAATGCACTGGCTGGTCCCCTTCATGGATTGGCCAATCAAGAAGTACTAAACTGGATAAATGAACTAGTAGATAAAATCGGTACTTTGAAACCAACCAAAGAACAAATTGCTGAATATGTACAGACTACTCTTGCCGAAGGAAAAGTAGTTCCAGGCTACGGTCATGCAGTGCTAAGAAAACCAGATCCCCGATTTATGGAACAAAAGCGATTTGCCGAGCAATATATCCCTGATGGTGACTATGTCAATATTGTATGGAAAGTATTTGAAGTAGTCCCGGGTATATTATCGGGGTTGGGTAAAGTAGCTAATCCATGGCCAAATGTAGATGCACACAGCGGCGCTGTGCTTATGTACTACGACCTAAAAGAAACCAGCTTTTATACTGTACTGTTTGGTGTCAGCCGAGCAATGGGCGTTTTAGCACAATTATGTTGGTCACGTATGTTGGGATTACCACTTGAACGGCCTAAATCGATTACCTTTGAAGCATTGAAAAAACAAATAAATACTTAAATAACTAACGAATGAATGTACCAAGCGAATTAAAATATTCCAAAGAACATGAGTGGGTCCGATTGGAGGGCAATATCGCAACTATCGGTATTACAGATTTTGCTCAATCTGAGCTAGGAGATCTGGTGTATATAGATATTGATACAGTAGGCCAAGTAGTCAAGAAAGATGATGTCTTCGGTACAGTAGAGGCTGTTAAGACTACATCTGATCTGTTCATGCCTGTCACTGCACGCGTGATAGAAGTCAACCCCGCAATAACGGAATCAGGCGATGACAATCCGGGACTCATCAATACGGATGCTTATGGTGAAGGATGGATAATCCGCGCCGAAATACAAGATGAAGCCGAGTTTGCACAAATGCTCGATGCCTCCGCCTATCTCGAATTGATCGGGTAAGCGAAGTATCCAATTGTCGATACACAAGATAATTCGCGCTCGCATCCTGCCTTGGGTGTGGATTATCTTCTGTACTGTATTGTTCTTCATGCCGGGAAGTGCACTGAAAAGCAAATTTGTAATGCATGGTGGAGACAAAGTGGTCCATTTTATCCTATTTTTTGTACTTACACTACTTTTTGCAAGTAGTAATTACTTTAAAACTATCTCTTCCATTATTCTTTATCTCATACTAATCTCCCTTTACATTTACGGCATCGAACTGGGTCAAAAATACCTTGCTTCAGGCCGCAGTTATGAATTTATGGACATGGTAGCCGACATGGCTGGCACGTTTGCGGCATTGGCTATCTACATTTTTCACAAAATATTAACTAATAAATCCCTTTGAATATCTATTCATCCCCAATAAGTTAAGTATTATTCCCTTACCTTTGAAATATAATCTAACCTTAGATATTAACTGACAGATCATCTGTCAGTTTTGCCAACCATCTGAAAAACATATATATTCATGAGACTTATCTATCTTACTATTACTATTGTTTTTTTATTTTTTATAAATAATGGTTCTGCCCAAAGTCAATTGTGGCATAGTAAAGAGCTCCATACGCTGGACATAGCTACTATGAAACAAATTCAGCACTTACCATCCCGCGCCTTGTTGTTTCAAGCAGCAATAGATGACATCAGATTTACTCTGAGGCAAGCTGCCGATGGTGCTTCAAAGCAGACTATCTCATTGCCTATGCCGGATGGCACATTCATTGAGTTTCGTCTCACTGAATCTTCAGTAATGCAAGCAGGAATACAGAGGAATCATCCTGAAATTAAGACCTATTCTGCTCAGTCTACAGATAATCCCGAAATATATGGTCGTATTGGTGTACATGGTGCCGGATTCTTTGGACTGGTGTCTTATGGCGGTAAAGAAGTCATCATTCAGCAGATCAGTCCAAACCTGGACCTATACTTTATTTATAATGTCGAAGATGACGTGGATGCTCAACTTTTACTCAAAACTAGTCTTTGTGGCACCGAAATGCCTATCACTGTGCTCAATGGAGAAAATCTTCAGTCCCGCTCTTCTGAAAAGAGAATGCGTCACTTCAGAGTAGCAATTGCAACCACCTCCACCTTTTCAGCAGATGTAGGTGGCACTCAAACTGCCGTCCTCAATAAAATAGTGGAAGTATTAAACGGTGTCAACCTTAGATACAATAAGGACATGGGTATGCACTTCGATCTGATCGATAAGGATACCATTCTATTTAACTTATCAAAGGATTCCGATTACTTTAAAAACACAACTAATGGAGGTGGCTTATTGGCACAAAACCAAAGTTTCCTCCGTTCTAAACTGAATAACAATGAATACGATTTCTCGCAGGTCTGGACTACCAGTTGTACAGACGTGGGCGGAGTAGTATCAGGTCGTGCTTGTGATAATAGTGGAAAAGCAAGAGGAGTCTCCTGCGGCCCCAGAAATGTGGCCTATTTCCTAACTACTGCCAAACATGAAATGGGGCATCAGTTTTCTGCCAGTCATACATTCAACAGATGTGGAGAATCTACACAGTTTGCTTCCGGCGGTGCGTATGAGCCGGGTAGCGGGAGTACAATAATGGCCTATCCGGGTGCCTGCGGAACAGATAATATCGCAGGAGATGCCAGTGACTATTTCCACGTGATCAGTATTATTCAAATGACCAACTTCATTACTAATGTAGAGCCTGACTGTGGGACATATTCCGATGAGATAAATCATACACCTGATCCCATACTGCTCCTTCCTAACTCACTACTTACCATTCCTAAGTCCACTCCATATGAACTGATCGGTCGAGCTACTGATCCGGATAACGATAACCTGGTCTATAACTGGGAAGAATTTGATGTAGGAAACAATGAACCTTTGGGAACAAACGAAGAAACCGGGCCACTAAACAGGTCATACTTGCCGCAGAAAAAAGATAGCCTTCGCCTCGTACCAAAATTTGAGAACATACTCAGTGGCAACATTGATATTGCAGATAGATTGCCTATTGTAACCAGAGATATGAATTGGAAATTCAATACACGTGATCAAAATATTAAAGCAGGTTCGACTATTTCCTTAGACTATAAATTTAAAGTTACCGGTGATGCCGGTCCATTTAAATTTACGTTTCCAGATGCTTCCACTGATACAATTCTCAGAATGGGTCAGTATGTGGAATTGGTATGGGACGTAGCCAATACAGACAGAGATCCGGTCAATGCAGATAAAGTGGATATCCTGGTCACGCGCAGCACACTGTATAATTTTACAGATACGCTGGTCAAAGGTACTCCAAATGATGGACGCGAATATGTAATGATTCCATACGATGGAGCTAAACTAAGGTTCAAGATCAAAGCTTCTAATAGTATCTTTCTCGATCTGTCAAAAAAATCTTTAAAATCTGTATTTCCTGATTCAGCAGGTTATTCATTTGATGTTTATCCTCATAATGCATTACTCTGCCCTGCCAACAATCCTGTGATTGAAATCAAAACAATCTCTTGGAATAATTACGCTACACCTATTACTATCGAAGCTGTAGATGGCTGGCCAGCAAATACAATTATCAGCTTGGATAAGACTATAATCAATCCCGGTGAATCAGCGCACCTGACCATCGACGTGTCTCAAGTGGATGAAAGTGGATTATACACCATCAGACTCAGGGGTATTACACCCGATCAAGATACTATCTGGCGCTATTTAGACGTCGAGATATTGGGATCTAAATTATTATCTAAAGGGGTTGCAGCTCCGCTAAATGGAGCACTGGCAGTGTCTCCTGCACCCATGTTTGAATGGAACACAATACCGGGCGCTGAGGATTATACTTTTGAATTGGCGGATTCTCCGGGTTTTGAACCAGATCACATTTTGCTGAGTTACTCCGGAAAATTAAATGCAACTCAATATGCCAATATCTTGCCTCCCGGAAAAATATACTATTGGAGAGTAAAAGCTTTTAATAAATGCAATGGAGGCCCCTGGTCACCTATTTATACTTTTCAGACTGAATTGTTTGAATGTTACAACTTAGATGGAAAAGGTCTACCTATCAATATATCCAGTAATCCGGCAGCACCACCGGTCATAGTTAATTTTAACCTCAGTGATTTTGATGGCGTAGTAAGCGATGTAAATGTAAAAAATATAGAAATCGCACATGGAGATATTGGCAACCTACAGATCATAGCACAAGCTCCATCTGGAAAACAAATTATATTATTCAACAACTCGTGCTCAGGCTTCGCCAATATGAGAGTTGGATTTGACGATCAGGCGTTTGCTACTCTTACTTGTGGAATGGTAAATCAACAGAAGATATTTAAGCCGGCCAATCCTTTGTCAGGATTCAATGGTGAATCGGTCCAAGGTGATTGGTCTATATTGGTGAAGACATCCTTCGGAGGTTCTACAGGGTCAGTTAAATCAATAGACTTTGAGTTGTGCGCCACAGCTGCAGCAACAAGTATCTCTGCATTAAATAATAAACTATTACCGGTAAAAACTAATAACTCACAGGTTATATCTCGTGATTATCTAGCGTACACTTCCGGTATAAGCGATGATGACCAAATCATTTTTACTCTGTTATCAAATCCACTGCATGGTCACTTGGAGAGATATGGCGTGACAGTCGAGGCAGGAGATACTCTCCTTCAATCCTGGATAAATGACTATCAGGTAGTATATGTACCAAATACAGACTATCAAGGTAGTGATAACTTTGATTTCATGGTGCGTGATAGAAAATTTGGTTATTTATCTCCGGAACTGTTTAATATCGATGTGAAAGATGCTAATCCGGTAAGAGTAAATCAGCCTATTGCAGTCCAGAAACTTATGATAGCTCCCAATCCTACAAGCCATCAGACAAGAATTTATCTCAATCACATTCAAAGTGAATTAGGTGGACATCTGAAATTATTAAATTCAAAGGGACAATTAATTCAAGAATATAAAATACCAAGTCAAACATCCACCTTTGATATAGACATAAATACATATATTCCCGGTGTTTACTATGTCCAGTTCGTTAATAATACACTTCTTGCAACTCAGAAAATTATAAAATTATAATTAGAGAATAATAATTCCGGAAAAAGAGGCTGTTTCAAACAGTCTCTTTTTTAGTTTATACCTTTTAAAACCAAATCTTAAAAATAGATAAATGCGCTATTGTATTTTATTACTTTCCTTTCTGATATTTAATTCTCAAATACAGGGTCAACAGCTTTGGAGCAGTGCACCAAATGCAGGACTTATACAAAAGACGCTTCCCGAGGATTCACGAGTGATGCAGTGTAATATTATTATGTTGACACAGCAACTCAATCTTAGTAAGCAAAACTTAAGCGGGATCCTTGACCTGCCTATGCCAGACGGCTCTTTGGCGACATTTAAGTTAACTTATTCTCCTGTATTAGGACCACATGATGCTGCTCAGTACCCATCTATTCAAACTTTCTCAATTGAGCATATAGGCAATAAAAAAGTAACAGGTCGGATTGGAATTTCACTTGAAGGATTTTATGCTACTTATATGGTGGATGGAAAAACTTATATGATTAGAAAAATTGAAAAGTTAGAGCAACCACTTTATGCTATCTATAATTTGGATGCAAAACTAATCAAAAGCGCTAATGACCCGTCTTTGTTCTGTGGCACTGACCAACAAGAATTAGTACATACCCCTGAGCTAAATAAAAGATCGGATGTAAAGCATATGCACCACTATAAATTAGCGATATCGGCTACCTCAAACTTTGCTAAAGATCTTGGATTTGATACTATAAAAGTCCTTGCTAAAGTAGTAGAGGCTGTGAATTTACTGAATGCAAAATACAATATTGAATTTGGAATACACTTTGACATGGTAGATTATGGAACCCGCTTCTTTAATTTTAATCCTCAAACTGACTATTTCAAAAAGCGAGATCAAGGACTGGAGCTGTTACAACAAAATCAAAATTTCATAGACAGTCTATTGACACCTGATGAGTACGACATATCCCAATTGTTTACCGGGAATTGTATTGATGTAGGTGGTGTAGTATGGGGTCTTGCTTGTCGCAATGCTGATAAAGCTCGAGGAGTATCATGCAGAAGTAATGATGATGATTATTTTTTCACTACACTTAAACACGAAGTAGGTCACCAATTTACAGGTGGCCATACCTTCAATAGTTGTAATGGAAGTTCCCAATATAATCCGTATTCTTCCTTCGAACCTGGTGCGGGTAGCACCATACTCTCTTATGGCAATAATTGTGGCACCGATAATGTAGGGGAAAGGTCAGATTTTTTTCACTCGATCAATATTCAACAGATAGGAAATTATAATGTAAGTCAAGAAGGTGAATGCGGGACATTGGACCTCAACTCAACCAATCATATTCCGGAAGTTACCATCCCTATACCAAACAATGTGCTGACTATTCCTATCAAAACACCTTTCGAACTTCAGGGATCAGCAACTGACGCTGACAATAAGGTCTTGCTTTATAATTGGGAACAGTTTGACGTAGGTGCCGGTGAGCCTCTGGGGACAAACTTTGCTTCAGGCCCGCTCTTCGTTGTTGATCAACCCTCGACTACCAATTACTACCGATCCTTTCCACGACTGGATGATGTGATCAGGGGCAGAAATACGATTTTGGAGAGACTACCTGAAGTTAGCAGAGAGATGAATTTCAATCTCACTGTGAGAGATGCAAATCCCATCGCAGGTGCTTCAGTTAGCGAAAAACTCACATTCCAGGTTACAGAAGATTCTGGACCATTTCAGTTTTCATTTCCATCAAAAGAAACAGATACTGTATTTTCACTTGGCCAATACGTCACTCTGACTTGGGATGTAGCAAATTCTGATCTGTCACCGGTCAATGCAACACATGTAAATATACTCTTCTCGACAAACAACGCATATACCTTTCCAGATACTCTGGTAATGAATACACCAAATGATGGAATAGAAGAAATAATGCTGCCGAAATATGCAGGAAAAGCACGTTTTAAAATAAAGCCCACCAATAATATTTTCTATAATATCTCTCACTCTGCGCTAGTCATTAAAAAAGATACCATAGAAGGCTTCGCTTTCGATCTCATCAATCATGAGTTATCCATGTGCAGAAATTCACTTGAGGCAGTTATCATCCGCTCTCTGAGTTTAGGAGGTTATGAAGGAAAGATATTATATACAGCAGAAGCTCCATTGGGATCGAATATCAAACTCTCCTTTCAGAATGATAGCACAAATGCCGGGGTCCAGAATAAATTAATCATTGATACGAAAGATGCCGCTGCAGGTGAATATACTTTGATCATCACCGGATCATCGCCATCAGGCATCAAAATCACCCGCTCCATTAGACTCAGTATAGCTGACCAATATGTAGCTACTCCTGCACCTATCCTTCCGAAGGATGGGGACCTGGTCGATAGAGGCGTGCTGAAGTTTAACTGGGAAAAAGTAGATGGTGCGACATATCGAATTCAAATTTCTAACTCTCCCAGTTTCTCAGCAGGTAATGTTCTGATTGATACAGTTATTAATATTAATCAGTTTAGCAATATAGAGATTTTAAAGAATGAGACAGTTTACTATTGGCGCGTAGTGGCACAGAGTGACTGCGGATTCGGACGCTGGAGTAGCCTTTCCTTTTTTAAATTGTCCAGCTTAGTAACTGACATAAATCTACAAAGAATTCAAGATGATACATTAAAAGTAAAATCCGGCTCTTTCAAGCACATCATAAGTACCAATCTGACAGTGGCAACATACACCTTAGGTGGAGACCAATTAGCGGATTCTGTCTATTTCCAATTGGTGACAATTCCTCTTCGAGGTAATCTATTGCTGACAGGTGAACAACTTAATGTGGGAGATTTCTTTAGTCAAAATGATATTGATAATGGGAAATTAATTTATACTACTAAAGATTCACAGTATCAAGGCGGAGATAATTTTGACCTGATCGCACTCTCCCAAAAAGGGATTGTCGATGGCTTTTACTCATTGGATATAGATATAAGGGATAAATACTCATTGAACACAAAGAGTATCTCTCCGCTGGGCTTACATGTCTATCCTAATCCGGGAAGAGATATCATCTACATAGAATTACCTGAATTTCAAAAAGATCTAAAAGCAAAATTATTGCTCTATAATTTCCAGGGTCAACAACTCCAGGAACTATCCACAGGCGACAAAAGGTTATTTACAATGCCCTTGAACACACTTCTTCCAGGAAACTATATCCTAAGGTATATCAGTGGAAATACGATTAAAGTGGGTACTTTTACCAAAATATAATGTATCAAACCCATGAATAAATGGAAGGTATTATTTACCTCAAGATACTTTTACCTCAACTTGGTGGGTATGCTTATGGTATTCTTAGTACTGATCATGCTAACTTTCTACGCACTGAATATATATACCAGGCATGGTGAGAAAATTTCGATCCCTAATCTATCCGGATTAACAGCATCTACAGCGGGCGAAAAATCAGCTCATGAGGGCTTTCAGATGCAGGTTACAGACTCTATTTTTTTAGTTGGGAAACCGGGAGGGCTGATAGTAACCCAGAATCCTGTAGCCGGATCATTTGCCAAAACAGATCGCACCATCTATGTTACAGTCACCAAATTTGCGGCGGACAAAGTTCCACTTAGTGCTCTTCCTTCGCTATATGGAAAGAGTTATTTCCTAAAGAAAAAGGGGCTTGAGGAGGCATATGAGATCAAGTGTGAGATAATAGGTTACCAATTTGACCCTGGCGAACCAGATTATATACTAAAGGTCTTACAAGGTAATGACACGATAATCGATCAGAACGGAATAAATGGTGATTATCAAATAGCAAAAGGTTCTACTTTACGGTTTATTCTCTCTACCAAGACAGGGGGCACGGTACTGTTACCTGACCTCATATGTAAGTCTATTGACGAAGCTAGCTTCGAGGCACAAGGGTCAGGACTGGACCTGATCATTACTGGTGAAATAAAAAGCGGATATGTTATCAGTCAAACTCCGTCTTACACTAGCGGCAAGGAGATAGGCAGAGGCGAGCAGATAATGGTAGAACTCAGCGAGACAAAGCCTGCCAAGTGTCCAGAGGAAGATGCGCTTCCAGAATAGTAAGGACAGCAACAATTCATTTAAATCAATCGTTTTTCTAAAAATACTTTCATGTCCAAATCTATATTCCGAACAGGCATTTTGTTTCTTTCTATATTTATTTACTTTCACTGTGAAGGTCAGATTATCGTAGGCCCGGTCATAGGCAATCCCGCCTTGAAGATTGCTAAATCACTGGAATCCAGGGACTTTCCCGTAGATAAAAGGGTGGTTTTGACGGCCGGAGTGAGCCAACAAATATGCCTTTATGTGCCTTATCCGGGGTTTGATTCACTTCGTATAGATAGCGTGAACTGTTCTCCTGCAAAATACAGTAGCGTAGAGATCAATGGTCGATGCATAACTATAACGGCTGATGCAGGTGCTCCGGAATCAAGCGAAAATATTTGTTTTAACTATTTCAGAGAGGATACCCTACCCTATCGAATCAATGTATTGGTGGATATTGTGAAATCCAAAAAATTGCCATTCTTCGATGATTTTTCAACCTCCTCAGTTTATCCCGATCCTACTCTGTGGGTGGATAATGATGTATTTATAAACAATACAATGGCTTATCAACCTCCTTCGATCGGGGTGGCGACTTTTGATGGTCTCAATTCTCATGGTTCCCCCTATGGTGGTGGGTTCGGTCGAGCTGATTACCTCACTTCCACCTACCTTGATCTTAGGGGCACTGGTGATGTATATCTGAGCTATTACATCCAACCCAAAGGAAATATGTATTTCCATGAAGAGAGAGACAGTCTAATTCTTGAATTGAAAACCGCTGATGGCAAATGGCACAAGGGTGCGGAATATAAAGGAATCGAAAATGGTAAGCCGGCTTCATTTATTCCTCCTTTCGAATTGAAGTATTTACTGCTAAGTGATGAGTACAGATATAATGGATTTCAATTTAGATTTGTCAATTACAGTTATAGGCTGGGGGTATACTCTACATGGCACCTGGATTATGTTCGAGTGGAAGCAAATCGCTTTCCGGAAGATGGTATTAATGATATTGCACTAATGAATGAGCCCGGGAAATTTTTCTCACAATTAACTCAAATACCATATAAACAGTTCGAGGGCCATGAATTGGAATTGGTCAATGATACGACCTATATCAATGTATGGAATCACTATAATACCAAAGAAAATTCAGAGTCCAGTAATTATAAAATAAGTGAAATCACCACCGGTAAAATTCTGCTTGACAATAAAGTACTACTAGAAGACCCTCAGACACAGCGTGACCTCACACCCGGTCCTCACTTTTTCAAAAATCCTTTTGATAAAAACTTAATTACAGGATTAAATGAATTAAGTTATTCAGGAACACCACTAATCATCCGACAAGAATATGATGTAAATGATGTACAGGATGAATTTAAGTCAAACAATAAAGCACATAGAGATTCAAAGATTGGTAAGATAATGGCATATGATGATGGTACTGCTGAGATGCACATGACCACTCCGGCATATACCAACTTGAAGACACAAATAGCTCTCAAATTTCATTTGAATGTGGCAGATACTCTACAAGGAGTGCAGTTTATGTTTCCTCGTATTTACTCTGATGTCAGTAATCAATTATTCAATCTGAAGGTATGGGTGGGTTCCCTTGACAAGGAACCGGACTACATATACGAATTGAGAAAACCCATTTATCCGGATGCCCTCTTTGATACATTACAAGGATTTACCAGCTATCCATTAATAGATAATGTCACACAAGAAATGAAACCTCTATTCATTCCGGCCGGTGATTTTTATATCGGATGGCAACAGGTGTCAGTTTCATCTTCCGATCAATATATTCCTGTAGGAATAGATAGAAATTTCCAAGGCGGAGAGGAATTGACCTTCTTTAAGGCTGATGATAAGTGGATTTCCTTTAAGGATTTAAATCTCCCTGCACTTAGGGGAATTGCGATGATACGTGCTGTCTTTGATCATACTAATATAACTTCGAAAAATAGAAATGCGAGTGCTGACTTAGACATCTCACTTTACCCCAATCCTGCTAAAGATGTTATCACACTATCAAGTTCTTTGCCAATTCCCTTAAGTGCGGAAATCAATATATATGACGCTGTGGGGAGGTGTATTTTTATAGCCAATTACAGTGAGAAAGTAGATATCAATCAATTAGTACCGGGAATCTATCTTCTGTCTCTAAAAGATAAGGGCGCATTGGTTTGGAATAAGAAATTTATAAAGCTATAATTAAATTACTGCCTTCAATTTCCACAAAGCAGCACCACCATCAATACCCTCGAGGTTGGTTACTTTGACTATATTCGGATCTAACTCGTCCTTGATATATTTGGCATTTCCTCCCCCAATATATAGTGTATCATAATTAAAGACAGTCTTTAATACTCTTATTACATTGGTCATTCGCTTCCTCCATTTTTTCTTTCCATGTTTCTTTAGGGCTTTTTCCCCAATATATTTATCATACGTTTTATTTTTACTTATGGGATGATGAGCCAGTTCCAAGTGAGGCAATAATAGTCCATCCAGGAACAATGCAGTTCCAAAGCCGGTCCCCAGCGTGATCATCATTTCCAGACCCTTGCCGCCGATTACTCCCAGTCCGAGCATATCTGCATCATTAATGACACGAGCCGGTTTACCTAACTTTGACGTCAGTAAAGAGGACAGATCAACTTTGGTCCAAAGTTTTGTCCCCAAGTTGGGTGCAGTCATTACCACCCCATTTCTGATATACCCCGGGAATCCGACAGCTATTTTATCAAATATTTGCCCCTTACAAAGAGCCTCAATTGTCTGAATAACGGCCTCGGGAGTAGCAGGAGAGGGTGTATCAAGCTTTTTATACTCCTCTAGCAGCCTGCCATTTGTATCCAGTATGGATGACTTGACATGACTTCCGCCTATGTCAATGGATAAGATCTTTTGTTGTTTCAAACTCATATTATCTATTCTTAGTTTAAAATGTTATACCTCTTAATTAGTTAAACTGAAATGAACCAATCAGGTTGCATTCTTCATTTTAAATATTCTCGAGATTAACAAAAAAACAGAATTGCGCATGAAAGCAAATATTGAACTAGAACGGCTCATAGATAATGCCTCACGGGAAGTTCCCTTGGAATTGTGGGGGCCATATGTCAGTGAGAGGCAATGGGCTACAGTTCGTGAAGATTATAGTGCAAATGGCGATGTATGGAATTACTTTCCACATGATCATGCCAGAAGTAGAGCATACCTATGGGGAGAAGATGGAATTGCCGCCATATCTGATTGTTTTCAGAATATATGTTTTGGGATTACGATGTGGAATGAGAAGGACACGCTTCTGAAAGAGCGGCTATTTGGGCTAAACAATCAGGAAGGGAATCACGGTGAAGATGTAAAGGAGCTATATTATTATCTTGAGAATGTACCCTCGCATTATTATATGAAATATCTGTATAAGTATCCTCAGGCTGCCTTTCCTTATGAACAATTGATAGAGCAAAATCAAAAGAGAGATAGGTCGCAACCAGAGTTTGAAATATTGGATACCGGTGTATTCAATGATGGAGCCTATTTTGACGTCTTTATCGAATATGCTAAAGTGGAAGATGAAGACATCCTTATTCGGATCTCTATAACCAATCAGAATGCCAATAGTGCGCCGATCATTATTCTACCCACCACCTGGTTCTATAATAAATGGCAATATGATGGTCTCAAGACTAAGCCGCAGATAAAAATGACTAGTCCGGGAGTCTTCAAAATCAAGCATGAGAATATGGGCAATTATTATCTCTACTATCCTGACACTGATGAAGTATTATTTACAGATAATGAGACAAATTTCCAACGACTCTTTGGCAAGCCCAATAAATCTAAATTTGTAAAGGATGGTTTTCATGAAGCCATCATCCGTAATAATAAGGAAGCAGTAAACTTAGCCAACGTCGGCACAAAAGCTTCACCAGTGTATCGGCTTGAGATAGAAAGCAAGCAAACAACTACGCTTGAATTTAGGCTGTCCAAACATGCACATGATGCACCTTTTTCAAAAGATTTTGAATCCGTCTTTGAACTACGAAAGCAAGAAGCAAAAGAATACTACAAGGATCTGTTAGCACCCTCCTCACCAGCGATAAACACTATAAAAGAACAGGCTCTGAATGGTATATTGTGGAATCGCCAGTTTTACTATTATGATATAGAGTGGTGGCTTAATAGCTCTGATGGGATCACGCCCATTACTCCACAGCGCAAACAAGGCAGAAATAAGGACTGGAAATATCTTAAGAATAAGGACGTACTTGCTATGCCGGATAAATGGGAATTTCCCTGGTACGCTGCCTGGGACACCGCTTTTCAGTGTATCACAATTGCTATGGTTGACCCGGTGTATGCCAAGCACAAAATGCTCCTGTTAATGCGAGAATGGTATATGAATCCGAAGGGCCAACTACCAGCTTATGAATGGGACTTTAATGATGTAAATCCCCCTGTTCACGCATTTGCCGCTCTTGAAATATACAGAACAGAAAAATCAATTTATGGAAAGGCAGATGTAGATTTTTTAAAGTTAATTTTCCAAAAGTTAATTATCAATTTTACGTGGTGGGTCAACCTAGTGGATCACAATGGTAATAATATATTCGAAGGTGGCTTTCTAGGTCTTGATAATATTGGTATTTTCAATAGAAATGCTAAGTTAGGTGATAATATAATCCTGGAGCAATCAGATGGTACCAGTTGGATGGGGATGTATGCGCTCAATATGATGGAGATGGCACTTGAGATAGCACTTACTGACTCTACCTTTGAAGATGCTGCGACCAAGTTTTACGAGCACTTTGTCATTATCGGTGAGGCACTTAATGAATTAGACCTATGGAATGAGGAGGATCAATTTTTCTATGATGTACTCTTCATCAATCAAAAGGATAAATTACCCTTGCGCATACGAAGTGTAGTAGGCATGATTCCATTGTTTGCTGTTACTGTATTCGATAATAAAGTCTTAGACAAGTTGCCTGATTTTCTAAAGCGAATGAAATGGTTTGAAAAGTACCGTAATTATCACAAATCCTATTTACCCAATAGTGAAACCAGCGATCAAAAGAAAATGATGCTGTCGATGGTCAATAAAGAAAAATTGTGTGCTATTCTTACTTCGCTTCTAGATGAAAGTGAATTTCTCTCCGATTTTGGTATTCGATCGCTCTCCAGGTATTATAAAGACCATCCCTATCAACTGAATCTTCAAGGTGTAAACTATATGATAGAATACGATCCTGGGGAGTCTACCAGCGATATGTATGGCGGTAATTCTAACTGGCGTGGACCCATCTGGATGCCTCTAAATTATCTTCTGATCAAGTCACTATATAAATACGCCGATTTTTACCAAGATTCATTTCAGATTGAATTTCCTGTAGGATCAGGAGATAAATATTCACTTGAGAACGTCGCATTTAAACTCACTGAAAGGTTAGTCTCTATATTCACACCCGATAATAATGGAGATCGTCCGGTATATGCGGGATATAATTCATTTTATAATGAAAGTAAAAATGAATTAATTCTCTTCCACGAATACTTTCACGGCGATACAGGCATGGGACTGGGCGCATCTCATCAGACCGGCTGGACTGCATTAATCGTAAATCTAATAGAAGAATATCAGCAGCGAGGTGGTAAAAACTTTAATTAAGTTGATTGGCTTGGAAATAAATAATTCCAAATCTCCTGATGTATATGTTCTGCTGTCTTATCCGCATCCAGCATAATGATATTTTCATCCTGTCCATAATGATCAAAAGCTTCCATGTATTTTCCGTGCGTCAGATGTAATTTTTCAGGATTCTCATATATATCAAAGTGTGTCCTTCCGGCCAGTAAGCGTGCATAACAAATATCCGGATCGAGATTCATATAAAAAGTGAAATCTGCTTTCAATTTTGATTTACAAAGTGCATTAGCTGCTGCAAGCCATGACATAGAAACATACTCAGATTGGAAAGCCATACTGGAAAAATAGTATCGACCTGATAATACATTCATTCCTTCCTCCATGCGTCTAAGCAATCCCATCTCCGGGTGAGTAATGTGCTCCAGTCGATCAGCCAAGAACAATCCTGCCATAGTAGCGGGGGTTACAACTTCCTCTGCAGCTAAAACTCTTCTGATGAACTTACCTGTAGAAAAATCAGTAGGTTCATGCGTGAGGATTACAGGTATATGTTCAGTACGCATGCGCTCGTATAGCATTTCTAATTGTGTACTTTTGCCACTTCCATCGATGCCTTCCAGTACTATAAATAACGGTTTTATTGCACTCATTACTCTTTAAATATGTCTACCTCTGTTACGTTTCATCCAAATACTACGTACCAAAAAGAAAGGAAAAATGATACTGGCCGCAACAGCTCCAATTCCAAAGAAATTCATTTCATTTATTACGTAAGTACCTAAGGTTGTCATTTCCGCATCCGAAAGATGTCCAAGGAAAGGAACACAACCATAGTTATCAATATAAGTATTAAAATTGTTAAGTCTTGAGATTAAATAGAAAATTACAGAAGCGCTTGCGAGTATAAAGATCAATTTAATGTAAGTATGAAGTGACAGAAAACTGGTACTGACAAATATCATGAGCCGCATGATGGTGATAAAGACAAACACAAACAAAATATTGTCAATATAAAAAGGGTAATAAGTGGTATTAAGAAAAATAGGGGATACGACCAATAAGCAAATACAGATCGCGAGTGTACTCCAAAATATCTCAAGTTTGATTAATGACGCCATAAGCTCTCTTTCAGAGCGCAAAAGTAGTCATATTTACCAGGCAAAGGACATAACTATCTAAATTATGTCTAGCTCTATCTGGCGTTTTTCTAGATCAGTGTCTAAGATACGGACCATAAGCTTGTCACCCATCTTAATAATCCGGCCTGAGCGATCTCCTATGGCACGGAGCTTACCTTCTTCCAGTGTATAACCTTCCCCAAAACGGTCGAAACGAACCATTCCTTCACATAGATTTTCTACTAATTCAATAAAAATCCCCTTATCATGGAAGCCGGCTACGATACCTTCGAAGTCTTTACCAATAAATTTAGTCATGTATTCTACCTGCTTGTACTTGATGGACTCGCGCTCAGCATCCATAGCTTTGCGCTCTTGAGCTGAGATGTGCTTACATTTTGCTTCCAACTCATCTTTATTTGCACGAAAGACTTCATCACCTAGATTTTTAAACAATAATCTGTGGGCTATCACGTCACTATATCGGCGGATGGGTGAAGTAAAATGAGAATAATCCTCAAAACCCAGACCATAATGCCCTATATTTTTCGTGGTATACTCAGCTTTTGCCATAGTGCGAATGGCTAATGGCGTTAATACTTTCAGCGTCTCATCATCCTCAGCCTTTTTAGCCAGCGCATTGAGAGACCTTGCGATAGCGGTGGGATTACTTATATCCATTTTGAACCCGAGCTCAGCTGCAAATTTTGCAAAATCTGCCAATTTATCCTCATTGGGTAAATCATGGACTCTATAGATAAATGGAATCTCACCTGAGGCTCCTTTTTTGTGAATATATTCAGCTACTGATCTATTGGCTAGTAACATGAAGTCCTCGATAAGCATATGAGCTTCCATTCGTTCTTTCACATAAATCTGTACAGGATAGCCATCTTCATCAAGGCGGAATACTACTTCATCAGATTCAAATGAAATTGCCCCATGTTTGTATCTTTCCTTACTCAGTTTTTGAGCGATTTGGTTCAAGTTCCGGACCTCATCTACATAATCACCTTCACCTGTTACAATAACTTGTTGCGCTTCCTCATAAGTAAAGCGTCGATCACTATTAATTACCGTCTTACCAAACCAGGTATTGACTATTTTATCATTACTATCTAGTTCGAAGACCACTGAGAATGTCAGTTTATCTTCATTAGGCCGAAGTGAACATAAATCATTAGATAGGGTTTCAGGAAGCATAGGCAATACTCTATCCACCAGATATACTGAAGTACTGCGTTCATAAGCCTCTTTATCCAGAGCGCCATCGGGCTGAAGATAGTGGGTTACATCGGCTATGTGAACTCCTATTTCCAGATTTCCATTTTCAAGCTTATGATACGAAAGAGCGTCATCAAAATCCTTAGCATTGATAGGGTCAATGGTGAAAGTAGTGACTGTACGCATATCACGTCGCCTACTAATCTCAGTCTGAGAGATCTCCGGTGAGATACTCTCGCTTTCTGCCAATGCAGCTTCTGAAAAATGCAAGTTAAATCCCTGATGAATTAATATAGATTTCATCTGAAGATCTGATGAATTCTGCTGTCCCAAGACCTCAATCACCCTACCGCGGGTAAATCTTTGCTTGGCGTCAGGCCACTGAATAACATCTACTAAGACAATATCACCCTCTGTCGCCTCATACTTATCTTCCTCAAAAATGGTGATTTCAAAACCCTCTCTTGCTTTAAAAGGCAATACATAACCCCGACGCTCATTTCCAAAGTACTTACCCATAAAAGTAGATCGTGCTCTTCTTAAAACTGAGAGAACCCGACCATCCGGATTTCTCCGACCACGTCCGGGTATTACTTCTACTTTTACTACATCACCGTCCTGAGCTCCATTTAAGAAATTTCCAGGCACGTAAATGTCTTTTTCTTTATCTTCTACTTTGATATATCCGGCACCCGATCTGGTCATATCTACTACACCTGTGTAGACTTTATTACTTGACAGTTTAAGTACCCTATAGATACCATCCCCTTCTTCCTTTATCTTACCTTCTTTTTTCAGTTGGATCAACATCGTACTCATCTCAGCTTTAGTATTGCTTATCTTAAGCGCTTTGAGCAATTGAGGAGCAGAGAAATTACGATGAGGACTTTTTCTCAATTCACGAAAAGTGGCCATCTTAAGGTCCGAATAATCTAATTTTCTGCCTTTTATAGATGGGTGTTGATTTTTTGACATTCTATATGCTTGGAATGATGGTGTATTTAAACTCTCCAATATCAGAAATTTCAAGTAAATATTTCTGAGAATTGGTCGGATCAAATGCTTCTTCCTGAGAAGTCAGGATACCTTTAATAATTATTGCCTTATCAGCGGTGGTAAATTCACATACCTGATATTCAAGTTTATGATTGGGTTCTTTGGGGTCGAAGTAGGTACCTGCTATAGCATCTGACTCAATAATATTCCCCTCCAAATCATAAATCGTGAGGAAGTATTCATATACTCCCAAACCTGCTTTCCAAATAATACAAGCATGATATTTTTCATTTAATTCATACTTAAATACGGGAGCATATTCATTAAAGTCTCCTTCCACACTTCGCGGTTCAAAATTTTCGTCGTCTGAAATAAATAAATCCACTAATACAGCTGGTAATGGTTCACTCGAAAAAGATTCCATTGAGGTCACATCGTAAGCAAGTGTCAATGGAAATGAGGCAGGCTCAAACCTTTCTAAAAATTTGTCAAATAAATCTTTTTGTTCCATATCTTAATAAATGAATTAAAAGCTATAGTGTTTATCATATTCTGAATTAAATGACTGTATTATGTCAAAAAATAAAGATAGGGCTGCAAGATTTACCCTGCAGCCCTATCTAGAATTGGATTTCCCGAATTACTTAACGTCCGCTTTTGGAGCTTTAGTTGACTTTTGCATTGAAGTAGTCGCTGTTTGATCTGCTTTTTTAGCTTTCATGTCCGCACTTTTTGCTGAATGCTTGGCCTTATGAGCACTATGCTTAGCAGCCTTCCTAGACTTGTGAGCCTTGGCAGATTCTTTTTCAGAGTCTTTCGCCTTGTGGTCAGCGTCTTTTTTCATTTCCTTGGCGTCTTTTGAAGTTGCTTTCGGGGTAGCTTGACTAAAAGCAGATAATCCTGCAAATAGTACAATGGATAAGATTAAAAATACTTTTTTCATTTTTATTAATTTGAATATAAAGCGTATAAAACCCTTTCCAAATTGTTGCTGCTATGTTAAGGCACTGTTAACCCTAAATATTAATTTTCTTTCAATCTACAATCATCGTCTGGGTGTCCAAAATCTGTTGTCTGATGTTTGCAGGAATCTCTCGGAAATTGTATTGCTGATCACGAAGTCTTGGCGTAAATCCGGCTTCCAGTATAGCTTTCTGAATCCCATCCGCAGTAAAACGAAAAGCGGCACCGGCGGCGGAAACAACATTTTCTTCGATCATGATACTTCCAAAGTCATTGGCACCTGAGTGCAGACTCAACTGTCCTACCTTCTTACCTACTGTCAACCAAGAAGCTTGCACATTCACTACATTAGGTAGCATAATTCTGCTCATAGCTATCATACGAAGATATTCATCACCCGTACAATTATTGCGGGCTCGCTTTAGTTTGCGGAGCATAGTGGATTCATCCTGGAAAGGCCAGGGTATAAATGCCAAGAATCCCTTTGCCCCAGATGGTTTTTCAGACTGGACCTGTCGGAGTGCGGCAAAATGCTCCATTCGTTCCAGGTTGGTCTCAACGTGACCAAACATCATGGTGGCACTAGTAGTGAGCCCTATCTGATGGGCCGCGCGCATCACATCCAACCATTCTTGCCCACCGCACTTGCCCTTGCTTATCAGCCTGCGAACTCTATCGGACAATATCTCCGCTCCTGCTCCTGGTAATGAATCCAGGCCTGCCTCCTTAAGACGCGACAATACTTCATGATGGGTAAGCTTATCCAACTTAGCAATATGTGCTATTTCAGGTGGTCCGAGAGCGTGCAGCTTTAAGGTGGGATACAAAGATTTCAGTTCCCGAAACAAATCAACGTAAAACTGTAATCCGAGTGCAGGGTGATGTCCCCCTTGTAACAGCAATTGGTCGCCACCTAACTCAAAGAGCTCATCAATCTTAACTTTATATTCTTCGATAGAGGTAATATATTGCTCAGGATGGCCAGGTACTCTATAAAAATTGCAAAACTTACAATTAGCTACGCACACATTGGTCGTATTTGAATTCCGGTCTATGATCCAGGTGACTGTGTCACCTGGTACATGGTATTGCCGAAGCTGGTTGCCAGTATCCATTAGTTGCGCTGTTGGCGCATTTTCAAAGAGAAATACACCTTCTTCAGGTGTCAACCACTGCAGATCTAAAGATTTATCTAAAAGCTCATTAGTATTCATATTAAAAAAACCAATTTTTCAAAGGTATAACAATTCACAAAGGTTACAGTTGTTTAGGAAGCTTGGCTACAATGATTGCATGTACCAAGTATATGATATACGAAGACTTTTGGCACAAAACCATTTGGCAGAGATAATGAAGGTAATTTTACTTTAGGCATACAATATACCTTACTACAATCGGTACACTTGAAGTGTGCGTGCTCTTCCGGATGCGCTGTCAAATGATGACAATCCCGACAGAGCGCAAATAAATTTCCCTGCTCTGTATGTAGCACCCTGTGGATCATACCTTTCCTTTCAAAATCTTTCAATACTCGATAGATAGTCACCCGGTTTTCTGCCTTAAAATAATCTTCCAATTCAGATTGGCTTACAGCCCTATGCTTATTACTCAAGTATCGCAACAAAGCCAGCCTGATTGAAGTCTTCCTTAGCTTATGCCTGTCTAGGATACTTTCGGGGAGCATTATATTTATTTATGGTCTCAAAATTAATAATTTATTGCAACAATGTAACAATTACTATCTTCGCCGCATCAGAATTTATATGTTGAAGAGAGTATTAATTATCCTCATATTATTTGGATCTATGGAGGGACTAACAGCACAGTCCTGCGAGTCAACTATAAGAGGTCGGATCTATGACGAACATGATAGGTCAGGACTTGAGTTATCCTCTATTATTATCATGGGCACAGATCAGGGGTCACTAACAGATAGCCTGGGAAACTATATCATTAGGAATGTATGCCCTGGCACCATCACACTAAAGGTTACACATATCGATTGTGAAGAAATAATCCGAAAGATCACAGTGGACAAAGGGGTAATACAATTAGATATCGCTTTGGAACATCATGTGAGGCAGTTGGACCAGGTGAACATACAGGCCAAATCAAATAAAAGGCCGGTCGCTCCACATGAAAAAATCAATCGCACTGAACTCAATCTTTCCAAAAATGGGACCTTAACTGAAAATCTGCGATCCATATCCGGAGTGAACTCACTCACTACCGGACCAAATATTGAAAAGCCGATTATCCATGGCATGTTTGGCTCCAGAATAGGAATACTGGTAGAAGGATCGAAGGTGGAAGATCAGCAATGGGGAAGTGAACATGCACCTAGTGTCAATCTTTTATTGTTTGATGATGTCGAGGTAGTTAAGGGTGTATCAGCTATCAGATATGGTGCAAAGTCGCTCGGTGGTACTATCGTAATAGAGCCATCAATTCCATATACAGGCCAGCAACTCGATGGAACTATTCATCTAGGCGCCAGCACTAATGCTCCCGGAGGATCTATCAGCCTGGAATTGGCAAGAGGCTTCAGAGCACAGGATAAAGGAGGCTGGAAATTAGCTGCAGGTATAACACGCTACGGAGACTCCCACGCGCCAGATTTTGTACTGTCGAATACAGGAGGAGAAAACGTTAATGCAGGTTTCATGTGCACCTTCTTACAAGATAAATGGTTTCATAGAATCACATTGATGACTCAATATACCAGCTCCGCTCTACTGCTTTCTACCCAAATAGGCAGTCAGGCAGATTTAGAACACGCCTTGGAATTATCTAGGCCGACTATAATCAGGCCCTTTACCTTTGGCATAGCGCCTCCAAGTCAAAAAGTGCTTCATACCAGCGCTATTTATAATAATTCCTATCGGCTAAATGCCAATCAAATCATCAGGCTAAATGGTTCCTTTCAATGGAATAACAGGAAGGAGTTTGACATAAGGCGGGGCGGACGATCTAATATACCCGCTGTCAATATGGATCTGCTTACTACACAACTAGAGATCGTAGAGGATCATACATGGTCAAATGCATTTAGTGGACAATGGGGAATGGCTTTCATGCACCAACACAATCAAAATGACAATAAGACAGATCGTTTCCCCCTGATACCCTGGTATCATCAGATCAATGGGGGGCTTTTCATCATAGAAAAATGGTATCATAAAAATATTATTGCTGAGGTAGGTGGACGAGGGGATTTTACCAATTATTATTCCATATATTATACACTTACCAATGATCTGATCACCGATAGAAAAAAATATTTCAATGGTACATTTTCAGCAAGCATCCGGTACCAGAATCATTCTGGACTAATTTTTACATTTAACTCCGGCATGGGCTTTCGACCTCCGGATATCAATGAGCTGTACAGTAATGGTGTCCATATCAGTGCCGCTTCATACGAAGTGGGCAATCCGAACCTTCGGTCTGAAAGAGCGCTGAAGACAATCCTCAGCATAGAAAAGAATAATCTGAATAGGTTATCATTCGTTGCTAATATCTACCACAATTCAGTGCAGAACTTTATTTATTTGCGTCCTGAAGGCTCGATTATTACCATTGCAGGGGCTAAGTTGAAGTACCAATACACCCAGTCAGACGCACAGTTCTTTGGAGCTGATGTCTCTACCAAATTTATTTTAACTCCTGCTTTACTGATCGAAGAAAAGGCAGACTATCTATACGCGGTTAATAAAACCACAAAGATGGGTTTGCCCATGATACCTCCATTTTCGAATCGCCTGTCTTTGACGTGGTCGATTAATAAGTCAATAACCAACAAGAGTCACTATGATTTTTCTGTCAATTGGGGCTATACTGCCAGGCAAAAAAGATATGACGAGGCGGATGTGTTTTCACCTCCACCTGCCGAATATCACCTATTTGGGTTAGGTACACGATATAAGTCAAGGAACAATAAGCTAATATTAGATCTCGAACTAAAAAATATCTTCAATATAGCATACAGTAATTATTTGGATCGACTTCGATATTTTTCCAAATCAGAGTCAGGACGGAGCCTTTCACTAAAAATGCTATTTAATTTTCAATCATAAGATTCTAATCAATGTTCATAAAACCATCCATAATATTGTCTTCGATTATTCTCCTATTATTGATTTATGCATGTGAAAAACCGAGGCCTATCAACCAGGAAGAAATAATAAATCGAATCGAACTACATCTCACCGATTCCAAGGGGAAATCATATGAAGTACGGTATTTTGACGAAGATGGAGAAGGAACTAAGGAGCCGGTGGCGGATACACTCTTTATCCCTTCAGAAGAGCATTTTACCTGCTATATCGCGCTGTTCAATACACTGGTCACCCCCACTGCAAATATTACCTCAGAAATAGCTGAAGAAAGTGCTGAGCATCAATTTTTCTATCTCACTGGACCAGGATCTGGGCTGGAATTTTCTTATGATGATGTAGATATGATGAATCATCCTATAGGGTTAAGATTCAAATTGTCTTCCGGAGGAGCGGAAAGTGAAAAGTTGAATATAATACTTAGGCATATGCCTGATAAAACTGCTCAATATGTAATGTCGGGTGATATCACCAATGCAGGTGGCGAAACCGACATTGACATTATCATTCCTGTAGTGGTAAAGTAAGTTATCTCTCTTCCAATGCTTGTCCGGAGACTGGCAACCCAATTTCAATGTAACCGACCATACGGTCATACCTATCCCCAAATTTACGATAGTATAGTAGGCATTCATAGTTATTCGCTGTCTCGTAAGATGCACCTTCTGTGTGTGAATAATCAAAGGTATTATTATTCAGTTCAGCGTACATATAGTCATAGTACCCTTGTTTGAGTAAGAGAGCTTGCTCATATCGACCTAGAGAAGCATTGTATTCCATAGGTTTAATATCTATCCCGTGGCCCCAGTTATTGAATGAACCCAGAATATAGACGGGGTAGCCCAACTGAGGAGTCTTCAAATAAAAGTGTGTTAAAATGTAATCTATTGAGAACTCATCATTCATACGATCTGCATTCTCAGTAATAAAATTGCCATTCAGGTCCGGAAAAGATATATTCAATTTTTTATCACGTGGACCGTCAGTTCTTAGAAATACATCAGTATGATCATCATATCTCTCTAGATTTTCTATCATATAAGGTGGCCGGCGCATGCTTCGCAAGTCAACAGCTCGAAATTCTTTTAATCCTTTAAAAACAGGCTTGTCCGGATGATTAAACTGAACACTATTTCCTATTACCATACGCGGACTGATAATGATCTCACTATTCCAATTGCCATTTTGCAAGACAGACATACTTAATTGAGAATAAGGATCAGGTATATTTCCCTTTAATTCGACTTTTCCGGAGATATATTGCTCTGTATTCTTATCAAAACTACCTTGGTTCATTAATTCTGCACTAAAGTCAATACTTTGTTCTGACACGACAAATCGTTTGGTAAGAATCACCTCATCATCACTTTCCCTATAGACATGCACCAGATAATTTCCAGATTTAGTGATCGATACATTATCTCCTGGCACATAACAACTATAGTGTGTGTAGCCCTGACGAGTATTGACGGAGGATGCGTATTGTCTGATCTCTTGTTCATTGATTCCATTTAGGTACTCCATTTCATTCAGTCCTGAAGGTTGCCATACCCGATCGCATTGTACTACCTTATATCTATAATAGGTAAATCCTTCTTCTAAATCATCAAATTCCAACATAAGTGATTGATTCCCTGCCAGATAAAGTATTGGGAATCCAAAGCGCATCTCCGAACGATGGAACTGAACGCTCTTGATCGCGGGAGAATAGGTGTAATCATAATTGACTGTTTGACTGAGCGACTGAGCTGAAACCGGCTTAGTAAATACCGTAACCGATATAAGGGCAAGAATCAATAGTTTTATTACTTGGTATTTATGGTATGGCATAGACAGAAGTATTTATTGTACTAAGGTTGGTTTGACATAAACCCTGTAGTTTTCTAATAAGTTCAGCCGAATTGGCCTATCTTGTGGCTTTTCGAAGCTATTCACAAATCATTAATAAAGGTAAACATATGTTTTTTCTCAAGAAATCGTTGTAAGTCCTGAAAAACATTCATTTTTGCCAATCGTATATAGATAACCACAAATTAAATAATATATTATATGCCTTTAAGCCGGTTTTTGCTTATAGCTGCTTTATTCTACAGCGCTATAGGACCTCTTTCAGCTCAGCAGGATCCTATCCTTTTTACTGTGAACGGCGTTCCGGTAAGAGTCAATGAATTTAAGTACATATATGAGAAATCAAACAATAATAACACTGCCGATTATAGCCGTAAGTCATTGAATGAAAGTCTCGAACTGTATTCTAAGTTCAAGATGAAGGTAGCTAAAGCGCGTGAACTTAAGATGGATACTATCTCATCTTTGAAAAATGAACTCAACGGTTATAAAAAGCAACTGGCTGAATCCTACCTAATCGATAAGGAAATAACTGAGAAACTAGCTCGCCAATATTACGACCGAAGCCTGAAGGATATCAGAATTTCTCACATTTTCATCAATGCAGGACCTGAGACTCTACCCACCGATACGCTAAAGGCATATGAAAAAGTCAAGGAAATAGCAGCAAAATTGAAAGTCGGAGAAAAATTTGAGGATTTGGAGCCTTTCTATAACGAAGATGTACTTAGCAAGCTCCAGCACGGCGACTTAGGCTATGTGACCTCAATGCTGCCGGATGGTTTCTATCAATTAGAAAATCTGGCCTATAATCTCAAAAAAGGGGAGACTGGAGGTCCTGCTCGTTCTAAGTTGGGCTGGCACTTCGTAAAAGTCACTGATATCCGTCCTGCTAGAGGCCAGATGGAAATCTCTCAGATTCTCATACGTGTTCCTAAGGGATCAAACAACGTGCCCTATCTCAAGACAGCAGATTCAATCTATCAGCAGCTAAAAAAGGGAGTTGATTTTGCTGAACTGGCCAAATCACTTTCAGATGATAAAGGTACTTCTATGAGAGGAGGATACATGGGATATATCGGAATCAATCAATACGATCAAAACTTTGAAGATCAAGTATTTAAAATAGAAAAAGATGGTGATTTCACCAGACCATTTCAGACAGACCTGGGATATCACATCGTGAAACGCATTTCGCAAAAGCAAATCACTCCATTTGAAAAGGATAAAAAGGCCTACATGACTAAAATTATGCAAAATGAAAGGTTTAATCTGGCTCGGAATGAGTTGGTAGAGAAAGTGAAAGCTGAAAATAAGTTTTCCATCAACACAAAAAATTACCATCAATATTTGGATTCAATCAATAATCCAACTTTCTTCGATGCTACCTGGAATAGGCCCGCTATTAACAATAAGACCATTTTTACTATTGGAGATAAGAGCTATTCGAGCAATGACGTGAGTGATTACATGAAAGAGAATACTCGACGCAGAGTTCGCCTCAATAGGTCTATGTCTGCAAGTGTGGGTTTCGAACAATTACTAAATGAGTACATAAGCGAAAAAGCACTGGAATATGAAGAAGGTCATCTGGATGAGAAATACCCGGAATATAAGGCATTGACAAGAGAATATGAAGAAGGATTTTTATTCTTTGAAGTTACCAGCAAAGAGGTATGGAATAAAGCAGCATTGGATACAACCGGAATTGAAGCATTCTACAAAAAGAACAAAGATAAATACAATTGGGAAGAGCGGGCTAACCTAGTTTCATATACTATAAATGAAGTGAGTCCTGAAGCATTTTTAAAAGTGGTCGAATATGTAAAAACGATGAATACTAAGGATCTGCTCAATAAGTTTAATACCAAAGATAAGGAAATAATAACCTACACTTCTGAAGTAATAGAGAAGCCGGTGAATGGTGTTATGAAGGACGATATGTCTTGGAAAGTAGGTAGCGTATCCTATCCTGTTAGAAATCTAGACCAGAAGTCAGGTATCGTGAAAAAAATAGTGTCTATTACAGCACCAGCACCCAAGGAATTAAAAGATGCCCGAGGATTTGTCATTTCTGACTACCAGGATTATTTAGAAAAACAATGGGTTGAATCTCTCAAAAAAGAATATAAAATCGTTGTAAACGAAGACGTATTCAACTCAATGGTCAAAAAGTAACATTTCATGCAAAAACTTATAATCTATCTGTGTTTATTATTATTGCCCGGTGTCAGTTTCTGTCAGGGTGAAGTATTGGATAAAGTCGTAGGCCAGGTTGGAAATGAATACATCCTGCTGTCAGAGATAAATGAGTATTTTCTGGCTCAAAAGAATCAAAATTCTAAAATCACAGAGGATTCAAAGTGTGATATAGTTGATAATTTATTATTCCAAAAATTATTAACTAATCAAGCTAAATTAGATTCTGTCAAAGTAAGTAACGAACTAGTGGAGAATCAACTTGATGCTCGTATAGATCGTGTATTGGCTTATATGAACAATGATATCAGCCAATTTGAAGCCTATTATGGAAAGTCTGTTAGTGAAATGAAGGATGATTTGCGTGAAGACCTCAAAGGGCAATTATACGCAGATGAAATGCAAAGGAAAATAGTAGAAAATGTAAAAGTTACTCCGGCGGATGTTAAGGCATTTTTCGCATCTATTCCCTATGACAGCTTGCCTTATTATAATGCAGAAGTGGAATATTCCGAACTAAACTTCTATCCAAAGACAAGCAAGCAAGAGCGGCAAAGAATAAAAGATAAATTAGAAAGTCTCCGAACCCGAATAGTTGAGAATGGAGAGAGTTTTGAAGACCTCGCCAAAAAGTTTTCACAAGATGGTTCTGCTCCCAATGGGGGAGATTTGGGATGGTCGAAGAGGGGTGCAATGGTGCCAGAATTTGAAGCTGCAGTATTTAATTTGGAGGAAGGACAAGTCAGTCAGATCGTTGAAACTGAATTTGGCTATCACCTTATAAAATTACTTGAAAGGCGTGGTAATAGTTTTCATGCCAGGCATATCCTTCTCAGGCCTGAGATCTCAGATAATGATAAGAAAGCGGCTCTGCATGAATTAGATAGTGTCGTATCAATGATCAAGACAGATAAGCTTTCCTTTGTAGATGCGGTTCAGAAGTTTTCTAACAAAAACTTTCCCAGTTACACGAATGGTGGCCGCGCGATCAATCCACACACAGAGAATAATTTTTTCGAAATCTCTGATCTTGAACCCGATATTTATTTTACAATAGACACCATGAAAGTCGGCAATCTTTCATCACCTATTGCCTTTACTGATCCTTTCGGCGAGAAGGCATACAAAGTAGTTCGCTTAGACTCTCGTTCTGAACCCCATAAGGCTGATCTGGAAAAGGACTTTTCACGTCTTAAGGAGAATGCTATAAATATGCGACGTCAAGATACACTGGATAGATGGAAGATGAAAACCATACATTCCACCTATATCAATATCCAACCAGAATGGACAGCTCAGTGTCCAAAACTCAGTGTTTGGTTACAACCTAATTGAATTCCACTCTTCTAATTGACGCCGGAAATCACATATGCATTTTCTCCGGAGAGCGGACAGATACAACGTTTAGTTGATTATCTCTTAGAGATAATTCAAAGACAATTTAATATAGTATTTGTAGTACAACCTGACTTCAATAGGGCAACTATTCAATTCTCAACTGTAAAAAGTAAGGGCAATTATTTTTGTGACCTTGATATTTACCGGGCTTTTCTAGAAGACAATTATCAAGGAGCTCTTTCCCACTTGAATAATGACCCACTTGCGGAGGCATTTTACAGGCTCAATTGTCTGCAAGAATATCATCTGCCCCCTGAGAAGAAAGATGCTTATGGTCGTATAAGATATGAATATACGACACAGTCAATGGACGATAATATATACAAGGATATAGTAAGTAATCTATTCTTGGAGTTCCTTCATCGATATATACCTAAGCCGCAACTCAATGTCCGAGTGAAGTCTGCAATCTTGCTCAGTCACGATATTGACCGGCTCTATGGCGGACTACGTGACCAAGTAAAAAATATATTTAAAAAATCATTCATCACTAATGTTGGAGTTATATTCAGACACATTTTAGGTATCAGGAAATGCTGGGATAGCTTTAATGAAATCCAATCATTAGAAGAAAAATTTGGAGCAAGAAGCATTTATTACTTTTTACCCTTTAAAGGTGAAATTTCAAATATAGACCAGGCAGATTATAGAATTTCCGATGTACAATTGCAGATAAATAAAATAATTCAAACTGGGTGTGAAATAGGTCTACATAAATCATCTAATGATTCTGCCTCTTATAAAAGCGAATTGGAATTAATTACTCATACTCTACCCACTTCTAATCGCAATCATTACCTTAGATATAGACTACCACAGGACTGGATCGCTATGGAAAAAGCAGGAATTGAATTAGATTCAGGTCTTGGATTTTCCTCTATGCCGGGCTTACGAAACAACTATCCACTACCCTTCCAGCCATTTGCAGGTGGCAGAAAGCTGAAACTAATAGTTATTCCATTGGTAATCATGGATACCACATTTGACAAATATTTCTCAGCAGAAGATATTATTACCTTTTTTGAAGAGATGAGCAGTCAATGGAACTACGGTTATTGTGTATCAGTTTTATTTCATAATAATTATCTTACTTCTCATTCCTATAAAAATTTTCATATTGCTTACCGTGATTTGCTTGAGCTATGTGTGAAAAATAAAATTAAATTTCTTACTACTGCCAATATAAAAAAATTCTTTTTCTGATGGCCATAAGTAATCAATTGCATATACTTATTATTCCAGCTTGGTTTCAATCGGCATGCGAAGGAAATACAGGTATTTTTGTACGCGAACAAGCTGTTGAACTAGCCAAGGCCGGCCATCGCGTCGGTTTAATTTATTTAAGTGAATACACTGCAGAAGAATACAATCTAAATGAAGACAATTATACAGAATGGATCATACCCATAAAAAGGTTTGTTAATAAATGGACTAAATATTTCTACCTGTGCAAGGAATACTATACTCTTTACCGGCGATACACAGACAAGTGTGGCACACCTGACCTCATCCACAGCCATGGACTCTATTCACTGATTCCGGCGACATATATTCGTCTTCGTAAGGGAATTAACATTATTCACACAGAGCATTTAGGATTATTGATAAGTAGTTCCAAGTGGAGTAAGTTAAATCTTATAGCAATTATTTTTTATTCCTTTCCTCATATTATTATCGTTCCAAGCCGACTCCTGTTTGATAATATCAAGCATATGTCGCCTAAAAAGATGGTATTTATTCCTGGCATAGTGCATCGTGACTATTTCAATATCCAGCATAGCAAAAAAAATACCTCTGTGGTTAATATGCTTTGTGTCAGCGACCTAGAAGAAAAAAAAGGTCAATCTCTTTTACTATCAGCTCTGAAAAAGATCCTATCGAAAGATTATCCTGTATTTCTACACTTAGTAGGTGATGGCCCTAACAAGGAATTGCTGGAAAAATACATTCTTGATAACCATCTTGGGTCTAGAGTTAGAATGCATGGTAAGAAAACAAGAGAAGAAATACTGGAGCTGATGCCACTGATCGATCTATATACGACTGCAACAGTTTCCGAGAATTTTGGAACCCATATTGCAGAAGCTTTAGCTGCGGGGATCTTTACAATCACTTATGATTGCAAGGGGCCGGAATTTATTCTCAAACCAAACAATAGTATTATATTCTATGATTACAATGAAAATAGCTTTGCTAGTGCAATCATTTCAGCTATAGACCTCCTTGACACCCATAATACTAAAATGATCAGTGATTCAGTAAGTAATCTCATCCATCCGGATATAGTTATTCCGCAAATAATCCGGGAATACCACGAGATTTTAGGAAATGAATATCAATAACTAAAAGTACTCCTGCATTAAATTACTGCAAAGCTCCCAGAACTATAGTAACGTAAAGCTTAATTTATCAATGGAATAGTATCTACTTCGACTTTCCAACCTGCAGTCTCTGCAAAAACTTTAAAAGTGTTCACTACATCCTCTACCTGATGCCCGGCTTGGCTGAATAGGTCACTTTTCAAAGCCGTTTGTCTGATGTGTTCTTTGGCGTCTTCATTGATTTTATTGAAATCCTCGGGTGTAAATGAATTAAAAGTTCCTTCTGTAATATCATAGTAGTCTATATCATGATCGATACTAAGGATTTCCGGCTTGGGGATATTCTTTATATACAGAGTCTTTGATTTCTCATCAGCTGTAAAAGTGGCTTTTTCCAAATTTATACCGACCGATACACGGGCCTTGACTCTTATAAGAGCCTTCTTTCTAAAGATACTCCAATCAAAATTATAGAAATCTTTGTAGTCATACATTTCGGAGAAATAACCTTCTATTGTGATTACTTTTGCTACCTTTTTTACCTTCTCCAAAATAATCTCACTATTAGAACTGATGCGTTTTTCTGTGCGTGTGTGGATCCAGTCTGAAATCAGATATCCAAGAACCACCATTAGGATCATTCCGAAGAAGAGAATAAGATATTTAACTGTACTTCTCACAGATCCTCCATTAGTTCCTGAGCATGTCTGTTTAGTCCATCTCCGACATCCCACTTATCTGGTGCCGCGTTAGATGGTCTCTCCCGGTAAGCATTCTTATATAACTCTTTTTTCCATGAGGTATTTTGGTGTTCTCCTCGAGCATTTGACGTCAATATACGATAGTCCGCCCCATCCAGGGCGGGATTATAAAACAAGAATTTGATATTACTTTGATTGAGTTTAGGTAATCTGTAATAGAGCCATATTTCATACGGTGGTGCTACGGGATCATCTATGATACTAACCTTATCATCCGGCTTTCCATATTTCATATAGATCATGCCTCTGTCTGACTCGAACCCAAAACGTCCGCTCACCTTGTACTCTTTATCTACAGCACGGGCCACCTCCATATATTGGGTATAATGCTCATCAGGATGTATTTTATCCTCCTCGCTAAAGTATTTGAATAAGTAATTTGCTCCAGCTATTTGATTTCGGTTAGTTATAATCATGCTTACAACCTCAATATCATTATAGGGAATATTCATGAGTATTGCTTTTAGACTATACACTACTTCATCCGTTGACAACTTTCCTGCGAATGAATTGGCTACAGCATCTCTTTGCTGAGACTGCATCACTTTAGTGTCATATGCCGGATTGCTCTTGATGAAAAAATAATTTACAGAATCTACTAGTTGAAGCGTTGAATCAGCCAGCCCTATCATCAACTTATACTCTCCAGACTCAAAAAAAGTCAGATCTAAATCTCGTGAAATAAGATCAAAGGAAGCCACAGGTCTGTGTAACCAGCTTTTCAAAACTACTCGTCCTCTTAATTCGGGTTCTGATCTGGAAATCTTAAGCTGATAATAGGCCTGAGAAGATTTTAATTTTTCAGTATTATATGATTCTACTACAAAACCAATATTATTGAGTGCAGGCTTTACAAAACCATAAGGAATCAATTCATAAAAGCGACCGTGCTTACTTAGCAATTCATCTGAAGATTTATTTGCAGAGGCATAAAGTTGAACATCAGACAGCATAGGCAGATGGCCAGCAGCCTTGATAATAACATATGCACTATCCAGTGAGGTATTTTGCCCATTTGATTGGTCCCTGCCTGAGAATACAATGTTATATTTGCCGGGCTTAAGTTCATACCTACGTACAGCAACAAAATCTTCTTTTGGTTGATCAGGGTTATTTTGAATTAATAATTTTTCGAATTTTACTACTTCACCATTTTGCTTAAAAAGTATGTTAAGTTCTACTTTTTTTGAGAAGTTAATGGTATCTAAAGCTCCTACCGTAGAAGAAACTACGTGCAAGTATACTTCAATGTAAGGTAAATTGCTTGTCTGAAACTTTGAGATATTAATACCAATATCTAGTCCTGAGGCTCGGTTGATAATAGCCAAACTCAGTATGCAGGAAATTATCCGCAAGATTCTCATAGAGAATCATTTGTAAACTTCCGGAATTCAAATTCAAAAGGAAGATTATTGATGACGCTTTTCATATTTAACTGAGAGTCATTGAGTACATCTATATCATATTCGAAGGTATCTCGAATAAAATGAGTCAATTTTCTATTTTTTGCATCAAAGAGATAACCGCTGGCCATAGTATCGCCACCAAAATTAGATATTATGACGGAATCAGTAACCTGCATAAACAATCCACCTAATGTAGTGGTCGGTGTACCGTTACGGTTAGCTTTTTTCAATAACCAGTAGCCATTTAGCTCAGAACTGGAGGCCACGTCCTTGACTGTATTATTCCTCGTACAACATGATAGTGCAAGTATCAAAAAGAGAAAGGCAATCAATCTATACATAATCTAACTTTAAAATTTGTTTATAAATATACATCAGTAAACTTATTTCCACATAATTCGAGGCACAATAAAGTAAAGTCAAATATTGAAAACATACTGACATTCAATACTTTCCAGTAAGCCAAGTACCCTACCATACTCATCTGTAACAGACTAATGTGCTTCTTGTTGACTGGATAAATACCGGTTTGAGGTCTGTAATTTCATAAAAATTAAGGTTTACAAGGGCATAAATACTTTAAAAGAAGTATTTCTACATATATTTGGTTCAAACTAATGAAATGAACAGAGAAATCCAGGGCTGGCTTAGCCCATCCCTCAATAAGTATATGGATATAGTAACCTACGGACACTTCGGTATACCCATCTTACTTCTCCCCACTGCTGCGGCTGATTATCTCGAATATGAACGCTTCCAAATGATTGACGCATTGGAACCATTGATTGAATCCGGCAAGATCAAGGTCTTTTCAATCAATAGTATTAATTCAGAGAGCTGGCTGAATGAACATATGATGCCTAGGCATAAAGCAATTCGACATACACAGTTTAATGACTATGTGTACAATGAAGTGATCCCATTTATTAAAAGTAAGACTTCACCTGATTCTGGTGTCATAATAAGTGGAGCATCATTGGGGGCTTTATTGAGTGCCAATCTATATTTCAAGCGTCCAGATCTGGTAGGTGGAATTATATCTATGAGTGGAGATTATGACTTGACTCAATACACTAAGGGCTACTTTGATGAAAATGTTTATTTCAATTCACCTCAGTCCTATATGCCGGGCTTGACGGATGAAACCCAACTAGGATTTATGCGGAGTAATAAACATATACATATCCTGACAGGTAGTGGTAACTATGAAAAGCCTTCCGCTACCCGTATGATGGGTGCAATACTGCATTCTAAAGGCATAGCCGCTGATATCGAAATATGGGGAGCAGATATGCCTCATGATTGGCCGACTTGGCGAAAGATGTTGCCTTACGTAATTGAGACTAAGTTTTAAATCATTGTTATATATGCATTTGAGGTATGTTTCCTTATCAGGGATACTGTGTTGCCTATGCTTAATGATGGCTTGCAAACAGGAATCTTCGCCCTCTATCTCATTAACAGATTCGCAAGTCGATTCTATTTCTAATGCGGATAGTGTGGAAATTTCTCCTTGGGTGGATAAATCATCACCTTTCGTAATGCCTGATGCATGTGAGAGACTCACGATGAAGCAAGTAGTTTCACATTTCCCTGGAGCATCCGCAGCCCATATCGACAACAGACGGAAAGAGCATAGTACCACCTGCACTTATACCTGGGCTCAGGGAAAAAAAGGTGAATACAGCATTGCACTTACATTGCAGAAAGCCCTGAAAGCTTCTCCTGACGAGAGAGACTTGATTAACTCAAGTAAGCGAAAAGTTTGGGTCAAGGACGGCATTGTGTACAGTCTGACTATCTCAGACCAGATCGAATCTAAATACCTCGTAGTAATCAGATCTGGCATTAAATAATATTGAAAGTATTTCCTTAAAACTCCTCAATTTATGTGTAAAAAAAATAGGTTAAAGTTTACACTTTAACCTATCAAAACAATCCTTTATAAAAATAATATTATGCAATTATAGAACCAACTTAGAGTATCTAATTGACTATAAAAGTAACGAATTCTGAAGGTGGATATTTCAATTGGGGTAGAAATACAAGGTTACTCCGAGGAAATTAGCCGGAAACTACTACTTATTATTTCCCCCTGCCCTGGATCAATACCAATAAAGTATAGAAGAGAATTTTGAAGTCGAGTGCCAAAGACATATTTTCAATGTAGAGAATATCAAACTTTAGTCGCTGAAGCATTTCAGGCACGTTAGAAGCATATCCGTATTTAACCTGGCCCCAAGAGGTAATACCTGGCCTTACTTTTAGCAGGTGTTTATAGTGTGGAGCGAGCTGCATGATCTTGTCAATATAGTATTTACGTTCAGGTCTTGGGCCCACAATGGACATTTCACCCCTCAGCACATTCCAAAACTGAGGCAATTCATCAAGCCTCCATTTGCGCAGCATAGCCCCCACAGGGGTACATCGGTCGTCATTTTCGCTACTAAGTTGAGGACCGGTCTCTTCGGCATCCATATACATTGACCTGAACTTGATGATATTAAAGGGCTTGCCATTGAGTCCTATGCGCTCCTGGCTGAAGATAGCAGGCCCCGGAGAAGACATCTTTACCCGGATCCAGATAAAGACATATACAGGAAATAGTAAAATCAACACCATGATACTGAGCACGATATCTATGAGTCGTTTTATCATTTTTTGCCACTTTGGCATAATTTCCTGCTCTATCTCTATAAGTACTGCGCCATACACATGGTTCATCTTGACAGAACCGAGCATGATTTCATACATTCCAGGGATTACTTTTATCAATATATCATTTGAAAAGTCAAAGAGAATGTCCAGAATTGATTTCAGCTTCTCCTTTTCACTACCTTCTATAGCTACTATGACCTCTTCAATTTTACTATCGATGATTATTCTGCTTAGGTCATTTATCCCTCCCAGACAGGGTAGATATTCATCAAGAATATTAAGGCTGTTCCCATTACTGTCAATGTAGCCGATAAAATTATACCCCAAGCCCTTCTCACGACTGCGAATCTCCTGAAAAAGCTCAGTTGCATTTTCATTTCCGCCAATGATTAGTGTATTAAAGGTGACTGACCCAGTTTTCAGACGGTGACTAGCTCTCGTCAATAGACCCATTCTAGAGAGAGTGGTGAGACTAAAATGCAGCAAAAAATAATACAACCAATACCCTCCGAAGGAATGTCTTTCCTGAAGATTGTCTCTTAGAAGTATAGTTATAAACAATGTGCCGAGAAGAGAAATAAAGAAGGTCCGTGTGAAGGCCACCAAGCGTGATTGTCGGTATAAATCTAGATAGCTATCAAATAGCATATATACCAAAATCCAGCCGGTAACAATAAATAGTAAAACACCCCAGTATTTTAAGGCATAGTCATGTTGTTGTTCAAAGGAAGGCATCCAATTAAATCTCCACATAAATATCATCACCGCAGATATCGCCATTATGGCATCTAGGATCCCATAAAGCAACAGGTCTTTTTTTCGAGTATTGTGCATATAATTAGAAATGCAACAGTTTGATATTATCTATATATACTTGCTGGGTGACATTGGGGTCATTATAATTATAGATACCTGATAGTATCACTCGCATCCCGTCTGAAGCTTGTGCCTGATTTACTATAGGTGCAAGATTGATATATGCCTTCTTCCACTCTGAGCTTGGATATAAACCACTTACAAAGACTGGTTGGGTATAGATAAACGAACCCTGAAACTCTAAGTAAACCTCAATTGCAGCGGTGCCTTTATAATTCAGCTCAAGGTAGATTTCCCTCGATTCATCTTGAAAATCATTAAAGTAAATGTTTGTACCAACACTATTAGCCAGATGATCCTTATTTATTTTAAGCCTGCCGGATCCTTTGCCTTCATAGACTTCACCTTGGGTGGAATCTACTATTTCCATGTAAGTTGTCAGATCTTTGTCATAATCTTCTACAAAGATATTGGTAGGTTCAAAGTCCACGACAAACGAGTACTTAGTAGAAGACTTATATTTAAATTCTGGCCTAATAGTATCCATTCTTCCACATTGACATAGATCAATAGATACGCGATATGGTTCTATAAACGGATAAATTACTGCCTCATCTCTCAAACCATTTGCTCTGATACCCGGGAAAATAGCCATTTCATGTTTACCTAGTGCAAAATTGAGCACGGGTGCTACGGAATGAGGTGGAAATACTCCCAATAGTGAATTGTCGGTATAGACCCAATAGTCTTCAAAGTTTTGATCTTTGGAGAAGGCGTCTATCTGTCCAGCCATTTTATAATCTTTCAAAAAGAAATAATTCGGCAGAGTCTCTTTATCAGTACAACTACTCATAGAAAGACACAGTAGTGTCAGACCAAATAGTCCTCTTATACATTTCCTGGAAATCATATTGGCCTCAAAGATATAAAACTAATTATTTTTGCTTCACCTTTCAATAGATTACAGATAGATGTCCAAATACTATCTCATATTATTTAAGTAACGTTTGATATGATTAATAAACCAACCATAAGTCATTTCTTTTATAAAAAATTGGGACCAATATTGTTCTTCATGCTCTGGATGGGTTGTGCCAATGACCCCAAGACCACCGCCACACCAATGATTGCATCTCCAGACTCCATACACATAGGAGACTCTGAGGTTGAAATCAAGCGTATTCGCAAGGACGGACTTGATATTGCACTCACTTCAAAAAAGGACCGTTTGATGTCAGAATTACAAGTTGATATCAAAGATTCTACCCAGTCAAAGCAATATACTACCAAACTTCAGTTGGATGGACAAATACAGGATGTGCATGTGACAGATCTAAATAACGATGGACTAAAAGAGGTATATATCTTCAATACCAGCAGCGGATCGGGTTCATATGGTGATGTGATTGGGTATCAACTAGGCAAATCAGGACTGGACACTATTTTATTTTCTTCAGCTGATGCCAATGCTGACGAGAATTATATGGGTCACGATAGTTTTTACATAAAATATCCATATCTATACCGCAAATACCCCAAATACCGTGAGATTGACCCGAATTGTTGTCCCACAGGCGGAACTCGAAATATTGCTTATAAACTTATAAAGCAAAGGGGTCGTCTTATTCTGAAACAAACTAAACTATAATGCCAGATTTTCTCAAAGTGCCCCGGATTAATGCGCCGAAGGTATTTGATCTCCCTCAGGTAAATGAAATGACGCTGGCCAATCAGTTAAAAGTGTATCATTTGGCTGACGCACATATGGATAGTGTAAAGATGGAGTGGTGCTTTCCAGCCGGTCGAAGTGCAGAAGTTAAAAGGTCGGCAGGTGAGTTATGTACCAGAATGCTTCGCGAAGGATCTAGGATGCATACCAGTTTTGAAAATGCCGATTACTTCGACTACCGCGGATCTTCATTATACAGTTTCAATGGATTAGACTATGCGGGGGCAGGTTTTTTTTCTCTAAAGAAATTTGCCCTCCAGCTTTTCGAGCGAACTATGTCTATTTTGACTCATCCAAGATTTAGTGGGTCAGATCTTAGATTAATCAAAAAAATCAAATCAGATCAACTAAAAGTGGCCTTGACTGACAATGATATTGTGTCTTTCAGAGAACTCACGCTACAAATATTCGGGAAGGAGCACTCCTATGGTTATAATACGACAGAGGAAACTATCAGATCAGTCACACGTCATGATTTAATAGAGCATTATGATCTAAATTATTGGACTGAAGGCTCATTTGTAATCCTAGCAGGGAATGTAGGTCCTGAGACACTAGAGATTATCCTTAAGCAGTTAGAAATCATACCATTAAGTAGCAGACATACAGTTAAGATAACACCCCTTCCCACTCAGGAGGCACGGGTAATAGCGATCCCTGGTACTAACCGAACCCAATTGTCAGTCAAAATGGGCTATACAACACTCAATAAATCCCACTCCGACTATCCATATCTCTATGTACTTAATATATTAATCGGTGGCTATTTCAACTCTAGGCTAAACAAATCAATCAGAGAAAAAAAAGGATTGACGTACCACATCTCCAGCCAACTGGATACCGCCTTACTAGGTTCATTATATTATATTACAGCCGACACTTCGGGTATCCATGTAAATGAAATGTTGAGTGAAATTCTCAAACAACTGAACAGGTTATTGAGAATTCCAACAGGTAAGTCTGAGTTTAGTATGATTCGCAATTATATCATCGGGAACATGCATCAGTTATATGATGGGGTCTACAATACAGCCGAAACGCTCAAGAATTGCCTGGTGGAAGAAATAAGTTATGATTCAGGAAGAGATCTAATGATGGCTATAAAAACGATGGACCAGGAAGCCTTTTTTCACAAAACTCAACAATATTTGAATCCGGAAAAGATGCTTACCGTTATTGCCGGATGATGAGAAAAGTAAAAATTTGATTATTTTTATCATCTTTTTTTAAAAAAAATACATATTTGATTTTATATTAACTCTATGATTAACATTATTTTATTTGGTCCTCCAGGCTCCGGCAAAGGAACTCAGGCCAGCAAATTAGCAGAGAAGTACAATCTAATTCATATATCTACCGGTGATTTATTTCGCTATGAAATGTCGAATGATACTCCTCTTGGACAACTCGCCAAAAGCTTTATGTCTGAAGGTAAATTAGTACCGGATCAGGTCACTATAGATATGCTGAAGGCCAAAATGGAAAGACACCCGGATGTTGAGGGATTCATTTTTGATGGTTTCCCCCGAACTATACCACAGGCAGAAGCACTGATTACCCTACTAGAGGAAAATGGAGAAGAAATTTTAGCTCTCATCGCACTTGATGTTGATGAGGATGAAATCATCCACCGTCTCACCAGGAGGGGCAAGGAAGCAGGGAGGGCAGATGACATGGATGAAGCTATCATTCGGAATCGCATACAGGTTTACAGAAATGAAACTCAGCCTGTTTACGATCATTTTGCACAGTTTGGAAAATCTCATCTTATAAAAGGTGTTGGTTCGATTGACGAGATATTTGACGGAATATCCCAGGTAGTAGAGAGCAGATTGGATAACTGTTAGCTCTGGTCAGTAAAAAATAAAATATTTTAAATCTACACCTTTAAAAAGCAACTCTTACATGAAAGCTTTAATTCTCTCACGCAATGCCACTTTGTATTCAACGCAAAGGCTAGTCTTTGAATGCAGAAAAAAGCGGATTAGTGTAGATGTCAGAGATCCTTTAACTTTTAATTGTGTCATTCATCAGGAGGGGAGCAAAATCTTCAACGAAGATGGAAAAGAAATTAAAGTAGATGTAGTTATACCCCGGATAGGCAGTACGATCACTAATTATGGCGCTGCCATCTTGCGACAGTTTGAACTCATGAAAGTTCCCATCACCACTACCTCTGATGCACTCTTGATGGCTAGAGACAAACTGGTGGCACTCCAGAAACTAGCGGCACACGGCCTTCCTATTCCTAAGACCAGTCTGATCAGCCCGCTTAGTGTGGATACTGAATTTATCAAAAAGCAATTTAATTTTCCACTAATAATAAAATTACTTGAGAGCACTCATGGCCTCGGTGTCATCTTATCCGAGAGCCTGAATAATACTCAATCTATAGCTGAGGCCTTCCAGACACTTCATCAAAAGTATATACTCCAACAATTCATACGCGAGGCCCAAGGATCCGATATTCGCGCATTTATTGTAAACGGAGAATTAGTAGCCAGTATGTTAAGAAGTGCACAGGGAGATGAGTTTCGCTCTAATATGCATCGTGGTGCTACTGCGATTCCTATCAAACTTACCACCGAAGAAGAAGAAATTGTGTTGCGCTCAGCCAGAATACTTGATCTGAGTATAGCAGGAGTAGATTTCATGCGCAGTAAAGGTGGGCCAGTCATACTAGAAGTAAATGCAAGTCCGGGCCTGGAGGGTATTGAGAACGTAACCAAAGTCAATGTCGCAGCTAAAATAATCACTTATGCACGATCATTAGCTGAGCAAAACTTAGCTGGCTTAATCAAGAAAATTGGATAATCAATTCAATATAGGAGGCACACTGATCAGCACCGGTATGCAGGAATCAGTGCGCTTGCCGGTCGGAAGATTACCTACCGGAAACCAAATAACCATTCACGCACATGTATACCGCTCCTCAAACCCCGGACCGGTATTACTGCTTCTGGCGGGAATGCATGGTGATGAAATCAATGGTATCGAGATAGTGAGACGAGCTATGGAAGCGAATATCTTTAGCCAACTTAAATCAGGAAGTGTCATAGCTATACCTTTACTTAATGTATATGGCTTTATCAACTTCTCACGTGAGGTAATAGATGGCAAGGATGTCAATCGCAGTTTTCCAGGGTCATCTTCAGGAAGTATGGCATCCAGGGTAGCACGAGTTCTGACCAGACATATTTTACCTTACGTAACCATGAGTATTGATTTTCATACAGGTGGTCAGTCCCGGTACAATTATCCCCAGGTTCGATTTAGCACTAAAGATCCCAAAGCGGTAGAACTTGCTGACATCTTCAATGCACCACTTAGAGTGGTCAAGTCTACGATCCCTCGTTCATTCCGCCGGATAAGCATGGACCATGGCTTACCTGCAATAGTTTTTGAAGGTGGAGAAAATTTACGTTTGGACGAATTTTCAATTGACGAAGGCATCAGGGGCATCAAAAAAGTATTAAACTACTTCCATATGGAGCATTACCCAATGCTTGATCAACCCTCGGAGCTATTACTGAATAGTTCATGGATCAGAGCCAATACTTCAGGTATATTTACTTTTAGCAAAATTGCTGGTTCCAAGGTCCATAAAGGTGAGTGCCTGGGCAACATACATGACCCTTATGGTGCAGGCAGCCAACAGATCATAGCCAACCGGCCAGGAACTATTATCGGGAATAATAATAAACCGGTTGTATTTCATGGAGATCCACTGTTTAATATAGGATTTGGGACATAATCTGTTAAGTGTTTACTATATTGCAATAGAAATTGAGCTTTCCTTTCACAATTAATTTCACATTATTGTTTTTAATAAAAAGGCTTAGCTGTGATAAAAGTATATTTAAGATACTCTATACTAGTATTATTTCTATTCCCAAACGCATTGTCTAGTCAAGAGCTATTTATTGGGATAAGCGGAGGGCTATCCAATTATCAGGGAGATCTTCTTAATAATATTTCCACACTATCACAATCTCGAGCGGTGGGCGGGATATACGTCCAACTATATCCATTTCCATATTTATCAATAAGCGGTGGATTTAACTTTGCCAAAATCGGAGCTGCAGACAAATTTAATGTCCAGCCTGATCTTAGGGCGCGCAATCTCAGCTTTGTCAGTAATCTACAGGAGGGATATCTTACGTTACAAATAGACTTGTTCAATTATGAACGTATTAAAATTACACCGTATATCTTTGGTGGTGTAGCACTATTTCATTATAACCCCTATACTTATGATACGGGAGGAGAAAAAGTTTTTCTCCATTCGCTAACCACAGAAGCTCAGGGCTCTCCTGACTATCCTGAACATCCTCCCTATAAACTCACTAATTACTCATTACCATTTGGCGGTGGAATTACCTATCATGTTACCCAGTTGATCTCTGTAGGCGCACAACTAGGATTTAGAAAGACATTTACCGATTATCTAGATGATGTGAGTACTACCTATCCCGATCAGGAGACATTACTCCAATATGCTGGCCAAAAGTCAGTAGAACTCACCTTTCGCGGTGATGAGCTCAACTCATCAGCACCTTATCCGAGCTCTACAGGAGTACGAGGTGACCCAAACTACAAGGATTGGTATTATTTTACAGTAATTAAATTGGGAGTCAGTCTAAGTGGAATACACTTCAAGACTGGAGGAAAGAATTTTGGATATGGTAACACTCAAAGGAAACTGAGTAAAAAGAAAATTAGTTGTCCTAAATTTTAGTTTCATTCATTCACTTCATGAAATCCAAATATTTCTCATCTAAGTTTTGATAATAGGTTTCTACTCTTAGATGACAGTAATTCACAATTATCACATTTATACAACTATTACCTAAAATGATATAAAATAACTTTGAAATAATTATGATATACTTTATATTGCATAAATATTTTCAAACCCCAATAATTTATAAAGCATGTCCATTTCAAACAAATCTAAATCCGCGAAGTCATTCTTCTCGCCTTCAGCACTAATTTTCTTTAGCTCTTTTATTTTATCCGGCCTTTTTCTAAGTAGTGTTGCGCCCGCACCAAGAGAAATCAATCCGTCAGCTATGACTTTTCCCACGATTCCCTGGGACACCGCCAAACAGTATGTAATGGATTTACGTCCTCCTTGTGGTCCAAATTCTAATTGGGGAACTTATATCGATCTTTCGCAAACTTCACTGAATTCAATATCTGCATATCTAGCTCAATATTCATCTAAAGGGAATGTCCGTATATATCTGGGCAGTGGAAACAATAAGGGCTATTTATTTCTCTCTCCAATAACTACAACGGGAGAGGAAGTCCGTACACCTGCAATGATGTATATCGAACGTTCATTTTCAGGTTTGAAATGCCCTAAATATTGTGACATTAGCGTTACGGCTTTGGGATCCACTCCCAAGGAGTAACAAAGTAACGATAGAAAATAGAATAATATATCATATTATAATAGTATTCCATTTATTTAAATCCTACATACTGGTCAAAAAAATAATTAAGAATGCATATTATGTGGCTGAAATCAATTAAAATTGAATCTTCAATAACTACATGAGATAATCAAATTTAAAGAATCATGTTACTATATCATCTCAAAGAAATAAGCTTCTATATAACTGAGAATTACTCAGTTCGAAAAACATTCTTATACAGCTAGCCACTTTTACCGACATTGCATGGTTACTATTACTTTCTTTGGTTCCCTTAAATATTAACATACAGACTCAATAGGGTAAAAGACTCAGAGTTACTCCTATTTTAAATCTCAGTATATTTTTTATGTAAATAATATGCTTGTAGCGTGCAGTATCGACTGAACAGTGAATTAATAATGAATTCTCTCCTTTCATCAATCAAATGATTCCTAGAAGATGTCACTACCTCCATTAGAAAAGATGATAATAACTATAGAATAACCGAAATATTGTTCCAACTGTCTACCCACGTAAAAGTGAGGAATAAAATAAAGAGTAACTCCCCAACTTATGGGTCATTTTATCCCTCTTCGTGTAGCTGACCCGGCTCTGAAACCTTTGTGATCTCCTCCTTCTTCTTCACTCTCCATACGCTTTGTATCGCTGTCCTGAAAGAATCCACAAGATCATTTTCCAGAATTAGACTGATAAATGTCTTTTCAACATAATGATGTAGTGGAAACAAAAATGATATTAAGACAACTTTAAATAAAATAATTTGAATTGGTGAACCATGAGTTATTTCATGCAACCATTGATCAATAAATAATACAATCACTTCAAAGAACATGATAAAGGAGACATACCCCATAGATTTAATCCACCAGGATGGTACTTTGTAGACCGAAATGACTACCAAACTCATAAAAAGTAGGATCAGTATCAAAATGAGTATTAAGTACTGTGTATTTCTTTTCTGGTTTAAATAGATTTGCTTTTTTTCATGATCCAATTGAGACTGAGCCAGAATATTTTGTAACTCCAAATCTTTGACTTTCTCATCTGACTGCATTTGGATCCGCGCTGATTTAGCTGCACTAATACTCCTGAGATAATCTAATTGAACCTGCAAGTCTTGGTTTAGCTTGTAGTAGCTCAATATTTCATTTCCAATCTCAATCTGAAGGAAATAATCTGTGGTCTTAAGGGAATGTTGAAATGCAGAAATATAGTCTCTCAAAGCATTTCTTTTCAGTTTATTTCGCGCATAGAATTGAGCTCTCCTTTTAAAATAGTTAGCATAAGCATAATCATTCTCGCCTGTTAAAAAATTACCAGCATATTCATAGTAATAAATAGCAGAATCAATATTATTCTTACTTTCCTCCTGATATGCAATAATTCTATAATAAATAGATGGTACATCTGAACGTAAATATCTTTTATCTCCCGGATCGTCTTTATATAAGTTTGCGAGCTCTAAAAATTTATCTTGATTTATGTAAGATGTTCTCATTATACTAAGCGCACGGCTTTCCATCTCAATCCATTTGCGTCCCTTTGCAAAAGCCAAGACTCTTCTAAAGATTCCCTCCGTACCATCATAATCTTCATCATATATCATTACACTCAGACGCTGTAATTCACTGAAATAGAAATCTACTGAATCAACAGGTGGGTTTTCAAAAAGAGAAGTTTTGACCAAGCGCACATATTCCATGGCTTTCTTATATTGATGATCCATCAAATAGAAATCTGAAATCTTGTAAAGACATTCACGATGAAAGGAATCCAGGCTCGCTTCCCGCGACTGATACATTGCTTCAAGCAGATTCTTTAATTGTAGGAACGGCTGCTTCTTGAGATGATTAATGTCTGCATGGGTAAGTAAGAGGGCTATCTCATAGTAAGATTCCAAGAGTGAGGTGCGATCAACTTGATTAATAAAGTTCAATGCTTCGATGGCATCACCGGTTCTAATAAAATATGCACAAATTGCTAAATAAGAATCCAGCATCAATGACTCAGATTCTAATTTTTTAGCACTGGATAAACTTTTGTAAAAAAGCTCCTTTGCATGTGTAGCATCAGGTGGTTCAAGTGTCTTTAATTCCAGTAATGCATTACCTGAAAGTAATATCAAATAAGGATCGTCCACCAAAATGGCAAGTGACCGAGCTTCAGTCAAAAAACTATCTGCCTTTACTATGTCTACAAATGTATCCTGATAATAGTGTGCTCTTGAGATACAAAAATCTACTTTAGTCCGATCCTTAATGGTGGCTTTAGATTGTGATTGAACCCAGTCTGGGAGGTCATTATGCTTATTGCACGCCATAAAGCCTACTGAACTCACCAATAATAGTAAGAACAGGCGGTTACATCTGCTAGCTAAAAGACATGACATTGATCTGAAGTAAAAATAGTTCGAAATATATATAAAATACTTTATATTGCACTATATATTTTCAAACACCAATAAAGCTTCATCATGTCTAACTCAAACCAACCTTCTTTGAAGAGAATCTTTACTTCACCTTTAGCATGGCTCTGTTTTGCTGTATTTTTGTTTCTAGGCTATGGAATAAGATATCTCAAACAGCCTCCTTCCATGTGCCCAGAAATTAGTGTTGAATTCAAAACCAAAGCTTGGATGACAGCAAAGCAATATGTGAATAATCTGCGCCCCGCGACACCACAAAATCCCAATTGGGGAACTTATCTTGACTTGTCAAAAGGAACTTTAGATACCCTTCGAGCATATTTTGATCAAAATCCCTTGCCTGGTGCAGTTCGTGTCTATTTGGGCAGTAAAATTGACTCGGGATACTTCTTCCTCTCACCTCTTAAAGTGAATGGACAAGATGCGCAAACTGCTAGAATATTATACTTTCTTCGAAAACAACCTGGATTGCCATGCCCAAAATATTGTGATATAAGTAATACAGCCATGGGAGATGGTGGTGCTCCACCCCCTCTTCAGTGACATTAAATGGTTCGATGTTGTTAATGATGCAATTACTTTTCCACTGAATAATTAAGCGGTCGCGCACTATGGTCTAAAATCCCTAGCAGTTCCTCTAGAGGATATTACAATAGTTTTGAATTTTGCAAGGCAAAAAATGCGTAATAAATCGTTTATTTTATTTATTTTCATTGGATTGAAATCACTTTTGATTTAGAGTGCCACGATTTAAATCTAGTAAATGCTGTATAATAAAACAATGAATTTTACTGTATTTTGAAAGCTATATTAATAGAACATATTGGAAATAATTCGAAGTAAATAGAATATTCCTTATATTGCAGTACATATTTTCAAACACCAATAAAAATTTTAACATGTCTAGTTCAAACCAACCTTCCTCTATGAGGCAATTAATGTCACCCATGTCTTTACTCTTGTATGTCATTTTTATTATTCTAGGGTTTCTGCTAAGTAACTTTCTCTCGAAAGGAAAAGAGGACGATCAACCCAAACCAGCTAAATTTGCCAAATTATCATGGAAAACTGCAAAAGAGAATGTAATGAGGCTGGATACAGTCTCAAATCGCGGAAGTTATTTGGATTTGGACAGCAGTAGCCTGGAATCGATTAGATCATTTATGACACACCAAACTACTACCAAAACAGTACGGATATACTTAGCAAGTGGAGACAACGTTGGCTATTTTTTACTTTCCCCATTAGACAAAGATGGACATGACCATGTAACCGATTCAGTCAATTATACTGAGCCACCCAAGAAGATTAAATTGCCATGTCCAAAATATTGCGATCTACAATCTACAGCGTTCGGGGAATAACATCATGCTACAGAACTCCAAAGTAGTTTTGAAATTGCTGTTAAATAAAGTGTTAAGTGGAGATCTATACTTACTCTGAAGCCATATTATAATAACTCGTAAGAAATTAGAAGGTTGATATTCTTGTTGCTATATTATTACTAGACTCCTATTTTGAATCTCTTAAGGTAGTGAAGAAAGCAATGAAAAAAAGATAACTTCGTACATAAAATAACAAAAGGGCCTCTCTTTACAGAGAAGCCCTTTTTTTGTCGGGGTACCAGGATTCGAACCTGGGACCCCCTGCTCCCAAAGCAGATTTTTACACTATTCCTTTGTTTTGTAATGTTAGTGATTATCTTTGTAAAGCCAAATATACAAAGGGTTTTGAAAGATTTCAACTTTTTGTTGCTATCTGTATCTTTTGTGTTTTTGTATGCAAGTTGTATGCAAATTGTATGCAAGTAGTTTTTAGAAGATTTTTGACATGAAGGACAACGTATCAATTTCTATAGTTTTAGATAGAAGATCACCCCTAAAAGATGGCACTTTCCCGGTAAAATTGAGAGTATTTGTATCATTTCCACGCACTCAAAAAATGTATTCCACCAAATTCGCTGTGACTGAAGCAGACTTCAAAAGCATTTGGTTAACTACAAAACCCCGATCTGACAGTAAGGAACAGCGAAAAAAGTGGGCAGCACTTGAAGCGAAGGCCAATGAAGTAGCCGGAAAACTACCAATCTTCACCATTGATGACTTCGAACGATTGATGTTCAATAGGACCACCAACAAAGACCTGGATGTTAATTTCTACTTTGAAAAGATAATAGATAAGTGGAACAGCACCGGGAACATCAGTACAGCCAATGGGTATTTGAATTCACTAAATTGCCTACTACGCTTCCATGCACACTCCAACATCAACTTCAAAGACATTACACCCCGATACTTAGAAAGGCTTGAAACTCATTGTGTCGAAGTGGAACAGAAAAGTATCGCCACCATAGGCATTTATTTACGCAATCTTAGAACAGTATTCAATGAAGCTATCACTGATAAGGCAATTTCGCCTGATCTGTATCCATTTGGACTGACAAAAAAGGGGAAATATCAAATCCGGACCTCAAAAAAGGTTAAAAAAGCACTGACCAAAGATCAGATGAAGACACTGTTCACCGGTGAGGCGAAGACAACGGATCAAGAAAAGGCAAAAGCATTTTGGTTTCTTTCCTACTTATGTAACGGCATGAATATTGCCGACATCATAAAATTGAGATGCAGAGACTATGATGAGGCGAAAATAACGTTCATCCGGTCGAAGACTGCCAAAACTAACAATGAGGTCAAAGAAATAACGGTTTACCTAAATGATTATGCCAAAGAGGTAATCCAAAAATATGGTGACATCAACCAATCACCCAATGATTACATATTCCCTATTTTAGAACCTCATCAAACGGCAATGGAGCAGTTCCAAAGAAGGCGAGCATTTACCCGATACATTAATCAACACTTTTTGAAATATGCTCATAGTGTAGGTATAACTGAAAAGATATCTACTTATTGGGCCAGGCATACTTATGTGAGCTTAGCGGTACAGAAAGGTGCAAGCATGGAGTTTGTAGGTGAAGCATTGGGACATAGCGACACCAAAACCACAATGGGATATTTTTCCGGATTTTCCAACGAAGTGAAGAAGTCCTTCAGTCAATCACTCTTAGATTTCGACTGATTTTCAATCA
>DAOLZQ010000018.1:0-2489 GCA_035426385.1 Saprospiraceae bacterium
TCGGCGGAAATTATGACAAGAGCGTAGGTTGGTTTATCGAGCCGACGGTGATTGAAACGTCTGATCCTAAATACACCACTATGTGCACCGAACTCTTCGGCCCCATTCTCACCATCTATGTCTATAAGGACAAGGAATTTGAAGAGACCTTGGACATACTCAATGATACATCTCCATATGCGCTGACGGGTTCCATATTTTCAAAAGACCGCTATGCTATTGAATTGGCTACACGTAAGCTAAGTAATGCAGCCGGTAATTTTTATATCAATGACAAACCCACCGGTGCGGTAGTCGGCCAGCAGCCGTTTGGCGGCGCCAGAGGTTCGGGCACCAATGACAAGGCCGGATCAGTACTAAATTTATATCGCTGGGTTTCTGCACGGACCATCAAGGAGACATTTGTTCCACCGACCGATTACCGATATCCTTTTTTGGGGGAATAAAATTTAAATCTTCGAGAATTTAAATGTTTGAATTGCAATACCATTATTTATTGTCCCTACATAATTTCCCGGAGGTAATAATTTGATAGGCACTTTCAGTTCACCATCTTCTACACTACAAGCTTGTGTTTTAATGAGCTTTCCTTCTACGGTATATACCTTTACAATTATCGAAGGGTTCGATTTTTCAGGATTCGATAAAACTAAATGCAATATATCATCTACAGGATTGGGATACAGTAGGATGTCATCTGTAGTCGTTTCCAACTTTTTATTGGAGATTGAATTGTCAAGCTTTAAGGCAAGTAAAGTGGCATTATATGATTTAGATACAGTTCTATCCAACCCTAAGCAAATAACTCGAGAGGTATCTTGTAGCACATAAGACGTTAAATAAAAAGAATCTTTCATACTTTCAAAAAAGTTGGCGTTAACAGCTCTAAAATTCACATCCAATTTATCATCTGATAGCCTATCAATTCGTATTCTGGAAAAGTTACCATCGCCATCCGGAATCCAACCACCTAATAATATCTTATCTCTGTAAGGTAATATTGATTCTATCAGATTACCTTCAATAGGGGAAACACCAGGCTGAGGACAATCAGTACAAAAAGTGGTATCTAATTCTCCATTTTCCTTTATGACATAAACGTCAGATAAAGGGGTTTCCCCAGGTTCAAACACATTTCGTATCGAATTGAAAGCATACCTACGATTCGACAGTCTTACAAAATCGCCAGCATAAGTATCAATATCTCTAAGTGGAATACTAATAGAACCATTGTCACCAAAAGAAGTATCCAATGTTCCGTTTGTTAATAATCGAAAAATCAAAATATGCGTAGCGTTAATAAATGACTGCTCACAAAAGGCTAAGAGTTTGCCATCCTCTTGAAATATAATTTTCCGGATTTTTGGCTCTCCATTGAAATTACATACAAAATAACCAGAAGAATTAAATGAAGTGTCTGGAGCACCAGAAGGAGTCAATTTCATAATAAAAGAAGTTTCCGATACATTTGTTGCTGAAAGTGCTCCCACATAGATACTTTCCATTTCATCCATTATAATAGTTATAGCCTGTGAAATGAAATCTAACTTTTTTAAGAAGAACCCCTTATCTCCAAATGAGCGATCAATTATTCCTGCGGAATTAAATTTCCCAACTAGTGCAGCTCCGGAATTTTCAAACTCAATACCTCCAACTTGTAGAACTTCACCCCCTTTTGTCATAACACCGTCAAAACCAACATGATCAAGTGTTAATGAATCCAATACCACTCCATCTTGGCCTAAATCATTAAATAATTTGCCCTGAGCATCAAATATAGAATAACAAAATTTCCCCCTAAAGGTAGTTGCTGACTGATAAGATATATTGACCAATATTTTATCAAGTGAAATTTTAGAAGAAATTGGTAATCCATTAGGTGGCGTAATGCTATATGCACGCCCATTAATTCCAAAAGTAGAATCAATTTGAAATCTTTGACTAAAGCTAAAGGTTATAGAAAAAATAAATATAAGTCCCAATAACAAATAACGCTTCATGAATATCAGTGGTTTAATATATAAAATAATTAAATAAATGATAAGGAGGATAGAAAGAACTGTCCTCCTTGTCTTAGCTATTTAAAATATACTTCCTTTTCTCCAACTTCGTGCCCTATTATTTATGCTTGTTCCACATAAACCATGTCGGTGAACGCCTGCATCAGAATCTATAGTAGCAATTCGATTAAAGAGAAATCTGCTTCGATATATAATGTCTCTCGGCTTTAACAAATAGTCCTGGTTGTCAAACGAAGAAGGCTTTTTATCTAATGTGCCTAAGTCCAGTAAGAAATTAGAACAAGTCTTAGTATTATTAGCTTGATTATTCCAGTCACAAAAATCATAAATGATAGTAAAGGGCAACCAACTGCTAAAATAATAAATTGCATTTACCGAGTCTTCGACCCAAGTAGGTAAGCTAGTTGCATTGGTCAGTCCATGCCGAGCCAACATGGCAGCAACAGCTTCGTCTCTACTAAATTCAAG